>DASSXG010000022.1:0-14557 GCA_035704085.1 Candidatus Acidiferrum sp. | reverse complement strand
TCACAAGAGCATTCAGATGACGGTTCGCTACTCCCACCTTACGCCGAGGCATACCCTAGCCGCCGTTGAGAGGCTGACCGGGGCCGTTTCAGCGACTCCAACTGACACCAAAACTAGCACCGGGGCGGAAGGGCAGATTTTTCTCGAATCGCCGAATGTCCACTAAGTCTTTTCGGTGTAGTATCTTATAAGTGCGTGGGGCCCGTAGCTCAGCGGTTAGAGCAGCGGACTCATAATCCGTTGGTCCCAGGTTCAAATCCTGGCGGGCCCACCAACACAGAACGCAGTCCAAGCAGAATGAGCGGAAGGCATGAAAGAAAAGAAAGGAAATGGTGAAGCACGCCTCGGGGCGCTGACGGACGAGGAACGCAGCCATTACACGGGTGCAACCAGGCTCATGGCAGTGGAATTGGAGCTCAAGGTCCGCTGGTACAAGTTGAAGATCGCGATGGGCATCGAGGAGCAACAGTTTCGAAAGTCCGGACAAGCGAAACGACCGGAAGAAGACTGGCGCCGGTCATGGGAAAAGGAGGCGAAAGAAGTGGCAGAGGCTTATGGGGTCAGCCTCGAAGACGCCTCCAGGGTAGCTAGCAAGATAAACTCGTTCGAAGCGGAATTCTAGGCAAGACCCGCCTTTGCCAAGGGCAACTCCCGGATGCGCTTGCCGGTCGCGGCAAAGATCGCATTACACAACGCTGGCGCAAAAGGCGGCACGCCTGGTTCGCCGATGCCCGCCGGCGGCGCGTCGCTAGGGACGATGTAGACGTTAGTCTCTTGCGGTGCTACGTTCATCCGCGCGACCTGGAACGTGTCGAAGTTGGACTGGTTAATCACGCCATTCGTGGCGGTAATCTCTCCGTAGAATGCCAGGCTAGTTCCCATCACCGCGGCGCCTTCGAACTGCTGCCTTATCGTTTCTGGGTTCACGATCGTGCCAGCGTCAAGAGCAGTGTCCACGCGCGTGATTTGCACTTGGCCGGCCTCATTGACTTGCACTTGCACGACCGTTGCTACGTAGGTCAGGAAGCTCCGGTGCATCGCCAGCCCGATTCCGTAACCGTTCCCAGATTTCCGCTTACCCCATCCAGCCTTCTCCGCTGCCAGCGTAAGCACGCGGCGGAATCTCGCCGTATCAATCGGATACTTTTCGTAATCCCCGTCGTAATTCGGGAATTCCTTGGGAAGATCGCTCCTTGGAACGATGCGATCAGGTCCCAGCAATTGTAGTTGGTACTCAAGTGGATCTTTCCCCGCCGCGTGCGCCAATTCATCCGCAAAAGATTGAATTCCAAATGCGTGATACACGTTTGCCACCGACCTAAACCAGCCGATCCGCACGTGAGCCGTCGCAGGCCCGTTCTCAGCACGAAGATTCGCAACCGCGAACGGCACATCCGAGAATCCGAGGCCCAGTTCACCCGGATCGGAATAAGTTGCCGCAGTGTCAAACGTCGAGCCAATCGGTGGAAATACGGTCCGTTGCAGCCACGCGGTCGGTCTTCCATCACCTCCCAGTGAGGCTTTCATGTACATCGCCGCAACCGAGTGGTACACGTCAAACTTGATATCGTCTTCCCGGCTCCAGACCACTTTTACCGGCTTCCCTGTTTTCTTTGAGAGCACCGCCGCTTCCACGGCAAAATCTGGAAAAGACTTGCGGCCAAACCCACCGCCGAGCAACGTCACGTTTACCGTCACATCTTCCTTCTTCAATCCCACCGCCTGCGCAATTGCATCGCGCGCGCCTTGGGGGTTCTGCGTCGCCGCCCATGCTTCCACTTTTCCGTCGCGGAATACCGCCAGCGCTGCCGGTGGTTCCATTGAGGCGTGCGCCAGCATCGGCGCGTAATACTCTGCTTCGACGATCTTCCCGCCTTTCGCGAAGGCTGCATCCACATCGCCGTTCTCACGCACCACTTTCCCTGGCTTTCTCGCCGTGTCCTGCAGCTCTTTCTTGTAGCTTTCCGAATTCCAGACGCTGTGCGGGCTCTTCTCCCACTCGATCTTCAGTTTTTTTCTTCCCTGCATCGCCGCCCATGTGTTGTCCGCCAGTACTGCGACGCCGCCCAAGGCCTGAAATCCAACGGGTGGTTTGAATGCCTCGATCGTCGCCGTCTGCTTCACACCTGCAACACCCAGCGTCGCTTTGTCATCCACCGATTTCACGCTGCTTCCGAAAACCGGCGGGTGCGCGACGCTCGCGTAGAGCATCCCTTCCATGCGGGTATCCTGCCCGTAGCCCGCTCTTCCCATGCACATGTCCTTGAGGTCGTAGCTTGCCGTGCCTTTCCCGATGTAGCGCCACTCGTTGCGCGCCTTCAGTTTGAGTTCTTCCTTTTTCGGCACTTCCAATTTGGCTGCCGCGGCCGCCAGATCTCCATAACCAAGTTTTTTGTTGGACAGCTTGTGAACTACCGTGTGCAATTCAGTCCCGCACTCCGCTACGGGCACTCCCCATTGAGCGGCCGCGGCTTGCACCAGCATCAGCCGGGCGGCTGCGCCGGACTCCCGCAGCGCGTCAAAGAAGCTCCGCACTGAATGGGACCCGTCCGTATCCTGATCGCCATATTTTTCATCGCCGGTTGCCTGGACGATTTTCACGCGCGCCCAGTCCGCGTCCAATTCATCCGCCACAATGCGCGGCAATGCCGTCCGGCTCCCGCTGCCCATCTCAGAACGGTGCGCGATGATGTAGGCGGTTCCATCCGTGCCGATTGCCAGATACACATTCGGCCGCAGCGGCGCATTGGTCATGGCATCGGACGCGGCATTCGCGGTAGCCCCAAACAACTGCTCCGGCATCAGGCGAACGCTCAACACAAACGCGCCCGCTCCCACCAGGCCCTTCAAGAAGCCGCGCCGGCTGCTGGCAAATTCGCGATTAAGATTAGAAATGTTTTCGATACGAATCATGCGGCCCTCGCTGAGCTCGTGAATGAAAATATACGCAAACCCGTCTCTCGCGAGACTCTATCCTACCGCCAATCCCGATTCTTGCAAGCTGTGAACTCTGCGTTCTACTGCTCCGGCCAAGCGCCCAGAGCGCGGCGCAAATCGACCAACTGCCCCAGATGGTACGAGTTGTGGTCGGCAATAACGAGCGCTTCGCGCAGGATTGTCTGGCCCTCCCCGTGCGGAATCTTGCCGCATAGATCGGTCTTCGGATTCTTCACCAGCTTGATCATTTCCTGAAGATCGCGCTGAAACGCCTCAATACTCTTGTCCCATGCCGCTTCATCGGCTGGCCCCGGTGTCTTCGGCCAGTATCCCTCCGGAAATCCGGGTGAGACGTGCTTCGGGTTGCGGCTGAATTCCAGGATGTCCCACTGCGCGATTCGAGCATGCTCGAGCAACTGCCACCCAGTATGCGGCAGGCCTTCCACATAGGTGCCACGTTTGGTTTCGGGAAATCCTTCAATCGCATCCATGAAGTGCACGTGCGCCCCGCCGCCCTTCAAAAGCGACACGACATGCTCGCGGAGCGCCTGGTCCAGGTTCACGGCGCTGGTCTTTTTCCTTGCCGTTCGTTTCGTTTTTTTCTTCGGGGCCATTTCTATTTCTCCGAAACCAGCGCGTGCCGCGGCATTTCCGGCGCTGGATGCAAAGCCGTTTTCACGAACGCTGCGTTCCCGAACATCTTCTCATACTGCGAGAACGTACGGCATCTCCGGAATCGTTGCCGCCGGCATTACCAGGCTGAATGCCGCCATTTGCCGTTTCCGCTCTGGATTTTCGACCCCCATTCTAATACGCGCAGAACCTCCGTCGCGCGTGTCAAAATCATTGCCCGAGCCCTTCCTCACTGGCATACTTTCTCTCCCTGCGACAACCAAGAGGCAACGGATGAAACGTGAATATCAGCGCTGGTATTCTCACCGGCTGGGTCTGGAGCTTGGCGTCGCCGTCTTCGGCCACTGGGGTCCGCCGCTTCTCGGTTTTCCGACCAGCGCTGGCGATGAATGGGAACTCGAAGGCCAGAGCATGGTCGGCGCCCTCGCGGATTTTATCGACGGCGGCAAGGTAAAATTCTTCACCGTCAATTCCATCAACGGCCTCAGCTTTTATAACAAGGCCGCGCATCCTTTCCATCGCAGCTATGTGCAATCCGTTTTCGACGCCTATCTGCGGGAAGAAGTCGTTCCTTTCATCTGGGACAATTGCAAATCGCCTGGCATCGCCATTTCCACCATGGGCGCGTCTTTCGGCGCATATCATGCCGCGAACTCGCTCTTCAAGCACCCCGACGTGATCAAGCGCTGCTTCGCGATGTCCGGCGTCTACGATCTTCGGAACTTCATGGATGGAATGTACGACGACAACTTCTATTTCAATAATCCCGTGGACTATCTTTCGAACGCCAGCGATCCGTGGTTCTATCAGCAGATCGCGACTTGCGACATTCACATCACCACCGGCACCGGCCCCTGGGAAAACAGCGGGCCCACCTACCGTCTCTCCGAAGTGCTGTCCAGCAAAGGCATCCGCCACTCCCTGGACAACTGGGGCCCGCAGGGCGGCCACGACTGGCCCTACTGGAAGCATCAGATGCGCGAATACATCTCCCAACTTTTCTGAAATTGGATTCTCGTGCAATTTCTGTTTCGAAGGGAAGAGTTCAAAGCCCGAGATGGCCGAGCTGGTAGCGGCCCTTTTCAATAACCTGATCGTCGTCAATCCACACGTCGCACTCGCGGGTCAGCACATCCACGTGTGTCTTCGATCTCCAGTCGGCATGGGTTTGGCTGCCGTACGGGTCGCCGAAGGCGATATGCACGCCAGGAAACTTTTCGTCCTGAAGCAAAACGCCGATCATCTCGGATAATCCGAGGTTGGTGCCGAAAGCGAGTTCGCCGACGCGGTCGCTGTTTTCATCTGTATGGCAATACTCCCAGAATTCCTGCTCCAGCTCTTTGCGCTCGCATTCAACGTGCGTCAGCCGCGCGCCCTTGATGGTCAGCACCAGCGGCGTGGCCTGCAAATCTCCATACTTGCCATTGAAATGATCGCCGACGGTGGCGTCGCAGACGAATGTGCCATCCACTGTCGCCGGCGTGGTGAAGACTTCGCCTGCTGGAAGATTCGACCAATATCGCGGACTGATCAAACCGCTGGTCTTGACCCAGTCAAGACCGCGATCAAAGTGAGCCGAGAACTCTGTGCCCGCTTCGGTCTTTACCGTGAGGGTTTGCGCTCGCAGCATGCGTTCGCGCAGTTTGTCGCTGAGGCGATCCACCAAACGGTAATCCGTCCGCATTCCTTGCCGCATGATCTCGGGAGTTACGCCCACCATATGCGCGTAGCGAATCTGGCGCCGCTCAACGGCCTTTACGATGGCCATTCGCGCACTCAGCTCGCCGGGTTGTGGCGTCATGCACATCACGCCCACGTCCACAGTTTCTAGCGCTTGCAAAACTGCCGGCGGCGCCGTGGTCATCGGCCGCGGTCCAAAATCTTCCAACAGCAGTCCGGTATACCGCGCGCGCTGTTCATCCAGCGCTGCCGCGATGCTCGCTGCCACCGACTTGCTCGCTTCATCGGCAATCAATGCGACGTATTCCCCGGAACGCACTCCAAGGCACGTTTCCACGGCGTTGCGGGCGCCGGGCATCAATTCCACTTGTGGGGAACCAAAGCTCATAGCAATAATTCTACTTGAATTGAATGGATTTTCTAGCGCCGGCTTTCAGCAGAGTTTTCCATTTCAACTGGCCAATCGGCCGGTTCGACTCCCGCCAATTCGGACAAGCACTGCAGCGTTCTCTTTTCAGGCAAAAGGCCTCCTGTTCAATTGGCAGTCGATATTCTGGGAGAAACACGGAACGCCGGCACCTGGCCGCCGCCGCTGGTGACATTGGCGAGCCCGGTGGCGCTGAGACGGGTGAGGAAGCCGCAGACCTTTCCACGGAATAAGTACGGCGCAAAATCCACGAGCATGTCGCGGTAATCCACTTTTCCGACGTCCGCGATGTAGGGAAAGACCTCTCGCCGTATTGGAATTCGTTCCTGAACGATCCAGACGCCTTTTTTTGCTGTGAGCGCGCGTTCGATGGCCTCATCCCATGCGTCCTCGGTCATTTCCCATCCCAGTGTTACTCCGGAGCCGCCGTACTCATCGCTGGGCTTCAAAACCAGGTTTTCGCGATTCTTGCGCAGGAACGCGAGCAATTCCACCGCTTGGCCATAGTGCGCGGTTTTGACGTCGGCCACGACGCGCGTCCAGGGAATATGCCTCCGGATCAACTCGCGCTCAACGTGCGAAAAGAGCGCGCCGTTCTGCTCGTCGGTTAGCACCGCGAAAAATGTCTTCACATGCGGAATCTTGCAACGGAAATTGTTTGCGACGCACACCACGCCCGCCGAGTAGGCTTTAATCAGCGCCGCGCACTCCGCCGGCTTCGCCACAATGTCGTTGATCAGCACCCGCCGGTACACCAGGTCAATCTTCTTCTCCTTCGCAACAAGCGCCCTGCCGTCGTATTCAAGCTCGCGCGGATCTGCGATCAGCGTGGGTACGCCCATTCTTTCGAAGCGCTCCTGGAGAATCTCGAATTCGCTCCAGGTGGGCACATCTTCCCAATCCACAATGGCGATCTGCGGTTTCGATGACGATCCTCCCCAGTCCAAGTAACTGATCACCAGCGCATCCAGGAGTTTTGCGCTGAGCGGATAGCTGTGGATCTCATACCTTCTCGCAAATTGCGCCATGACTGGGAGGTCGCGAAATATCTCGGCCAATGTTTCCGCGTACCCGGCTCCCGCGGGGGATTCGGCGTTGTACTCCGCGAATTTGAGGGAATCCGGAAGCAGGAAAGCATCCAGGCGTGACGCTGTGCTCGCCGGCCCGTAACCCGCATGGATCCGGGCCAGGCGCTCCTCTTCCTCGCGCAGATGGAACTGCGCAAAGAGATGCGTGTCGTCAAGTGCGGCCGTTATGATGCGTTCGCCTAGTTCCGCGATGCCCTCGGCGACGGTGCGAACTCGCTCTTCGTCTTCTGGAGAAAGGAAAAACGGGCGCAGGAAAGGGCAGTGAACGCGGTCGCCAAACGTCAGCTTGGCTTTGCGCATCCGTTTGAACAAATCCTCGGGGATACTTGGCACTCGGAGCAAAGTCCCTTTCAGAATCTCGTGCCAATCCTCTGCGGGATTTGGATGCGCAACCGAAGGCGTAGGAGCGCTCGTCATGTCGTCCCTGCCCCCGCTGATGGGCTTCCCGAAGAGGACTGCGCGGCGGCCGCCCTCTTCGGCGCGCCCGTAAATCCCGCGACCGCGCCGATGCCCAGCATCTCCTCCCAGCGCGGCCACGGATTCGAAGCCTTGCCATTCAGGGCTCGGTCAATCACCAGCCGTGCCATTTTCTCTACCACGTACGTGAAATAAAATTCTGTGATTCGGTCGCGCTCAAAATCCGGCGCCGGATTCAGGAAGTCGATGGCGTAGGGCACCCCGTCTTTGACCGCGAACTCGATGGTATTCATTTCGTACCCCAGCGCTTGGTTGATCGTCTGCGCGTCCTTCACCACGCGCGCTCCGAGATCCGCCGCCAGATACTGGTGGTCCACCAAGTACTTGCGCTCCTTGGGATCGTAGTGCACTGGCAAAATGTCCATCTTCCCGAATGTAAAGCAACGCACATACTGATGGAAGTCAATGAATTCCTGCAGTGTCATGCAGTACGGTGAAGTCTTGTCGTACGCCGCAAGCAATTCCTCTTTGTTGCTCACCTTGTAGACGTGTTTCCAGCCGCCGCCGGAATACGGCTTCAGGATCGCGGGGCGGCCCACGTAATCCAGCAATCCATCCCAATCCACCGGATACTGCATGTTGTGGAGCGATTCGCCGGTGATGTCCACATCGCTCGGATATCCCTTTTGTGGCAGAAGCACCGTTTTCGGAATGGCGATGCCGAGCTTCGCCGCCACCGTGTAATTGAAAAACTTGTCGTCCGCCGTCCACCAGAACGGATTGTTGATGACGTAAGTTCCTTGCAGGACCGCATGCTTCAGATAGCCGCGGTAGTATTCCACCTCATGCGAAATGCGGTCCACGATGACGCTGTACTCCGCGGGCTCGCCCATGCGCGTGCCGCCCAGCTTCACAAATTCCGCGCCGACTCCATCCTTGGCGCCAAGGGCATTCACGCGCTCGAGGAACGCCGGAGGAAAACTGTATTCCCGGCCACAGAGAAGACCGACTTTTTTCATGTGAGTGCTCCTGTAGACGTCCTGCGGAACTGCCTCGCCTATCAACGTTCTCAATTCACGGCATGCGCCGAAGTACGCGGCTCGGTTACGCCGCCTCGCGTCTCGGAAACTAGGTGCCGGACCACGGCTTTCAGGTCACCTGTTTCCTGGAACACGCGCAATTGCCGGTCCGCGCTCGTTCCTTCATTCATGATCGTGTGGACGTACTCCACGGCGCTGCGGCTGCCGAGGTCATCCACGACGTCATCCACCAATTCCAGCAATTCGGGAATCAATTGGCGCATCGGGACTTCGGCTTCCTTTCCGAAGTCGATCAGTTTTCCATCGATTCCATAGCGCGCCGCGCGCCACTTGTTCTCTTCGATGAGCGCGCGCCGGTACAACCGCCAGCTTTGATTGTTCTGGTATAGCCGGTGCAGCTTGACGAGGATGGCCTGGGTCAAAGCAGCAATGGCCACGGCTTCCTCAACCCTTGTCGAAACGTCGAACATGCGGAATTCCAGCGTGCCAAACATTGGGTGCGGGCGCACATCCCACCAGATCTTTTTTCCGTTGTCTATGCAATTTAGCTTTACAAGGAGATTCACGAAATTTTCATAGGCGCTCCACGATTCGAACTGCTCTGGCACGCCCGTGCGCGGGAACCGGCGAAATACGGTCGTGCGGAACGATTTCAATCCCGTATTCCGGCCCATCCAAAAGGGCGAGCTCGTGGAAAGCGCCAGCAAATGCGGCAGGAAATAACGCACGCCGTTCATCATGTCTATGGTGGTCTGTTTGTCCGGCATGGCTACGTGCACGTGCATGCCAAAAATCAGCAACGACCTCGCCAGTTGCCCCATCTCTTCGATAATGTGCTGGTAGCGTTCGCCCGGAGAAATCACCTGGTCGATCCAGCTCGAGAACGGATGCGTTCCAGCAGCGGCAACCTGCAGCCCTGCGCGTTCCGCCGCCGCCACCAGTTCGCCCCGAGTGCGATGCATCTCGATACGCAGCTCGCTGACGTTTTCGCAGATGCGCGTGCCGGTCTCCACAATGGACTGGTGCAGCTCGTGCTTCACCTGCTCCGCGATGTCCGGCGAAGCCGCGGAGACGATTTGACTGACATGCGAACGCAACTCGCATGTCGCGGGATCAATGATCTGGAACTCTTCTTCGACACCGATGGTGAAGCGATGAGCCATGGGATGGCCTTCCGGGTCGCTTAAGCTTGTCGGGGACTTCGAGCCTCGTATCATACCGCGCCAGGGCTCGAATTTGCACCTTCGTGTACTCGTCCAGTAGATTAGTGACACTTTGCCTTTCGCCGATTGTTTACATCCCAGCGCGAGGCCACGTCTCGGGCGCTGAAGTGCTTTAGGACGGCGCCGCGGCGCATGCGAATTTCCTTGGTATCGATCTCCACGAGATCGCCGGGATGCTAACCGGTCAGTTATTTAGGCTTGCGTACGGTCCATGGGCGCTGGCGCGGTTTGCGGTGCTGGCGGAGCAGCACGGTAGGTTGGGGTGGTCATTCGACCAGCCGGGAAAATGGTCATCGACGTAGCGCAGGATGTTGACGATCAAGTGTTCCATGGTTGAGTCCCGCTAGATACCGGTGTAGGTTTGGCGGCGGAGGAATTGGCCGGCACCGGGGCGGCCGACGAATTTGCGGGAGTCGATGACGGCGCGGCCGCGGGAGAAAACGGTCTTGGGCGCGCCCTTGATCTGGATGCCCTCGAACATGGAATAGTCCACGCGCATGTGGTGGGTCTTGGCGCTAATGACTTCTTCGTGGTTGGGATCGAAGATGACGAGGTCGGCGTCGGAGCCGACGGCGATGGTGCCCTTGCGCGGGTAGAGGCCAAAGAGTTTCGCAGGCGCCGTGGACACGAGCTGGACGAAACGGTTCGGCGAAAAATGTTTGCCCTGGACGCCGCCGGTGTAAACGAGGCTGAGGCGGTGCTCGATGCCGGGGCCGCCGTTGGGAATTTTGGTGAAATCGTCCTTGCCGAGTTCTTTTTGTTCTTTGAAGCAGAAGGGGCAATGGTCGGTGGAGACGACCTGCAAAGTGTCTTTGGCGAGGCCCTGCCAGAGTTTCTCCTGATGCCATTTTTCGCGGAGCGGCGGCGTGAAAACATATTTCGCGCCTTCAAAACCGGGCGCGTCCATATTTTCGAGCGAGAGATACAAATATTGCGGACACGTCTCGGCGTAAGCTGGGAGGCCGCGGTCGCGGGCTTCGCGGACTTTTTCGAGCGCGTCGTTGCAGGAGAGATGGACGATGTAGACGGGCGCGCCGGCCATTTCCGCGAGGGCGATGGCGCGGGAAGTGGCTTCGGCTTCGGCGGTGGTGGGGCGGGTGAGCGCGTGATATTTGGGCGCGCGTTTCCCTTCGGCGAGGGCTTGCTGAACGATGACATCGATGGCGCCGCCGTTTTCCGCATGCATGCAGATGAGGCCGTTGTGTTTAGCCGCCTGGCGCATGGCTTTGAAGATGGTGGCGTCATCGAGCATGAAGACGCCTGGATAAGCCATGAAGAGCTTGAAACTGGTGACGCCTTCGCGGATGAGCTGGCTCATCTCTTCGAGCTGCGCGGAGCCGAGGTCGGTGATGATGCAGTGAAAGGCGTAGTCGGTGACGGCCTTGTCGTGGGCCTTTTTCATCCAGGTGTCGAAAGCCTGGCGGAGCGACTGGCCTTTGTACTGGATGGCGAAATCGATGAGCGTGGTGGTGCCGCCAAAGGCTGCGGCGATGGTGCCGGTCTGGAAATCGTCGGCGCTGGTGGTGCCGCCGAAGGGCATGTCGAGATGGGTGTGAACGTCGATACCGCCGGGGATCAGCAGCATGCCGGTCGCGTCAATGACGTGTCCGGCGTTTTCGTCAGGAAGCTGCGCCGCGATGGCGCTGACTTTGTCGCCGCCGATGCCGACGTCCGCGACACAAGTATCCGTCGCCGTGACCACCGTGCCGTTGCGTATCACCGTGTCAAAACGCATGCAGCCCCCGGCGTGAAATCAAGTCAACCATAACCGCCCCTCCCCCCGGGTTTCGCATAAGTGTCCATTCTAAAGATAGTTAAAGTCCTTCGTTTTGATGCATTTCTGCAAGTGTTCATTCTAAAGGAGTTAGAATTGCGCCAAAGTAGTGCAATTGGCCGTATTTTGTGAGGGCCGGAGGGGCGTCGTGCAGGAGGCAGGTAAGCGGGTACAATTTTACCTACAAGGGAGTGTACCACAAAGAATACAGTTTGGCAAGAGAAACTTTGGGGTGCTAGTCCCTTCGCCTGGGAAATGCGGGTTCGCCGGATGACGCGATGGCTATTCGTAGCAGTTGAGATTCTTCGTGCATCCTTATCGGATTCACTCAGAATGACAAGCGCGTGTGGACAGCGATCGAAGGTGGCGGTGCGGGGCATGTCAGTGGTTGTAGTGAGGCAGGATTTTGTGTTTATAGACGTCGAGGGTTTTCTCTTCGTCGCCAGACATGAGATAGATATTGAACTGGGTGACGCCGACTTCGCGGAGGCGGTCGAGCTTCTTGCGGTGCTCGTCGATGGGACCAATCACGCAGAAGCGGTCGACAACTTCGTCGTTGACGAAATCGGCGTTGTCGCTGCCGACTTCGCAATGATGGAGGTAGTCGTACTTGCCACGGTCTTTCACGAAGGAAGTGAGGGCGGGAGGCAGCTCTTCGGGCTTGTATTTGGAGATGAGGTCCATCACGTGATTCGAAACGAGCGCGGGAAACCAGCGGACGTGTTCGCGGGCGGTTTTCAGGTCATCGGAGGGCCAGACGGGAGCGGCGGCCATGACTTCGAACTTGCTGAAGTCGCGGCTGGCTTCTTTGGCGCCTTCGCGGACGAAGCCGAGGCACCAATGGATCAGGTCGGGGTCGGCGAACTGGAGAATCACGCCGTCGCCGACGCGTCCGGCGGTGCGCAGGGCTTTAGGGCCATAGCCGGCGACCCAGACGCGGGGGATTTCGCCATTGGTCCAGGGAAATTTTGTGGGGACGCCATCGAGGTCGACGGTCTTTCCGGCGTTCAAGTTGCGGAAGATGCGGACGAATTCTTCAAGGTTTTCGAGAGTGGTGGGCTTTTTACCAAGGACGCGCCGGGAACTGTCTCCACGCCCAATGCCGAGCTCCATACGGCCGTGGGAGGCGAGATTCAGAGTAGCAAAGAGGCTGGCGGAGACAGTGACATCGCGGACGGCGGGGTTGGTAACGCAGGTTCCGAGGCGCATTTTTTTGGTGTTCGTGGCCATCAGGGTGAGGAGTGGAAACGGCTCTTTCCAGATGACGTGAGAGTCGAAGATCCAGCCAAAGGAGAAGCCGGAAGACTCGGCCTGGCGCGTTAGGCTGAGAATGCGGTCGATCGAAATGTCCGGTTTGATGGTGATGCCGAAGTCCATGCGTGGCTCCCTTGGCTACATGCTTGAGTGCGCTAGCGGCTTACGTTGAGATCCTTCGGTCGCAAAAGGCGCGACCTCAGGATGACTCCGTTTATTCTTGCGTTTTGCTCAAGAGCATCGTCTGAAACCTCTTTTCAGTCGGCTGGCTGGGCGACAGGTTCAACTCGGCTCATCAAAGCGAAATACACGCAAAAGCTGACGAGGAAACCTACGAACCAAGCGTAATTGTACAAGACGCGGAGGAGCGGAACGAACAAGCCCACGAAGGCGACTCCGGCACCCGCGGTGAGAGCAATGATGGCAGTCCAATTGAAACCGCGCGAATATTCGTACTGGCCGTTGCGCTGGTAAAGATCTTCGACCACGAGGAATTTCTTGCGAACAACGAAATAGTCGCAGATGAGAACGCCGGCAATGGGGCCGAGAAAACCGGAGTAGCCGACGAGCCAGCCGAAAATGTAGCTGCCGTAGTCGGCCATCAGCTTCCAAGGCTGCATGATGATGCCCACGGCGCAGGTAATGAGGCCGCCGGTGCGAAAACTGATGCGCCGCGGAGAGAGATTGGAGAAATCGTTCGCGGGAGAGACGACGTTAGCGGCGACGTTGACGTTGAGCGTGGCCATGAGCAAGGCGATCATCGCGAGAACGATAGCCCAAGGATTGCCAAGGCGCGCGAGAACTTTGACGGGATCCCAAAGAGCTTCGCCGAAAATAATCACAGTGGCGGAAGTGACGGCGATACCAATGAAGGAATAAAAAGTCATCGTCGCGGGAAGGCCCAGAGCCTGGCCGACGATCTGATCACGCTGGCTGCGGGCGTAGCGGGTGAAGTCAGGAATGTTCAGCGAAACGGTGGCCCAGAAGCCGACGACCCCGGTAAGCGAAGGAATGAAGAAGCGGAAAAACTCCCCGAAGGATTGAAACTTGGAGGGAGTGGAAAGCATGGGGCCAAAGCCGCCCGCTTTCTGGCGCGCCCATAGGAGCAGCGCAAGACCGATGAGCAGCAAGAACGGAGCGGAGATTCCTTGCAAGAAGCGAATGGTTTCGATGCCGCGGAGAATCACCGCCACATTGAGAAGCCAGAAGAAGGCAAAACAGAGCGCCGGACCGAAATGAACGTTTGCCCAGGCGGGAGCAAGAGCAACGATCATGGCGTTGATGGCTTCGCCGCCGATCCACGTCTGGATGCCGAACCATCCGCAGGCGACGAGGGCGCGCAAGATCGCAGGGACGTTTGCGCCAAGGACACCGAACGAGGCCCGGGCGAAAACAGGGAACGGGATGCCATATTGCGCTCCGGCGTGGGCGTTCAGCAGCATAGGAATCAGGACCAGCACGTTGCCGAAAAAGACAGTGAAGAGCGCCTGCTTCCAGTTCATGCCACCGGCGATCATGCCGCTCGCGAGCATGTACGTGGGGATGTTGACGCTCATGGAGATCCACAGGGCGGCGTAATTGTAAGTGCGCCAAGCGCGGCGCGCATCGGGGACGGGGGCGAGGTCTTTGTTGTAGAGCGAACTGCTTTGAATGGTTTCCGCACGAAGCGCAACGCTCTGAGTTTCACTCATCGTGGAGACCGGCTCAGCCCGCAGCCGCGATATTCGCGGCCTGTGTGCGAGTGATTTCACCGTAGGATTCGGGGCGGCGGTCGCGATAAAACTGCCAGGTGTCGCGAACTTTTTGAATTTCGTCGAGGTCCAGGTCGGCGACGAGGAGTTCGTCTTTGTCGCGGCTGGCTTGCGCAACGATTTTGCCGCGCGGATTGCAAAAGTAGCTCTTGCCGTAGAATTCGCCAATCTTCCAGGGATGCTCGGTACCGACGCGGTTGATGGCAGCGACGAAGTACGCATTGGCGACGGCATGGGCGGGCTGCTCGAGCTCCCAGAGATACTCGGAGAGTCCAGCGACGGTGGCGGAAGGGTTGTAGACGATTTCCGCGCCATTGAGGCCAAGGATGCGCG
>DASSXG010000066.1:0-7034 GCA_035704085.1 Candidatus Acidiferrum sp. | reverse complement strand
ATCAAAGGGAACGTGCTGATCGCCGAGGGCCAAGGACATATCGCGACATCGAGGCTGCGAACGGTTTTCACGGGAAAGATTATTGCGGCGGGAGGCTTTGAACCGGACACTGCCGAGGCTGCTGTTCGAGAGGGCGACGCGAATTTGGTCGCCTTCGGACGGTATTTCGTCGCGAATCCCGATTTGCCAGAGCGCATCCGGCTCGGATTGCCTCTGAATGCATACGACCGGAACACGTTTTACACTTTCGACGCTCACGGCTACACCGACTATCCAACCTATGAGCAACAACGCGAAGGGTCATTCTCGAATGCCGATCAGGGAGGTAGAAGCTATGAGTCTATCAGTCGTTGGAAGTAGAAACATGTTCAAGAGAAATTTGATGCGTTTCGTCGCCGTTCTCCTCGCAGCGCTGGCCGGCCTTGTCGCCGGTCCGAACGGCGCTCTGGATGCCGCACCCCAGCATCGTGGTCAGGTGCCGGGCTTCTACCGGCTGAAAGTCGGCGATCTCGAAGTGACAGCCCTATACGATGGCACCGGCGTATTCGATCCGCACTGGCTGAACGGAACGAAGACGACGATGGATGGTGTTGTCAAGGGACTGCAGGAAGATCCGCACATGCTGGATGTTGTTGATAGCGGCTTCCTGGTCAACACCGGCAAGCAACGGATCCTCGTGGACGCGGGCGCCGGCTCTTGGTGGGGTGGGGGAGCACTCGGGCGCTTGGCGGGTAGCCTCCGCAGCGCGGGCTATACGCCCGAAGAAGTCGACGTCGTTTTGGTGACGCACCTCCACTCCGACCACGTGGGCGGTCTCACCACTCAGGACGGAAAGCGTGTCTTTCCAAATGCCGAGGTCTACGTCGCGAAGGCAGAAAACGACTTTTGGCTCTCGCCGGAAATTGCTGCTAACGCGCCGAAGGATGCGCAACCGTTCTTCCAGAGTGCGCAAGCCATCGCAGCGCCGTACATCAAGGCCGGTAAATGGCACACGTTTAGTGGCTCCGAATCGATCGTCGACGGCATGCAACTCGTCCCACTGGCTGGTCATACCCCGGGACATACCGGCTACGAATTTTCGTCGAAGGGACAAAAAATCCTCTTTTGGGGCGATATCGTCCACGCACAACGTGTCCAGCTGCAGCATCCTGCGGTCACCGCGATTTTCGACATTGACCAGACAGCGGCTGCGGCAACGCGGAATCAATTGCTGGCTAGGCTCGCGAGAGAGAATGTTTTGATCGCGACGCCGCATACGTCTTTGTTTCCTGCCCTGGGCCGCTTGCGCAAGGACGGGAGGGGGTATAGCTGGGTGCCGATGGTATTTACTGATCGATGGGACGAGAACCGCTAAGGGAGGATTGACAATGCGAAACCGTATCACAGGATTCGTTCTTATGACGCAAATCGTGTTGCCGGCCTTGCTCATCATAGGCGTCGTCGCGTATGCGCAGCAATCCTCGGACAAGCCGGTGATATCTCTCTCGACCGTGTCGAAGCTTGACCGCAGTCAAGCAGGCATTTACAGAACAAAGGTCGGAAAGATCGATGTAGTTGCCCTTTCCGATGGAACCGTCGGTCTCGGACTGACTAAGGAATTGGTTCAAAACGCCAAGCCGGGCGGCGAGGTTGAACGTCTCCTGGCGCGGCATTTCGAAAAGTCGCCGCTGGACGCTTCCATCAACGCTTTTCTGATCAAGTACGAGAACAAACTTCTCCTGATTGACGCTGGCGCAACCGAACTGGTCGGCCCGACGGCTGGCAAACTCCCGCAGTCCCTCCGCGCGGCGGGAGCACCGCCTGAGAACATTACCGACATCTTCATCACTCACATTCATCCTGACCATACGGGGGGCCTGATGAATGGGAACACAAAGGTTTTTCCGAACGCAACGATTCACATCAACAAAAGAGAGGTCGACTACTGGTTCAACAAATCCATTGCCGCAACCGCGGTGGAGCCGCAGAAGACTTTCTTCGCCCAGGTCGATCCGAAAGTCAAGCCGTATATGGACAGCGGACAGCTGAAGACCTTCGAAGGCGCCACGGAGTTCTTCCCCGGATTCCGCTCCGAGCCGGCTTACGGCCACACTGCGGGCCTGACCGTTTACATTCTTGAAGACGGCGGGGAAAAAGTAATGTTCTGGGGAGACGTAGTCAACATCGCTCTACAGGTCGACGATCCCGACATCTCCCTTCGCTTCGATTCCGATGCTGCTGCCGCGACCGCAACGCGGAGAAAGCTTCTCGAGGACGCAGCCCGGATGGGCTATATTGTCGCGCCTGACCACTTGCCCTTTCCAGGGCTTGGACACATCAGGAAAGACGGGCAGGCCTATACCTGGGTGCCCGTCGACTATGTGAACGATGCCGTAGAGAAGTAGCGCAACACTCTGAAGCAATTCTAAACGAAAGGTCCCCTGACGGGACGCCGACCATTCACTTCCACAGAAACCTGACGGCGCGGGACGCGAAGGGCCGAATCAATCACCGCGGGATGGATGCCAAATGAAGAAGTACAAGATCGCTGTTCTGGACGATTATCAAAGTGTGGCGTTTGAGAGCGCCGATTGGTCGGTGCTCCGTGATCGAGCGGACATCTCTGTGTTCCAGGACCACCTCGCCGACCCCGACGCCCTGATTGAGCGGTTGCAGCCTTTTGACGTCATTTGTGTCATGCGCGAGCGGTCACCCGGACCTGGAAACGCGTCGATCGATGTGGCCGCCGCGGGCGATCATGGGGTCCCGGTAGTTCCACACGGACGGTGGGTCGACGGCGGTGTCGCGCAAATCTGACCTACATGAAACCAGCAAATAAGCCGTATGCATGCCGATTTCGAACCAGCCGAGCTAAGTCAGCCCGTCTGGTTTAGCGACCAATCGAAAGTCAACCCGAGGAACAAACATCATGGCTACCTTTATTGTCTTTACGAGAGAAAGCACGCAGGACCAGAACGAACTCAACATTTACCTCAGTAAGGTAGGTGAAACCTTGGAAGGTCACCCGGTCAAGCTTCATACTGGGCCACAGCAGGTGCTCGAGGGACCGGTACCAGAGTTTTTCGTAATTTTGGAATTTCCAACCACGACAGCCGCACGCAAATGGTATGACGGCCCGGCGTATCAGGCGATAGCGCAGCACCGTTTCAAGGGGGCGACCTATCGTGCCGTTCTCGTTGAAGGTGTGTAACTAAGGCGACGAGCTCAGGCCCTGCGGAATGGATGCCAATGAAGAAGTACAAGATCGCTGTTCTGGACGACTATCAAAATGTAGCGCTTGAGAGCGCCGACTGGTCGGTGCTCCGCGATCGAGCGGACATCGCCGTATTTCAGGACCACCTTGGCGATCCGGACGCCGTGATTGACAGGTTGCTGCCTTTTGATGTCGTTTGCGTCATGCGCGAGCGGACCCCGCTGCCCCGCAATGTCATTGAGCGCCTTCCCAATCTCAAGCTCATTGCCTCGACGGGAGCTGGAAACGCGTCGATCGATGTCGCCGCTGCGGGCGATCATGGGATCGCGGTGGTTCACACGGGGTATAGGTCGGACCCGACGATCGAATTTACCTGGACGCTGATCTTGGCGTCCGCGCGACACATCGTGACGGAGAGCAACTCCGTCCGGTCCGGCGGCTGGCAGCAAACCGTGGGCACGGATCTCCGTGGAAAGACCCTGGGCGTTCTGGGACTTGGGCGGGTTGGATCAGAGGTCGCGCGGGTCGGGAGCGCTTTTGGAATGAATCTGATTGCCTGGAGCCAGAATATGACGCCCGAGGCCGCCAAAGCCGCGGGCGCAATCCTGGTTTCCAAGGACCAACTGTTCGAGCGGGCCGATATCCTGACGATCCATTTGGTGTTGAGCAGCCGCACGCGCGGCCTGGTAGGGGCCGCGGAGCTGGAGAGAATGAAGCCAACGGCCTGGTTGATCAACGCATCGCGCGGGCCGATCGTCGAAGAGCAATCTTTGATCAGCGTGTTGAAGAACAAGCAAATCGCCGGCGCGGCGATCGACGTATTCGACATTGAGCCGCTGCCTCCGTCTCACCCTTTCCGGACGCTGGAAAACGTACTCGCGACGCCGCATATCGGCTACGTATCGCACGGTCTTTACAAGACGTTCTACGAGGATACCGTCTCGAATATTCGGAAGTGGCTCGACGCCCATTAGTACAAATGTGTTGGAGCCCGGAAAGTTCGTTAGAACTCGGCAAGAGCAGGGAAAAACAATGCCTAAAAAGCTCGAAGGCAAGATCGCTGTCGTCACCGGCGGAACAGAAGGAATAGGGCTAGCTACGGCAAAACTTTTCGTCAAAGAGGGTGCCTATGTCTTCATCACGGGCCGCCGCCAGAAGGAACTTGAGGAGGCCGTGAAGGCAATCGGTACCAACGTTTCTGGAGTTCAGGGGGACGTTGCTAAATTGCCCGACCTTGATCGTCTTTACGAGACGGTTTCCAAGGTGAAAGGCGGACTCGATATTGTTTTCGCCAATGCCGGCGTTGGCGAATTTGTTCCCTTTGGGGCTGTCACCGAAGAGCATTTCGACAAACTCTTCAACATCAACGTGAGGGGAACGCTGTTCACGGTGCAAAAGGCCTTACCGCTACTGAATGATGGTGGCTCTATCATTCTCAACGGCTCTGTGGCGAGTGTTAAGGGTACAGCCGCCTTCGGCGTCTACGCCGCGAGTAAGGCTGCCATTCGCTCTTTCGTGCGAACCTGGACTACAGATCTGAAGGACCGTCGTATCCGATCAAACGTTGTTAGCCCGGGCCCGATCAATACGCCGCTGGCGAGTCGGCAGTCTGCAGAAGTGATTGCGCGGATTGTGTCTACCGTCCCGATGGGACGCATGGGGGAACCCGAGGAAGTTGCTAAGGTGACGTTGTTTCTGGCGTCGGATGACTCCAGTTTCGTCACTGGTATCGAACTGTTCGTCGACGGCGGCAGAGCCCAGATCTGACCGAAAGGGCATTTGCTTTAGAAAAGGAGCAAAGATATGCGATCCGATAGAACCATAGTGACTTCAAGACGGGAGTTCATATCGAATGCCTTCGGAATCGCTCTCGTATCGGCTACAAGTTGGCCAATCCGAGGTGACCAAGCCCGTTCAACTCAGGAACAATCCAACACCAGTGCGTCCAAAACCGGACGAACAACTCAAAAACCACTTCTGGGATGGGACGTGTTCCTGGCACCGAGCATACCCGCTGTCACGAGCGATTTGCCGCCGGGCGAAAAACAGCGGCCGTGGCCGCCTATTTCGTCAACCCTTATTTCTGGGGAGCGGGACGCTGTCCTGGTCGACACCCCTATTACCGTTGAGCAGGCGCGCGACCTGGCGAATTGGATTACGGCGAGCGGAAAGAATCTGACAACGATCTACGCCACCCATGGCCACGGCGATCATTTCTTTGGCACCAGTACAGTTCTGGAGCAATTTCCAGGTGCCCGTTTCGTCGCGCGGCCGGAAGTAATTAAGATAATGCGCCAGCAATCATCGCCAGAGTCTCTCGCTACGTTTTGGAATCCGCGTTTTCCCGGCCAGATTTCCAGCCATCTTGCAATTGCCGAAGAGCTGGCCGGAAACGTCATTAGCCTGGAAGGCAACGATTTGGTCAGCGTGCCACTCGGATTCACTGACACTGCTAGCACGACCTGCCTTCACGTTCCGTCCATCGGTTTGATCGTTGCGGGTGATGCCGCCTACAACGGCGATCACCTGCATCTGTCAGAGTCGCCAGATCAGCAGAAGCGCCAGGAGTGGATTGCTGCTCTCGATAAGATGGAGGCGTTTAAGCCACGCGCCGTAATCGCCGGACATAAGCGCGTCGGGAACGATGATAGCCCTAGGATCATCGGAGAAACGCGGCAGTATATACGCGATTTCGAGCGCCTTGCCATGCAAACGACGACCGCGCGGGAACTATATGACCAAATGCTCAAGCTGTACCCTGATTGGATCAATCGCGGTGCGCTCTGGAGTTCAGTGCGTGCCATAAGAACCTAGTCCATAGTGCGCGAAACTTCGAAGCTGAATTCCTGAAGGCCGGATCCCTGGGTTCCGGCCATATGGATCAAGAAATGGTTGCGGGGCCTGCAACCATCCGAATTTGTTAGTGCTGCCCTTTGGTTTTGAACTCGTCCGCCCCGCAGCCTAGCCAACTTGGGAGGTCAGAGCTTCACGATCACTTCGGGGTTGCCCCCGGAAGTTGGCCAGACCAGTCAATACAAGCGCGTTATCGTTACGAATCGGGATTAAATCCGAAGCGAAACTCATCGAATGCGCCGCGATTGACTTGCCTCTTGACGCAGCCTAACATCCGTCTCAAATAAGGGCTTCCGGCATGATCGGGCAAAACATCTCGCACTACCGCGTTGTTGAAAAGCTCGGGGGCGGCGGGATGGGTGTCGTGTACAAAGCTGAGGACACCAAGCTCCACCGCTTCGTTGCCTTGAAGTTCCTTCCTGACGGGTTCGTGCCAGACGCGCAAGCTCTGAGCCGCTTCGAGCGTGAGGCACAGGCGGCTTCCGCCCTGAACCATCCAAATATTTGCACCATCTACGAAATCGGCGAACACAACGGTCAGCCGTTCATTGCGATGGAATTCATGGAAGGCACTACGCTGAAGCACCGCATTTCCGGCAAGCCGCTGCCGCTTGAGGAAGTGCTGGAGTTGGGGATTGAGATTGCAGACGCACTCGGTGCGGCCCACGCCAAAGGAATCGTCCACCGCGACATCAAGCCTGCCAACATATTTGTCACCGAGCGCGGTGACGCCAAGATTTTGGATTTTGGTTTAGCGAAGCTAGCACCGGCGGGCGGTGCCGTGAATCTTTCGGCGATGCCCACAGTCAGCGAGCTAGAACAGCTCACTCGACCGGGAACGGCGATTGGCACCATCACATACATGTCACCAGAACAGGTGCGGGGCGAAGAGTTAGATGCGCGCACAGATTTGTTTTCATTTGGTGTGGTGCTCTACGAGATGGTGACAGGGGCTCTGCCCTTCCGGGGTGAGACCTCTGGCGTAATT
>DASSXG010000063.1:0-65007 GCA_035704085.1 Candidatus Acidiferrum sp. | reverse complement strand
CCGCCGCAAGTGCTCGCGGTTGGGCTTCTCCGCTGAGCCGAAATACATCGATACGCCATGCTGTACTACTTTGTATTGCTCGAGGATCTGATCCAGAATCTGCAGCGGCCGTCCGCCGTCGATCATGAAATTTTCGGAGATGATTTCAAACCAGTCGACAACCGGCTTGCGAGAAAGGATGTGGTCATAGTGCGGAGACCGCAGGCCGATCCCAATTCCATAATTCGTAAATCCATTAAAGCTATTTTCAGGCATGCAGGCCTCCGGGGAACTAAGATGGGAGAGGGCCAGAACCCCCGGCCCCCTCCGAGGAGAGAAGCCTCCTTCTGAATCGGCGGTCAGGCTGGCTTTTTCCCGCCGTCGGTCCGGCAGCCACCCTTGCCCTTGCAGGAGTTTTTGCCCTTGCAGCCGTTGTCGCCTGCCTTGCAGCCACCCTTGCCCTTGCAGGAGTTTTGGCCCTTACAGGCGTGTCTGTCCTTTTTGTCCTTGGCTTTCTCAGACTTCTGATCCTGGCTCTGGTCCTGATCCTGCGCGCTGAAAGAAGTCTTCAGTGAAGGAAGCAGAGTCGAAGCCTTGACCGCAGCGCCGGTCCCAGCGAACAATCCCGCGAACGCCGCACCTGCGAGTATGGCCTTTGTCGTTTTCGTCACTTTCAAACCCTCCTGTTGATTAGAGTTGAGATACGAAACACCGTCCAGACACTCTTCCCCGCCTCGTGGACGGGGAATCTGCCTGCCGCCCGGATCTAACCAAACTAATTCTCGCTGCGATTTCGAGGCGGCCTCGAGCACCCCAACAAAAGTGTTCCGTCCATTGAATGAGAGTCACGAGTCGCATAAAGGTTTCCGAAATTTTCAACACGGATTGGCTGCGAGGTTCTCGAGTGGCGAGGTCGGTAGGTCGTAAAACCTACCGAAGGAAAGGCTGCAACTCGACCGTTCCAGAGTTAGGTCGGTGACGGAGCGGACTTTCACGATGTCCCACGTCCATCAAACAGCCTGCAAAGCCGTAGGAGCGATTCGCTGGCGGGTTATTTTCTACTCCTGGGGCCGAAGGAAAGAGGGCCAGGAATAATTACCCAGCCCTTCGCATATGGTGACGACAGTTTTGGAACTACTACTGGGGCTTCTTGGAGCCATCAGTTGCGCAACCGCCCTTGCCCTTGCAAGAGTTTTCGCCTTTGCAACCGTTGTCACCCGACTTGCAGCCGCCCTTACCCTTGCAGGAGTTCTGGCCCTTGCAAGCGTGCTTTTCTTTGACTTGCTTGTCGTCCTTCTTGTCCTGGTCCTGGCTCTGCTCCTGGGCACTGAAGGAAGTCTTCAGCGAAGGAAGCAGAGTCGAAGCCTTGACTGCCGCACCAGTGCCAGCGAATAATCCCGCGAACGCCGCACCTGCGAGCATAGCTTTTGTGGTTTTCGTCATTTTTTCAAAATTCTCCCGTCAATTTAGAATGAGGTGCGGAACACCGTCAGGACACTCTCTCCACCTCGCATATCGCGAATTTCGCTGTCCGGGCTGACCAAACCAGCTTTTGCTGCGATTTCGATGCGGCCTCGAACGCTCTTACAGAGTGTTCCGTCCATTGAATGAGACTCGCGGACCTCACAAAGGTTTCCGACGTGTTCAACATGAATTGGGTTCGAAACTCCTGGAACGGCTGGGCTTCCTGAAGAGGAGAGCGACCAGAGCGTTGCCGCTCTCAACGGTTGGGCGCGTAATAGCCTGTCTTCGCGTACGCTGTCAGAGGAGGAAGCCCCTTGGGTGTCCGCAGCTTGACCTTAATCTTTCGCCAGCGCGCGTCGTGCGCCTTATTGCCGGGGTGGTACCCCAAAATATATTGGTTGCGCAGCTCGACGCCGATCTTTGCAGCGATGTCCGGCAGGTCGTTTAGATTCTCTACGGTGAACGCGCGCCCACCGGTCAATTCCGTCATTTCGTTGAGTAGCGTGGGCCCGTTGAGTTCTTCTGGCGTTCGGCTGCGATACTCGAACGGTTCAAAGATGCCGATAGAGTACAGCTGGGTATCCGCCTCTCGCACCAACCGCTTGATGTCTTTCTCGTTGTACCGGCTATTATTATCGCCCCCATCGGAGATGATAAGCAGCGCACGCTTACTATTCTGTGCGCCTCGCATCTGACTAAGCCCCAGATAAATAGCATCCAGCAGAGCGGTGCGGCCCTTCGCACCGGTGGGGAGCAAACGGCTCTGCAAGTCTTCGACGTTGCTGGTGAACGGACTGAGAATCTCAGCGCGCTCGTTGAAGCCGACCAGAAAGAATTCGTCCAGTGGATTGGCGGTCTTAAAGAACTGCAAGGCGGCTTGTTTGGCCTTACCCAATTTGTTGGCCATGCTGCCACTGAGGTCCAGGATGACGCCGATGGAAATGGGAACGTCTTCTGAGGAAAAATTCACGACTTCCTGCTCGACCTTGTCTTCGAAGACGCGAAAGTTATCGGGCTCGAGACCTGTGACGATGCGGTTGTACGGGTCGGTAACGGTGACGCTGACGAGGGCCAGTTCCACGTCGAGATGCACAGCTTGCCCGCGTTTAATGACCTGACCAGGAGTGTCATGCGTCACATCGTCGGGGATGAGGGACTGGGCCAAGGCGCGCGTGGGCAAACTCAAGCTGGCGGACACAGAGAGCAGCAAAAAGACGAGTGAGACCCATAGTGCACGGGTCGTGAGCATAGTTCCTTTAGCCATCACTTTTCGTCCTCATTTGGTATCAAGCGTTGTCGACCGCCAAAGGGGCAAGGCCGTGCGTAGCCGGGAACGTAGGTTGCGTCCTGCCAAGCGCTCATCCCGCGCCTTTTCTCGCTGCACTTCGTGAAGCAATTCACGCAGCCGCAGGCGAGCTTTGTGCAACTGCGATTTCGAATTACCTGCCGAGCGTCCGACTATCCCGGCAATCTCGTTGTGTTGGTACCCCTGGATATCGTGCAAAACAAATATTGAGCGGTAACCCGCGGGCAACTGCCTGATGCAGCGTTCTAGATTTACTCTGTCAACCAATCCTTCCAGGAACAAGTCGGGCGCACCAATATCGATGTTCGGCGAACTGGTTTCATCGCCCGGATCGGCAGTCGCGTCGATCGAGACAGTCGGCGGCGACTTCTTGCGCAGGCGCATCAGAACGAGATTAGCGGCCAGCCGGTACAGCCAGGTGGAGAAGGCTGATTCACCGCGGAAAGTATGGATCTTGCGGAATAGCTGTATAAACACTTCCTGAACTAGATCCTCTGCCTCGACTGGGTCACGAAGCATACGCAGGCAAAGCGCATACACTCGGCGGGAGTGCTGTTGATAAATAATTTCAAAAGCCCGTAGGTCGCCTTGCTGAGCCAACGAAATGGTCTCGCTCACGGGCGAACTGTTCGGTTTGTGCGGCTTCAATTCCTCCGATGTGTGCTCGGGTAAAGACGCACGCTTCCTCTTGCTCAACAAGCGTTGCGCATTCAGGTGTGAGTGGCCCTTCGGGCCAACAGTCTTGAGCCCAAATGCGGCACCTATGCGACGAAGATTGATTGTTGCATTCATTCGGATTTGCTTTTTTTGCGATTCCGCGGAGAGGGCATCGCGACGTCCATCGCGGTCATGCACTGACCTTTTCAGACTCCGTTGAACCTCATCATCGCGTCGACACTGCGATTTCGAGAGCGGTCTCAAACTCACTGAGAAGACTGATGCCTGCAGTAAATGAGAGTCGCGACTCTCACAAAGGTTTCGGAAAACTCAAGGTTGACGGAATTCGAAGCCACAAGGAAGACAGCAAAACTGAATGAGGCCAAGGAACATGGGGCCACTGTTAAATCTTCGGAACTAGAAGGGTTCAAACCACCGAGAGCCCGCTCGACGCTGCGTCCGTCGTTATGCCTCTTATGATCTCGACAAGAACGCAAGTGAATTCACTCGGGCGAATGGCGGGGGCGCCGAGACAGTGTTCGCCATTTCGAAGAACAGGCAGCCACCAACAACCTTCTTCAACGGGCAGCATATAGAACATACTTATGCGTAGACCTGCCAGGAGAGCCATCATTTCAGATAGCCTTTGGTGCGTGTATATGCTGAGCACGATGTCGAGCTTAGTGTGACTGAGGAGTTTGCTCACTTCTCGGTGCGATTCTGCAAAGTGGCATTCGCACCCAAGCTTTTCTAGATGCCAAAAAGACAAAAACAAGTGGAGACTTTCGCCTACCAAGAGAACGTTGACTTTTCTCGGCTCATCCCCCGTCGGTGCAGACATGATTCTCCTTCTGCCTCGCCACAATGCGGGGGCCGACCTCAGTTGATCGATCAAATCAATAACCGAAATTTTGAACGGCTAATTTTCTTTCCATGCTTCCGCGCCAGTCCAGATCGATGCCCCTAGGAGGACGAAATCCTTGATGAGAAATTGTCCCGCATCCCCCAAAAGGAGAAATCCGTGTGAGAACTGGATCGCGCCAGGGGTTGAGAGAAGGAAGCTCACAGTGAGCGAGAAGGTGATGATCGCCCCAATGCTGCCGATGAAAGAAAGCTTTGCTGAGAACGGCCGCAGGGCGATGAGCACGGCGACAGCAATCTCGATAACTCCAATCAAATTCGAAACGGCCTGAAGACTGAAGACTCTGTACAACCAGAACATCAACGGACTGTTCGCTACGAGTGGTTGAATCCCCTGCGCCTCACCAGCGGTGAACTTAAGAACTCCAATTAGAAGAAGTGTGACTACCAGGCCGTAGCGGGAGACTTGAATACCCAGTCTTTCCAGAAAGGTTTTGAATTTGGCGCTACGGGGTGCCTCCACAAGCAATTCTTCCGTTATCAAGCATTGATCAGCTGCGTCCATGTGTTTCACTCGCTTTCTCGGGATTGTCTCAACAAAATAATTCGCAGAGAAACTCCTGGTGAGTAGTGGCCTGCCTCGCATTGTGACTGAAACTTCCGGCTTCGGCACTGTGCCGAAGCCGGAAGCGTGAATCGAATCGAGAACTGACAGACACTAGAAGTTGAACTTCATTGCGAACTGTATGATCCGGGGACGGTTAGCCGTTGACAAAATAGCGCTCGATCCGTTTGCGATGTCAACCAGACCCAGATTGCCTGTGGGTGATCCAAAGCCGGCGGATCCCGGACCCGAGAATACCGGGTGGTTGAAGGCGTTGAAGAACTCACAGCGGAAGTCCACCGAAGTTGCTTCCGTGACTTTTGTAGTCTTGATGACAGACAGATCCCAGTTCTGTTGGAAGGGACCGCGGAACGCATTGCGGCCAACGTTTCCTATCGCCGCGCCCGCAGCTGCGGGATTGGGAAGGAACTGTCCCGGCTTGCTGGGATTGGGGATTTGGCAGGGGACTCCAACATTCTGGTTGTCCACGCAGTTGCCGCCGAGCGTGAAAGCGTTCAGATTAAGGAAAGAACCGAGGCGACTCTCGACACTCCCAGAAGGGATGGCCGACGCCAACGTTGCACCCGGCGCAAAAGTCGCAAAATTGGTCTGGTTAATCCCCTCAAGATCCTGCAGCGTAAATCTGGAGCTATCAAACAATGTGATTGGCGTTCCGGATTGGAATGTGCTGACACCATTGACCGCCCATCCGTTCACCAATCTACTCGGCCCATGGCCGTGAAGTAACTTCGCAAACGGCAGGTCATAGTTATAGCTGACGACGAAACGATGCGTCCGGTCAAAATCAGAAACTGCGCGCTGAGCGCTCGGGTTCAGGAGATCGCCATACTGAGTCAAACCATTTAGCTCATCACCGAAGACGGAACCCGAGCCATTGTCGATGGATTTCGAATACGTGTAGGCAGCCTGGAAATAAAGGCTGCCCGTAAAGTGATGGCTCAAAGTGGACTGCAAGCCGTGGTACGTGGAGCTGCCGTCCTGGAACTGGAAGAATCCGCGAGAATTCGCAAGTCCCAGAAATTGCCTCGGCACTCGCGCATCGAGGTTTGCGGCAGTACTGCCCGTGATGGCGATAGTTCCATCCGGGTTCTTTGTCACAAATGGCGTGCCAGCCGGCACGTTCACATTTGCACCGATGGATGGCGGAAGGATGCAGGGCGCGGCAATTGTGCAGATCCGGCCGGGATTTCCAGGCCGGCCGGTTCCCAACAGGTGCGAGCCGCGGGTGCCCACGTATCCCACTTCCAGCAACCAGCCCTTCCCAAGATCGCGCTGGATATTAAAATTCCATTGTTGCGCGTAGGGCGGACGGAAACTCCGAATAGGGAAGTTGAAGAAGCCCGAAAGCGGTCCTCCGCTTGCGCTCTGGAAGATGGGCGCGCCCGTCGCTCCGTCAAAACCAGTTAGCGCGGGCACTACCTGATCGGTAGAAAGAGGAAAGGCAGAGTTTGGCAAGATGTTGGGAAATGGATTCTGCGGCGTCACAGAAAATTTCTGCGCGCTGAGGGCTTCGGAGAAGGGCAATCCGCCGGCTGTCTGCAGCAGGGATTGGTTCGAGACGCGCTGGTAGTAGATGCCGTATCCGGAGCGAATCACGGTCTTCTGATTGCCAAACAGGTCCCAGGCATAGCTGACCCGGGGCGCAAAATTTCCCGCGCTGAAGCAAGTCGTTAGCGTGCAACTCGAGACTCCAGGAGTACCGACGTTCGGGGCCCCCGAGGGGTGAATGATGCTGATCGGCCCAGGCTGTCCATCTTCGAGACCCCGGAAGTTCGAAAGGAAATTATTGAGTTCATGAGCTGTGCTCAGTCCCTCCCAACGCAGTCCGAGGTTCAGAGTGAAACGTGGCTTAATTTTCCAGTCATCCTGGACATAAGCGGAAAAATCCAAAGCCCGGAAATGAAAAGTCGAGAAGCCGGCTTCCGCCTGTGTTGTATCAACGCGGCCTAATAGGAAGTTCTGGAAACCGCTAAGCGCCGGGGGATTCGCAAAGCCTGGTGATGCATCTCCCGCTGCGGTGTTGCTGAAAGTGACGCTGCCTCGTTGGGCAAAATTATTGAAACGGTTGAGTTGATACCGGCTAGCGTCAAATCCGAAACGCAGAAGGTGTTTCCCTTTCGTGATGGAAAGGTCGTCTGCTTCATAGAACGTATTGAACGCTCCGCCCCGATTGTCGTTTACGCCAGTGCCGATGACCAACGGACCTCCACCAGTGACAATCAATTGATAGGCTGCCGGAAATTGCGCAGAATTCCCTCGCGTGGCCCCAATGTCCGCGAGTGAAATCGGCTCGGACGGTTCTTGAGCGAAAAAGAACCGGCTGAAGCCGAAGCGCGCATCATTTACGACGTTCGGGGAGAGGACTCGCGTCCAACCCAGTTTTAGAAAGCGATTTGAACCCGGCAGCCCTTTGTCAAAGGGTAGACTGTGTATGTTGTTGGCGCCTGTGCCGAAGGGTTGGGACGCATTGTTGTCGGAGAAAAACCACCGCGCAGTCAGCTTGTCTTTTTCCGTTAGTTGTTTGTCGGCCGTGAGCGTGTACTGATCATCTTGGAATGCACCCACGCTGGACGACGTGACGGTGCCGAGGTTGACACTTTGGCCGCTGAAACCCGGAGTTCCGGCCACGGTTGGAATACAAAACTTTCCGTCACTGAACAACGGACACTTCGACGCTGGCAAGTTTAAGTAGGCCAAGGCGACCGGGTTGATCTGCGAAGCCGAAAAGCCAGCCGGGAGAAACGTCGCCGCCAGTGTTGCCGCGTCACGCTGGGCTGGGAGAACCGGAATCTGCGAGTTCAGCACGGTTCCAGCGGAGATCCCGGATGCCTCACGCGTCCCCTGATAATTCAGGAAGAAAAAAAAGTCCTTTGATTTCGGAACTGGTCCGCCGAACGAGCCACCGTACTGATTCTGTCGCAGAACCGGCCGAGGAACTTGCTGCGTTGCCGCGTTGAAGAAGAAATCGTTCGCATTTAGGACGTTGTTGCGGAAGAACTCGTAGGCATCCCCGTGATAATGAGCCGTGCCGCTCTTCAGATTAACCTGGACGTTGCCACCACCGTTGCGGCCCGACGACGCGTCGTAGAGTGACGTTTGCGTTTTGAATTCCTGGATCGTATCGGGGTTGGGCAGCGGCACATTGTCCAAGACTGGCAGGTTTACGTCATTTGCGTTGACTCCTTCCAACTGGAAATTGTTGTTAGTCGGACGCTGCCCGTTGACGTTAATCGTGACCTGTCCCCGGCCGAGCGCCGCGGAGTCAAACAGTTCGGTGTTGGCGCCGGCGGATAGGGTAAGCAACGTCAAAAAATTCCGCGTGGAAAGCGGTAGCGTGCTGGCGGTCTCTGCGCGAATCGTCTCGCCGGTCGCTGCCGAGGTGAGATCCACGGGCAAGATCACATCTTTCACCGTAACGGTTTCAGTCACCTGCCCGATACTCAAGGTCGCGTTGACACTCGTTGTTTCCGTCACTTGAACAAGGACGTTCTCCATGAGGAATCTGGAAAAGCCCGCAGCCGTGATTTCCAGGCGGTAATGGCTCGGCGGCAGGCTAGGAATATTAAATGTTCCCGCGCCGGTGCTTACGACTTCTCGTTCCTTCTGGCCCGTAGCCCCGTTAGTCACCACAATGATTGCGCCAGAAATTGCGCCGCCTTTCGGGTCTAATACCGTGCCCGTAATCGCTCCCGTCGCTCCAGCTTGTGCCCGCAAGCCAGCGGGTACAAGCAGCGCGATTGACAACACGCCGAGGAAAACTGCCATCCACTTTTTCATCTTGAATATGCTCCTAATCGTGATTTGCTGTGAACTACACCCACACCTTTGGAGAATCTCCGCGCAAACCGCCCACTGGAGACGTTCGGACAATGTGACTAACGAGTCTCCAGAAAGTTTCCATGAATAAATCTATTTTTGCGTTAGTTACAGTCAGAGGGAAACAGAGACTAATCGAAAGCGCGTCGCGCACACGCGAACAGACCAACCGCTACGCATGAAGAAAATGGCGCACGAGGGTGCGCATCATTCCTGAGGTGGCAGGACCAGCGAGCACGCACCAGTTCTTCACGGCGGAAGAGCCGCATTTGCAAAATGCTATTTCGTGTCTTTCAGCGACGCCTCCAGGATGGAGGAGATTGCAGACTCTTCAACTTCACCCGCTGAGTTGTAGACTGGTTTCCCCGCTACGCCGAGAATGGTCACATGCGGGATATATCCGCGATAATAGGATTTCACCAACTCCTGCTGTTGCTCTGTCCGCTTAATGTCCAGATCGATGACGACGAACTGCACGCGACCTTTGTACTTCTGATATAGAGCCACGGTGCGGCGCGCCTGACGCTTGGAATTAAAGCACCCCTCGCCATAGAAAATGATGTAATTCGGTTTCCCTGAAGCGGCGCCCTCTTCCATGTGGTCACCAGTGATGAGCGGTCCATCAAGACTATCGCTTGAATAATCAAGTCTCGGATTCAATCGCAGATTTTCACTCGCACTAAGCGAAAAGGTCGTCCCGGCGGTGAGCAAGACGAACGCCAGCCACCTCTTTGTGTTTTTCACGAGGTTGAACTCCTTCCTGTGTCCAAACATCGAAGCCCCCGCTCTCAATCGTCTTGCGCTGTTCCCGAAACATGCACAGGGCGCCCTCCAACATTTCTCCTAAAGAGGGCTTTCCTCCGCGAGTTTCCGCCGGGAAATAACCGCCGCCGAAGTACAGTTTTCCGGAAGGCGACAAAAACGCTGTCAGCGGCAGCCCAGCCGGCAAATTCATGTAAGCCTGTGCCCTTTGCAATCGGGCCGCTATCTCAGGCTGCATGTCGTAATCTACTTTGACCGATACAAAATGCTCGTTTATGAATTTCGCCAGCTCCGGCCGCTCATAGCTCTCGCTGTCCATCTGCGCACAATACGGACACCATTCGGCTCCCAAATCGAGAAGGATCGGTCGGTCGAGAACTTTGGCTTTTCGAAATGCTTCCTCGCCCCACGGATACCAATCGATCGGCTGCTGGCTCGCGCGCTGAAGATAAGAAGACTTGCTTCCTTTCAAGTGGTTGGGGCTTGCCGCTCGGGGCGCGGAGACTTGTGCCGCCGCGCCCGTTGCGATCAAGGCACACAGGAGAGGAGGGAGTTTGCCCAGTAGAGTGCGCATGCTGGCAAATGAGACGCCCCGCAGTTTAGAAGGTTTCAGTCTCGTAGATTTAATAGTGATCCCTGGACTGAGAATTTCTCGTGGAAACGACAAAATCTTAACCAAGAGCAAGTGCCCCCCTAAATTGAGTGCGCAAGCGAGCAACCATTTCCTACCTATGATTGACTCCCCGATTTAGATCTCTTGATGGTTTCCGGGGAAGCTACCCTTTCTTCTCTGGCTTGTGCTTCCCGATGCAAATCGGGCAGGGTGAATAGCCTTCGCGAATGGCTTCCTCGATTGGAAGAAATTTGGGTTTGCCATGCAGATAGGGACAGCTAGGAATGTGAAAGAGTTTGTCCTCTGCATCCTGAGACACGGCTACAAGTCCCGTAACCGCGGGCGAATTGGGAGATCCCGACGGACTCTGGTGCCCGAGCCGGGGCTGGATGATTCGTTTCGCTGAGAATAAAGCGAAGCCCAAAGGCACTGCCGCAGCTGCTGTCAAAGCCCAAGCAAGAACCGCACGACGCGAGAGTCGAATTCCCTCTTCCGATCCCTGCCTCAGTCTCTGGTCCAGTCTTTCGTGCAGTCGATTGTGAAACCCCTTCGGCGGTGCCAAAGTCCGTTCATCGCGATATAGACGAATAACGTTGCAGGTTCCTTCAAGAACTGCGGCGCATTGCCGGCATATTGCGAAATGCTCTTCGAGCGCAGTCCTCTGTTTGGGGTCTAGCTCATCGTCGACGTAGTCGGAGATGTGCCGCCAAACTTCTTCACAAGTTATTCCCATGGTTTTCTTACCTCTTTGAATGCTAACCCCACCTGGCCACCCTGCTGCAGTCCTGGGGACAGAATGTCCCGCAACATCAAACGAGCGCGTCGAAGGCGCGTTTTTACGGCTCCGCGCGTAATACCTAAGATGTGGGCAGTTTCCGTGATGCTGAGTTCGTTCACGTCGCGGAGAATAAAGGCCAACCGGTAGTGTTCTTCGAGTAAGGTCAAAGCCTTGGCTAAGGCCTCACGAATCTCTGAACGCTCCAAAGATTCTGAAGGAATCTCGCGCCAATCGGCAAAATCCTTTGGGACATATGCTCGGTCGTCATCAGTCCCCTTTGTCAACGAGAACATAATTCCGTGCCTCAGCTTCCGTTTGCGCATCCTTGCTTCATTGATAGCAATCTGAATCAGCCACGTCCCAAACGTCGACTCCCGGCGAAACTGGCGAAGACGTGCCAGTGCTTTCAGCAGTACATCCTGCGTCACATCTTCGGCATCCTCTTTGCTTCCCAGCATCGAAATCAGTGTCGCGTAGACCGTACGCTGATAAGGCCTGATGAGATCAAGGAATAAATCCTTCTTGCCCTCCAGAATTCTGCTGATCAAGACCTCTTCATTCGCTCTGATCCGGTCGTTTCGCGAATCCTTTTCTGCGGCAACCGTCGTTGCGCACACGGGTGTGCGCCTTTGCGCTAAGACACTCCCGCTGGGATCCCAATCAGCCATCAAAGGGCCTTGTAGTTTTGCGCTCACAAGTCAGACGCAATCTCTCTTGCCGGCCAAAGTTCCTGGCTTCTTGCACAGCCCGTTCACACACTTCATCAAAGCCCTCTGTCGGCACAGATATTCTGGTCGGTCTGCACGCGAGCAGAGCTCTGCCGCGCGGCAAACGGATCGCAGTTTTAGGAGCGCCCATTGCCCCAGTTCTCCGTTAAAAAGGCGCCCCGGCAATGAGATTCCCGTCTGGCGGAAGAGTTTCCGGTGATAGTTCGAATTTAATGCCAGTTAGACCGAAGCACCGGACGGATTGGGAACGTCAAACGCTTGTGCGAAGGACCTCAGGCAAGGCCTCAGAACCTGATCAATAATCCGCCGTTGAACGCTAGGTTGTGCTGAAGGCCACCGCCGACGTTTACGTTGTAGTTGGGCAGTCCCGAATAGAAGTCACGCACTTCGATTCGGAAGCCGATGGGTATTTTGAGGACGTGGATAACCGTGCGAGTGTCTACGCCGCCCCCAAACACGAAGGTTCCGGTATTTGTACCCGGCTTAAACGATGGCGCGGCAGCAGGTGCCGTTTCAAGGAAGCGTGCATATCCGCCACCAAACGACAACCAGGGAGAAAACAAACCGTCCGGATGGAATTTCACTCGAACGTGTGGAGTGAGAAAGATAAAAGCATATGAACCGATCGAGTTCTGGGAATGCGGACTGAGCTTCACATCAAACGGAGATGCCAGAAAATCAGCGCCGCCGCTAATTGCGAATCTCTGCTTCTGGACAACAACGCGATCGTACTCAGCCCCTAACGTCAAACTTGGATTGAATGTTATATCCCGGTTGGGGAGAACCGTGCCACCAGGTCCGGTTAAGCTCGTCCCAGGGGACAGCGTTTGGCCCGGTCCTACGATCCCACCAATGACGAGGCCGACTTCATTCTTTCCCTGTGCCAGGGTTGGCACGGAGCAAAAACCAACTGTCAGGAACAATGCGAACAACGACTTGATCTTGTTCTTCTGTGTTTTCTCCGGTGAAACGGCAACACCCGACGCAGTAACGAAGCGCTTCAGGGCTTGCACAACAGGTTGTCCAACGCGCATGAAATTCACTTGAGATATCTCCCTTAAAATAGCTTCTTGATTCCAGACAGTGAGATACGGTTATCACCCCAAAGTTTCCAGAATTCGGCCTCTCGTTATTTCGAAATCTTTGTGAAACCTTCGGACCGCTCGAGGCTCTCATTACACTGGGTCTGTAGGGAAAATGAAAATTCCGGTCGGCATCTTGCTCTTTGTTGGAGTCTTTGGTCTTTCTAGTGGGCAAGAAAAACCGTCTGCCGATCACGTGGTTCCTCCCCCCGTTGGCCTGGAGGTCGGTCGCCAGGCACCGGCGTTTACGCTGTCGGATCAATTCGGTCACGAGCAGTCCAACGAGACCCTCGAGGGGGCAAAGGGCACGGTCCTGCTTTTCTTTCGTTCTGCCGACTGGTGACCCTTCTGCAAAGCGCAGCTCGTGCAGCTGCAAGACGCAAAACAAAGATTTGAGGCGCAGGGGCTTAAACTGGCGGCGATTAGTTACGATAGTCCGGCGATCCTGAAAGACTTCGCCGATCGGCACAAAATCGAGTTTCCTTTATTGGCTGACCCCAACTCCGAAATCATTCGCAGTTTCAACGTGCTTAACACACAAGCGAAAGGAATGACCAAAGGGATGGCCTACCCCGGATTCTTCTATGTCGACGCAAGCGGGACTATTCGCGAAAAGTATTTCACACCGAAGTACACGGATCGATTGACGGCGAATAATGTCATTTCAAAACTCTTCCCAGAGTTGAGCGCGGAGGTGACCCAGAACGTCAAGGCGCCGCATCTCCAGCTTACTCTTTCTCAATCCGATCGCAGTGTCATACCAGGTGGCAGGGTTAGTCTGATTGCCGATATCGAGCTTCCTCCGGATGTACACGTCTATTCTCCCGGGGTGCAGGGTTATAAGCCGATTCAGCTTACGTTGCAGGCGCTTTCAGGAATCGAACTCCAGCCTGTCGTTTACCCGAGCTCTAAAGTACTGTACCTGGAAGCAATCCAGGAACACGTCCCCGTTTTCGAAGGGAAGTTTCGCATCAGCCAGGATCTCACGGTAACGCCGTCTAAAGCTTCCGATGCGATCCGCTCGTTGTTTTCCAAGGAGAGAACTATCTCCATCACTGGTGATTTGAAGTATCACGCTTGCGACCAGATGGTTTGCTATCCGCCCATGTCGGTGGCGGTAAAATGGGAGCTAAAGGTTCAGCCCCTCGACCTCCACCGATCTCCTGGAAACATTCGTCACAAGTAGCCACTGCAGCGATACGCTGGAATCGCTCAGGGGACGGAATTCTGACTGCAAGGCACAAAGCAGAGGCTAGGGCATAGGGTAGGCAGGAATGAAGAGGTGAAGTCAGAGATGGCGCGCATTGCTCCGGTGCGGCGTGACGAGAGTAAAGATCTCGAGACGGTCTTCGAGATCACCGAGGCAGTGATGGGCTTCGTGCCAAACAGCATGCTGATCATGGCGCGTGATCCCGATCTTCTCGCCGCCTTTGCCGAGCTCTCCGCGGTCATTGTTGCTCGCCCAGGCAGACTGGATCCTGGCTTGAAGGCGCTCATCATGTACATCGTGAGCCGCTCGGCGGGCTGCCAGTATTGTGTCGCGCATTCGGCAAACTTCGCGGCGTCGCGCGCTATTCCGGTGCGCAAAGTCCAAGAAGTCTGGCAATACGAGACGAGCGCGGAATTTAACGATGCCGAACGCGCCGCACTGCGGTTCGCCCAAGCCGCGGGTCAAGTGCCGAACGCTGTGTCGGATGCGGATTTCGCCGAATTGCGGCGACACTTCGACGAGGATGAGATTCTGGACATCGTAGCCGCCATTGCCTTCCTCGGGTTTCTCAACCGCTGGAATGACACGCTCGCGACTTCCCTCGAAGCGGCACCGAAGGATTTTGCCGAGCGGCATCTGGCAGCCGCAGGCTGGACTCTTGGAAAACACGCAGGCGCGACCGTCTCAGAGCCACTCCCGCGGCGCGCCGTCTCGCCCAAAACCCGCCTTTTTCTCTGGCTCCTCAAGCGATGGGGTCCGAAGCCGCGGCGCCTGTAACTAATCGATTCTCGAGTCCTAGAAGGAGAACTCCATGAGTAATGTCGTTTACGTTTCGAAGTCGCGTATCGAGCGCCGCCAGGGACCTCTTCGAATCGCACATTTACCAGGTGAGTCCCAGCCAGTGATTTACAGTGTCCACGGCGCCATCGCCGAGCACTACAAAGTGGACCCGGCGACGTTGAAGGAGTCGCACTCCTCAACCATTGACTATGTCATATCGGCGACTGCGGGTTGAATGATGGGCACCTTCGGAGGCGCGCTGGAAGCGCGCCAAATCGATGCCAGCAACGGAAATTTGACCGCCGAAGTGCCCGGAGAGGTGGAGGCGGAGGATGGCGTGCTGGTCATCCGCCGCATTCACGTGGCGATGCGCCTCTTGGCGCCTGAAGCGGCAAGGGAAACAGTCGAACGCACGCACAGCATTTACGCCATGCGCTGCCCCCTATACCGAACTTTGCACAATACAATTCGCCTCACTTCTTCGTTCGAACTTGTCATCCCGGAAGCAAAATCTTGAGGGGACTCTCATTCCGAAGCAAGCAGAGCATTCGCCTGTACACGGCGTCATGAAGCACGCCATTCTCGGAGCAGGCGCGGTCGGCGGGCTAGTCGGAGCGGCACTGGCGCACGAGGGTGATCGCGTGCTCCTCGTTCGTCCGCAAACGCACACGCAGCATCCAGGACTGCTCCGCTTTAGTTTCCCCCGGGGGCCAACGATGAATGGAATCCTATTCTGCTTGCTTTCTTCCTCGTCAATCTTTTTGATGTACGCATGCAGTGGCCTTCCAAAGACCAGCGGCGGAGGTGGAGGCACAGGTAACGCTACACTTTCACTCACGCTGCGCGCGACTCCGCCCTCGCCTTCGGCGAATCTTTCCATCTTGACATTACGGGCCGCGGTGATGGGTGTTTCGCTGACTCCTTCCTCGGGAAGTGCGGTCAGCGTGGGCTTGGTCTCCGGAAACAGCAGCAGCTACTTCGCTGAATTTACGCGTTTGCAAAGCGACTCGGCTCTCCTCTCGGCTGCCGTGTCAGTACCCGCAGGAACATACAACAGTGTCGCGGTGACGTTCTCGGATGTTTTACTGACCTACTGCACTCAGCCTTCTTCGGGAGTTCCCGGCTGCTCCTCCGGATCGCTAACCCAGGCGACGGGCTCGGCCGGCGCCGCCACCGCCAGTTCCGGCGTGTTCCCGCTCACCGTAACCAGCGGCGAGAAGCTGGGCTTGGCCCTAAACGTGAATATCGCTAACGCTATCACTGCGAGCGGCCAGACCATTTCAGCAGTAAATCTGGCTGCCCCAAACGTGCTCACAGCTGCGTTATTGCAAGCACCGTCTAGCACAACTGACCTTTCGAGCGGCCAACTTGCCCACATCGACGATCTCTACGGCGTTGTGAGCAACGTTTCAGCTTCGGCGCAGAGTTTCACACTGCATACTGCTTACCGCGGGGCCGTCTCTATCACTACCAACTCGTCCACAACGTACGATCCGATCTGCTCCGCTCAATCCTTTTCCTGCGTGACTTCCGGCGCGCTTGCGGCGATCGACGCAATTTTGAATTCTGATGGCACGCTCACGGTTCGCAACTATTCCCCTGTTCCGTTCACAGCCGCTTCGAACGACACCATCGAAGGCGTGGTCACCGCGCCACCGAGTTCCGTGAACCAGGTGTTTGACGTCGCGGTCACCGACGCCAGCTTCGCTGCGTCCAACAGCCTGCTCAGTGGCTCAATCCATCCCGGAGACCTTGTGTTGGTTGGGGTCGTCACGCCCCAGCCATTTTTTATTGTGAGCGAAGGCCTTACCATTCCCGCGAACAGCTTTAGTGGCTCGACAGACGTGAGCCCTATTCAACCCGGGCAGACCGTGGCCATCTCCGTCTCTGGCTTCGTCGCAGCAAATGGGACCAGTGCGTTCGCCGCAGCGACCGCCAGGGGCGTCGGGCTCCGCTTCAGCCGCGTGACGGCAACTGTTGTGAGCCCAACCTCGCCGCAATTTACCACGACCAATTACCCGCCGTACTTGGGCTTCACCACTAACCCGCTCGTGCAGATCACCACAACTGGACCCGGAACCACTACAGACTTCGACGGCACCTCGAGCTTCACAGAGGTCGCCGGCGATACCGTGTCGATTTCCGCGCTCTACTTCGGCTCCACCACGAGCCCCACCCCTCCGGCCTGGTCTTTTTCCGCCGCAACCATCCGCAAACACTGACGGGTGCATTCTTCTTGCTCGTCAGAAACAAGCCGCATGATTGGAACTTCTCCGCCTCCTCCGAATCAGATTGGCGCGGGGATTTCCTGGACGTTAAGTAACGCGACTCCCCAAACTTGTTCGAGACCGCTCGCCTAGAAAGGGCTATGAGAGACGTCTCCATCGTCGGGGCAGTACTTGCAGGGCTAGTTTCATTCCTCTCGCCGTTGGTGTTGCCGCTCGTCCGCGGCTACTACGAGATGGACAAGACCATCCAATCGCGTCTTGAAACCAGGGTTCGATGAATCGGAGTTTCCGCCGCGCCTCTATTGGTATCTTAAGTGGGGCAGTCGCCAGCACATCCTTGATAGCGACGCTGCACTACGGGGTATGGAGCCTGATTCTAGGCGTCGCCATTGGTGCGGCCTATTCCGCAGCTCTGCGGCCCACGCGCCGAGCGTGTGCGGACAGCCTGATGGCAGGCGGCTCGCTCGGTGTTCCCCTGTGGGGTCTCATAAGTGTAATCGCTGTTCCCTTGCTTTCCGGCCAGATGCCGGAGTGGAGCGCGGAACAGATGCGCCAGCATTTCCCCGCTTTGGTGGGATGGGTGGTGTACGGCGCTTTTCTCGGAATCATCCATCAAGTTTTACAGGACAGCGCCGAACATTTTTGGGGTCCAGAGGCAGCCCCCAAAGCGTCGGCCGTTTCAGTGACCAAACGTATTGTAATCCTGGGTGGCGGATTCGCCGGCATGCGAACCGCGGAATGTCTCGAAGAGAAATTCCGCGGGGACTTTTCCGTCAGCATCGCCCTGGTGAATGAAACGAATGCGCTCCTATTTACTCCGATGCTTGCGGAGGTAGCCGGAAGCAGCCTGGAACCCAGTCACATCAGTACGCCATTGCGGAGCACCCTACGCCGCACAGAGTTCATTCGAGGTGTTGTAGCAGAGGTGGATCTGGAAAAACGTTTGGTAATTCTGCGTCACGATGCGGGTGTCCGTGGGGCATCCAGGCCGCGAGAAGTTCCTTACGACCATTTGATCTTTGCGCTTGGCTCAACCTCAAACTATCTCGGCATGACAAATATCGAGAAGTTCGCGTTCAATTTCAAGAGTCTTCTCGATGCCATCCGCATCCGGAATCATGTCATCGAGATGTTCGAACGTGCCGATCTTGAGGCTGATCCCGCTCTTCAGTCTTCGCTGCTTACCTTCGTCATTGCTGGTGGTGGCTTTGCAGGAGTGGAACTCGCTGGCGCTCTGAACGATTTCGCGCACGGTATTTTGGCCGATTACCCTAAGCTTCATCCAAACCAGTTAAATATCGTGCTGGTTCACTCCCGCGACCGCATCTTGCCGGAATTGAGCGAGTCTTTAGCTCGGTATGCTCAAGAGAAGATGCAGTCGCGTGGGGTCAGTTTTCGCTTGAACACACGCATCGCAGACGCGCAGCCTGGCGTGGTCCTCCTTAGTGACGGGGAGATTCACACCGAAACCCTTGTTTGGACGGCGGGCACTGCGCCGAACCCTTTGTTGAAGTCACTTCCATTGGAAAAAGATAAGCGTGGCGCGCTGCTGGTTGATAGCACCCTCGCTCTGCCGGGCCGTCTCGGCTTGTGGGCAATCGGCGACTGCGCCGCGGTGACCGATGCAGCGACCGGACGCCCCTGCCCTCCAACGGCTCAGTTTGCCCTGCGTGAGGCGGAAGTTCTTGCAAGCAACATTCACGCGCAACTGGAGGGTCGTTCTGCACGCGAGTTTCATTTCGATTCACTCGGTGCGCTCTGCGTGGTGGGGCACCAGACTGCCTGTGCTGAATTGAGCGTTCCTTTTGCTCGCAGCGGATTCTTGCACTTTTCTGGTCTGTTCGCTTGGCTCCTCTGGCGGGGAATCTACCTTGCGAAATTGCCCGGTTTGGAACGCAAAATTCGAGTGCTCATGGACTGGACGATCGAGCTCTTTTTCCCGCGAGACATCGTTCAAACGATTGCTCTGAAGTAAAGTGCCAATCCGTGTCAGAAACTCAAACAGCTTTGGATGCACAGTTCGACTTGGCCCTTTCCCGTTCGCCCAGAATTGAGCCTCTTCTAGGTCTGGTCCTGGGAGTTTTGGGCGGTTTGCTCGAAAGCGCTGTACTGAAGAGCTCGCTGCTCCCGGGTGGACTATTAGGTGCGGGTTTCGGACTCGTCTTCGGATTGTTTTTTGCCAGGCGCGCCACGAGTCCTGGTACAGGACTGATCTGGAGTTTGGGTTCGTCTTTTTTACTGTGGATATTTACCACCGGAAGCTTTTTTCACTTCGCGGCCCTTGCGGAACGCTCCGCCACGATGCTTCAGGACGCGCAGGCGCGCTTCCCCGAACTCGTCGGGGATTTGCTTTGCATTGGAATGCCTGTCGGCGTGGGGCTAGGTATTCGGGGAGGATTTCGCGCGTCCAGGCCGAACAATAAATTTGCCTGGGGCCGCGCCATAGTCGCCGGTGGTTTCGCAGGCACCCTCGGAGGCTTTATCTTCGGTCGCTGGGTGTCTTCAGGTGACTATTTTCCTCTTCTAGCGGGTTTTGGCGAATTCAGCTCTCGGAGCATGACAATTTTGCTGCATTTTGCCATTGCTCTGTCGATCGGCGTGACGTTTGGCCTGCTCTTCCAACGAGACGTTCGCGGCTACGGTTCTTGCATGGGATGGGGGCTCGGGTTCGGGATCTTCTGGTGGTTTTTCGGCCCGTTAACAATCCTGCGACTTGCTTCGGGAATGCCCCTGGATTGGTCGGCGGAGCAAGGAAGCGCCGTCTTCGGCTCTTTGGTGGGACATATCTTGTATGGACTAATCCTCGGCGTTGCGTACGCCACCGTTGACAAGATTTGGGTTCGTTTGTTCATCCAGTCCGACCCGCTCAACCGGGAAATTGAGGGTCCCGGACTGCACATCCTGCGCTCATTGGGTTGGGGGGCACTGGCGGGGCTCATCGGCGGCTTGGTTTCCATGCCGGTCATGATTGCCACTGGTGTCTTGCCGAAAGTCGCGGGCATCGACAGTACTCTTGTAGGGTTTCGCGCTGTATTCCTTCATTTATCGGTCAGCGCGGCGATCGGCATGACCTATGGCCTGTTGTTTCGGGATGAGACCTCGACCCCTGGTGATGCCATTTCGTGGGGATGGTTGTTCGGTTTGATCTGGTGGTATTTGGGGCCCATGACGCTTCTGCCGTTATTGCTCACCGGTGTTTGCGATTGGAGCACTGACGCCGCCTCCGCTTTACTTCCTTCTCTTTTTGGGCACTTGATTTATGGCGCCGTCACGGCACTGGTCTTTTTCCTGTTTGATCGTGGCTATACGCGGTCACTGCTCCTGGATCCCCGAACCTCAAGACGGGAGTTGCGCCGAATTCGCCCCGTGGGGACACCTGCACCTGCTCTCTGGCTTTTTGCTCTGAGCCTGGGTGTGCTTCTCCCAATCTTACTCGGCTAGGTGCTCCGTTCCAGTGCTCTGAATTCCGTGTAACTCAGAGAATCCGCCCACTACCAAAGATTTCTCTGTCTTTTCCCTTTTCAGTTCAATGAGCACTCGACCGAGCCTGCCCCGCGTTGTCCTCGCTCACTTGGAGCCCGTAACCCATCGGCCTTGAGAACCTCGAAACCTTTGTGCGATTCGCGAATCCCATTTCAATGAAGGCGTCGGTTTTCTTTGTGAGTTCGAGGTCGCTCTCGAAATCACATTCTCGCCGCGATGATGAGGTTGAACAACATTTATCAGGAGGCCCGGTTCATGAAAAGGTCTAGTTCGGATCAGCTAGGTCAAGCCATAGAACAAGTGCTCGAATTGTCGGCAGAAGCCCAAATAATAAGACGCAGAACACCTAAAGACTCGCCGGAGTTCTACAGTTTGAAGGGAGCCATAGCGGCTTACGGAAAAACACTCGCGCTTCTCACAGCACTTCAACAACAGGAAGAGTTCTGCGCGGTAATCGCTCTATGTGAAGTTTCCGACCGCGTTGCAGCTTAGCTGAAACGCAACGCATTCGATATATGGCGTTTTCATCATGGCGTGCGGATGTGGAAGCGGACTCGGACGCGGTGCGCGTCTGCGTCCTATCAACATCCCTTCGGCGATGACGCTTTGCTCATAAAGAAAACTATAGGCCCGCGTTATCCTGGTCGTAGGTCTTGCGACAATTTCACTGCAACTCAGGATGCTGCCTCACACCCTCGGCCTTGAGAATGAAACTACCCTCCGCGACCACCTCGTCGTTCGGCTTTAGCCCCTCGAGAACTGCATAGTGGCCATTCGCTGCCGGGCCAAGTCGTACCTGACGCAGCTTGAAACTTCCTTCACTGCCCTCGACTGGGAGGAACACGTAGTGCCACTCGCCGATCGACTGCACGGCTGACTCTGGCACGACCGGACCTACCGCGCCGTGAGATGTAAAGTCGACGTCTACGTACATTTCAATACGCAGGCTCTCGCCGGGGTTGGCCACCTCGATGCGCGCCTGCGCCGTCCGCGTATTCGGCTCAACTTGAGGTTGGATGTATGAGACACGGCCATTCCAAACATGACCGGGGTAGGCAGGAGCAGTGATGCTTGCCGCTGACCCGACACTCACGGATGCGAAGTCCTTCTCGTTCACGCTGGCCATCACCCACACCGTCGACAGATCGGCCACCGTAAAGAGCTCTTGCGCAGAATTCACGACCGATCCAAGGTTGGCCGTCCGCGTGAGGACGACTCCGTTGATCGGCGCCGGCACACGGAAGTTTGGGTCAATCTGTTCGGCCTGCTTGAGCGCGGCAATCTGGTGGTCGCTCGCACCAAGTAGTTTCAGTCTTTCAAGCGCCGCCTGCACATGCGATTCGTGTGCGGCGTGTGTCGCGCCGACCTCTTCCTCCTCCTGCTGGCTCGCGGCTCCAAGCCGAACCAAGTTCTGCGTACGTACAAGCTTCTTATGCTCCGCTTCCAGCTCGGCAAGATAAGAAACATACTGCGTTTCCGCCTCAGCTAGTTCGCTACTGAAAATAATCGCCAGTGGCTGACCGCGACGCACGTGGTCGCCAAGTACCACCGGCACCTGTTTTACGATACCGCCGACCAGCGGCGTGACGTGCACCTCGCGATATTCATTCGGCCTCACAATCCCTGGGACACGCAGCTTTGCCGCCGTTGCCTCCACGCCCACCCGAACGGTTCGAACCTGCGCCTTCTTGAGATCATCCACGGCCAGTTCAACCTGCAGTTCGTCGGAGACGGCGGGTGCTTCACTCGATGATGCACTCACAGAAGACCCCATAGCGCTCATATTTGACATGGGGTCGTGCGAGATACCCTTCGTACTCCCGGAATGCCGCGTAGCAAACCAAGCCGCCGCAAGTCCCAAGATCGCGAGGACCGCGGCATAGCTGAGCCGTCGAAAGTTCCGTCCGGTTCCCGAATTCGATTCCTTTGTCTCCATAGTTCGCATCATCTCTCTCCTTCAGGGCAGGCTGGTACCTACCGCTTGCTCAAGCGCAATGCGCGCTGCATAGGCGTCGAGCAGGATGTCCGTGTACGCCGTTTCGATATCGATGTAACGGCGCTGTTCTGTGATGACATCCAACAATGTAGTGCGCCCGTAGCTGTATGTCTGGCGGACCACATCCAGATTCCGAGCTGCCTGGTCCCGCACTCCTCTTCGGTAGACCGCGACCCGTGTCTGTGCACCGGAGAACCGGATGAGGTTTTGTGCAACCTCATGCCGGAGACTCAGGTTGACCGCTGCGATCCGACTGCGTGCCGCCTCGATGGCCGCCTTGTCCGCCACGACCGCACCTTGATTACGATTGAAGACCGGTAAGTTGATATTGAGTCCGAAAACGACGTGGTTGAAAGTCTGACGTATCGGGGCAAGATTTCCTGCTGCGTCGAACGCTCGTTGAGAAAAGCCAAAGTCCGGACGCTCGTAACCGCCGAAGACGCTGGCGTCCGGTTTTCCTGTTGCCTGATCGGAACGAAGCTCTGCATTGGCCAGGGCTTCGTTCGCCCGCTGAAAGGCCAAGTCGGGTCGATGGTCCATCGCCAACTGTAAAAGTTGCTTCTGGTCATAGTCCTGCGGATCAAGTTCAAGCACCCCCTTCAACCGGATCGGCTCCTCAGGGTCTACGCCCACTGTTTCCTTGAGAGCCAGCAAGGCAACCTCTGTCTTTGCCTGATAATCGATTCGTAACGTCTCGATGCGGTGCACCTCAACACGCGTTTCATCCGCATCGAGCGAGGGAGCCGACCCTTCGCATACACGATCCTCCATCAGTCGAAGGAAATCTCGATTCACCTGAAGAAGCTGTTCGGCGAACTTCAGATCGCGTATCGCAGCGAGAGCCTGACCGAAGCGCATGCGTACTTCTCCGGCCAGCAAGCGCTCCTGATCCGCCACGGTCTGCCGCGTGGCTTCTTCCTTGTTCTCCGCGACCTCCGTGCGACGAGCACGGCGTCCGAAGAGTTCCAGTGGAAGCGCTCCCGTGATGTTGATCGCATTATCGCCGCCATTCACTTCTTTGAGTCCACTGAGAGTCAGGGACGGATTTTGCCGCAGGCGAGCCTGCGTCACATCTCCTTGCGCCATTGCAATCTGCTGACGTTGCGTCAGCAACGTGGGATTGGAAGCCAAGGCGCGCGTTACGAGTTCTTCCTCAGTGACTCCCTGCTGGAGATCCAGAAAATCATTCGCAGGCCGTGGCTGGACCTCCTGCCCCGAGAGCGACAGAGAACCTGCCAACGCCCATGCCATTAACAACGACAATCGATAAGCAAATAGCATTCGTTTCACGTTCCCTACCTCACGTTGCTGTTGAACGCCGTGTGACCCTGCCCATAGCGGCCGTTCCACGAGATAGTGAAGTGCCATGCCCCGCTCATCGCGAAATTCGACTTCACCCGATACGTGCCGGTCTGGCCGGTTGACGTGATCTCGGAATCTCCGGACATGGGCGCCATGCTCGGCATGGTCATACTCGACCCGAGCTGCACGTCACCGGCGTCGATCGATTGCCCTTGTTGATTCCTGAATTGGACGACGAAATCGTTTTGCCCCTGCTTGAGCTCCCCGGTCTTGTTCAACAGAACGATCGTCACATCGCCCAGCACCCGAGTCTCAACGGGCTTCAGGTTCGCCGAATCAACTTTGTTGCTGCCGCAACCAATCGAGCCGAGGACGAGCGCTAGCACTGCGACAATTACTGATAACCTCCTCATCGTTTTTCTCCTTATTCTGAGTTTTGGAATCACGAAATCGCTTCAACCGAAACCGTTTGTTGGACCGGCTGCTCGCTGCGGCGCAGTTCGCGCTCCCGCAGCCACAAGAAGATGATCGGCGTGACGATCAGCACGTGCGCGAGCGAACTCAGCATACCGCCGAGGACCGGCGTCGCCAGCGGCCGTATGACTTCGGAGCCCACACGGTTGCTCCAGAAAATTGGCAACAAGCCCGCCACTATGGTTGAGACCGTCATCAACTTGGGACGTAGTCGCAGAAGTGCTCCCTCCATGACCGCTTCGCGCAGGTTCGCGATGCTAAGGACGCCGCGCTCCTGCTTTTTCCTCGCAACCGCTTCTTCGAGATAGATCACCATGACGACGGTTGTCTGCACCGCCGTGCCGAAAAGCGCGATGAATCCGACCCAGACAGCGACACTGAAATTGTAGCCAAGCAGCCAGAGCAGGTAGAGCCCTCCGGTGAGAGCAAACGGCACGGCAAGCAGAACGTGTGCGGCTTCGATGAAAGAACGGTACGTCAAGAACAGAAGGATGTAGATGACCCCGATAGCGACGGGCATCACAATCTGGAGACGCTTCCTCGCGCGCACTTCGTTCTCGAACTGGCCACTCCAACTGTAGTAGTAGCCCGGAGGCATTTTGATCCTGGTGCGAATCGCCTTTTCCGCGTCGGCGATCACCCGGCCGGGATCTCGCCCGCGTGCGTTCAGAAGAACGGAAACTTCCAGCAAGCCATTTTCACTGTTGATCATGGCCGGCCCGGAGACTTGACGAATATCCGCCACTTGCCCGAGCGGGATCTGCGCGCCACTGGTCCCGGTGACCAGGACGTTGGCTAGATCTTGTGCATCGCGTCGGAATTCCGGCGCATAACGCACACGCACCGGGAAGCGTCGGCGCCCTTCGATCGTTGTCGTGATGTTGTTTTCGCCGATGGCTGTCTCGATTACGTCTTGTATCGCACCAATATCGATGCCGTAGCGCGCCGCTGCTTCACGGTTCGGCTTGATGTCTAGATACAACCCGCCCGTGACCTGCTCTGGATAGACGTCGCTTGCGCCATGCACTGTCCGCACAATGTCAGCGATTTCGCGGGCTTTCCCTTCGAGCACCGTCAGATCGGCCCCGAAGACCTTCACGCCAATTTCCGACCTGATGCCCGTCGTCAACATGTCGATGCGGTTGATGATCGGCTGGGTCCAGATATTGGCGACCCCGGGGAGTGAGACCGCACGGTCCATCTCGCTCTTGAGCTTCGGAAGTGTCATGCCCGGCCGCCACTGATCGCGGGGCTTCAAGTGCACAATGGTCTCCGTCATGTTCAGCCCTGCCGGATCGGTCGAGGTCTCCGCTCGTGCCACTTTTGCGGCGACGTAGGCCACCTCAGGAAAACGGTTGAGCACTTCGTCCTGCCGCTTCGCGTATTCCGTGTTTTGTGCCAGCGCAATGCTGGCATCGGCAATCGGCATGAACATGATGTCCCCTTCGTTCAAGGGCGGCATGAACTCGCTACCAATGCCTGCGGCCAGCACAACCGCACCGGCGAAGAGCGCCAGAGCCAGCCCCATCGTGATGCGCCGGTGGTCGAGCGCCCAAGACAGAGCCGGACGATAGAGGTGCTGCAGAAAGCGCATGACCGGGTTTTGGTCTTCCGAATGGAACTTCCCTCGCAGAAGCAGGGTGCAGAGAATCGGTGTCAGGGTGAGCGCGATCGCGGTCGCACTCGCCATGGCGAAGGTTTTAGCAAACGCCAACGGATGGAAGAGCTTGCCTTCTTGCCCGGTCAGCGCAAATACCGGCACGAAGGCCAGCACGATGATGGCCATCGAGAAAAAGGTCGGGCGGCCAACCAGCTTCGTCGCGCGCAGCACCGTCTCCAGCACTTTTCCGCGGTCGCGCGTGTCGACGCCTTCGAAATGCCGGAACGCGTTCTCCGTGACGACGATGCCGGCATCGACCAACACTCCGATAGCGATGGCAATGCCGGCGAGCGACATCACGTTAGAAGTCACATGGGTGTAGTGCATCAGCAGGAACGAGCAGAGCACGGCGAGCGGTAACGGCAGCGTCACGATCAGAATGCTGCGAAAGTGCATCAGGAAAATGACGTGAGCGAGCGTGACAAGGATGATCTCTTCGATCAACGCATGACGGAGCGTGCCAACCGTAGCCTCGATCAATTCCGAACGGTCGTAAAAGGAAACGATATGCACGCCCGCCGGCAAACCCGGTTCAATTTGCCGAATCTTTTCTTTTACACGGTCGATTACTTCTTTGGTGTTCTCGCCTGTCCGCGCCACGATCACTCCGCCAACCGCCTCGGAGCTGTTCTTCACGAGCGAAGCCATCCGGAAGGCGTCGCCGATGTGCACGCTGCCCAGATCCTTCACGTAAACGGGCGTGCCGTTGTGCGAGGCGACGACGACATTGCGAATGTCGTCGAGATTGCCGATCAGACCCAGGCCGCGCACGATCGACCAGGAGCCGTTTTGGGAGACTACGTTGCCGCCCACGTTCGAATTACTTGCCATGACCGCGCGAACAACGGCGCTCAGGGGCAGCCCGTAGCTCCTCAACCGGTTCGGGTCGATGTCAACCTGATACTGCTGAACCGTGCCGCCGACACTTGCCGCCTCAGCGACACCGGGCACTGAATTCAGTTGGTAACGCACATACCAGTCCTGCAAGGAACGCAGATCGCGCAAACTGAGACCGCCGCCCTCTACCGTGTACCAAAACACATGGCCCACACCTGTCGCGTCGGGGCCGAGCGTCGGCACAACGCCCGACGGAAGTTGCTTAGTCACGAGATTCAGCCGTTCCAGTACGCGCGTGCGTGCGAAATAGAGGTCCACGTCGTCATCGAAGATCACGAAAATCATGGAGAAACCGAATGCCGATGAGGAGCGCACCACCTTCACGCCAGGCAGACCCTGCAAGTTGACGGCGAGAGGATAGGTGATCTGGTCCTCGACTTCCTGAGGGCTCCGGCCTGACCAATCTGTGAAGACGATCACCTGGTTGTCACTGAGATCGGGAATGGCGTCGATGGGTGCCCGGAGCATGGCCCACAGTCCCCAACCCGCGATGCCTATCCACAGCGCGACAACTAGGAAGCGATTTCGGAGCGAAATTTCAATCAGATCGTCGATCATGGCAGGCACCTCCGAGAGTCAGGCGAAACTCCGCAGCTGCCCGCAAACTGTGACACGGCGAACCACGAAAACGTGGTGGATACAAATGGCATACCTCTCCTCCAAGCAGGAACACTTCCACTAAAGACACTGATGGGTAGTTACTAACAGGAATGCAGAGGAGAGCTAGATTCTTAGGGGAGCCGAGGTGCCAGCCGCTTCACTAGGCGGCGAGTGGGTCTGCGACAACGAACCGACAAATGGGCCGGATTGCTCGGCCAACGGCAATTCAGCGGGAAGTTCCACGGCGCTGACGATCAAGGTCGGCCCAGAAAAGGAAAAGGTCGAAGAAGGCAGGAGATCCCTCTGAGGTTGGACCACAGACCCACAGCAGGAATGAGACCGGGGTATGCCAGACCCGTTTTGGTGGCAAGCACCGTCCATCTGTTTGCAGCATTCCTTCTCGTCGGCAGATAGCTGCGCTCCTGGAACGGTGCAAGCCATCAGTGGCCCTCCGAACAGGACCACAGCCAGAAGAGATACGAGGATGGAGCGACGGCTCATAAGTTAACGGTACCCTTGCCCCGATTCAGGGCGCAAGAGGTCCACGCAAGTTAGATACCGACACCCGAAAAAAGATTCACTCGATTTCGATTCCAGCTGGGAGCAGAGAAGCTGCAGAACCTGGCGTGTGTCGAGCTGACGTCTCCGCAAATGACGTCTTCGTGTTTCTATATCGACACCATGAATTGAGCCTCAGACCACAAATGATTTTCCGTCGCGATTCTGGACCCAGGGAATAAGGAATTTTTCACTAAAATTAACGGTTGTTTTTCCTTTTGGCCGCCGTCGTGCTTTTACGAGTGGGGGCTGATGCGGATATGAAACCTGGTCTAGAACACGACCACGCTGAACACACGATGCATATGGGACACATGGTACCTCCGAAAACTGCGGCCGCACATATGGGTCATGACCGGCATGCCGGGCACTCGGTGGCCATGTTCCGGGACAAGTTCTGGCCGGCTCTGATCCTCACGCTACCCGTCGTCGCGTGGTCGAGGGAGGTTCAGCACTGGCTTGGCTACACCGCTCCTCCCTTCCCTGGCTCGCAATATATTCCTGCCTTTCTTGGCACGATTGTTTTCCCGTATGGCGGAAGCGCAAGGTTTTACGCTAAATTGTTGATTCCACGGTTGGGGACGTAGTTCAGTTGGTTAGAACGCTGCCCTCTCACTTCCATCAAACTGCCATCAACGGAGCCAAATCCAGACAACGGAAACACAGTCAGCACAACCGAGAACTCATCATGTTGATTCGGTTAGAGATACTTAGGGGACGTTTTGCTGCGTTGGGCAGAGCCTCGATTACGAATCGGCTGTTCTTTCGGAGTCTTCAACCCGAACGCCAACCCGAGTTTCGTTCGGCTACTACGTACTTTCAAGTTGAAATTCCCAGGGTGGGGTTTCTTGTGTCCGCTTTGTTATGTCTGTAGTTAACTCTCTGGATACGTCCGAAATTGCCCTGGGGGGACTCCAGGACGGACTTTCTCTGACTGGAGGGTCAAAGATGCTGGAAGCCCGGGAAGGGCTATAATGCCCACAAATGGACTGGACTCGCCTTAACACCAAGCTCCCTAAGACTTCCTAAGACATCGGCATCAAATCCCAAGCAGCAGATTTGCCATTAACGATGGGAAAATCAATTTCGGGATTTTTGCCAGTTGAAGTCACGAGGGTTAGAATTTATCATCAGCACTGAGAATTTCTTGGGCAAGCGGGATTGAATCCCACCCTCTCCGCCAGAAAGCCGTTACCCGAAGGGTTGATGATCCTCCGCACCGTTGAGCAGGTCCGCCGAATTTTCCTCATCATCGCCGGATTCACGTTGTTATTCGTCGGAATCGTCATGCTGGTCACGCCGGGACCAGGGATGGTTGCCATTCTTCTTGGGCTTGGTTTGCTGGCGGCAGAGTTTGTATGGGCGCGGCGCTTGATGGACCGCATTAAGCAGGAAGGCGGGCGGCTGAAAGACGCGGTCTTGCGCACAAAGGAATGAGTAGCGCTGCTATGCGCTTAGGGCTTGATCCGCTTGCCAGAGATGGCGGCGGTTGTGAGCGGCGATCAGCACGAACGCGGAATAGCAGTTGTATTTCATCTTTTCGGCGAACGGTGAATGAATCTTCATGCCATCGAGCGCGAGGCCGCGGGCGGAACCCAGTTTTTCTTCCAGCTCTTTTCCCAGAGCGAGAAACTCACGGAACACCGGTTCCGTGTCACGCACCGGAAGAGGTTGGAATGGAGCGGTCGTGGGGAGCCGAAGATGCGACGGCGGTTCCAGCCAATATTTCAGGAGGCGCGCGTTCCAGTTCAGATGGAAGGAGCCGGTTGCGGCCATTTCTCTCTCCTTCATCTCGTGGATGGCGGTGTTCAGGGGCGATACATAGGCCCGGTTGCTTAGATTCAAATGTGCAAGGCACTCAGCCGCCGACCAGCGTCCTTCGCCGGGCCGATGTTGAAGTTGCCCCGTCGTATGCGATTCGAACATTTTCTCAGCGTGCCGCGAGCTCTCGCGCAGCTCCGCGATAAGAGAATTGATTTGGTCGTTGGCAATCACACACATTTGATGCGTCGAGTAGTCTAATAGGTCGTTGTGTCGATTCGAGTGGAAATAGCGGAGGAGCTTATGACCGCAGAGTGGCGAGGGAAGTGGACTTTGGTGACCGGAGCGAGCGCAGGAATTGGTGTGGCGCTCGCGGAAGAGCTGGCCGCGGGCGGAACAAAACTCGTCCTGACCGCCAGGCGTAAAGATCGCCTCGATGCATTAGCGCAACGGTTCGCCTCCAGCTACAAGGTGCAAACGGAAGTCTATGCCGCCGATCTGGCCGATTCGAACGCTCCCGAGAAAATCTTAGCCTTCACGAAAGGAAAAGGAATCGAAATCGATCTGCTGATCAACAATGCTGGCTTCGGCCAGTACGGGGAATTTCAAACCATCGAAACGAAGCGTTTGCTCGATATGGTGCAGGTCAACTGCGTCGCAATGGTGCACCTAACGCGGCTGTACCTTCCGGAGATGGTGAGACGCAAGCGCGGCGACGTCCTCATTCTCGCCTCCACCGCCTCCTTCCAGGCGGTTCCCTTCATTTCAACATACGCGGCAACAAAAGCGTTCGACCTTCTTTTCGCGGAAGGGCTCGCCGAAGAAATGAGACCCCATGGAATTCGCGTTTGCGCGCTCTGCCCGGGTTCGACCGAATCTGAATTTCACGAGGTCGCAGGCCAGGAAAAATTCCAGAGAAAATCGGAGACCGCGCAAAAAGTCGCTCGCACCGGCCTGAAAGCGCTCGCTGCCGGAAAAAGTTATGTCATTTCAGGCTTCGGAAATTATCTCGGCGCGCATAGCCAGCGCCTCGTTCCTCGCCGTGTCGTAACCAAAATTGCCGCCGGAATGTTCAAGCCGCAGAAGTAGTATTTCAATCCATTCAAATGTTCGAACAAGCCAGGCACCCTCACACAGTCGATGGCTCATCTCTTCGACTCGAGTCAATTGGGATTTCTCGCGACACGCAAGAACGCGCGCACGCGTCCAACCTATAGTAAAAGCAAAGACTTCCGGGGCTTCCATGCACGTCAATGTCGCGGGGAACTTTTTAGGTCAAGTTGGGGAAATGATAGAGGAAGCCGCGCCGGACGTCTTATCAGGGAGAGATGAGGATAGCTGAGCAAGAAAGAGACGACGTTCTGTTGCGGCGGACCGCCAGGGGCGATGAAGAGGCTTTCGCACTCCTTTACCAGCGGTACCAAGCGGCGCTGTACCGCTTTGCGCTGCGCATGACGGGGAGCGTATGGGCTGCGGAAGAGATTGTGCAGGACGTATACATGACCTTGGTGCGCGACCCGAAGAAGTACGACGCCACGCGCGGGACGCTGGGAGGATTTCTTTACGGGATTGCGCGGAATAAAGTGATGAAACACCGCGAGCGTTTGCCGCGGGAAGTTTCGCTGGAAGAGAAAAACGAAGACGGGAGCGGCCCTGGGATTGTTCTCACGGAAGCGTCGACGCCCGCAACCTGGGCGGAAGCGCGGGAGCGAACGGCGCAGGTGAGAGCGGCGGTGCTGGATTTGCCTGCGGAGTTTCGCGAAGCCGTGGTGCTGTGCGAATTGGAAGAAATGAGTTACGAAGACGCGGCGCAAATGGCCGGTTGCCCGATCGGCACGATTCGTTCACGGCTGCACCGCGGGCGGGCACTGCTGATGGCTAAGCTCGAAATGCTGCGGGACTATCCGCGTCGCGCGAGCGTGGCGCGATGAACGAACGTTTGCTGACAGTTTTTTTTTGCGGAATGTTGATTCGCGGAGCGCGCCCGGTTTTGTCGGGAGCAAGTGCGAGGGAAGTGCGAGATGAACTGCGAAGAATTTGAAGCGATGGGATTGGAGGCTGAACACGACGTTTCGCTGAGCGAAATCGAGCGCGTGGCCGCGCGGGAACATGCCAGCGCGTGCTCGCGGTGCGCGGGGCTACAGGATTCCTGGCAGGTGGCACGTGCGGAGCTGCGAGGGTTCGCGGAAGCAACTGCTGATGCCGAAACTCCAGCGCGCGTGGAGATGCGTTTGCGGCAAGAGTTCCGTACGCAGCATCGCACGCTGAAGACGCGGCGAACTGCCTTGATAACGGCGTGGATGCTTGCCGCCGCTGCTGTTTTGACGGCCGCTGTTAGCTGGCAGAACTGGAGAACCTCGCAGACGGGAAACTTGTCCGGACAGGCGACGACACAGGGTGCGAATCCCGGCGCGGGAAGCGGTTCCCAAGCAGGTGGGCCGCAGACAAGCGGCGGGCAGACGGCGGCGAACGGACAAAAGTACCGTGAAGCCGGAGACGTCGAGACCCTTTTGGCGCAAACGGATGCGGACAATTTCACTTTGCTGCCGGGAGCTTTGCCGCCGGATACCGACGATGCGGCGATCTTGCGGGTGCGGATGCAACGCGGCTCGCTGGGGGCGCTGGGTTTGCCGGTAAATGAAGAGCGCGCCGGCGAATGGATCCAAGTGGATTTGCTGGTTGGAAACGATGGCTTACCGCAAGCGGTGCGGCTGCCGCAGTGATAGAAGCGAAAGAGTTTAGGAATACTCGGGAGAGAAGAGGAGCGAGAATAATGAACCGAAAGATCTTTACGTATTTGATGTTGAGCGGAGCACTGCTGCTGGGGGCGGCCGGGTTGCGGGCGCAGGAGGGCCCGGTGACGGTGGCCCCGCCTCCGGAACACCTGGCGATGTTGCAAGAAGGGCCGGGCGACGTCATGTTTGCCGGGCCGGTCGACGGGCCGGTTGAGCTGCTGGGGTTTGGGGGCATGCACGGCGGAAAAGTGGTGACTGGCGCGCCGTTCAGCGCGGTGGCCGTCTCCGAAACGACGCAAACCCTTGCGGACGGAAACCACATTGCGCGGACGACAAAGACGAATCTCTTCCGCGATAGCCAGGGGCGATTCCGTAAGGAAGTGACGCTGCCGGTCATAGGAATGCTGGCGACCGCGGGAGGGCCGAAATCGTTTGTGATGATTGATGACCCGGTGGCGAATACGCATTACATTCTGCATCCTGAAGACAAGACGGCCGACAAGATGACCCATTCCGTTGCTGGAATGAAGGGCCCGATGAGGGATGCCATCAAGGGCAAGTTCGAAACCCACTTGCAGGAAGGGATTGCGAACGGCAGCTTGAAAAAAGAAGACCTGGGGACACAGACAATCGCGGGAGTGAGCGTGCAAGGAACGCGGATTACGCACACAATTCCGACGGGACAAATCGGGAACGAAAAACCGATTACCATCGTCTCCGAACATTGGTATTCAAACGACCTGCAAATGATGGTGATGAGCAAGCGGAGCGATCCACGGTTCGGCGATACGACTTACACGCTGACGAACGTGCAGCGGTCGGAGCCGAGCGCCGAGCTTTTCACGGTACCATCGGACTACACGGTGAACGAAGGCGGCGTGGGCCACCACGTCATCATGAACTATAAGCAGGGGCCACCTCCTCCGCCGAATGAGTAATTCTCAAAGGTAACGATCTTCTCTCCTGAAGACGGCGCGCCCTTTTCGCAGCGGCCCCATCGCTGCGGGAAGGGCGCCGTCGTTTTTTTGGAGTCGAACGGCACCGGGCAAAATTAGCAGGAAAAAGATCAAATGCGGCCGGTACGACCGTGTAGACGGCCATTTTTTGAGTGCAACTTTTGAGAAGGACGCGTGTTTGTGGGTTTAGGGTTAAGTGTGCAAGATGAAGAGCAAAATTGTATAAGCAGAGTGTAAATATTACCTATTGAATACTGGGGCGCGAAGGAGTACGTTCCGCACACGACTCGGACACTAAAGTCCGAGGAAAACGTCTAGGTGGGTCCAGGCAGTGGAATCCTCGCTCTTTGTTCGTATAGATGTCCTCCTATCCGAGGGTTCCGTTCTTGCCGCCCGGCCTGCAAGATCAGGAGGCAACATTATGCGGCGAATCTTCGGATGTTTTATTTTCCTGGCAGTGTTTTTGCGCGTGCAGGGCAACGCGCAGGCGCAAAACATCGTGGTGCCTGCCGGCACTCTGCTGCACTGCACACTCGATGAACCAAATTTTTCTTCAGCGATCGCGGATATCGGAGACCCGGTAGTTTGTCACCTGAACGGCCTGCGGGAATTCGGCCAGAATGTCTTCCCGCGCGGAAGCTATCTCGGCGGACACCTGGAAGCCGACAAGGAGCCCGGGCACTTTGTCGGGAAGGGTTACCTGAAAATCGAATTCGACCGCATCGGCTTCCCGACGACCGATATTCCGGTGCCCAGCAAACTGATCGCGGCCAAGGGGTACAAGGTGGACAAGAAGGGAGACATCGTGGGGAAGGGGCACCCGAAGCGGGACGTCGTGGAATGGATGATTCCTCCGCTGTGGCCCTGGAAGATTATCATGCTGCCCGCGCGTGGTCCGCGTCCGGCGCTGAAGGGCGAGTCGCAGATCACTTTGCGGTTGATGGATGATATCGAAGTGCCGCGCATCGGGGCGGCGTATCATTCGTACGACAGGCCCGCTTCTTATGAACGGCGCCCGGCCACATACCGCCCGCAATCGTTTGACGGGCCGAGAGCGCCAGAGAAGCCGGTGGAGGATCCTGCTGACACTTACGTGGCCACGAATACTGAAGCGACGGAATCGACCACGGCAACGATGCCCAAGCCGATGCGTGTGAAGAGGATCGCGCTGAAATCGGAAAATGTTTACGAGGTGACGAGGTATCGTATCAGCGGGGGCAGCGTGAGCTACGTGCTGGCGAGCGGAGCAACGGGCTCGGTGGACGCAACCGAAGTGGATTGGCGCGCGACTTCGCGGATGAACGCGGAACCAATGGTCTCGGCTGTGGCCGGGAACTATCAGCCTTAGTGGACGAAGAACCACACAACCCCTAAAAAGAACAAAACCGCAGACGATGACGTTGTTTGCTCATCGCTCGAGGCTCATACGATGTGTGTGCGCGGGTGGGCAGGCAGAGCCTTATTGGGGCCTGAGCGCCACGGCTGGATCCACGCGCAATGCACGCCAGGCGGGCAGGGCCGCCGACGCCAGCGTGACCAGCACGGTGAATGCGGCCGCTGCCGCATAGATCAGCGGATCAGCGGGGCTTACTTCCACCAGCATCGCCGAAATAACGCGCGCAAGCGCAGCGGCAGCCAGCGACCCGGCAAGCACGCCGGCGAGCGCGAGGGTCATGCCATGCCGAACCACCAACCGCATAATGTCTCCCGGCTGCGCTCCCAGCGCCACGCGAATGCCGATTTCGCCGGTGCGCTCCGCCACGGAATAGGCCATTACGCTGTACAAACCAATCGCCGCCAGCAGCAATCCCAACCCGCTTAGCACGCTCAACAGACTCGCGGCCACCTTCGCGCCGAAGAGCGACGCGGCAACATACTCTGTCATCGGCTCGGCGTCGAAGATCGTCAACGCCGGATCGATGGCGGCGGCTTCGTGGCGCAGCGTTGAAATGGCTTCGCCCACCGATCCCGAAGTGCGCACATGGAACGTCAAACCATATTCCGGCCGGAAGATCTGGCGAATTGGAATGTAGAAGTACGGCTGAGGGCTCTCCGTCACGCGATGATATTTGCTGTCCTTGGCAACCCCAACTATCGTGAACCATTGGCCCCATCCATGCACCTTGCGGCCAATCACGCTGCGATTCGCCAGGAAGCGGCGCACGAATTCCTGATTGACGATCATCACTTTCAGCGACTTGGAATCGTCGCGCAAATCGAAATCGCGGCCTTCAAGCAAAGGAATCTTCATCGAGTCAAAGTAGCCGGGAGAAATCAAATCCCGATAGATCTTCATGTTCTCGTTCGGGCCCGGAACATATCCTTCCACCTCCAGGGTTTCCCAATTCCCCCCACTGAAGCCTAAAGGGACGGAATCGTCGTAGCTTACCGCGGTGACGCCAGGTTGCCGCTCAAGCCGCTCACGAAGACGCCGGCAGAAATCGTCTGCTTGCTGCGCGTTGTAGCCGGCGGTGGAAAAGTCGAATTGTGCAAGCGCCACGCCCTCCGCCGAGAAGCCCGGATCGATCCCGCGTGCTGTCTGAAAACTCTTCAAAAACAGTCCCGCGCCCACCAGAGCAACGGACGCGAGAGCCACCTCGCAGATCACCAGGAGCCCGCGCAATCGCTGCGAATGAATGCCCGGAGACCCACCACGGCCGCCCTCCTTTAGCATCTCGTTGACGTTGGCGCGCGCCGCATGAAGCGCCGGTGCCAAGCCCGCAACAATCGCGACGACAAGCGCCAAGGCCGCCGTGAACGCGAACACCTGGCCGTCGAGCGGCGGCGGCAGCATAGCCGGCCTGGAGACTCCGGGAAGAAGCCAACGCAGCGCCCCACCTAACCAGCTCGCCAGCAACAAGCCGCCTGCCGAGCCGGCCAAAGCTAACATCAATGTCTCAGTAAGAAGTTGGCCGGTCAGCCGCGCGGGGCGAGCGCCCAGCGCCAAGCGGATACTGAACTCCTTTAGCCGTCCCGTGCCGCGGGCCAGTAGCAGATTTGCCAGGTTCGCGCAAACAATCAGCAGCACTACTCCGGTCGCGCCCATCAGGATCGCAATGGGCGTCAGCAGGACGGACTGCGTGCCGAAATGCGATTGCCACACCGGCAGAGCGGTGGCGCCAATGCCTTGGTTAGAATCTGCGTCTGACACTGCCATACGGTTAGCAAGCGACTGCACTTCGCTGCGGGCCTGCTCGATGGTCACACCCGGCGCGAGCCGTGCAAACATCATGAAGTTGCGCGTATTACGGTCGCGCAACATCCAATCGCCCGTGTGCGTCAACTGGCCGTACATCGTCAGCGGCACCCAAAACTCGTAATCCAGCCCAGAGCGCGTGCCGTGGAAACCTTCTGGAGCCACCCCAATGATCGTGAACGGCGTGCGGTTGATACGCAGGATCGCTCCGATAGCTGAACCATCCGAACGGTACTGGTTCTTCCAATACGTGTGGCTGATGACCACCACCGCGTGTGTGTTCTGCGCGTCGTTCCGTTCCACCTCGGAGAAGAAGCGCCCGGCTTCCGGCTTTACCCCAAGCATGTCGAAATACCCACCCGATACCATTTCGCCCCAAACGCGCTCGGAGTCCGGGGCAGTACCCACTGAAAATACATTTCCGATGCGGGCGGTTACGAAGTTGACTAGCCGCAAATTCTCGCGAAAATCGCGGAAGTCCAGGTACGATGTCGTGAGCGGCTCGCCGTCCGGCGCCGTGTTTTCAATGGTTATTATTCGTTCCGGTTGCGCAGCGCCCGGCAGCGGATTCAGAAGCATGGAGCGCATCCAGCTAAAGACAGTGGTGTTGGCGCCGATGCCGATGGCAATCGTCAGGATTGCTACTGCGGTGAAGCCGGGATTTCGGGCCAGCGTTCGCAGGCCGTAGCGAAGATCGCGCAGCAGGTTCGTCATAGGCCTAGAGAGAATTGCAAGTCCTTTACCGTTCATAAGTTATTCCAAAGTAAGCATTTAATGTCAAGTCTCACAACATTGATGTGTCCGCATGTGGGATAAGCCGTCCCTCGGCCGAACAGGATACACTCTGACAGCTCCATGAATGGAGTCAGGCACCCCACGCCGGCTAATGCTGATTTGATCCGCACTTGCACTCCCTAATGGAGGACAGGCCCTTCCGATCCCGGTTTTCGTATCCCATCGGTGCGCCAGCGATGATTCCGGACGCATGCTCGACTTTCTAACTTTCTAGGCGGGCATTCGTCTAGACCGCAGGGAGTTAGGGCTGCGGAGGCAGACCTGTCTCTCCAAGATATGGGGAACCTCCAGCAGCTAGGCTTCGTAAAGCATGCAGAGGGGAGGTGCCATGCAAAACATTCCGGGCAATCTTCGCTATGCCCTGAGGCAATTCCGGTTGTCGCCTGTTTTTACCGCTGCGGCCATACTCACGCTGGCCCTGGGAATCGGCGGAACCACGGCAATCTTTACCCTGATTCATGCAGTGATGCTGCGCTCGTTGCCGGTTTCCGATCCTGGGAGACTGTATCGGGTCGGCGAAGGCGATGATTGCTGCGTGGAAGGGGGGCCCCAAGACCAGTGGGGAATGTTCTCCTTCCCCTTGTTTGAGCGGCTGAAGAAGGAAACGCCGGAATTTGATGAAGTTACGGCCTTCCAAGCCGGCCGCTGGCGGTTGGGTGTACGGCGTGAAGGCGTGGAGTCGATTGCCAGGTCCCTGCGTTCGGAATATGTCACTGGCAATTATTTCTCGACATTTGGAGTGCGTGCCTTCGGCGGGCGCGTGTTCACGCCTGAGGACGACAAGCCGTCTTCGCCCCCGGTAGCGGTGCTCAGCCACCGCGTCTGGCAGACCACCTATGCCAGCGATCCAACCGTGGTGGGCTCCACGTTCGTGCTTGAGGGCCATCCCTTTACTTTGATTGGAGTTGCGCCCGCTGGATTTTTCGGCGAAACGCTGGAAAGCGACCCACCTGATATCTGGCTCCCGCTGCAACAGGAACCCATGATGGATGTTGACGGGGGTCTTCTGCACCAGCCTGTCTCTGCGTGGCTGCGCATGATCGGCCGGTTGCGGCCAGGCGCTTCCATTGACGGAATGGCGCCGCGCCTTACAGGAGTGCTGCGGCAATGGTTGCAGAACGATTCCGGGTACCCTGCCAACTGGATGCAGGATGTTATCCGACTGCTTCCCAAGCAGGTGGTCAATGTGGTGCCGGCAGGAGCGGGTGTGGCGGTGATGAAAGAAGAGTACGGCCGCAGCCTGCAAATCCTGCTATCGGTGTGCGGCTTGGTGTTGCTGATCGCGTGCGCCAACGTGGCCAACCTGCTGCTGGCTCGCGGGGTCGCGCGACGGGGGCAAACGGCCGTGCGACTAGCCGTGGGCGCAACGCCCGGGCAGATTGTCGCGCAGGCTCTAACCGAAAGCGTCCTGCTCGCCATTGCTGGGGGCGTGGTCGGACTTCTGGTGGCCGTGGCGGCCGCCCGGCTGCTGCTTGCGTTGGCATTCCACAGCTCCCATTTCCTCCCAATCAGCACCATGCCGTCGCCCATCGTATTGGCGTTTGCGTTCGGTTTGGCGCTAGTGACGGGAATCATTTTCGGGGCGGCCCCCGCGTGGCTTGCAACTCGCACTGATCCGGCAGAGGCACTGCGCGGATCGGGCCGGGGCACTCACGATCGGTCATCGTTTGCCCGCAAAGCGCTGCTGGTGGTACAAGCTACGTTGTCGGTTGTCCTAGTGGCCGGGGCAACCATGCTGGCGCGAAGCCTAAACAAACTGGAGAATCAGGATTTCGGATACCAGGTGCAAGGGCGTGTTGAGGTGGACATAAACAATCCGCCAGCCAGTTACACACAGCCGAAGTTAGCTGCGCTCTACCGCCAGCTTGAGGAACAACTTAATCGCCTGCCTGGGGTTCAGGGAGCCGGGCTGGCTATGTATAACCCGCTTACCGACAACTGGGGCGAGCTCATCATGGTAGCCGGCCACCCTCCCGCAAAGCTAAATGAAGAATCGGGCGCGTCGTGGGACCGTGTGAGCGCGAACTACCTCCAGAACTGGGGGATTCAGATTTTGCGCGGGCGTTACTTTACTGCGGCGGACAACGAAACAACCGCGCCGGTGGCGATCATAAACGAGACTTTTGTGAAGCGTTTTTTCAAGAACGACGAAGATCCGCTAGGCCAACACTTCGGCATCGACTTGCCAGAGTATGCAGGCACATATCGTATTATTGGGATCGTGCGCGATGCGAAGTTCGCGGGCTTCAACTTAAGCAGGCCGGCGCGTCCGATGTTCTATGTGCCCCTGGCGCAAACTGTCGAGTACCACGACAACTTGATAAGAAAACTCGAGCTGCGGTCGCACTTTATCAGCGGAATTATGCTGGTCACCAATATGCCTTCCGGCGCGCTGGAGCCGCTGCTCACCAGGACGCTGGCGGAGTTGGATCCCAACCTGACGATCAACAGCGTCAGGACGATGCACCAGCAAGTTGATCTTTCTTTCGATCAAGAGCGCGCCGTCGCCAGCCTGGCCGGCCTGTTCGGGATCGTGGCTCTGGTGCTCGCTGCCATCGGCCTGTACGGCGTTACGGCCTATACCGTTGCCCAGCGTACCAACGAAATCGGCATCCGCATGGCGCTTGGGGCTGACCGCGTGAGAGTGGTGCGAATGGTACTGCGCGGGGCATTTCAGCGTGTGCTGGTTGGATTGATCCTGGGGTTGCCGCTGGCTGTCGGCGCAGGTCGGCTGATCTCTGCCCAGCTATATGGAATTTCTTCCTGGGATCCGCTCGCGCTGGGCGTAGCTGCGAGCGCGCTCGCGATCTGCTCCTTTTTCGCCGCCATCATTCCGGCAAACCGCGCGGCGTCTATTTCGCCGATGAGCGCATTGAGAATGGAGTAGCACGGCTTCGGACAAAGGAATTTCACCGCCTGTTGATGGTCCTGTTGACGGCCTCTTAGTTATGTGACCGCGAACTGCCGGAGAGCAAGCCAATCGAAGCTGGTCCGGAGAAGTTGTGCCCATTGTGGTTGTAGTGTCGGCAGATCTTCCACAATCCGATGGCGGAAGTGTGCCCTAGGATCAAAGTGAAATCTCAGGCTGACATGCGGAAGGCCAGTGCTCACCGTTCGAGTTCGCGATCGAGTCTGGTACCCATGTAGCCGGTATATTGTGTTACCCCTGTCTCCGGGCCGGACCCCAGAGTTAAGTGGCGCGCCCGGAGGGACTCGAACCCCCGACCCTCTGCTTCGAAGGCAGACGCTCTATCCAGCTGAGCTACGGGCGCACGCGGGCATGATTCTATGGTATTTCGAGTCTTGGCTCCAGCGCGGCGCCTAGAGTTATTCAGTATATGGCCTGGGGGCGCGGGGAAAATTGTGCGATGTGCCGGGGCATGGCTGTGTGTTAGTGTAACTTTTCTAAATTTGAGCAGAGGAGAAGATGGCAAAGCCGACAGTGTTCGCGACGCATCCGTTGTTTGAGGCGGCGAGGGAGATTCTGCAGGCGAGCTGCGAAGTGGAATACTGGGACAAGCCGGGCCGTCCGCCGCGGCCGGAATTGCTACAGCTCATCAAGGACAAAGAGGGACTGGTGTGTTTGCTGACGGAGAAAGTAAACGAAGAGCTGCTGCAGGCCGCGCCGAAGCTGCGAATCGCCTCGAACGTGGCGGTGGGGTTTGACAATATAGATGTGGCGGCGTGCACCAAGCGCGGGGTGGCGGCGACGAACACACCGGGAGTGCTGGATGAAACGACGGCGGACTTTGCGTGGACGCTGATGATGGCGGTGGCGCGGCGGCTGGGGGAAGGGGAAGCGCTGGCGCGCTCCGGCACTTGGCAAGGATGGGACCTGGATCAATTGGTGGGGACGGATGTGTGGGGGAAGACGCTTGGGCTCGTGGGATTCGGGCGGATTGGGCGAGCAGTAGCGCGGCGGGCAAGCGGATTTCAGATGAGAGTGATTTACACGGATGCACTACGCGCACCGGAAGAGGTGGAGAAAGAGTTGAAGGCGGAGTTTCGCGACATGGATATGCTACTGGCGGAAGCAGATTTTGTGAGCTTGCACGTGCCGCTGCTGTCAGAGACGCGGGGATTGTTTGATGCGGCGAAGTTCAACCGGATGAAGACAACAACGTTTTTAATCAACACGTCGCGGGGGCCAGTGGTGGATGAGGCGGCGCTGGTGGCAGCGCTAGAGGCGCGAAAAATTGCGGGCGCGGGGCTGGACGTATACGAGAATGAGCCGGTCATTCACCCGGGACTGAAAAGGACGAACGTGGTGCTTGCACCGCACCTGGCGTCGGCTTCGCTGGAGACGCGTACAAAGATGGCGTGCATCGCGGCGCAAAATGTGGTGGCGTTCTTCTCAGGTCAGCGGCCACCGAATTTGTTGAACCCAGGCGCGCTGAAGACATCGTGAGTAGCTTTCCGGCAGACCTCTGATGGCGGAACTGAAGCAACTCGCCCGCCAGATCTTTCACGAAACACTGGCCGCGATTGATATTCCTGCGACGATGCAGAGGAAGCTGCAGCGGTCGCGGGCGGTGCTGGTGTGCGATGAAACGAGGATCGATCTGCGGGAATTCGAGAAATTGCGCGTGGTCGCGATTGGGAAAGCCGCGCACGGGATGGTGGAAGGGCTCGCGCTGGTCCTGGCGCCCTTTTTGAAGATCGAAGGGGTGGTGTCCGCGCCGACGGCGCCGCGGAGGCCGCTAGCAGGAATGAAATATTTTGCGGCGGGCCATCCGGTTCCCGATGAGGAGAGCTGGAAAGCGGCGGAGGCAATACTGGCATTGCTGAAAAAAAGCGATCAAAAGACGCTGGTGTTTTTTTTGTTGTCGGGAGGGGGGTCGGCGCTCGTGGAGCTGCCGCTGGACCCGCGGCAGACGCTCGCGGATGTGCAGCAGGTCTATCGGGCGCTGGTAACGTGTGGCGCGTCGATCGAAGAAATCAATACGATACGAAAACACTTGTCGGCAGAGAAAGGCGGGCGGCTCGCAGCTGCGGCGAATGATGCTACGAAGATTACGCTGGCGGTGAGCGATGTGCCCGCCGGCAAAGAGTCAGCGCTGGCGTCCGGGCCTACGCTGCCGGATCCAACGACGGTCGCCGACGCGCTGCGCATCATCGCGGAATACTCGCTCTACGACAGGTTCCCAGCGACGGTGCGAAACTGGCTTGACCGGGGAAAAATGCCTGAGACACCCAAGGAAGATGCTCCAGCGTTTCGAAAGTCCCGTTTTTCGCTGCTGTTGGGAATGGATGACTTGTTCCATCCAGCGCATCGGGCGGCAGAAGCGGAGGGATTTATTACTTGCTGTGACAATTCGACGGATGATTGGCCGGTGGAGACAGCAGCAGCGGAGTTATTGGGACAACTCGAAGAATTGCGTGAGATCCATCGGGGGCAGCGCGTGGCACTGATCGCGGATGGCGAGTTGAGTTCGCCGGTGACAGGAGATGGAATTGGAGGAAGGAACTCAGCGTTTGTGCTGGCTTGCGTCGAGAAGATTGCGGGGAAAAAGATTGCAGTGCTGAGCGCGGGCACAGATGGGATTGATGGCAATAGCCCAGGGGCGGGTGCCGTGGCGGATGGGGAAACGTTTGCACGGGCGCGAGCGATGGGGCTCGATCCCGCAGATGCGGTCCGGAGGAGCGATGCGTTTACTTTCTTTTCGAGGCTCGAGGATGCGATTAGTACCGGGCCGACGGGGAACAATTTGCGGGATTTGCGAATTTTGCTGGCAGAACCGTGAGAAAAAATCGCTAAGTTGCCTACTTCCAATTGGTTGTGAAAGGTCTGTGCTGCAAACTTCTGAGCTAAATTAAAAAAGGGCATTCCGAAAACTAGTTTGCGTCGCAAACCAGATGCGACTTCTAAAAAACTGAACTATTCTTTTGCAATCAATCATTTAGCTCGCTTGGACGATTTCAAAGCATGCCCCTATTTCTGGCGCCAATTTCTCTAGTGGGCCGATCTGGTTATTGCTTTGGGGGCGGGAGGCGCTTTTCGATGGACTTGAGCTGCTCAGCCATTTCCTGGATGAGGCGTTCAATCTTGTCGAGGCGCTGAGTTACCGCCGTGGAATCGCCGACAGCAGCCGGTTTTTCCCAGGCAGGACTGCTTTCATCGCCATCTTCATCGCTGTCAACGGTATGCGGATTTGGCTTTGCGCTGCCGGGTTTTTTCAGGCGAGCGATCTGACCCTTGATCATCGGAACCATTTCGATGCTGAGGTCGCTGCTAGTGAGCAGGGCTTCGAGCGAGGGAATCGCCGATGGGTCACCACGGCTACCCAGGGCGTAAATAGCGGCGGTGCGGACGGAGAAGTGCGGCTCGCTGAGATACGCGGCGATCTGATTGGTAATTTCTTTGTTGTCTTTTTGAAGGTGCGCCAGGCTGCTGATGGCCGCAGTCCGCGATTCGATGGGTTTTCCAGCGGCCGACCACTGAAGCAGAAGAGGTACAGCTTTGTCATCGCCCAAAGATCCGAAGGAACGAAGAGCAGCGTTTCGAAGGAAGCCGTCTGGAGAATCGGCGACGACCGCAGCGTCAATAGCTGCGTAAGAGACGGGCGACTTGAGGCGGCCAAGGGCTTGCAATGCCGCGGCACGGGCGCGATAGGAACTGTCCTGTCTGGCTATGTCTTCGAGCTTCGCGGTGATCGCAGCGTCCTCCTTGAAGTTCCCAAGCGCAGTTACGATGCGATTGCGAACCCATGGTTCGCTTGCGTAATTCAGAGCATTGAAGAGGAGCTTCGATGCGGAAGCGCTGCCAATTTGGCCGAGCTTGTCGGCGGCAGCGGCCCGGACGCCCCAGGCTCTGTCGATGCGCAGGGCATCGCCAAGGCCAGCAACGACGTCCTCTTCGCCTTTGATTTTTCCGAGAGCTACCACGGCATCAGCGCGATCAGCAAGCTCGGTAGCATTCTTCAGTTGATAGAGCCACTCTTTTTTCTCTTTGTGAAACTCCGCCCATTTGAGAACGTGGCCGCCCTTATCGAAGAGAACCATGAGTGGAGCGGAGTCTGACGGGAAGGTGTAAACCTGGCTGGACTTCCAGACCGTAATGGGATACAGCTTCGGGCCGGTGGCATTCGCGATTTCCACTTCGACGGGAACGCGGAAATATCCGACGCGGCCTTCGACCTTTTGCGTTTGCTTGACGGTCAATGCGACCTGATGCTTTTCGTTGTCGTAGGTGTAGCTCAGGTCAAATTTCGGTGCACCGGCGCCGTACACCCACTGGCTGAAGAACTGATCCACGTTTGTGTGAGTGGCTTCTTCGATGGTTCTTGAGAGATCAGCGGTGACGACGTTCTTGCCGCGATTGACCTCGAGATAGTGTTTCAAGCCGCGATAGAAGGCCTCTTCGCCGAGCTGATGGCGGAGCATGTAAAGAACCCAAGCGCCTTTCGTATAAGAGTTGTCATCGAATTCGCTAGAATCCCCGAAGTCATGCCGAACCATGGGCTTTGCATAGAGGTTCGTTTCCTCAAACCACTGACGCGCTGCAAGCCATCGCTGGTGATCGGCTTCGTCTTTGCCGAAATGCGCTTCATTCCAGACAAATTCCAGGAAGCTGGCGAAGCCTTCATTGAGCCAGACGTCGCCCCAATCCTTGCAGGTGACCAGGTCACCAAACCATTGATGGCCGAGTTCATGGGAGATTAGCTCGTCCTCGCCGGTGGAGTATTCCGGGGCGAGCTTTGGGTGGTGGAGAGAGGAGCTGTTATTTGTTGTGGCGCTGGAGTTCTCCATGCCGCCGGCAACGAAATCATCCACCATGGTTTGAGCGTATTTTTCCCAGGGGTAATCCACGCCGAGTTTCTTACTGAAAAGTTCCATCATGGCGAGCGTGTGGCCGTAGTTGACGGGCAAACGATCGCCGCGGCCCTTGGGCGCATAATAAGTCACGGGGATGCCGTGCCAGGATTCTTTCACTTCGTTGAATTCGCCAGCGACGACAGTGATGAGGTAAGTGGAACTCGGCACGGATTCCTTCCAGGTCCAGGTCTTGAGACCTTTGCCGGAATCGGTGACGCTGATGAGCTTGCCGTTTGAAACGGTGATCCAGGAGGCGGGGACGGTGAGGAGCGTTTCCGTGGTGAGGCGATCGTTGGGATAGTCGTACGTTGGGAGGTAGTAGCGTGTGTCTTCGGATTCGCCCTGGGTCCAAATCTGCTTGGGGCGATCGGGATAATACTTGTCCGGCAGGATAAAGTACATGCCTTTGTTCGGCTTGCCTTCGTAGCGGATGGTGACTTCATATTTTTCGCCGGCTTTCGCAGCGGAGGGAAGAGGAATAATAAGTTTATCGGCGGTGGTTTCAAATTTCGCGGCGGCTTTATTCAGCATCACGCTCTGAATGGTGAGGCCGACAGAGTCGAACGTTATTTTCAAAGTGCCGTCGCGAAGGACGGAAAGCGAGTGAGTGACGTCGCCGAGAACTTTTTTCTGGTCGAGATCGAACCGCAGAGCGATTTTAGAATGCTGCAAATCATAGTCGCGGCTGCGCGCGTAAGGCTCATCGGCGTGGAGTTGCGCGAGGGCAGTGAAAATCACTAGCAGCGCTGCGAACAAAACGAGCGCGGAGCTGTTCCGATGACGATTTTCGATGCGAAAGGTTCCCCTGATCATTCCGTCTTGCTCCTGTGAATATTGTGCCCTGCCTGCTCGAGAACGGCGATGGCGGCCGCCAGAGTTTCGGAGGCGACAAGCACGTAATCGGTATCGAAGGTAGAAATGGCGAATAGGCTGAGTCTCGCATCGGCGAGCGGCGAAGCAAGCGCGGACAAGACGCCGGCCTCAGACAGGACAAATGGAGCGTGGACTTTCAGAACGCGCCAGCTAGGCTGGGCGTGCACGCTAATCGGGACGAGAGAGAGTTCACAAACCACAGAAAGCTCGTCGCACGTGCGCGTCACAGAAAAGAATGGCCCTTGCGTGGCCCATTTCGGGATGGGTGCGTCGGCAGCGAGTCGGTATATAGCGAAGCGCTCAGGTAGAAGAGTGAGTTCGAGACGGCGGGTCGATGCGGCCATTGCGGGCTAGAGCAGACTCCGGACGAGACCGCCATCCACGGCGATCGAGGTACCGTTGACATAACTGGCGCGCTCGGAAGCAAGGAACGCGACGACAGCGGCGAATTCTTGGGGAGTGCCTAAGCGCCGGGCGGGAATCTCGCGCTCCCAACCAGCGAAAACTTCTTCCGCCTTGGCGCCGGTGCGCGGAGAAATCGTGGAAGCAAAAGTATCGAGCCGAGCCGTGCGTGTGAAGCCTGGGCAAACGTTATTCATGGTGATGCCATCGGCGGCGTACTCATTGGCCAGCGTGCGCGCAAGGCCCGTAACAGCGGCGCGAACCGAGTTGGAGAGCAGCAAGCCGTCCACGGGTTGCTTGACCGCAGAAGAGGTAATGGTAATCAGGCGTCCCCACTTATTTTCTGCATGCGCGGCAGAGTTTCCTTGGCGAAATAGATGGTGCTCATCAGAAGCTGGTCGAGGGCGGCGCGCCAATCTTCCGGCTCGGTGCTTTTAAACACGTTAGACGGAGGACCGCCGGAATTGGTAACACAGATGTCCACGCGGCCGAAGCGGGCTTCGAAGGTAGCCACGAATGAGGCAACCGCTGCGGCATCAGTAACATCCAGGGCTTGATGGAAGACCTCTTTGCCAGTGATTTGACGGATGTGGGCGACGGCTTCAGCGAGGGTGTCGGCGGCGCGAGCGCAAATGGCGACCTGCGCGCCCTCGCCAGCAAGCTCCTCCGCGACGCCACGGCCAAGTCCTTTACTGGCTGCAGCGACGATGGCTACGCGGCCTGTCAGTCCCAGATCCATTCCGGCGCCCCAATCAAAACGCCAATCGTCTCGCGAAATGAGAAGCGCGTCCACGCAGGGAACGGAACGTCAACTGCTAATTGAGAGTTGTTGCTCGTACGAATCCATTTGCCTGTTTCTTTATGCGGAACTATGATTCGGCAAAGGATTCTACATCTTGGGGGGTAACCATGCGACGGATGATATGGAAAACTGGGTTACCGATGGTACTCATTTTGTTGGCTGGAGCTGAATTTGCACTTGCTCAGCAGATCGGCAAGTACGTGCCGATTCAGGCTGGGTCTGAAGCGGACCACGCACTGACGGAAATCAACGCAGCGACGGACCCTGCGCAGAAGCTGGCGTTGATCGATAAATTCGCGGCCGGGCCAGGGAGCGAGGGAGACTACCCTATCGTGGTGGATGGTCTGTATGTCGACTACTATATCGGGCAGAAGAATTATGACAAAGCGTTTGAATATGGCGACAAATTGTTCGCGGTGGATCCGAATAATTTTCAAAATGCGATGAACATGATTCGTGCGGCCAGCGAAAAGGGAGACGCCGAAAAGATCGTCGCGTATGGGGAAAAGGTGCAGGAGATTCTGCAGCGTTACAAAGCAGCTCCGGCACCGACGGGGACAGCAGCCGAGGCGTGGGAGCAGCAAAAAACGCAGACGTTGGAAAGCAATAAAGATGGAATCGCTTATGTTCAGCAGGTGGTGTTCAACGCTGCGTACCAAAGCAAAGATGCCGGGAAGCGGGCGGCGCTTCTGGTGAGATTCGCCAAAGCATTTCCGGACTCGCCGTACGCAAACCAGGCTCTGGGGATAGCCGCGGCAGCTTATCAGCAGACGCAGAACGCTTCGAAAATGCTGGAAGTGGCTAACGGCCTATTGACCAAAGATGCAAACAATCTTGGCATGTTATTGCTGCTGTCGGATTATTACAGCGAAAAGGGAGAGCAATTGGATAAGGCAGAGGCCTATGCCAAGAAGGCGATTACCGTCCTGGGGACTGCGACGAAACCTGAGGGAGTGACCGACGATCAATGGAAGCAGCAAAGCGCGTTGCAGAAAGGGCTGGCGCTCAGTTCGCTCGGACAAGTGAATATTCAGAAGAAAGACAATACTCAGGCGGTGACAAATCTTAATTCGGCGGCGCCGCTCTTAAAAAGCGATGATGGAAGTTACGCGCGCAACCAATACCGGCTTGGCTTTGCGCTCTTGAATTTGAAGAAGAACGCCGAAGCGAAAGAAGCGTTTACACAGGCGGCATCGGTGAATAGTCCTTACAAGGCGCTGGCGCAAGATAAGTTAAGAGCTATGGCGGCGCCGGCGGCACACAAGAAAGCGTCCTAAATTGTCGGTAGAATCGGCAAGGGCCATTCGCGCATCTAAGGTTTGCCAGTAAAGTGGAGCGGCAGATTTTTTCTGGGGAGAAGAGACTATGACAGAGTTCGCGACGTTTGGGGCAGGATGCTTCTGGGGCGTGGAAGCGACGTTCCAGAACGTGCCCGGAGTGATTGATACGGCGGTGGGCTACAGCGGCGGAGAAACGCCGAATCCAACCTACAAGGACGTTTGCACGGATGAGACAGGGCACGCGGAAGTAGTGCAGGTGACATTTGATCCGGCCAAGGTGAGTTACGAGAATTTGCTTGATGTGTTCTGGAAAGCCCATGACCCTACACAAGTGAACCGGCAAGGACCAGACTTCGGCACGCAGTACCGCTCTGCCATTTTTTTTCATTCGCCCGAGCAGGAAGCGATTGCCAAGAAGTCGCGGGCAAAGCAGGAAGCCAGCGGAAAATTCAAACGGCCCATCGCGACGGAAATTACGCCGGCGGGCACGTTTTATCGCGCCGAGGAATATCACCAGAAGTATCTACAGAAGCGTGGCGCAGCGTCGTGCCACTTCTAGAAGCGAAGCACAACTGGCAGGAGCGAATCGCAATTGGGAAATGTGTTGGGCCGAGCAGAACTGCTCGGCTTTTTTATTTAGGGCCGTCAGTTTCAAAATTGAAATGCTGGCGGAGAGGGTGGGATTCTAATAATAGGGAACCTGAAATTGCCTCTCTTTGCCTGAGTTTGCGCTCGTTACTATAGCAGAATCTTTCACTTAGACGCCATTCGCTCGCCTTTGTTCATGCGGTTTCTGAAAGACCGCGAAAACGTCGAAACATGGGCACCGTAGTCACACGACGGTACAAAACAGTCACATGATGCAACTGTTGCACTGCCAACAGTTTAGCGCAGATTTTGCTTGCAAACTCACACAAATCTGATATACTGAAAGAACGATGCAGGCCCGTTGACACCGATATGATGGCGGTCGGTGAATCACTCACAGCGAGCCTGGCTTTCATCCGTCACCTTCATGCAGCCGACGCCAACGACGCACGTCGTTGCTCCGAGATTCGGCGCTAGTCCTGCCTAACAGAAGCATGGACACCTGAGAGCGTCGCGCCGTAAAGCGCGCAGGCTCTCCCATGCCAAGCAAGAAGTCCAAGTCTCCCGCAGAAGTTCGTCTCGACCCAACGCAGCAAGCCTTCAACACACGACAGGCAGCGGTGTATCTCGGTCTGACGTGTTGGCAAGTTCGCACGGCAATATGGACAGGAAAACTTCCTGCAAAGCGTGTCGGTCGTGACCTTATCATCCGTCGCGCCGACGCCGACACCTACCTTGCAGGTCTTCCGAACGTTGGGCCGAATTCCGCTCAGTGGTTGCAGAAACGTCAGGGACGCGCAGCGTAGCGAGCCACTATGCCCGCTCGCAAACGCAAACGCCCGACGTGTGTCGGCGCGACCGTCAACACGATTCCCGCGAGTCTGCGGCATCGCGTTCGTGTGCTCGATGGTCTCGGCGGCTATCGTGAGGAACTGTACGACGGCGCGACGCGCCGACCGTGCGAAGTGCCCAACGCACGACCCGACGCAGTGCGCGTGATCTTGGCGTCACCGTGGGGCGAGACTGACTTGCTCGCATGGTTTGACCTATGGCGACCGAGAGCAGACGTGCCACTCTGCCGCACCGTGCATCGACGTGATGGTTCTATTTCGGAGTGCGAGCAAATTCGCGGCAACGACCGTGCATTGATTAACCCGAAGCATGACCGCGACCGTATCAAGACATTGGTGGGGACCGCCGAGCGCATCGAGAGCATCGAGCGCGCCGAGCGAGTCAACGAGATTCCTCTCTGGCAGTTGACCGCGAATGGACGCAAGCACGTTGACAACGCAGCAAAGCAGAAAGCGTATCGCCAAAGGAAGAAGCGAGCGTTACGACGATTTGGAGCGGATGAGATAATTAGAGTATGGAGCATAAGACATGAGCAAACTTGACGAGACGCGAAACGATTGGACGATAGGATTCGCAGGCGCAGGGTTGCGTCCGTTCGCTTTGTTGGTCTGCCCACACTGCCAGTGTAAAACTTATTTCGATGTGGGCAACGGTCGGACGCCGCGTGCTTTTTGCTGTGTCAACGAGCCGAGTTACCCGTCAGGCGACAAATGGACGGCACACCTGTCGGCGCGACCGCGAACACCTGAGACCGAAGCCGAATTGATAGGTGAACATGTTGCTCTTCGAGTGATTCGTCCGTCGCTGATTATCACGAAGCAACGGAGCGCTTCTTCGCTGTTCAGACGAAACAAGAAGTAAGCGCAGTCGGCGCGCCGAAGCCGAGCACAAATCGGAGCATTGGAAATGAGCGAATGGAGTAAGACGACGGCGGCGCAACGCAAGAGGCTCGGTGTTCTGGCGAAAGCAGCGGAGAAAGCACAAGACGCCTTCTATCGTGCAGCGCAGAACTATAGAGAGGGGGTCGGTTCTTGCATCGGTGTGACGCACGAAGACAAAGAAGCATTTGACTCGTTGCTACAGGCAGCGGAAACAGCGAGCACGAAACTTCGCGGCGCATGGTTCGTGCTCGGCGCAATGGAAGACCACGAAAAATATGCCGCGACGATGCGGAGCAAGAAAAAGTCGCGATGAATTTCGCCGTCTCGACAACGGCGACATTCGCGTGAGTGCATAGTCGGTGCACTTTCGCTGAAACAATGGGCGGGCCGTGCTTACCTCACGGCCCGTTCTGCTTTTCAGGTAAGGGAAAGCAACGCGGGAAACTTCCCGCAGAAGGCTGGAATGAGTTTTGCTCAACAAGAGCGGGCATGGAAAGAAGACCTGCCCAAAGATGAAAAAGTCGTTCTGCTTTGTCTGGCGCGTCACGCGCATGATGACGGTACAGAATCCTATCCCTCAATCCCGACGATAGCACGCGAGACGGGATGGAGCGAGACGGCGGTTAGAGAAGCGCTGAGGAAATTGGAAGCGAAGGGACTGGTCGCGTTGACCAGTTCGCGCAAAGGTGGACGAAAAGCGACCGCGCATTATTCACTTTGTTTCGATGCGGAAACCCAACGCGCGGCGTTGCCTTCCGAAACCCAACGCGCGGCGTTGCCTTCGAAACCCAACGCACGGCGTGCCGCTAACTCAACGCGCGGCGTTGGCCTAACCCAACGCGGGGCGCGCCAAAACCCAACGCGGGGCGTTGCCGAATCTGTCCTTGAATCTGTCAGTGGAACAGGTAAGGGAACAGGTCACCATCCCGCCCGCCCTTTTTCCGAAAAGGCGCAAGGCACGGATGTTGACGAAGAGAATCTCAAAGCGGCTCGCGCGGCTGGCCTGACCTTCGCGTAAACCGCAGAGCCAGCGAACAGGCGTCAAGCACGCTGGCCGCATTGCCTGGCGGTATGGGTCGAGAGGCATGGACGCCTACCGCGTTCGTCTGAGAGCAGGGGAGCGGTGCAAGAGTTGCATCAAAGGTTGACTTATGAGCACGGACAAACAAGTCGAGCGCATGAAGCGAAGCGTACTGTTCTTCCTGCGGAAGTTCGGCACGAATGGCGCGGCACAGTTCCAAGTACTCGGCGGGTATACGGCGCTCGGTCGGGAAATCCGACTCGCGGCCATTGCCGAGTTGCTGGCCGAAGGGAAAATTGAGAAGCGCTTCGGGCATGTTCTCAGAATCAAGGTGCAATCGTGAGAGATGATGGCAAGCGGCCAAGAGCCACGGGAGACCCAAGCGAATCGTTGCGGCTTGAGAACGACGACCACGAGCACAGGATTCTCGAACTGCTCGACGCGCATCCTTGGGCTCGCACGCTAATCGAGCAGCGGGAAAGAATCTCGTTTCTCGAAGGCTATCGCGCCGCGATGGTGAACCACACCGACGAATTCGTCGAGCGCGCTAGTCTCGGAGCGTATGCGCGCTGGATTGCGAGCCAATGATGGCCTGGCAATTCGGAAAGAGCGAAGAACCGCCGAGACCTGTTGACCGATTGATTTTGGTCGAACAGCCCGACATTGACGACAACAGGCGACGACTTGCGGCGCGCAGGTTAGAGAAGCGAACACAGCGGCGAGAATCCGAAGCTGACGAACTGACGACGCGAATCCTGTCGTACATGCGGACGATGGAACAGGGAACACGTCTTGAGGACATAGCGGCGAAGATAGGCACGCACTGTAAAGCGGTGCGCGAGTGCGTCAAGCAAGCGAAACGCGAAGGTTGGATAGTTGAAGCCGCGTACAGGTCGCACTGTTTGATTCGACTGGGAGAAACGACGCGATGATTTACAAAGTATGCAAGCATCTTCATCCCGACCGCAAATGGTTTGAGCATCGCGATGGCGTGACGTACGAAGCCAGAGCGAACGCCATTCTCTTTTCGAAGGACGACGAACGCGGGCTGACCTGTCAAGACTGTTGTCCTGCGGACGGCGACGAGATGTTTGTCGTTCGTTACAACTACTTTGCCGAACTGGTGAAGGAGTTGCGGAAGTTGCAGCAAAAACAAAAACAGGTGAACTGACGATGAGCAGAGAAAGAGAATCTCGCTACGTGCTCGACGGCGACAAAGTGCAAGTACGCGAGTATCAAAGTTTGTTCGCGGAAACCCGGACGGATGACACGCCGACCGACGAGCCCGCTGTCATATCGCACGATGACGGTGAGCCCGCTGTCAAGCAGTGCCCGCAATGCGGGATGAGATATTCCGAAAGTCAGATGGCCGACTTGCTCGACTTCACGGGCGACGATACGAAATGCGTGGACTGCGAAGGCGTCGAACTGATTGATGCGGAAGACCGCAGCGGAAGCGGCCAACCCGACGACGACCCTGATATTTCGTAAAGAGTTTGCGGGCCACGGCTCGCAGATGCGCAGCGACAGGGACGCGGCGTGTGGTGCCTGTCAATCGGCGTTCCCAACACCGACCTTGAACCATCACACGCAAAAATTCCAGCAACCGGGCAAGGAACCGAAACGATGAACGAACCAACGGGACAATATACGAAATGCGACGGATGCGGCAGAGAACACGCGGACTATGAGAAGTGCCCGCCACTGTTTGAAGGATTGAGCCTGACCGCTGACCGACCGCGAAAGCAGACGGTGAACCTATTCGCGGAAACGCTCGGCGCGCTATTGGAATACGCCGACGACGCCAAAGAGCCAAGCGCGTCGCAGGAATACCGCGACGAATGCAAGAAAGCAGCGGTCAGTCTGGCGAATGCCTTGCGCGTGTCGTTGGACGAATTCGAGCAGAGCCTAAATTAAGACAGCGGGAGAGACTGCAAAAGGAAACAGACAAATGGAAATCTTCATAGGAATCAGACAAACGAAAATCTACAAAGTTGACGTGCTCGCTGATTTGTCGGGTGCGTTCGTTAAGTTGCCTTTTATCGGTTTCAGCATTGAAGTGCAGGCCGAGAACGACACAGAAGCAGAGTTGTACGTTTCCAAAATCACAGCGGGATTGCAGGGCGTGACCTTGACCAACCCGAAGATAACGGACAAGCACTGACCATGCCACAACGAAGCCCGCGCGTCAGGTGTTGGTGTGGAACGACAGGAGACTGCCCGCACCAGAAGAAAGAGCAGAGCACGCGTGACCATAGCGTCAAGCATCTGTACGACTCGGCGGTCTGGCGCAAGCGGTTCTCGCCGATGATGAAAAGACTTAACCCGATATGTCAGCGCATCGAATGGGACAGCGTGACTGGCCAGCGTGGACAGTGCAGGAGACCGAGCCAGGTCGTGCACCATTTGAAAGACCCGAAGGACGCGCCCGCGTTGTCCTTCGAAGCGGGTAACGTCGTCTGCTTGTGCGTCAACCACCATCCGGGCGGGCAGCAAGGGACTGCATGGGTTGAGTCTGTGGACTACGTGCCGACCAACACACCGAAGCACAGCATACCGCGCGGCTGAGAAGCAACGCGTGTCGTTTCTATGGGATACCCCCCATAGGCCACTTGAAAAAATCTTACTTTTCGCGCAACGAGCGCTCGCGCCATTTTGCCGGAAAATGGCAAAACTCACGGTTGTGATTCCTGGCAAAACTCAAAAGTCGTGCTCCGTCGTTCGCGCGGACTTTCGCCTTTCTTTCCCATCGTTCGCCCGGACATTGCGGACGAATCGCAGGAGTTTATCACGATGTTTTTAGTCAACAGTTTGGACGGTTCGGGTTGGCACACGTTGAAGGACGAACGCGGCAACGTCTACGGACGATTGACTGTGCTTGCGCTTTCCGAGTGCAGGAAACGAAAAAGAGGCACAGTCGCCTATTGGACGTGCCGATGCGATTGCGGAGCCGTATGCGTAAAGGCAGGCGTGGCTCTTCGCATCGGAGAAGTTAAGAGTTGCGGATGTCTTCGCGCCGAGACAGCGCGCCGAATTGGTCACGACAACAAGGGAAGACCTGGCGCATATCACGGCGACCCGAATCAACGACGCGATGCGTCGGGAAAGTTTTTCCGCAACTAGCGGAACGAAAGAGGTAAGCAAGTGGACTCATACAAGTTAGAGCAACACGTCGAGACGTTCGCGCCGTTTGCAACCGAGAAACTACCAGATGGAATCTGGAAACGGTTGTACGACTCGGCGCTCGGCTCGTTGACTGGCGTGCTTGTGGGGCGGCTCGGTTTCCGACTCTATGCGGAAATCGTCGAACTGCAAGCGCAAGTCGCCGAACTTCGCGCGCAAGTCGCGGAGTTGCAGAAAGAGAGGGAACGTGTTTAACAAAAACAACAAAGTCGAGAGCATCTACAGCGACTTGAAAAAAGCGCTCGATACTTTCGTCAACGAGATGGCAGCGACGAACGTCAACGCAAGCACAATCGCGGAAGACCTGCACAACGCAACGGGAATTCCCGTTCAAACTGCGCAGATGTTCGCGACCGCAGTTTGTCGCGTTCGCAACCGTGAGGAAGCGAACGGGAAGCGACCAGTCGTGCCTTGGGGAAGACCGACAGAGACCCGACCCGCTGCGTTGACCAACGTCGAGCAGCGGTAAGAAGTACAGCAACAAAAAACCAAAACCAGAAGGAAAAAGTTATGGAACTACGTTACTTCAAAAGTGAGTTGCGCGCCGAGAGCAGCGGCAAGCAAAAGAAGCTGCGCGGCGTCGCAATTCGGTACGGCACTCGGTCGGCATCGTACATCGCAACGGGAACACGCGAACGAATTGCGAGCGGCGCTTTCTCGAAGAGCATCCGAAGTGCAAGCGGCTCGATGGACATTCGCATGTTGTACGAACACAACGCCGAGAACCTACTCGCCCGTACGTCGGCGGGAACGCTTCGACTTACGGACACCGACGACGCGCTGTTGTTCGATGCTGATTTGCCAGACACCACTGTCGCGAATGACCTGTACGAACAAGTTCGCGTCGGGAATGTTCGCGGCATGTCCTTCGGCATGATTGTCGATGGCGACGATTACGCAACGGAAGCGGACGAAGATGACAACGGCAACGAGATTGATGACCGTTGCATGGTTCGCACCGTGAGAAGTGGTTCGCTCATCGAAATTTCCAGCGTATCTCTTCCGGCCTATGAGACCGGAACCGTACTCGCGCGGAATTCGTTCCAGCTTGTCTCGCCCGAAGTTCGGTCAGCGGCTCTTGCGTTCCACAAACACGACGGCACGGCGGAAGCTGCACGTCGGATGAACAATTTTTTGCTGTAAGAAGTTTTGCAGTTGCATCAAAAAACCAAACCCGAAAGAGAATCACAATGTCGAACAGAATCACAGTAATCAATCAGACGTACCAAGAACTTCGCGGATGCATCGAACAAGCGGAACAACTGGCGTCGAAGCCTAGCCTGTCTCCGCAAGAGATTCGTTTGCACGCAACACTCTTGGCGAAAATTTCCATGCTGAAGCAAGGCATTAGCGCCGACGAACTGCGTCGCGCTGAACTGGAAAGACTCGCGCAACTCGCGGGTGAAGAATCGCCCGAAGCAATTATTGAGCGGGCGCACAAAACCAAAACTCCCGAAAGCGAACAACGGGCGCGCGAGTGGATGCTGTTTCACAAGCACGGCGAACAAGGCGAACAGCGCGCGGACTTCAAAACCACAAGCCAGTGGGGTCGTCCTCAAGGTGCACAGACCTACACCGACCCGACGAGCACAGGAACGGGTGCGGTCGGCGGCTACCTTGTCCCTGCGGGTTTTCAAGACCGACTCTTCGCGGCAATGGCGACGTACGATGAAATTCTCGACGACGGCAACTCGACCGTGTGGAACAGCGACAACGGAGCGGGCGGGGTTACGCCGTGTTGGGATGACACAGGAACGTCGAGCCCTGTTGCGTTCACGAAGTCAACGCGACTCGGTGAAACCGTGCAGGGTTCAGTCAACCCCGTGCGTTTCCGCGCGGTGAACTGGTCAAGTACGCCAACGTACAGGACGGGAATTGTTTTGGTTCCGTACGAAATGGAGCAGGACTCGTTCATGGCGTTCGGCGACATTCTCGAAAAAGTTTTCCAGCAAAGGCATAAGCTGGCCTATGGTGCGGATTGCATGACAGGCAGCGGCGTCGGTGCGGTCGGCGGTGTTCCGACAGTGCCTCAAGGGTTGCTGACCGCAATTCCCGCCAGTGCACAGCAAACGTCCGCATCTTCGACGTTGGCAATCACCGACTTGGAAAATTTGTACAACGCTCTCCCGAAGGTGTACCGTCCGAACGCGAAATTTTACATGACGGACAACACGCGTCTTCTCGTTCACAAACTCTTTGAGTCGAGCACGCGTTCGGGTTGGGGTTTCAACGGAGAACTGCTCTTCAATTCGAAAGTGGTCGTTTGCAGAAGCATGACCGACTGGTCGGCGGGCGTTTCCAACGCCATCGTGTACGCGTCGCCCGATTATCTCATGCAACGACGAGTCAAGAACGGGTCGTACGTTCGGCGCTACACTCAGTTGGCAAACTACTCGGAGTATGGCTTGTACGGATATGAAGGCTTCATGCGTGCCGACTTCCGTCCTGTCTTGTTCGATGCATTTCAACCACCTGTCGCGTCTTTGAACGCTCACGTATAAAAGGTTTCGTCCTTCACAGGGCGAAGTTCCTGCGAATCGAGCGGGAGTCGGGAAGGCGTGTGCTCCACTGAGAGCGATACACGACCGATAGAAACGGCTCCCGTTCAAATTTTTCCCGCGTCACTTGACGCGGCCAGAGAAACGAGAAAAAGAGACATGCAGAATTACCGGAACAGTGCAGCGGCACACTGTCGCGAGTATGAACCGCGACGGCACTACGTGCCGAAACCTGCGGAAGACAATCTGCCAATGGTGCGCGAAGTCGGAACGATGCCCGCGAAGTTGTGCGTCGTGCTTTCCTACAATGTCGCCAAGGGTTCGGCGTTTGTGAACTTCAAAGGCTTCAGAGGCAACGCGCTATTGACGCAAGCCGAGATTATCCGCGCAGGTTGGACGGAAGTTTACTTCGGCAATCTGCTCGTATGCGACATAGAGCAGCACGAAGGCAAGGCGCGCGCAACCAACGCACGGGCCGCGACTGACGCGGACTTCGAAGAGTAAAAGTTTTTCTTTAGTCGCTGCCCTAGGTGGTTCGACCATCGCGGCGACAAAAGAGACAGTGCGGAAGAGCGAAGGCGTTCCAGCGTACTCAACTTCGTGAGCGTGCCGAAGCGATGACGGCGCACTAGACAGCAAGAGGGAGTCGCATGTTCTTACCCAGAAGGTTGCAAATCCGCGCGACTCCCATTTGCTACTTATGCAAAAAAGCGAGCAGCATCACAAACGGAAAAATCAGAGCGGCACCAATCACGAACGCGGCGACGGTCAGCGAAACATTGTGGAATTCCACGATTTGCAACACACGCGGTAGTCGTCGTGATAGAATCCCGCGCGATGAATTCCGGCAAATCGACGAGCGAATCGGAAGTGTGTAATCCGGGGTTAAGGAAGGCGCATCGAGAGTGCATTTCATCGGAGGAATCAGTCAAAAGTGCCTGTAAATGAGCGGAATTGTGCAAAAAGAATTGAAGGTTGCTATAGTCGGTGCTGGGATGCGCCAATTCATCTTGTGCGCCTGCGTTTGGTAGCCAATGCCTAACGAACAAGCCCGCGCTCCACAGGCACTGCCGGATTACGAAAGCCCGCCAGTCAACGAACTTGCTGTTGGAGTCCATTTCGAGCCGCTTAATGGGTGGCAGACAAGACACGTTGGACACTTCTGGGTGGAAATCAATAAGGATTTTCCCAATACGGAGGACCAGCCTCCGATTATTGAGGTTGAGCGTGGTCCGCGTTTTGAAATCCTTCAGCTACCTCCTTTGCGCCGGACATTCTTCGTGTCCCAAGACCAGAATTTCGTAATCCAGTTGCAGGAATCTAGATTCTTGTTGAACTGGCGGAAAAGACAACCCACCGACGTTTATCCGCGCTTCAGTGCTCTCTTAAAGAAATTCGTTGGGCATTGGGGGCATTTTTCCGATTTTGTGGCGCGGGAGAAGGTGGGAAGCCTCAAGCCAGCCAGATATGAACTTACATACGTTAACCACATCGAACAAAGCGACAACCTCATTAGCGCGACGGTCGAAAGGTATGCCAAACTCTTCAATTGGAGCAGTCTTAATGCTAAATTTTTGCCGCCGCCTACAGGCATCAACGTAGTGTGGACGTTTACCATGCCCGAACAACTCGGCTTTGCCCAAGCGAATCTAAGCCAGGGCGTAAGAGCTGACGGACGAGCAGTACTGGTTCTAGTAATGTCTTGCACAGGTTCAGCTTCGCCGAAGATTTCAATGAACGATTGGTTTGATGCTGCGCACAGATGGCTGGCCCACGGATTCAAAGAGCTGACGACGGACACCGCGCGGAGAGAATGGGGATATAGAGAATGAACAGCCAGATTTCTTTTACAGATAAACACAGACCTGCTCAGGTGAAACATCCTTCTGAGGCTAAGGAAGGATTTCTGGCAGGGCACTTCTACCGCACCAAGAAAATTGCAAACTTCACGCGCGAAGTGTTCGACTTTCCTAACGCAACGGTCTCTATCAGCATAGGTCCCTCGGCGGGCTGGGTTAACCAGTTGGCCGGGATTACAAACGTAAGTGTGGGAGTCGCGTCGGGTGCGCACATAACGGGACGAATCAGCCCTACTGAAATCGTCGGCACTGGACTTTTTTCTGAGGGAACCAACCGAATTTCGTTCGGCCAAAATGCCCATTTGGTGACTGGTTTGGTCGAAGACTTTGGGTCGGGTTATTTTGGTGAAAATGCAATCTATTTGAATCCTGATTCGATAACACTATTGGGAAATGTGCAACAAATTACGATGGTCGAGACAGTAGACGCAGCCACGCTGACACAACTCGCAGTTACGCGAGAGTATTTGCTCTCAGCACAGCTTCGTCGCCTACGGAAATTGCAAGCTGGTTGGGATGGAGACCGCGCTGAAGCCATCTCTCAGCTTACTGGCGATACGGCAGAGGAAATTATCAAGCAAGTGCCTCAGGTCATGCTATCCCACCTAGCAATTCCGACCCTGAACTTGGGACCACTTCCCGATGGGAGCCTCCGGTTTGAGTGCACGCATTCAAACAAGGAACTCTTTCTTACTATTTCTGATAAAGCTGTCGATGTTCAAGCATGGCAGCCTCTTCACGCTATTGAGTCCGTGGGCTATTGGGAAACTGACGCAGGGGGCGCAAAGGAGCATCTTGAATGGCTGGTGAGGTAGCGCCACCTCCAGTCACCATCTCGCCGACGGATTCGCTCTACCGAGGCATCAACCCGCAATTTTACGAAAATGGGCAGGTCACAAGCGGAGTGTTCTGCCTCAAAAAGAAAGATACGTTAGAAGACGCGCCTTCAGTGGGTATTGAGAAGCTAGTTCCGCTCCAGAAATTCCATTCATTTATGGGTGCCGGATGGGGAGTCGGTCAATTCTCCGTTTCGGTGCCTCTAGGACTTGGTTTGACTGTGCATCTACTCCCTGAACCCTCATGGAAAGAATACGCTGACGCGCACGCGGTAATCACCGGTTATCAAGCGTTGAGCAATAGCAAGCGCGGCGAGTGCGAACGCGCACTCAGGGATGCGGTCCGGCAGAATGTGCGTATCCCTCCATCGGCGGCAACTGCTCCTATTCCGCCACCCACCACCAAGTGAAGAAGGTTTCTTCTCGGCAATCGCAGCAGCCTGTGCTCGGAATTGATGTTTTGTGGCGATGGTGGGCAACCCGAAAAGTCGGGCGAAATCAATAATCTGACACAGTGCGCTCACACGAGAAGGGAGACCAGGAAGTTTCGAGCAGGTCACATTTTTTCGGCGGGTGGCTTTGATTCAGTCTCTTTCTTTTTGCTCTTTTTGTCAGTCAGCTTCGCCATATCCTTAACGAAATTCTTAGCCTCTTCCGTTTCAATCCGCATTTTCCCGAAGACGTACTCGAAGGTCTTTCTGCACTCGTCAAAAATGTCCACGCACTCTTCGTCTGATTTCGCATGCAGGCCGTCACTGGTGAAGTCATGCAGAATAGTCATCGGGTTTGGCTGACCTTGTGGCCGAAGATTTTCAGGAAGCAAATCGCCAGCGTATTCAACCTTCACACTGAACCTTCTGTCGTTTTTGACTTCTTCATGCCTTGCCAGCAGTTCAGGTGCGGCATTGTGGGCACGGGCCGATTCGTGCAAAATTTCCAGAATATCATTCATCCGATTTTCAACAACGCGCCGCATGTACGCTACAGCGGCTATCCCAAGGTTGAAATTCCGAAGCCTTAGAGCGTTTTTGTACAGTTTCAAGTCTTCTTGGTTGAGTGCGCCTTTCAGAGCTTGCGAGACGTGCTCTTCAAGCTCAGGCCATTGTCCTACTTTGAAAAATAGAGTGTTACCTTGATTTCCTTTGGCCCAGTAGAAGTGATAAGTGACACTCTTTTTCCCGCAGTTTCTGCAAGCGAACGTCTTCTGGGTAAATCCGATTTTGTTCCCCCCTCTGGCGGTTTCATAGGAAGAAAAACTGGTTTCCCAATCGGATTCAAACTTGCAGTCCTCACAAAATAGCTTTAGAACCTTCGGGACGTAAGTCACATTGTCTGCGCCATCGTATTGCAGAACCCGATACAAGGGCCATGTCTGCAACACAACTTGCAACTTCGCCGTCAGTTGTGCATCGGTGAATTTTTCAGTTGGCACAGTTCAGCCTCAACCGTTCTTTGCTGTGCTGTAGCCAACGTCTACGATATATTTTAGAAGCTCGCGGCCAAAAAGGGTGATGTGCACAAGACCATCGTTCCCAAAGCCAATCAAGACCATGCCCTGCATGTATTTAGTCCATTGTTCAAAGGAGTAGGCTTCATACCAGCCAGGATAGCCTGCTTTTCCGACTTCGTACCACGCCTCTAGTGCTTGGTGAGGAACGCCTTGAGGCTCACTTTGGTTCAGCATTTCCAAGGCCCGAAACTGTGACCCCCAAGTACTGCGGTAGACGCTTTCAAATCTGTTGACGATGTAGGCCGCAGACAAAAATCTAACGAGCACCCTTTCTCTTTCAGCGGGGTTGTGCACGTTCTCGTCTTTCAGAAAGTTGGTGATAAGGTTTTCCTGTTCTACCAACAATTGATTGTCGAAGCCCTTGAGCAACTTTTCAGCCGCCGATGCTTTGGGAGCACTCGTCACTTCCTGAGTTGCGGGCGCTTCTGTCGTAACCCCCTCTTTCGTGACCGTTCTTGTTCGTTCAATGAATCTGCTGATTTCCTTTCGGAAAATGAGTAAGGCAACCAAGGCAGCGATGCAAACACACAGAGGCCAAGCAAGAGCGGACACGCCTTTCACCCCCTTTGCTGATTGCAGTATCAGACGACATTTCCCACAGCGTCAACTGCTTTTTCATTGACAATTTGCCGCACCCACAGGTAGATAGGTCAATGCGAATGCAAGGGCTGACCCGTGATTTATAAATTGACCAGCGGTAGTACACAGGCTCAGGCGGGTGTTGTCGTGAGACTTCGTTGCCCTGTCTGTAGGCAGCGCGGAACGTTTGAAACCGTTGTCCAATTCGACTTACAGATTCTCGGCCCACAGAATTACTTTGCTGGCCTAAGAAAGTGCCCTGACCCAAAATGCACCGCGATGGTGTTCTTTGTGGCTGACCAAACCGGGAAAGTCATGGATTCATTTCCGGCAGAGACTATCGACTTCGATGCGACGAACATTCCGGCCACGATTCAGAGTGCCCTTGAAGAAGCAATCAAGTGCCATGCTCAGAGTTGCTTCGTCGCATCTGCAATCATGGTCAGAAAAACTTTGGAAGAGCTTTGTCGAGACAAAAATGCCAAGGGAGCAAACCTGAAGGAGCGCATCAAAGCCCTTTCTACAACACTCGTTATTCCGAAGGAATTGTTAGACGGGCTGGATGACTTGCGCCTACTTGGAAACGACGCAGCCCACATCGAGAGCCAGGAATACACAAAAGTCGGGAAGGAAGAAGTGGAAGTCGGCATCGAGTTTGCAAAGGAAGTGCTGAAGGCCGTCTATCAGTACTCTGCGCTGCTTGGTAGATTGCGGGCTTTGAAGAAGCCGTGACGCTGACAACCTTTATGTGGGTCGTGCCGCTCCCTCTGGCCCGAATAACTGGCCTGCTTGTCGTGGCCGCTCTAGCGGTGGTCGGCTTGTTGAAACGGAAAGCGATTGCGGCGTTCACGGGTGCCGTGTGGAAAGCAGCGAACAAGTGGTTGTGGGGTTTCGTGCATCGACAGTTGCAAACGGTTGAGCCTAGTTCATCCGCTGTACAGAACGAGAAGCGTTACTGTGGAATCTATCGCGGCGGTTATCAAGTCGGAGTTAGCGGCGGTTACTTCAAGATGGAAATTGCTGGCAAGTTGACGACGGTTCCAATCAGCCAAACGAACCTGCTTGCACACTTGAGTGTCGGTAAATACGCCGAAATTGACACCGTGGTAGTTCGGCCAGGCGTCGAAGTTGTGCAGCGTGTGCACGAAACAGCGCCTCAGGTGTTCGGCAAAGCGTAACGCCATTCAGAGCGCGAGAAGAAGAATCGGACGCACGCGCCGACTGGCCGACCCCACCAACCTTCTCGCGTGTCCGTGCAGGTTACGAGCAGGACTTTTCGTCCATCATTTGAAATCAGTGTGACCATGTTCAGTCTCCGAACGCACGGTCAATCTGTGGTTGAAGTTTCGATGGCTCCGTGGTGCCTAGATACTTCTGTGTGGTCGCAAGCGATTTGTGCCCTAGCATCACCTGAATGTCGCGCATCGACACGCCAGCATTCAACCAACGAGTCGCGCAGGACTTTCTAAAGCGGTGCAGGATGTAGTGCTCGCACACGGGATGCTTCGCGCACGAAACTTCGACGCGCTTCTTGCCGTCGTACTCGCCGACCGTGATTGTGGTCTTACAGTGACCGCAGTTCAACCCTGCTCGCAGGGCAATCTTTTTCAGTTTGCGCAGGAAGTGATTGTCAGGCTTGCTCTGCTTCGATAGGAACACGAAGCGGTCGTTGGGATGTTTCTCGCGGCGCTCCTTCAACTCGCGGATGAGACTTGCGGGAAGTTTGATTGTACGGGATTCGTGAGTCTTAGGCTTGAAGCCAACATCCTCTTTTTTGCGGACGTGGTATGTGTGCGCCTTGAAGTCAATGTCTGACCATGCGGCGAAAGTCACTTCGCGGTCACGGCAACCCGACCCAAGAAAGAACCGATAGCGGATTCGCTCTTCGTCGTCCATCGCTGCGAACAGTGCTTTCAGTTCTTCTTCCGTGTACGGGACGGCGGGCTCTTCTTCGACCACGGGCATGTACTTCGTTGGAATCCTGGCAGCGTTGCCGTTATCCTTCAGCATGAAGTACACGACGTTGATGCGTGTGTCGATGGTCTTGCCAGCGTATCCCATGCTCTCAAGGTCGGCTTTGAATCGCTTCAGCACATCCGCCGTCACTTCATCGATGAACTTGACGCGGGTGGAGTCGGTGAACTGCTTCAGCGCGTGCGCGTATTGCTGCACGGTTTTCGGTTCCTTGCTCGCGTTATCTTGCATGAAGCGACGGACTGCGACCGCAAGCGGTACGCGGTTCCCGATGTTCTCGGCTTCGGCGACCGTCAACCCCAATGCGTCCGCAGTGAGCGCAGCGTCGAGTTTCGCGGCTTCCTTCTTCGCATCGGCGAAAGTCTCCGCGTTCAGTCTGTGCCAGCGCTGCTTGCCATCTTTCCACGGTCGAGCGTAAAAAGGCGGCGTCAGGTGCGCTGTGCGCTTGCCCTGCCCTTCTTCCACACGTTCAAATCTCCAAGCATTTCGCACTTTTACGCGGTTGTAGATTGATTCCAAGTGACTGTCTCCTGTGACTTAAACACCCCGATTGTAGTCACACAACAGTCACAACGGCAATAGTACGTCAGTTTATGCGGCTTTTTTATGGTTGGCGGAGAGGGTGGGATTCGAACCCACGGTACGGTTTCCCGTACGCTCGCTTTCGAGGCGAGTACTTTCAACCGCTCAGTCACCTCTCCGCGGTCTTTCGAGACTTTAGTTTAGCAGAGCGCGTGCGTGCGGGCTATGGC
>DASSXG010000125.1:0-41422 GCA_035704085.1 Candidatus Acidiferrum sp. | reverse complement strand
GGATTTTGCGGCGAACGGCCCGCTCAAAGCGCAGAAATTCGACAAGAAAGCGGATGAGGATAGCGATTTGTATCGCTGGAGCAGTCTGCGATCTGGTTATGTGGCAGAAGCGAACGTGGATGCGGCTGGGATCTACGCGTCCAGCGGATGGGGTCCGTGGGGACCGGGCTGGTGGGGCGCGGGTTGGTATTGGGACCCGTGGTTCAGTGGATTCACTTTTATTCCGGGAGACGGAATTTTCTATAGCCCGTTCGGCTGGGGATTTTATTCGCCGTGGTACGTGTACGGCGCGCCGTTTTATGGATACGGCTACGGACGCTACGGTTACGGCGGGCACTACCATCATCACTTCAGCGCGGACGTGCACAACTGGGGGCCCGGAACCCATTACGCAGCCGGCCAGAATTATTCAGGTGGCATCTACCGCGGACCGGGATCGGTAGGACGCGGCTTTCAGTCCGGGCCCGGGATGACGGGCGGATCGCGAGGCTTTGGAGGCTCACGAGGCGGTGGACCTGTGGGCGGCGGGTTCCACGGAGGCGGGGGAATTGGCGGAGGCGGCTTCCACGGTGGTGGTGGCGGCGCTCATGGTCACTGACACAAAGTGGGATGACCGTGCTGTTTGCCGGCTTCGTTGATCTGACGACGGTGCTGAGATAGCGGAAGACTGGTCTCAAGGAGCACAGACTGAGGTTTATGCTCCTTGCGCCTAGGCGTGAAACGCCAGAAGCTGATCGATCAACTGGTCGTATGGACTGGTTGTCGCCAAGCGAAAGGGAAAACGTCAAAACCCGCACCCTGAAAACCGCAGGGCTGCGGCACCCGAAATCGTCTCTCCGCTTCACGAGTCGGCCACCCGCCAGATCGATGGTCGGCGATGTCGTTAAGGGCCTTCCACCCTCCATCCTCGAAGAGCCTTAATGCTTGAAGAGGTGCGCGATTTTCTTGCCGGCTTCTTCGGTGTAATAGACCGTGACGTGCTCACCTTTCTTGGCCCCGACGGCGGAGTAGCGGCCGACGGCCTTGCCTGTGTCCACGGTGGCATGCTCGGAAACCTCGAAGGCTTCCTTTGTGCCATCCACGGTCTTTACCGCGACAGTTTTCGTGACCTTACCGACGTCTTCGACCGTGCCTTCCGTGGCGTGGACTGTTTTGTCGCCGAACCACTCGACGGAATGGGCGGTCTTTTCCGCGCCTTCGCCAGTTGCGTGGACGATGACGTGCCCGCCTTCCTTCCCGACGAGGTCGGCGCCCTTGGCGCCATCCTTCAGGCCGTGAACCGTGGTTTTCTCGGTGAACTTCGCCGTTTCAACGGTGCCGTTGGCGGTCTTCACGGCAATCGTTTTTGCTCCGGCATCGACTTTTTCGACGGTGCCGGTAATGACGTGGGTCGGATTCTGCGCGCGGGCGACGGTAAGAGCGAAGCACGCCGCGAGGAGCACGAGGGCTATCCGAAGTGGGCCGTGAAGCAAACGGGATTGCATAGGTTCTCCTTGGAGTGTGGGAAGGGGCTGGAAGTACGACCTTGCCAGTATAGAGAATTGCGGAGTTCAAATCCAGGAAGCTTGAAATCACTTAGAAGCTAGGAAGAATCTCGGGCTTGCAACGATGTTAGAAGTTTGAGAAAGAGGAAGAGGCTAGCGAAAGGCAGCCCTCCGACAAGGTCGGAGCACGCGGAGGGCAGTGCCACGCTTGCAAACCCCGCACGCATGGGCCACCCAGGAGTTCTTTGCGGTTCGTGGTCGGCGCTGTCGTTAAGGGGCTGCCACCCGCCAGGCGACACTAGAAATCCTTTTCCATCCACATGCCCTCACGGTCGAACATTGGAGATGAGTCCTGGCCGAATCCCTGATGAACCTGGTCACAAAGCGGCCGTATTATCGAATCGATGTCTCCGAAATCGTATGCTACGACTGTGGGAAACGAATGTAGGCCAGGTTGAATTGATCCTCGGGCGACCGTTGCTTGGGGAATCATCGAGTCGGGATACAGGCCCTTTACCTGAGATGTTGCATTTAAGAGCATCCCTAGAAGAAATGGTCCGCTAAGGCCAGCAACTGCATAAAGTTTGGGCACTTTAATTGTAAACTCACGTAATTGTATGTCTATGTGAATCGGGAAAAATGCGGGAGCGCCATCGATTCTCTGGCCCGGCACCATCTGCTGACTGAATCGCACGAGCCCTGTTCGACGCAACTGCGCAACCGCATCAAGTCTCTGAGCTCGTCGTTCAAGACCCTTGAACGTGAACTCGCAATTCCCATACAATTTGTCAACAAGGTCAAATCTCCGCATTGCGTCGAAAATCTTTTGCTCTTTGAGGTCCACTAAAAAATTCGCAAAGAAAACTGGGACTGTGCCAATGATGAGATATGGTGCGTCCGTTTGAGGCCGTACTTCTTTGAAGGCTGCCTCCAAGAGCTGCTCTGCCTGTTCCTGCCGACTCGCAGTTCGCATGACCATTTCCTTGATTTCTTGAACATCCATGTAATAAATGTGTCGGTCGCGGCGTGAGGGAAAATACCGCTTATCATCCCGGCGAACACAATGAGGTTTGTTGAGGCTGTTTGGGACTCGTATCGCAAAAACGTATCTGCCATTTGACAGCTTGATGGCATGGGTTTGCAAAGAAAGCCGGTCTTCAATGCAGGAAACGACCCGCGAAATCGTAACCCAGCAATACTGATTCCGGATTCGGTACTTCGATGCCCTCGAACTTGCTCAGGTCTGGAACTCCTGTAGGTTTACCATTCTTTGTGTCGCGCGCTTCGGGAACACCAATTAGGAGTATTCCCCCCTCAGCATTTGCAAACGCGCAGACATCGATTAGAAAATCTTTCTGCCCGGCGTCGTTGTTCGGATAGAGTTCGGCTTTGTAGTCGAGATGTTTGTGTTCTTCGATCCCTGAGTCAAGAATCTTGCGCAGGTCGAGTTCGGTAACTTCATTCAGTCGCTTATCTTCCCAAATCATGTGTGGAATCTTACTAGGAAAGAGGTTGCAGCGGGGCAACGAGTCGAAGTGGTGGTCCTGACTCAAGCGAAGGTTGGAAGGTTAGAAGGTGTGAAGGTTGGAGGGGAAAGAGAAGAGAGAGTTCATTGCGCACAAAACGCGCAATGGCGCAGAGATCTCTCTACGCAGGCCGACGCATTCGCAAGAGCAAATGCGAAAGAAAGAGTCGGCCTGCTCTGTTCGAAATGACGGGCGGTGGTATGGGCGTGGCGCGAGCGGGGCAAGCCCAGCGGCGTTCTATGGTTCGGGTTCTTCGACCTACCGGGGCTGGCCCCGTCGCAAGCTCCACAGTCCGCGCGCCGAGAGGATGAAGGTGAAGCCCCCGAGCCCGCCGAGCGCCCAGAGTGTCCAGACGAAGAAGAAGCCGCCGGGGGACTTGGCGATCTCGCCGTAATGTGCCCCCCTCATGTGCATGACGGGCATGGCTGCCGCTAACAACCCGACGAGCAGCATGATGACGTGCCCCGATCGCCGTTCGGCGAGCACCAGCGTCCCGTACAGCAACACCACGAGAACGGCCAACGCAATATTTGAGGACTCGGCCTTCGATATCCCCCGGACGATGTCGTCCGTAATGTGAAGCGTCAGCAAGAGGATCGAGAGCAGAGACGCGATGGTCAACATTACGTTTTGTTTCATTGGATATTCTCCTTGTCACACCGCACGTGCTTCTCTGTGAGAAGGGCCTTCAGACATGTACTGCGTTACGCTTTTGACGGGTAATCTCCCCGAGGCTTGGATACTGAGCTATACGGGGAAACCAACGAAAAAGACTCATGGGGACCGCGTTCCGTCTGGCCGACCCGTCGAAGGAGTGGGCGGGGCAAGCCCCGCCCCTACAAGGGCGAAGATGCCGGGCTTCCCGACAAAAGGCGTCGGGGCCCGCGCGAAACGCGGGAAAGCCCGGCGCTACATTTAGTTCTGGGAGAGGGCACGATGTATCGTGCCCCTACAAGGCGGGGGCTGGGGCGGGTTGCTTGCGCCTGTGCCAGTAGCCCAAGGCGGCGAACAGAAGGACGGCGGGCACGCCGGTCAGTCCGCAAACGATAAAGAAAATGCCGTAGGCGTGAATGAGGCCGTGGGTGGCGCTCAGGCTTTCGACCGCGGCTCCGGAAAAGCCCTTCAAGATCTTTCCCAGCCAGGCATAGGTCGAACTCAAGAGCGCATACTGCGTGGCGGTGTATCCCAGATTGGTGAGACTCGACATGTACGCGACAAGCGCAACGCCGGCAAAGCTGAGGCTGAAGTTGTCACCCGCCATGACGAGACCGAAAAGAGGAATGCTCGTACCCACGAACGCGAGAGTCGCAAATGCCGCAGTCGCAGCCGCCTGTAAAACACCCCCGATGATGAGCGCACGCATGTAGCCAAGCTTCAGCGAGCAGAATCCGCCCGCTGCAATGCCTGCAAACGTAGCGATGAGCCCGATAGAGCCGCGCACGGCTCCGACCGTTTGCTTCGTTAGACCGAGGTCGTGGTAGTAGGGATTCGCCATCGGTCCCATCATGAAGTCCGGCAACCGGTAGAGGCTGATGGCCGCTAACATCACAAGCGCGAGCCAGCCGTGTGCGCGGAAGAAAGCAATGAACGGCCCTACAACAGCGTCGAAGAAGCCACGAGGCGTCCAGAGTTGCGCTTCGCGTCTTTTTTCACCGGCAACGGCATCCGCGCGCTCCGGTTCCTTCGCAAACCAGGTCGCGATGATTCCAACGGCCATAGCTGCACCGTAGATGCCGTAGGACACGCGCCAGCCTACAGTCGCCGCCACAATAAGGATAAGAGAATCCGTAGCCAGGAGCGCCAGCCGGTAGCTGAACTGATAGGCAGACGCGAGGAGGCCCTGTTCTTCTCCGTCGTCTGCCGATTCTATGCGCCAGGCATCGACGACAATGTCTTGTGTCGCTGCGGCAAACGCGACGACGAGCGCAAAAGCGCCAAGACGGCCGAGGCCGCCTTTCGTGCCAGTTCCGCCCATGGCAATTAGCGCCAGCCCGACGACGATCTGCGAGAACATCATCCACCCGCGCCGATGTCCTAGCCGCCCAAACAACGGCAAGTCGACGCGATCCATCAGAGGCGCCCACAGAAACTTCAGGGAATACGCAATGCCCACCCAGGAAAGGAAGCCGATCGCCGTCAGAGAGGTGTGCTCATCGCGCAGCCAGTAGCCGAAGGTGTTGCCGACCAGATAAAAAGGAAGGCCTGAAGAAAACCCGAGCAACAACATCGTCAGGGTTTTGGGCCGCAGGTAATCGGCGATCCGGCGCTTTTGCGGACTCACGGCTTCATTGTCTACAGGAGCCTCACGAAGCTCAACGCTCATATGACCGAATCTTGTCCATGCTGACACCCTACCTGGTGTTATTCGTGGCCGCGTTTTCGATTAGATAGCTTTCGAAACCCTTGTTTCTCGCCCGGCTGCGTCCGCCGAAGCAGCCGGCTTCTGATCCTCGACGGCGGGGCGCAGCCGCTGAATTTTTACGCGCGCCACGCGCTTTCCGTCCATCTCCATGACGGTGAAGCGATGATTGCCGTATTCAAAGCTTTCGCCGCCTTTTGGAATGAAGCCCAGCTGATCGAGCACAAAGCCTCCAACGGTGGCGTAGGCGGGGTCTTCCGGCACAGTGATGTTGTACTGGGCGTCGAGGTCGCGCACATTCAGCGCCGCGTCAAAAACGATTGCGCCGTCCGCCAGCGTAAGAGGCCGCTCGACGACGTCGAATTCATCATGAATCTCACCGACCATCTGCTCGAGGATATCTTCCATGGTCACCAGCCCCAGGATGCTCCCAAACTCATCCACGACGACTGCCATGCCAACATGTCGAGTACGCAATTCAAGCAGCAATTCGCTCGCAGGCTTGGTCTCCGGAGCGATGAGCACTTCACGCAAGACACGTCTCAAATCAAACGGCGGCGGTGAAAGATTTTCCGCAATTCTCCGCTCGCGGTCGAGAAGAACCCACATCATGTCCTTAATATGAACGAAGCCAAGAACGTGGTCTTGCGTGCCGCGATAAACCGGAATACGCGACCGCTGCGTAGTGGCAAATGCGCGCATGACCTCGTCCAGACCGGATTCCACGGAGAGCATGTGCATGTCCGGCCGCGGCACCATGATCTCCCGCACTTGAATCTGAGAGAGTTCGATCGCGCTGAGAATGAATTTTTCTTCCCCAGGAGCCAGCAAACCCCGCTCGCGCGCCTGCTGAATCTGGATTTGCAATTCTTCCGTCGAATGCGCCACTCCGTGCACTTGCGCCTGCGAGACTCCTAGCGCCCTCACAATTGCGCTGGACACCCCATCAAGCAGATTGATGACCCAACGAAAGGTATTCAAAAACCAGTGGAACGGCAGCGCCACCATCAAGGCGACGCGTTCGGCGCGAGCCAGGCTCACCGTCTTTGGAACTAATTCACCGATGACCACGTGAAGAGCGCTCAATAGAGCAAACGCGCCGGCCAGCGCTGCCGCATGGGCGACGAGCGTAGTGCGCAATCCCGGTGTGCCCGGCCAGACCGACTGAAACGCTGTCGCCAACGTCGCCTCGCCAAGCGCGCCAATGGCAAGGCTTGTCAGCGTGATCCCGAGCTGCACGCCCGAGACGACCCGGTGCAAATCTCCAAGCAGCACTTCCACCACACGCGCCCGCGCATTGCCCTTGGCCACCAACTGGCGCACTCGTGACAGCCGCACCGCGACAAGCGAAAATTCCGTCGCCGCAAAAAAACCATTCAGCGCGATTAGCGCAATCACTCCGAACAGGCGCACGGCAAACATGCTCGAATTTGTTCCCCTTGCGGCATTGTAGCAGCACCTCAGAGGCGTGCGGATAGGTGTTGTCTAGACCGTCTAAGCTGTTTTTCGACCAGCCGCGACTCCAGGAGTCTCGGAAACGCTACGCGCGCGGTTGCAAGGCCGTTGCTGCTCCTCTACACTCGATTTTTGTGCAAATGGAGTGGGAGTGACCTTGCGAACCGTTCTTCGAGTCTTTTACTGGATCTTTGCCATCATCGTCATCGCAGTCGCCGCCGTAACCTGGTGGTTTGTTTACCGGCCGCTGCCGCAGATTGATGGCACGGTCTCCCTCCCCGGCCTCCAACACGACGTCACCGTCGAGCGCGACGGCTGGGGTGTCCCCCACATTCGCGCCGCGTCAGTCGAAGATCTGGCGGAAACCCAAGGCTACGTCATGGCCCAGGATCGCCTCTGGCAGATGGATCTTCTCCGCCGCATCGCCCGCGGGCAGCTCTCAGAAATTCTTGGTCAAAAGACGATTAAGATTGATAAGGATTTTCGCACCCTAGGACTGGGCCACGCCGCGGACCGCGAGGCCACAGTTCTGGAGCCCGAAGCCAGAAAGATCATGGAATCTTACGCCCGTGGCGTAAACAAATTCGTCGAACAACACGAGAGGAACCTTCCTCTGGAATTCTCGCTCCTCCGTTACAAGCCGCAGCCGTGGCAGCCTTCCGACACTCTGGCAATTTCCGGTTACATGTATCGGGTGCTGACTAACATCTGGGAGAGGAAGCTGAATCGCGCCAAAGTCACCGAGCATATCGGGGCGGATCGCGCAAAGGATCTCTTCTTCAGCGAATCCACTCTGGACCATGTCGTGGTTGGCGATCCGAATGTAGTCGATGACGGTTCACAGCGATCCGCCGCTGACCCCGACGACGATGATGACGACGATATGCAACCGGACGCGGTTCTCAAAGCGAGTCTCGATGGACCGCGTACTCCCAGCGTACCGGATAAATTCCCCGACCTTGCTTCTGCCCTAGCCGAGTCTGTTCGAGAATTCCTTGTGGAGTCTCGTAATGAAATCCGCCAGGGTCTAGGCAGCAATAATTGGGTGGTCAGCGGCGCGCACACGGCAACGGGGAAACCTCTTCTGGCCAACGACACACATTTGGAGCTCACGATTCCGCCAATCTGGTACGAAGTGCATCTGACCGCGCCCGGTTGGAACGTTAAGGGCTTCGCTCTACCGGGAGCGCCAATGGTGGTCATCGGCCACAATGAACGCATCGCATGGGGGTTCACCAACAATTACGCCGACGTGCAGGATCTCTATATTGAATCTTTCATTTCTCCGGAACACGACAATTACCGCGTCAATGCAAAGGGTGGGTGGGCTAAAGCACAAACATTCGACGAAGTTATCTCCGTCAAAGGCCAATCCGACGAACATCTAAAAGTTGTCGTGACGCGCCACGGTCCAATCGTCCACGAAGAAGCCGGCAAAGCTTATGCCCTTCGGTGGACAGCCCTAGAATCCGGTGGGCTGGCCAATAGTTACCTCTGGGTTGGCAAGGCGAGGAATTGGAAAGAATTCCGCGACACCATGAAGCGCGTCTGGGGCCCGGCACAAAATGCCGTCTACGCCGACGTGGACGGCAACATTGGCTACATGATGGCCGCGCGCGTTCCAGTTCGAAAGAAGGGACATGGGGAAGTGCCTGTTCCTGGAGATACCGACGATTACGAATGGACGGGCTACATTCCTTTTGAACAACTACCCCGGGCGCTCAACCCGGACAGTGGACTCATCGTGACGGCCAACTCGCGAGTGGTTGGGCCAAATTACAAACCTTACTTGACCGATCAGTGGGAAGAACCATACCGGACCGCACGCATCTACGACTTGCTCCACGACCGGCACGACTTGCGCACGGAAGACATGCTGAAAGTCCAGACCGACGCGTACAGCTATCCTCACGTCTTTCTTGCCGATCAGCTTATGGCCGCTGCGAAAACGGCGAAACCAAGTGACGCGCGCGCACAGGCGCTTATCGACGGACTCAAAGATTGGAATGGAATCGCCGACGCTCGTTCCACGGAGGTATCTTTCCTTCATGCAACGCAAAGCGCCGCCCTCGAGCTCCTCCTCAAGCCGTTTCTAGGGGCGGACACGCCTCTCTATCAGTGGCGCAGCACTTTGTTCCTTCAAAAAATGCTCACCGATCGCCCCGCGAGATGGCTTCCTGTCGCATACAAAAACTATGACGAGCTGCTCGCCGCAGCTGCCGATCTCGCGGTGAGCAAGCTCGCCGAAGAGAGCAAGAGCGAGCGCGTCCACGATTGGGAGTGGAAAAGATTTAACCCTCTGGAAATGTTTCACCCGCTCGGACGCGAAGGCATTCTGAAAAGACTCCTTAGCATTACGGGCAAGCCTCAATCAGGAACTGCCTATAGCGTTGGCAGAGCCAAGGAACACGTTGGCCCTGCGATGCGATTTGTCGCGAACCCAGCCAATTGGGACGAATCTATTTTGCTCGTTCCAGCGGGCCAGTCTGGGCAACCCGGAAGCAGTCATTACTCCGATCAATTCTCCTATTGGTACGAAGGCAAACCCATCTTCGCCCCGTTTAGCGACGTTGCCGAAGCGGCTGCGCGAAAACATATTCTCACTCTTAAGCCAGGCACCTGAGCCCGCGCTGCCGTCATGCCCGAACTCCCAGAAGTAGAAGCTGTCGTTCGAACCCTCCGTCCACTCGTGCAGGGACGTCGCATCCGGTGCGCTCACGTTTTCCATCCCATTGCGACCAAACCGCAAGGTGCTGCCCACGTCGCGCGCTTAGCCGAAAACCGGCGCATTCGTTCTGTCGACCGCAAAGGCAAATTTGTGCTTCTCCTTCTCGACCGCGGCTTGCTCACCATGCATTTTCGGTTGGATGGCCAGCTAGTTTGGTTTCCGAACGCAATGGAGTTATTCGAACGGGCGAACCGATCCGAGAACGGCGTCCACATTGATGTCGCATTCGAATTGGACAAGGGTGTCCTGGCGTTCGCCGATCGCCGCCACTTCGGCCGTGTCCATGCGTGCAAATCCGTCGACCGATGCCCCGGACTCGTCGCGCTGGGCATTGATGCGCTATCACCAGAGTTTACGCCTTCCCGCTTCAGCGAATTGCTCGCCTCGTCAAAGCGCCCGCTCAAAGAATTCCTGCTCGACCAGACCCGCGTCGCGGGAATCGGCAACATCTACTCCAGCGAATCCCTGTGGCACGGACGGCTCAACCCTCGCCGCCGCGCCAACACCTTGAAGCCGCAAGAAGCCCGCCGACTCCATAAAGCAATTGTGTCAGTTCTCGCGCGTGCCTTAGAATGCTGTCTGCATCCGGCGCCAGACTTTCGCGATCCGCAGTGGTGGTTTCGGGGACTGGAAAAAATCCTCCGCGCCTACAGCCGTGAAGGAAAACCCTGCCGCCGTTGTGGAAATCGGATCCTGCGTATCGCGCAGGGCGGCCGGTCCACTTACTATTGCGGGCGCTGCCAGAAGTGAGCGCCCTTGAAAGACCCGAGGCCGATGGCGTGAATTCACCTGCTCCCAAAAAGCCCGAACCCGCGAAGAAGCCTGATTTCGAACGTTCCCTCGCGCGCCTCGAAGAAGTCGTCCGCCGCTTGGAGAGCCCGCAGCTCCCCCTGGACGACGCCATGAAGCTGTTTGAAGAAGGTGTAGCTCTATCGCGCGAGTGCCAGAAACAACTGGAAGAAGCGGAAGGCCGAGTGGAGATCCTCCTAAAGAAAGCCGATGGGAAGCTTGCCGCCGAGCCGTTTGATCCAGAGCGGGAGAGCGAACCGTGAGCCTATCTTTGAGTCTCCCACGTTCCGGTTCCCTGCCCCAATGAAGCTTTCCTCTTTCTACGAAGAAGATCGCGTTGCCGCTGATGCCGCGCTGGATTGGCTCCTGCCTGCCGATACAACTCCGCCGTGCTCCATCCATACCGCGATGCGTTACAGTGTCTTCGCCGGCGGCAAACGCATGCGCCCGATTCTCTGCCTGGAGACGGCGCGCATCTTCTCGGGCGATGTCACGCCCGCGCTGCATCCTGCCTGCGCCATCGAATTCATCCACACCTACTCCCTGATTCACGATGATTTGCCCGCGCTGGACAATGACGACCTCCGCCGTGGCAAGCCCACATGTCATAAGAAGTTCGGCGAAGCGATTGCTATTCTCGCTGGCGACGCACTTCTGACTCTGGCTTTCGAATCCATCGGCGCAACGCCGGTTCCCGCGGAACGTCGCGTCTCGATTTTGACGGAGGTTGCCACCGCCGCCGGCACTATAAATGGAATGGTCGGAGGTCAGGTAGCCGACATTGAGGCGGAAGGCAAGCGCATCGAGCCGCAGATGCTCGAGTACATCCATCTTTCGAAGACCGCGGCGCTCATCCGCGCTTCCATCACGGCCGGCGCCCTTTGTGCCGGAGCTGGACCCGACGATGTCGCGCGCCTCCGCCGGTTCGGTGAAACGATTGGCTGGGCATTTCAAGTCACCGACGACATTCTGGACGTGGAAGAATCTTCGACTGCTCTCGGCAAGACCGCGGGAAAAGATATTGCCCAGCAAAAAGCAACCTATCCCGCCGTTTATGGGCTGGAGCGCTCCCACGCCATCGCCAAAGAGCTTGCGACAAACGCCATCGCGGAGCTCGCGCCGTACTCGGAACGCGCCGCGCGGCTGCGGGAAATCGCCGAATATCTCGTCCTGCGCCGCTCTTAATTGCGCAAAGGCTCCATGAAACCCAAGGCACGCCGCAAGCGGCTCGATCTCATTCTCGCCGAGCGGGGCCTCGCCGAATCGCCCGAGAAGGCTCGCGCCATCATTCTTGCCGGTGAAGTGCTCGTGAACGGCCAGCGACTTGAAAAGGCCGGCATCCCCGTGGCAGAGGATGCGCGCATCGAGATCAATAGCCATGCGCAGAAATACGTCAGCCGCGGCGGCATAAAACTCGAAGGCGCGCTGGGATCTTTCGCGATTAGCCCGACCGACTGGATTTGCTTGGATATCGGCTCTTCCACAGGTGGGTTCACGGACTGCTTGCTGCAGCACGGCGCAGCGCGTGTTTACGCCGTAGACGTAAACGTGGACCAACTCGACTGGAGACTCCAACAAGATTCCCGGGTCGTTCGAATCAAGCGCAACGCCCGCGGGCTCCATGCTGAGGATGTTCCCGAATTGGTGGACCTCATTGTCGCCGATGTATCTTTCATTTCCGTTTGTAAGGTGATTCCCCCCGCGGCTGGCGCGGCAAAGCCCCGCGCCCACTTCCTGATTCTGATCAAGCCTCAATTCGAACTGTCAAAAGAGGAAGTGGGCTCCGGCGGTATCGTAAAGAGCGAAGCACTCCACCAAAAGGCCATCTCTGCAGTGCGCCAGGCCGCCAAATCCGCAGGTCTCGAAGACTTGAGAGTCCAACCCAGTTGCCTCCTTGGGGCCGAAGGTAATCAGGAGTATTTTCTCCACGCACGCAAAAAGGTGATGGAGTAAAATCACTGCCACATGCAACCCGGACAAACCTTCCACACCATCGGCATCATCTCTCGTCCGCGCCGCGAACAACTTTGTGCAGTTATTCCGCCTCTGCTCGAATGGCTGCGCTCCCACGGAGTGAATGCTGTTTATGACGAAGAGACCGCAGCATGCCTGCCAGATGTCTTAAAGGGTCAGTCTCGCGGGCTTGTCGCCGATTCCTCGCAACTCTTGCTCGTCCTCGGAGGCGACGGCACCATGCTTGCCGCCGCAAGTTTAGCCGCTCCCCGGGGAATCCCGATCCTCCCCGTCAATATGGGAAGCCTAGGCTTCCTCACCAGTTTCACCCTGGATGAGTTGTATCCTGCGTTGGAGAACGCGCTCAACGGTCATTTTTCAGCTAGCCATAGGATCATGCTTCAAGTCGAGCTCCAGCGCGCTGGCGTCGTGATTGAAAATCAATCAACGCTGAACGACGCAGTCATCAATAAAGGCGCCCTGGCCCGAATGATTGAGCTCGAGCTCCTCGTCAACTCTGCATTCGTGTGCCGCTACCGCGCTGACGGCTTAATAGTCGCTTCACCCACGGGCTCCACCGCCTATTCACTCTCCGCCGGGGGGCCCATCGTGCATCCCGCAGTGGAATCCTTCGTCATTACTCCGATCTGTCCGCACATGCTCACCGATCGCCCTCTCGTCATTCCTGATTCCTCTTGCATCGAAATAAAGCTCAATGGTGATACCGAATCCGTCTTTCTCACGCTGGATGGCCAGCGAGGCATTCCGCTGCAGGTCACTGATAGTGTTCGCATATCCCGCGCCAAGGAAGTGTTGCAACTCATCCAGCCCATGAAGAAATCGTATTTCGAGATTTTGCGCAACAAACTGAAATGGGGCGAAGCCTAGTCCGTGCCATTTTGACTAGAGCGAGATTATCTTCCAGCCTTCATTCGGAGAGATTCATGAACCGTTTCTTCTTGTTGACTGTTCTGTTGATGCTCGCCGCCGCTGGCACGGCAGCCCAGCAACCAGCTTCCGCTGACCTGGTGATCCTTCATGGCCACGTGTGGACCGTGGATCACGCCCACCCGGAAGCCGAAGCTCTCGCCATCGCCGGCAGCCGCATCGTCGCGGTCGGCTCGGATGCGGAGATTGCGAAATGGATTGGGCCTGCGACCAAGGAGTTCGACGCCCAAAATAAGACCGTCCTCCCGGGCTTCATTGATTCGCACGTCCATTTCAGCAGCGGTGGCGGAGAAATCTCCAGTGTGCAATTGCGCGACGCCGCAACTCCGCAGGAATTCGCTCGCCGCATCGGCGAGCAAGCTAAGAAACTCCCGAAGGGAGAGTGGATGTTGGGCGGAACCTGGGATCACGAACTTTGGGGCGGCACTCCGCTCCCGTCTCACGATTGGATCGATGCACTCACTCTGGACACGCCCGTACTGGTAACGCGTTACGACGGTCACATGGCGCTCGCTAACGCCCTGGTGCTGCGGCTTGCGGGGATCACCCGCGAAACCAAGGACCCTCCCGGCGGCACGATTGTCCGAGACAAAGACGGCAATCCCACAGGCCTCCTGAAAGACGCCGCCGTGGACCTCGTCGATCACGTCATCCCGACTCCCTCCAACGAACATCTACTCCGCATGATTCGCGCCGCCATGAACGAAGCGCGCCGTTTCGGCGTCACCAGCATTCATGACATCAGCAGCACTGAGGATGTTCGCGCCTATCAAACCTTGGCAGCACGCGGCGAACTCACTGTGCGCATCTACTGCATCACCCCGCTTCCTGAATGGCAAGCGCCCGCCACCGCGGGTCTTCGCGCCGGTTTCGGAAACGATTGGATTCATCTCGGCGCGCTCAAAGGTTTCGCTGACGGCTCTCTTGGCTCAACCACCGCCCTCTTCGAACAGCCTTTCACCGATGCGCCCGAAACTTCCGGACTGCCAAACGCCATGATGCTACCTGAAGGCAACATGCTGAAAATGGCCCTTGGCGCCGACAAAGCAGGCCTTCAAATCGCCGTCCATGCCATCGGCGACAAAGCCAACCGCATCATGCTGAATGTCTATACCGAGGTCGCCAAACAAAATGGTTCCCGCCCGGACCGCCGCTGGCGCATCGAACACGCGCAGCATTTGCGTCCCGAGGATTTTGCGCGCTTTGCCCAGCTCGGTGTCATCGCCTCCGTCCAGCCCTACCACGCGATTGACGACGGCCGCTGGGCCGAGAAGCGCATTGGCCATGAACGGTGCAAGACGACTTACGCTTTTCGCACTTTCCTCGACAACGGCGTTAAGCTGGCCTTCGGCAGTGACTGGACGGTCGCGCCTCTGAATCCAATGCTTGGGCTCTACGCGGCTGTAACGCGTGCCACCCTCGACCGCAAAAACCCCAACGGCTGGTTCCCCGAGCAAAAGCTCACTCTGACGGAAGCGATTGAAGCTTACACAATGGGCTCAGCCTACGCCGAATTCCGCGAAAAGGAAAAAGGCTCTCTCACGCCAGGCAAACTGGCGGATGTTGTGATTCTTGACAAGGATTTATTTTCGATCGCGCCAGAAAAAATTAACGAAGCAACCGTGCGGTGGACATTCGTGGACGGCAACGTCGTCTACGAGGCAGGAAAGAACTAGCCCAAGACGTCTGTGCGGACCAAGTCACTCTGCGTTTCACGCCGCCGGATCAACTGGTAGCGCTTCCCTTCGACCAGAACTTCGGCAGGGCGGCGTCGCGCGTTGTAATTCGAAGCCTGCGACATTCCATAGGCCCCCGCCACCCAAATCGCCAGCAGGTCACCGGCCTTCACATCGCCCAATGGCCAATCCCTCAAAAAACAGTCTCCCGTTTCACATACCGGCCCGACAATGTCCACGAGCCCTCTTCCTGCCCTAGCTTTCTCCCGCCGGTCCCGCGTCACTTTCGTAATTGGATGGGTCGCCCCGTATAAAGCCGGCCTCATCAAGTCGTTCATGGCCGCGTCTACCACTACAAATGTCTTTCCCCGATTTGTTTTCGTATAAACCACGCGCGTGAGGAGAATCCCAGCAGGCGCGATGATGGATCGCCCCGGCTCCAACAAAAGATGCACGCCAAGTTTGCGCACTAGTTGCGCCACCAGCCGCGCATATTTCGTGCGCGAGGGCGGCTTCTGATCTGTGTACTGCACTCCTAGGCCACCACCCACATCCAAATACCGAAGTTCGACTGCCGCACGCCGCAGTTCTTCGACAAACCTGCATAACCGTCCGAGCGCCCGCCGAAACGGCTCGAGCGAAGTGATCTGCGAACCGATGTGCGCACTGATCCCATCCCAGTGGATCCATTTCGAATCACGGTGCGCCAGATACAGTCGCTTCGCCTCCGCCCAATCCATTCCAAATTTGTGTTCATGCCGCCCGGTTGCAATATGCGGATGGCCACCCGCCAACACGTCGGGGTTCACCCGAATCGCCACAGAGGGCCGCCTCCCGCCTCGTTGCACAACCCGCGCGGACTCGTCCACCAAAATTTCCAGTTCCGCTTCAGATTCGGCATTGAAGAGCAAAATTCCCGCTGGCCCTGGAGTTCCGCTTCGATAGTTCAACGCCTGCCGTATTTCGAACCTATCCTTCCCCACTCCCGAGAAAACGACGCGATCCCCGCGAACACCAATGCGCTGTAAATGCTCCAGCTCTCCGCCAGACACAATATCGAAACCGCTCCCCATCCTCGCCAAATGCTTGAGGATGGAAAGATTCCCATTCGACTTGACCGCGAAGCACAGCGTGTGCGGCAGCGCACCCAACCCGCGGTCCAGTTCGCTGTACGCGGCCTCGATCGCTGCCCGGCTGTATAGATAGGTAGGTGTCCCGAATTTCTCCGCGACCGGACTCAGCGCAACTTTTTCGCAAACTACTTCTTCGCCAACGGTGCCAGTCTCTGCAGATTTCTTCCAGGAAAATTGCGGCGTAAATTCAACAGGATCGATAAATGTGAGCCTGCGTGAAGAAAAACCCGCGGCCGCACTCATCGTACTTTTGCGACCACCAGTGTCCGGTCATCGGAAAGCGGCGCTCCCTGCGTGAACCAGTCCACTTCTCTCAGAATTACATCCGCAATTTCCGTCGCCGGTGCCTCGTGATGCTGTTCAATCAGCGCCCGTATTCTGGTGGTTCCAAAAAATTGCCCCTCATTGTTAACGCTCTCCGGAATGCCGTCGGAATGGAAGACCAGGATATTCCCGCTTTCGAGCGTGACGCCCCATTCGTCGTAGGTCACGTCCTCGAAAATTCCCAGGGGAAAACCCGTCAATTCGATCTTCCCGCAGCGTCCGTCCTTAAATAACAGTGGCTGAGATTGCCCTGCATTCGCCACTCGCAGTTTCTGACGGCCTTTCTGCCATGTTGCAAAACACGCAGTCATGAATCGCCCTTCAATACGGCGTTCGCCAACGATTTGGTTCATTTGGCGCAGCATCTCCGCCGGCTGCAATTTTTGCGGCGCCAGACTTCGCATAATCCCGATGGCCACCGCCCCATACAAAGCCGCCGCCGTTCCCTTCCCGCTCACATCTCCCAATGCAATTCCCAGTTGCTGCGGGCCAAATCGCAAAAACTCATAAAGATCCCCGCAAACTTCCCGCGCCGAAAGATACCGGGCCGCCATGTCCAACCCAAAGTCTTCGACCGGCACCGGTCGCAATAGTGCCCCCTGAATCCTCTTGGCCGCCTGCAAATCGCGTTCCAGCCGCGCCTCGTCTCGGGCCAATTGCTCATACAACCGCGCGTTTTCCAGCGATACAGCCAGATTTGCCGCCAGGATGGAAAGCGTCTGCACGTGGTCCTCGGTAAAGTAATTCAGTTGCGGGCTCTCCAGATCCAGCATGCCGGCCACTTTCCCTTTGTGCACCATCGGTATCGCCAGTTCCGACCGCGTTTCCGGATTGACCATCACGTAGCGCGGATCCACGGTAACGTCCGGCACCACTACCGGCTCCTTCAGCGTCGCTGCCGCCCCCACGATTCCTTCGCTCGGCGTCGCCCGCAATTTTCCTTGTACCCTGTGCCCGTGTTTTACGTCCACCCGATGACGGAAGATTTTCTGCTCATCGTCGTACACCAGGATGCTCAAAATCTGGTAGTCAATCACCCTCTTGATCTGCTCTGCGGCCCGCCGCAGGAGCTCTTCCACTTCCAGAATCGAGCTCGTTTCGCGCCCGACCTCATTCAACAACAGCAGCGTGTCCGCCTGTGTCCGCACTTTCTCGAAAAGCCGTGCATTTTCGATCGCTATTGCCAGCCGGCTGGCCAGCAGCGTCAAAATGTTTTGTTGGTCCCTCGTGAAGTAATCCAATTGCCCACTCTGGATGTCCAGCACCCCGACGCATTTCCCCTGCAACATCAGCGGCACCGCCAGCTCGGACCGCACGCTCTCGATCGCGTTGATGTACCTGGGGTCTTTCGAGGTATCGCTAACTCTCACGGAGTGGCCCGTGGCTGCCGCCGTTCCTGTGATTCCCTGCCCCAACGGAATCCGCAGGTTGTCCGCCAGCTCCCTGGGATATCCGATTGCGAACCGGTGCCGCAGGTAATTTCCCTCGATCATCAGCACCCCAAAAAATTCGTAATCAATGTGCCGTTTGATCAGTGCGGCCGTGCGCGCCAGGACCTCATCCAGGTCCAGCGAAGCGTTGACTTCCTCTCCGATCTGCGCGAGCGTCGCCAGGACTTCCGCGGAAATTTCCGTGCCGCCGTTTTTTAACGTGCCATCTAAGGCGCCATGCAAGGCGGTCGCCGTCGTTTGTGTGTCTTCTGGACTCATCGAGCCTCACTATTATAGCAGGCGAAGGAGGACCGTCCCCTCAGCAGCGCAGTGCCACGCTCTTGGAGTGCGGCGGCTCGCCGCCGCCTTTCCGTCGGCCATTGCAGCTGTACTGATTGGGGACAAATCCAGAAAGGGCATTCCGCAAACTAGTTTGCGTCGCAAACCAGATTTTACAGCCAAAATATGGCTCGTTCCCTTTTATTATCTATCACTTAGCCAGAGTCCATGCACATGCACTTGTGCCCTTTTTGGGACCCTAATTCTGCCGCTGGGGCAACTCACGTGGCCGTCCGGCCACGGCGAGCCGCCGCAACTCTTCACATTAGGGTTCGATTTTTTTCTTCGTCCCGACTCCCAGCGTCAACACTCCCACGTACGGTAAGTTCCGGTATCGCTCGGAATAATCCAACCCGTACCCCACCACAAACTCGTTGGGGATCGAGAAACCCACGTAGTCGGCGTGCACCGCCGCAACTCGCCGCTCCGGCTTGTCCAGAAGAACGGCGACCCGCAGGTGCTTCGGTTTCCGCTGCTGAAACAACCGCAGCAAGTATTGCAACGTCATTCCCGTATCGAGGATGTCCTCCACGACAATCACGGTCCTGCCCTCGATGCTCGAATCGAGGTCTCGCGTCAACCGGACTTGGCCCGACGAATGCGTCCCTTGCCCGTAACTCGAAACCGCGATGAAATCAAAAGATACTTCTCCGGCGATGTTCCGCGCCAGGTCCGTCAGAAAAAACACCCCGCCCTTCAGCACGCTTACGAGGTGCAGCGGCTCTCCCGGAAAATCTTTGCGGATTTCTTTTGCTAATTCCCGGATGCGCCTCTGAATTCGCCCTCCCGTAATCAACACCCGCACCCTCTCCCGCTGCGCCTTATTCGTCCGCTCTGCGATTTTCTTCGATCCAGGCATTTACGTCCTCGAACGTGGAAGCGAGACTCTATCGCACGCATGTACAGAAGGGCAAGGCGCAGTCATCATGCTGCATTCGTCCGGGAAGATAGCCGCAACCACAAAGATTCCGTAAGATTAACGGCGCCCTGAAGTTCAAGACTCCGATCCGCCTCTCCGCAGGTACAGCCCCAAGCACATTGTCCCGCGCCGGAGTTCGAGTGCGTTCGTCCGAGGCTGGTCAGCTATACTTTATTGCTCGGAGGAAACTCTTGCCGGAAGCCGTCAAAAGCGTTTTGCTGATACTGACCGCATTATTTCCGATCGTAAATCCCCTGGGCGGGAGTCCCGTTTTTCTTGCGCTGACCCGGGAATACCCCGCGTCCGCGCGCAGAATCCTCGCGCGCCGCGTGGCGTTCAACAGCTTCGTTCTTCTGATTGCCTCTACTTTTGTCGGCACGCACATCCTGAATTTTTTCGGAATTTCCATTCCCGTCGTACAAGCGGGCGGGGGCTTAATCGTTATTTCCAATGGCTGGGCTATGCTGAAGCAAAATGAAGAGAGCGATCGCGGGCGCGAGGTGCGGAGAAATGTCAAGTACGATGATATTTTCAAGAACGCATTTTATCCTCTGACGCTGCCCCTCACCGTCGGTCCGGGATCCATTTCCGTAGCCGTCACGCTGGGAGCCAACATCCCACGTCATCTCGGGCCAAATATCCTCGCTATTCTTGCTGCGGTGATCGCTTCGTTCCTCGTCGCAGTGAGTATTTATCTCTGCTACGGATTTGCCGACCGGCTTGCAGCCATTATCGGCGAAAGTGGAATGAGCATCATTCTGCGGCTCTCTTCATTCCTGTTGGTTTGCATAGGGGTACAGATTTTTTGGAATGGAGCGAGCGCGCTTCTGCGCTCTCTGCCAGCATTTGGCCAATGACACAATGAAGGCCACACGTCACATCATTTTGACCGGCTTGCGCCTAGCCGCCGGAATCCTGATTCTGCTCTACCTCGCAAAATCGGGCATCATCAATTTTAGCGCGTTAGCAAAACTAGCCGTGGCGTGGCCCATCACGCTGGCGGCTATCGCCGTCTTTCTCGTGGATATCTTACTCATGGCCTTGCGAACATCATGGCTCTTTCGCTGCCTTGGAATGACGCTGACGTTCTTCAAGTCCATGCAGCTCACGTTGGTCAGTCTTTTCTTTTCCACATTTCTTCCGGGCGCCGGCGGCGGCGACCTCGTGAAGCTTTATTACGCCACAAAAGAAAACGCCGGACGCCGCACGAGAATCACCACGATTTTGCTACTCGACCGGGCCATCGGCTTTTTCGCCATGCTAATTTTGCCTTTGTTTTTTGCGCCTTTCTTCCTTCCGCTGATCCACGCCGTGCCAGCGCTGCGAGCCATCCTGATTTTAATTGCGTGCGTCTCCTCCGTTGCACTCGCCACGTTTTTCCTCAGTGCGTTCAGTCAGAGAATCCGAAATTTTCTGGCGCGGGAATCCGTCGCCATTCCCTCGTGGCGCAATTTAGCAGCGCAAGCTTTTGAAACGACGGCCGCTCTTGCGCGTAGACCCAGAACACTCCTCGCGGCCCTGGCCCTTTCTTTGCTGGCAAATCTCTCCGTCCTCGCTATCACCGTGCTGGCCTTCCTGGCTCTTGATCCCGGCAGCCTGGCGTCCAAGATTTGCCTAGTCATCCCCATCGGTCAGGTCGTAAATGCCTTGCCGCTCACGCCCGGAGGATTAGGAGTAGGCGAAACCGGGTTCAACGCTCTCTTCAAACTGGCCGGACTCCACGGGGGCGCTGAAACACTGCTCTGCTGGAGAGTTTGGAAGGCGATCGTGGGCCTGCTAGGGCTCGTGATTTACGTCCGGGGCATCAGCGGCCAGGTTTTTGAGGCACCGCCGGTGGCGGCAGAACACCCGGAACAGGCTGCGTAGAATCGGGAAACTTGCCCGCTCAATCCTACCAGGCCCGGGCGGTATCACGTTAACATCCTAAATGTGGAAGCTTTCGCGTCATTAAGTTGGAGGTGCAGCCCGCGTGATGCAAGCAATTCGAACTGAGGATCGTCAAGCAAGTGTGGAGCATGTGAATAAAATCCAAATCCCAGGCCCGGAGCAAAAGAATCCCTGGCTCAAGCCGGGGTCCGCCCTTCTCTTGCTTCTATGTCTGGCGGCGGTGATTTACATCGGCAACGCTCCCTATCCCGGATTGCTCGACGATGCCGACGCGTCGCATGCAACCGTTTCGCGCGCCATGCGGGAAAGCGGCGACTGGGTCATCCTATATATGAATGGGATCCGTTATCTGATGAAGGCACCGCTGCATTACTGGGCAGTGGCCCTCAGCTACCGGCTGCTCGGAGCAAACGAGTTCTCCACGCGTCTTCCCGTGGCTTTGTCCGTGGTCGGTCTCGTTACGCTGACTTATGCATTTGCGCGGCGATATTTCGGAGAGCGCGCGGCTCTTTATAGCGGGCTGGTGGCATGTACTAGCGCAGGTTTCTTTCTGTTTACGCGCATCATGATTCCTGAAGCAATCTATGCGTTGGAATTCACCGCGATTTTCTATCTTTTCCTGCGCGGCTGGACCGGCACGCTCGAACCTCGCCTGGCTTATTGGGGCGTGGCGGCGCTGACGGCATTGGCCATGCTCACGCGCGGCCTTGTTGGCATCATTTTCCCCGTGGCAATCATCGGATTGTTCATCGTCTTGACCCAGGGCTGGAACCGCTGGCGAGAGTTGCGGCTATTTTCAAGCAGCCTGATTTTTCTCGCGATTGCGGCGCCGTGGCATATTCTCGCCAGTCTTCGCGCGCAAACATTTTTCTGGTCCTATTTTATCAATGAACATTTCAAGCGTGCGGTCGGGACCCGGTTTCCGCCAGACTACGAAGCCGTGCCCCTCTGGCTATGGCTGGGAGCTCATTTGATTTGGTTCTTTCCATGGAGTGTTTTTATTGCCGGGATGTTGAGTGGTTTTCCAAAACCGCGCACATGGAAAATGCTTTCATCGGGGGGACAGGCTCGCCTCCTACTCGCAATTTGGATGGGATTCATTGTGCTCTTTTTTTCGCTGACGTTCGGTTCGCGCATGGAATACTACAGCTTCGGTGCCTGGCCAGCGATCGCAATTTTGCTGGGTTGCGGCCTGGCTCATGCTGAGGAGGAGGGTAAGCGGTGGGTCGCGCGGCTGCAGGCTATATTGGCGTTCCTGGGCGCGGCCATTGCCGGCGTTTTGGGCATCCTGTTATGGATCTCTGCAAGGGTCCAGGTGAAAGGGGATATTTCCTCAGCTCTGCAGGAGCAACAGAACGATGCTTACCGCGTATCCATGGCCCATTTTCTAGATTTGACGCCGCAAGCGTTTGCATTTCTCCGCCTGCCATCAGCGCTCGCTGCGGTTACATTCCTGTTTGGATTTGGGGTGGCGTGGTGGCTCCGTCGCAAACAACGTCCGATGGGAGCGACGTTGGCTACTGCGATTTCGATGGCGCTATTCTTCTTCGCCGCAAATATCGCGTTGGGCAGTTTTAGTCCATACCTTTCCACCCAAGCGCTCGCAAATAAAATTGTTCCGCAGCTGCGTGCAGAAGACGAGATTGTTATCTACGATGAGTATGATGCGTCCTCCAGCGTCGCCTTTTATACGCACCGGCAAGTGCTTATTTGGAACGGCCGAAGGAATAACCTGGCGCCCGGATCCTACTATCCTGACGCGCCGCACATCTTCCTGACAGATGCCGATTTTCCGGCTTTGTGGAATGGTGGCAAACGCGTATTTCTGTTTGTGCCTGCGGATCATCGGGACGACGTGAAGAAACGCTTGCCGGCCGTGGGAACTTACCTCCTTGCGGAAAGCGGAGGAAAGGCTCTTTACTCGAATCGGTCAGGTTCCTTTTAACTTCGGAGGAGGCGCTGGAGAACTGCACAAATACTATTACTGCAGCGTCCGCTTGAGACAGGCCCAATTAGACCAAATCTCAGAAAAGCTGAATAGGTGTAGACTGGGTTACATTCGAAAATCTCGAACAAAATAAGCTGATTTTAGCCGAGGTGGCATTTCTTGATTAATAAGCGAACTGCGATCATCGTCGGCGCCGGCCCCGCCGGGCTGACAGCCGCTTTTGAACTCGTCACTCGAACGAACATACGACCTATCGTACTCGAGCGCAGTACGTATATGGGTGGCATTTCGCGGACCATCAACTACAAGGGAAATCGGATGGACATGGGCGGTCACCGATTCTTTTCAAAGAGCGACCGGGTCATGGAATGGTGGCTGCAGCGGTTGCCTATGGCGTTCGAAGCCGGAAACGAGCGCCGTAACGGGCAAATGCTGGTGCGTTCCAGAGTATCGCGTATTTACTTCCTGAACAAATTTTTCGATTATCCGATCCAACTTTCGCGAGACACCTTGATGAATTTGGGGCTTTGGCGGACGCTTCGCATCGGCCTCAGCTATATGCGCAGTGTGATTTTTCCCCCTAAGAAGGTTGAGAACCTGGAACAATTCTTTATCAGCCGCTTCGGCCGCGAACTCTACGATACTTTTTTCAAGTCCTACACCGAGAAGGTTTGGGGGATAGCCTGCACCGAAATCAGCGCCGAATGGGGCGCGCAACGGATCAAGGGATTGTCGATCCGAAGGGCCATTCAGCATTTTCTGAAGCAATTGGCCAGGAAGGGAAAAACAAAGAGCGATATCGCGCAAAAGGATACGGAGGTTTCGCTGATCGAGCAGTTTCTGTATCCGAAGTATGGACCAGGACAAATGTGGGAGGAAGTAGCGCGGCAAGTCATCGCGAGCGGCGGACAGATCGTCCCCGAGATCGAGGTAACGGGTGTTGAGATAAAAGAGGATCGCGTTACGGCCATCACCGGCAAAAACGCACAGGGAAAGGAAAGCCGTTACGTGGGCGATTATTTCTTTTCCACCACTTCCATTCAAGAATTGGTGCGTTTCCTGAAGGCCGACGTTCCAGCGAACGTGCGCGAAGTTTCCGAGGGCCTGCAATACCGGGATTTCATCACCATTGGATTGCTGCTCATGCGCCTGAAGATTCAGAATGCCGATAAAAATGGCCACAATTTGATCGCGGACAACTGGATTTACCTGCAAGATCCCGACATACTTGCGGGCCGGCTACAAATCTTCAATAACTGGAGCCCCTACCTCGTTGCGGATCCAACTAAGGTTTGGGTGGGCGTGGAATACTTCTGCCGGGAAGGCGACGATTTGTGGCGCCGCTCAGATCAGGAGATGGCCGACCTGGCGATCGCCGAGCTCGACAAAATCAAGATCATAGATAAGAGCGATGTATTGGACTTCACCGTCGCGCGCATGCCCAAGACTTACCCTGCCTATTTTGGCGCCTACGAGCGTTTTGGCGAAGTGCGCGAATATCTGGACCGGTTTAAGAATCTCTTCTTGATAGGCCGTAACGGCATGCACAAGTACAACAACCAGGACCACTCGATGCTCACGGCCATGGTAGCCGTCGATAACATAGTCGAAGGCCGAACTGACAAATCCAACATTTGGGATGTGAATACCGAGATGGAGTACCACGAAGCGAAGCAAACGGTAGCAAAGCACCTAAAAGTCTCCCCTGCAATTCGCTCGGAAATAGGCAGGACGGAAGAAAGCTAATCGGTATTGCGGCACTGCGAACGGCTTTGGGACGATGATTTCTTGGGCCGAGCGGACCATGTCCCAATCAAGATCCCGAACTCGCTGCCCCGAACTATTCCTTTTGACGCGCAGTTTTTCACCAGGCAGATCCAATCCTGGCGGATTCCTTCCGGTGAAAACGAAGAGCCGGAGACGCTGAGACTCTGAGTGGACTACTATTTCTCTGCGGAGGGCGGAGCTACGGGAACGAGCATGCCCTTGCGGATGTAATAGTCGGCACCCCGCCAGCGCATGCTCCTGCGAGCAAAGCTGGCGAGCCAAATCAAAAGAGCGGTGGCGTCCCACCATGGGATGAGGGCCAACTTCTTCCAAATGTCTTTTTGCTGGAGACCCCATGAACCGAGAGTAATGGCCATGGCGGCGCGGAGCGTGAAGTAAGTTCCGAGATAGGTGGTCGCAATCACTGCGGAAGGGCGTGCGGCCACAGCGATGAGGGACCAAGCCAGGCCCTGAGTGAAGATGAGACCGAAGTGGCCCCAGGGACGCATGAAACGCATCTCTGTCATCCAGCGTAGACGCTTCTGCGCGAAGTCACGAATGGATTTGAAATCGGAAACGGTCTGGAGGACGTAAGGAAGGAATCTCATTTCGCAACCCTGCTCGGCGATTAATCGGCCGACCAGAAGATCGTCTGCCGGGCGGCTCTCCAGAGATTGATAACCCCCAAAGCCGGTGAGCCGGGTTCGCGTGGTGGCGATGGTTTGGCCGAGGGCAAACTTGACGCCGTCCAAACGCCACGCTACGAGGATGCCGGGGAAAAAATCGGAGAGCATGCTAATAGATTGGAGTTTTTCAGGAAAAGTTTTTTCATGGATGGCAGCATAGAAGCAGGTTGTGCCGCCAACCTTTGGGTCGGCCAAAGGCGCAACGACAGTTCGCAAATAATCAGGAGTGACGCGCACATCGGCGTCATTGATCACGACGACCTCATGCTGCGCTTCATTTACTAGACGCGTGAGCCGAGCGACCTTGTCGTTGATGGCTTCGTGGCCGGGGCCGAACAGGACGCGAATGCGGCGCCCGGGAAAATCGCGCATGAGCTTCTCGATGACCGGACACGCAGGATCGGTTTGGTCCACGCAAAAAACGATCTCGTAATCGGGATAGTCCTGGCGGCAATAGCTGGCGAAGTTCTCGTAGGCTTCCGGGTCGAGGCCTTTGACGGGTTTTAGACAACTGAGTGGAGGAGTAAAGGAAGAATTTCGAATGGTGACCTTCCGAGCCACCTGGAAGAAACAAACCGTGCTGTAAATAGCCAACAGGTAGTAAATGAACGGGATAGCTGCCACAGCGAGAACAAGGTAGAGGGCAACCGTCAAAAGCATCTCCATTTACGAGCGGAATTCAAGCTGATTTGAGTGCTAAAAAGCGAGTATAACACGAGCGATGCAGCGCGACGGGACGCGGCATGACCATGCGTTGTTGCTGTTAGACAAAGGACGCGGCACGGAAACGCAATTCGCCGGAGGCCTTCAGGGTTTCTCGGGATCGATTTGAGTTGGCTTTCCGATCTTGATCGTGGAGCCGAAGCGCTTGTAATTCTCGTAGCGAATGGTCATGCGAATGTGCACGTCGCTGGTCTTGAAGTGGAGTACATCGTCGGCCCGCGTGTAGGTGGGAAACCAGTAGTGGCCCTCGATATTTTCCCGGAAAGTCTCAAACCGCGGAAAGGCGCTATCCTCATTCTTCTTCTTGAATCCCTCAGCGCGGCCAAAAGTCTTGACGATTTGCAGGTCTTTGTCCTCGACCCAGATGCGCCCCTGGAAATAGCGCTGGCCTTTCTCAATCTTTTTGGGCGCGACGTCAAAAACGTACGTGCCAATTTCGTCGATCTGCTCGCGGCCTAAGTATTTAACGTCGTACCTGGGTAATTCCTCAGAGGTGAGCACGAACGGCTGGACGTGTTCGATGTCATCCATGTCCTGTTGCGTCAAGATAATACGTCTCAACGAGACCTGAGGCGCAAAGGTAACCCGTTCAATGCGTTTGCCCGCCGGTGTAAAAATAATGTCGCTCTCGAGGCGGAATTCGCCATCCGGCTGATTGTCTTCGTCGAGCTCCTGCATAAGAACTTTTTGGGTATAGGTGAAATTGTCGCGTTCTTTTCGGAAGTCTCCCTCGCGCTCGGCAAATTTCTGAATGATCTCCTCCACGGGCATGGCCGGAGATTCATTGGTGATATGCGAGGCGGACTGCTGGGGACCAGCCCCTGAGGTTTGTGAGACGTTCGCGCTAGCGATTGCGTGTTGCGCCGGAGGCGGGGTCATAGGCCCTGGCTGCTGCGCGGAAACAGTGTGGATGGGAAAGGCAGCCAAGACAAGCAAGAGCGCTCTGGTTGCTGAAATTTTCCTAACTTCCGCCGCCGCCGCGAGCATATTTCTGCGCATTTCTATGCTTTCCTTTCGTTCATGGGTTCTCGGCCCTTCCTTGCAATTCGATGCGGGGACGAAGCGAATCGTAACTCCGCCGCAGACAGTCGAATGGACAGTTTCGCATGAATGAGGCTTGCCCGGTTATTGATCTTCGCAGACCGGTTGAAGCGCGGCAGCGTGCGACGTCAGGTGGATTGCCGCTAGTCGCGTTGGGGTACTTGCTTGGCGATGACTCCAATGGTCGGTCGGAAAGCTCTTGAACCTTCTCAGTACAGTGAGTCTCGGCACGTCTTACTGCCCGAGCCAACGGGATTCTGGTAGGGGCGGTGGGGATCGAATTTGCGGTATATCTCATAAGTCCTGCTGATTCTGCTGTCCTTGCTTCCCTTCTACCCCTCGAAATGCAGCTAGGAGGCCCTGTTTTGTGGCCTAGATGTGGCCACTTCGAAACGAAGAGGACCAAGAATCGGTATGCCTGATCTTCTGCGCACGATGGAATCTTTCGCGCGGCAACTGCGCTCCAAATTCCGTCCAGAGATTGAGAGCAACGCGGCCCAATTCAAACGGCGCGTCGTCGGTTTACTCCGGCGAAATCTTCCGCCTCGACCTGGACGGCCTTGCTCTCATCCAGTGACTCGTGCCTCCCTGCTCCGCGCAAGGAAGAAATCTTGGGCGGAAGTCTATCGAGTTTGCCTGCCTGCCTTTGCCACCAGACGGGACCGTTTCAACCTCCGCGTGGCCGTGAGAATGCGGCGGCTCCGACTGAGGAGCTCGCGCCGAACGAAGCCTCCAAGTAGTTTGCATAAAGGCCGCTCATGAGGGCAGTGGCGGCCAGGACACGCCTGAATCCACCGCCGGATGCCGTGGCTCGTCCGGCGGTCGCCCGTGCTCAAGCCGCCACACTTCGATCTGCCCGAGCAATGCAAATGCCGAGAGCTTCCGAAGCGGATCGTTCTGCGACATCTCGAAAAGTCTTTTCCGAACAGCATTCGATTCCCGCGGCACGAGGGTAAACGTGTTGCCCCCGGCTCCATATGGGCGGTGCTCCAGAAATTCGCTCTCCATCGAACGGAAAAGCTCATAGGGCACACGACCGCCGTCGTCCCGCAGTATGGACAGCCCAGCAACAAGATCATCTTTTCCGCGAAATCTCGCGAACACTTTAGCGAGCAACATGCGCTTGAGTGGAGACAGATCGCCATTCGCGAGTCGAATTAATTCCGCCTTTACGCTTGCGTCCACTTCTGCTCGTTCGGCCAGCACCCGTGCTAGGAGATCGCCGTGCCGGTGATCCGGGATAAATTCTCTGGTGAACGACTTCGCCTCCGAGTTTACGAACGACAGCAGAATCTCGTTGGAACGCGGTCCGCGAAGGGCCCCTATCGCCTCGATCCACGCTTCTCCTATGGCCTCCACACCTTTTCCATCAGACCCCACGAACTTCATCAGAACTTCTGTGGCCGCGTCGTGGCGGCTCGCGCCCAGCGCGGCCACGACGATGCCCAACTCGTAAAACGGGAAATCGCAAACTGGAAATAAGTTCGCGGATCTTCGCGATGCCTTCCGCTGGCGAATCGACGAACGCCATGACGCACAAGCACCGCGCGAACAGCCAAACACTTTGATTGTCGTTGTACATCCCCGATGACTGTATCTCCTGCATCGTCGGATCAAGAACTCTCAGCACTTCTTCGAGACTCAAGCGACCACCCGAAACCAAAAGATTCTCGAGCGCGCCGACCCTAGTCCAACCGTCCCAACGTCCTGGAAGCCCCATCAGTTCCAAGACCAGCTTCGCCGATCGTGTTCCATCGAGTGCAGCGAGCGTGCCCGCCAAGATCTTCAGCCGGTGATCGAATCCACGTTTGTCAGCTGCTCCTTCGCGCTCCCTTTGGATTCGTTCTATTCCTGCGCGGATCGCGTCTGCAAAACGGCTGCGGCGCTCTTCCACAAAGCTGTCATCCGGCTCACCTGTCCTCGATTTCCAAATCTTCCCGAAGTCCATGCGGTTTGTCCCGAATCCTGGCTGACCAGTGCTTTTTCGGGCTAGGAGCGGGAGTCGCTGCGCAAGCACCCACTCGTATTCTTGCGTCCCAATGAGTTTCACAAGAACTTGGTCCGCTGCGACCGGATCGACCATCGTCACAGCATCGAAGTAAAACAAGCCGTATCCGGTTTCATCGTGCGAACGATCACCCTTTCGCCGCGCCTCCTGGGCGCGTTGAAATCGAATCGAGTCGGCTTCGATCAGACGGCGAATGTCTGCGAGGTCCTCGCGCTCCCCGATGTTCGCGAGGAGTCTTGCCAAGTACGCCCTCGTGCTTGCGCGCAACCCATCGGGATATGCACCAAGCGCAGCGCCGCGCTTCAAGTAGGCGCGCAGCATGAGACGCATATCTTCGGAGATGGAACTCCGCACGTCAGCTTTCGTGGGGTGCATTGCTGGCAGAACATCCGTCAATACTTCGAGCTCGACAACATCCGGCTCCTTTTGCAGTTTTTCGCCGATGCCTTCGAGAAGCGTCGACGGACTGACTGTCTTCAGCAGATCGCCTAGCTGCCGGAACAGATTCCATTTCGGCATATCTTGACCCGGCGGGAAAGAGAGTCCCCGCCGAAGTTCGCATGTGCTCGCGAACACGCGTGAGGCGAACGCCTCATCGGTGACCGATGCGAGCACCGACAGCAAGCGTTGCTGTTCGCGCTGATCAAGGACCTCGGTGCTAAAGCGCGCGTACAGAGATTCCCGTTCTTCGTCGGGGATTCGAGTGACGAGACCTTGCCATCCGCCAAACCAAGTGGACTTGTCCAACACCTTGCGGGCAACCCATTCGCTCACCCAGTTCGTGTCGGACTTCTGCAGTTCTTCGAGTGCCGCCGTAATTTGCCCGTGATTTTCCGACTTCAATTGATCCGGTCCAATGCCATCGAGCTCTGCTTTCAGTCTTTCGACGATCTTCGTTCCACCGAATCCTTGCAATACGCGAAGGAGGCGCAGCCGCTCTGAGGGATCGCTCTCTTCCGTAAACATTTGTTCGTACACGCCCAGGACGCGTGGACAGAGTGAAAGCGGAATGTCGTCCGGCTGCGATGTTCGTAAACCAATGCGAAGGCTTCCGTCGTCGAGTGAGCTCAACAGCCTTTCTACTTTTTCTGTGAAGCCATACCAGCTCAAGACACGGGCCACGCTCCATCTGATCTTCGGGCTGGGATCTGCGAGAGCGATCTCCTCCACGGTATCCGCGAGCCAGGGGTCGCGCGACATCTCCCCAATTAAGTCGAGACGAGCCTCCTCTGGCCATCCGTGGATGACATCGCGCCATTTCGGGCCCAAACTCGAGGGCAGCACTTCCACTCCTCCATGGTAGATGGAAAGACGCACCTGGTTATTGCCGTCGGTCAGCAGGGGCACTAGGAGGTCCTGGAAATCATCCGATCCCGTCGCGAGCATCGCCGCCAACGCGCAATGCTTGTGATTGGCATCCGGCGTGTCGTACCACGCCCGTAGCAGCACGGCCATTTCGTTTCGCACTTCGCTCCATATCGCGGGCCCACACCAGCGAGTGAGCGCTCCCGCAAAGATTGGATCAACTTCGAGTGCCATGCGCACCAGCTTTGTTCCCAGCTCAACAAACTTCTTGTCCTTGCTTCGCGCGCCGATATCCTGGGCCAGCATGCGCAATGATTCGCCCCATCGCGGTTCGTTGACGTAGGAAGCGAGGAATTTTCGGTCTTCGTTCGCGTCTTTGCGGCCGACGAGATCAATCAAGCGAGATCCCAGTCCTCTCGCTGCATAGAATTCCTGAAATTGTTGATGCTGGAACCTGAAAGTGACTTCGCTTTGCCCAGCCCTCACGAGGACGTGGCGTTTCGAGAGTTCGTCCAGGATTTCACCAGGATCGGGCAGGCTCGCAACCTGCCCCGCGCCTCGAAGTGTCTCGCTCGTGGAATTCACAATTGCCCTTGCGTCTGTCTCTGCAATCTTTGTCTCGCCACGCTCGGTCATTCTCATGGAAAGCGCACGCAGGTAGTCGGTTGCGTGTCCTCGTAGCGGTGCTTGTTGCAAACTTGCTCGGTGCTCTGTGGATTGCTCGATCTCTTCGATCACGGCTCTGAGCACGCCCATTTTCGTAGGGGGAATATCCTTCCCCGAGCGATACAGATCAACGACTTCAGCAAGGATCAACGGCGTGCCCGTGATCGTGTGCAACATCCGGCTGTTGTCCAGTTTGACCTTGAGGCCGTGGGCCGACTCTCCCAGCGACAGATCCAGATATTCATTGCGCTGCTCGCGGCCAAGCGGGTTCAACTCCACGCGGAGGGCGCCGCGAAGTGGTGGAATGAGGCGATGCGTCCGTGTAGCGACGATGATGATCGCGGCGTAAAAGTCCCGCTCCAGATGGCGCATGGCGGCGTCAGCCGCGTCTGCGTTTGCGATCGACACTTCATTCCAACCGTTTAGAAGGAAAGTCACTGGCTGCTCGCCACGCAGTTTCGAGAGCAAGCCGGCATCGAGCCCTCGCTTTGCGAAGGAAGAGTTTTCAGCGATAAACGACAGAATATTCCTGTGAGAGCTGACCCATTCAGGGAAATCCACGAGAAACGGCAGCCCTCCCGTGGACAAAATCCGTTGCGCGAATTGAACAAGCGTCGTCGTCTTCCCGCTACCCGCCGGTGCTTCGAGAATAATTCGTTGACCTTCTGCCAGAGCAGTTCCAAGTGAGGCGGTCGTCACTGCCTCGACTGGATTTCCGCTGTCATCCAATTTGACCGCGCTCAGATTAATCAATGGCCGCCCTGCCTTCCGGTATATGCGATCCCAGTTGTCTACCACTTCCTTTGCGGCTTCCTGAGCATGTTTAAGTGCGGGTTCGAGATCCTGAGCCATCGAGGGAGCGATTCCAAGTTGGTCTCTACAGATGTCGGCCTGTGCCGGGTCAAGCAGCCAAATGATGAACTCTTCCCGCGAAACGACGACGAGGTGCAAGCCAAATTTCGCTAGAATTTCCGTGGCCCAGAGCGCCTCCTCATGTTTGCTGACTTTTAGTGCAGTCGAAAAAATGAGTACTTGCACGTCGGAATAGTGCTGTTTCACCCCTTCCGCGTCGGTCGAAATCTTTTTAAGGGTCGCGGTGATCGAAGAGGCCAAACCGATGCCTTTGCTATCGGGCTGCAACACCCCTTTTGCGTGCGCGTCGAGCCCTCCGTCCCACTTGCGCTCGCAGGCCACCAGCTGTGGCCACTTCTTCTGGCCGTGTACTACGGCGAGGCCCTGAAACTTCATTCCCGTCTCGTCCGAGATCATCTCGTTGAGGGCACGTTCGATTTCGCTTCTGTACGCCATCCATTTCCTCGACTTCAATTGTGAGGCGTTCCGCAAGGAAACAAAGTGAGCGAGAAAACGTTTCTCTTGAGCGGGCCTGTAGGGATACTCAATCATAGACCAGAAATGCCGAAGGCAGTCCCGCAAGGAGAAGGCCATCCGCTTCGTTCGAGACGTTTTAGAAGATCCCACTCCTGCCGAAGAAATTGGGGACCAGAGGCTGGAGCACTACGCTGAGAGGCCAAAGACCCAGCTGCAAATCCATTCTGGAGGAACGAGAGAATGTCGTCAAAAGCAGAACTGCTCGAACGCATCAAAGAGCTTGAGGAAGAAAACGAACTACTGCAAGACCAACTCGACCAAGTTGCCGACATCGTAGCACCCTATGACGGCGAGGACGAAGGCGACGACGATGGGGACAAAGCCAAGGGGGAAGACTAGCGTCGGCCACCTGTGGCAGCCACTAGCAGAAATCGGCTAACCCGATAAATGTTGAGTGGGAGATTCAATTTTTCACGATTCTTTTTGCGATTCTTGATCATTCTTTGTAGCAGATTTTTGACGTTTCAGACTTGTTCGAACGGAGCGGCCCATGCAGTTCTTGGCAGTTCTTTCTGGATTTTCACTGTTCTTGTGAAGCGTCTAGCGATGGAGCGTGAATCCTACACCGTGCGGGAAGCGAGTCGGGCGCTTGGCCTGTCGGTGCCAACTGTGATCCGGATGTGCGAAGAAGGCACGCTGCAACACTTCGTCTCGCCTGGGGGCCACCGGCGCATCCCATCTGAGGCAATTACCGCAGTCCGTACAAATGGCCGAGGCCGGTCCTCCACAACTCCCATGCCCTCGAGCGTGCTCCAGAATCGGCGCGAGCGGCTTGAAGAACTTGGATTGGACGCACAGGAAATTCGCGCGCGTCGGGAATTGGAAAAACTCCATGCCGAGCAGGACGACGAAGCCGAACGGCACGCAGCACACACACGGGAGCGTGAGACAGAGCGCCAATGTCAATTGGAACGAGCGCGGGCAGAACGATTGCGGCAAGAGCGACTGAAGGAAGAGGCCGACACTGAAGAGCGCCGCGCCCGATTGCGCCAACAGGTGCAGCTCGCCTTGAGTGTGACTCTTCCTGCAGACTTGCCTTTCGAAAAGCAGCGTGCGCTTGCGGATGCGTTGGAAGCAGAACTTTTGCGCGCCAACGCGGAAGACGCAGAGACGGCGATTCCAATCATCAAGGCCGTTACCGACAGATTCATCACATCCTTGTTGGCCGAGGACCGCGCGCGGCAGCAGCGGACACGCGTCCTAGAATCAGTCTTGCTAGAGGTTCGTTGGACGAGCGGCTCCACTGAAGTTGACGAAGCCAAAGCAACAGATGCAGTACGGGGAGTATTGTCTAGTCTCGCCCCCGATGCGACCGAAATTGAGATGCGGCGCGCAGCTAAAGCTGCGATTGCGACGATTAGAGAGAAGATCGAACAGCGTGTCCGCCGCAATGAAATCATTGAATCTGGCGTGCAGGAAATTGTCCCTTACCTGGAGCGCCTCGAACGCGCCGGAGGAATCTCCCGAAAAACTCTCGTGGACTACAGATTCGTCACTGCCCTGAAAGATTCTGTCCGCACGCGGCTGCAGGAGGAATTGACAACCGAGGGCCCCGCGAACGTGCGTAAATTGGTCCACGAGCTCGTGGACGGGGAGCTCGAGTAGGGCCGCAATGCTCGCCTGGTACTTCAGTGTCGTTTAACCCCAGAACGCTCACCCCGTTTTTGATCTGGCACGACCATGCGAGGCACTGAGCGAAGTCGTGAGTATCCCAAAACCACTCTTTGTGGCCAGTGAGTTCTCGAGATTTCCGCCGCCTCAAATCAGACACTTGTGCGGAACGTGGAATGGTCAATCTTGAAAGCTGGAATGCGTATCAAAGGATGCGGCAACCCGTCCCTGCGACTCATGGAAAAAAGGAGGGTTATTTTGCTCGGTATAGCCCGCATCAAAAGAGGTGATTTGATACTTGGAATATAGGCCCTATAGCGACTTCGCGGGGCGGCAATAAGAAAAAAAGGAGCCTCAAGGGTGCCGCCTTTGCCTCTCGTGAAGCACCTAGCTGAGTTCGATTTCCAAGCATTGCTTTCTTTTGATCGGTTGCAGGCGACAGAAACCACGAGGATTGTGCTGGCGGTGAACTGAGGCAATCTGCGCATTTCGGGTAAGGCCGCATTGTGAGGCCACAACAGTGTCTGGACCGTTGTACTGGCTAAAGCCAGAACCGAGATTCAAATCCCGGCTCATGTCAGGGACTTGCGCCATAATAGGGGCCACGGTGATGAGGAAGAGGTATTTGATGCTTCTTGGCGTGGCCGTATTGGGCGCGGCAACGACAATTGGGACAGCGCTCGCGATTGAGGATCGCCGGGATCGGGCCATGACGGCTGGCCTTGACGCCACGCAATCGGAGCTGCTTGGCATCGGAGCACAAATCACCAGCATCAAAGACGCCAACTTGACCACGCCCAACGACTTCATCGCCGCATATGCGCAGGTAGAGCCGCTCGAAAAAGCCTACGACGAGAAACTCGACAAATTCGCGAAACTTTACAACGCCGCGCGAGAGCGAGACAGTCATCGTTCGCTGTTCGATTTGCAGCGTTACCGCGGCACGCATCATCCGGAAAGCTGGGAGAGGATGTCGGAGATCATTGGACTGGTGCGGGAGATCAACGAAGTCACGAAACGCCAAATCTCCGTGGTGCACGCGATGGCCTCGCTCCCTGAGCCCGAGCGCATGCGCTTCTGGCATGAACAGTTCATGCCGCTTGCGGCGCAGGAGCACGCACTCCGCGAGCAACTTCAGGTTGTAGGACAGGGCCGGGCTCCCGGCTCCTCCGTCCAGTAAATTCCTGAAACGATGGACGGAATCTTCGCGCGACCTCTGTCGATCGCAGCTCGCCTTGACCTTCATGCAGTTACAGATATAACATCAAATGGAAATGAACGTACGACGCACAAGCGAGAGCGCGTGGCTGCTGCTGACGTTCACGCTGCCCACGAAGCGCGCCAGCCAGCGCGTGGAGATTTGGCGGAAGCTGCAGCGCTACGGAACAGTGCCGCTCGGGAATTCCGGCTACCTGCTTCCGAACAACCCGAGCAATGAAGAGCGGTTTCAGTGGCTCGCGACGGCGATCCGGAAGTACGGGGGAGACGCATCGGTGGTTCATGTGGACTCCATCGACAATCTGTCGAGGCCGCAGCTGATAGGTCGTTTCGCAGAAGCGCGTGCGCGGGAGTACCAGGAGTTGATCCGCGAGCTGCACGCGTTCTCCTCGACGCGCGTGGAAGGAAAAGGGGCGGGCCGTCTCAGCCGGTTGCGCAACCGGTTTCAGGAGATCGTGGAGGTCGATTTCTTCGACAGCCCGCTGCAAAAGCGCGTTCAAGAATTGCTCGAGCGGGCGACCACGTCGAACGCGGCCAAGGCCGGAAGCGCGGCCACCAAGATCGATCCTAAAAAGTACCAAGGCAGGGTGTGGGTGACGAGGCCAAGACCGGGCGTCGACAGGTGCGCGTCCGCTTGGCTTATCCGCAACTTTATCGACGCTAAAGCCCGCTTCGCTTTTGCTCCGGAGGAACGCGTGCCGAATGGAGCCGTGCCGTACGACATGTTCCATGAAGAGGGATTCGGACATCGCGGCGAGGACTGCACGTTTGAAACCCTGACAAAGCAGTTTCACGTCCGAGATCCACGCGTTGGCGTAATCGGACAAGTCATTCATGACGCGGACCTCTTGGACGACCGCTTCGGCCGCAAAGAAGGTTATGGAGTTGACGAGATCCTGAAAGGTTGGGCGCGGCAAGGAATCCCGGACAAGGAACTTCTGGAGCGCGGGATGCAGCTGATCGAAGGGCTTTACCACGCGCCGCGAAAGTAAATTGAGGAGCATACGAACGTGTTTGCACATCATCGGGGTTACTGGAAAGCGGGCTTAAGCGTGGTGCTGGTGCTGGCCATCGCGACCACCATTTCGGCGCAGTCCGACCCACAAAAAACGAAAGTGTTCACACTCGAAGAAGCGGTCGAGTTCGCGCTGAAGAACTATCCCGCGGTGCGTGCTTCGCTCGAACGGGTGCGTGCAGCCCAGGCCGGCGTCGGTGTGGCGCGAACGAGCTATTTGCCGCGCACCGACCTTCTGTGGCAATCGAATCGCGCAACCGACAACAACATCACAGGTCTAGTGTTTCCGAATTCTGTGATAGCGCCGATTTCAGGGCCGGTCCCGCTATCGACGTCGATGCAAAGCGCTTGGGGAAGCGCAGGCGGATTGCTGTTCTCCTTGGAACCTTTTGATTTCGGATATCGCGGGGCGAAAGTGGACGCAGCCCGTGCGGTGGAAAGCCGTGCCGCGGCCGAATCTTCGCTGACTCGTTTGGATGTCAGCGTTGCCACGGTCAATGCATTCCTGACACTTCTCGCGGCTGAAGAAACAGTTCGCGCGGCTCAGGCTGATGTCGAACGTAGGGGAACGTTTGCCAAAGCGGTGCACGTCTTGGCGGACAATCAGTTGCGTGCCGGCGCGGACGCCTCGCGAGCCGACGCGGAACTTGCCCGTTCGGGAGTCAATCTCGCAAGAGCGCAGCAGCAAGAAGCCCTGGGCCGCGCTCAACTTGCGAACGTGCTCGGCATCGCCGACGCATCAATCGAGGTCCAAGGGAATGGCTTGCTGAGCACAGCGCCCGTAGGCTCTCCCGAAGCCATGGCGCTTTCCAAGAATCCGGTAGCACAAGCACAGCATGCACGAGTCCAGGAATCACGATCGCTCGTACGGGCACTGGATCGTTCGTATTACCCCAAGTTTTATCTGCAATCATCTATTTACGGCCGCGGGAGCGGACTCGACGCGGCAGGGAAATTCCTAGGTGGCACGGAAGGTCTGGGACCGGACCGCGCGAACTGGGCGGCTGGGGTGACGGTGACATTTCCAGTTTTCGACATTTTTTCTATCCATTCTAAGAAGGCGGTCGAGGTCGCAAATGAGCGCGCCGAAGAGGCGCGCTACGATCAGGCGCTGCAGGATTTGACGGGACAACTTCGAAAAGCGCAAGCCTCGCTGGACGGCGCCCGAAAAGTCGCCGAGAACACGCCGCTCGAACTCGACGCCGCGCGCACTACCGAGACGCAGGAACGAGCGCGCTATCAAGCGGGCCTCGCGACGCTCGTGGATGTTGCCGACTCACAAAGCCTTCTCGTGCAGGCGGAGATTGATGATGCGCTGGCGCGGCTCGCCGTCTGGCAGAATCTCGCGTCGGTCGCCGCGGCCCAGGGCGATCTCGGCCCGTTTTTGCAGTCGCTGCACGACGCGGCGCAAGGAGAGAAATAGCCATGTGGCTCCTGCGCAGCGCCCTTCGCAATCCCATCTCGGTCGTCGTTCTGGTGATCGGCGCGGCCCTGTGTTCGATTCTCGCGCTTACGCGAATGCCGATTGATATTTTTCCGAACTTGAATTTGCCGGTGATCTACGTGGCGCAGCCGTTTGGCGGAATGTCGCCGGCGCAGATGGAGGGCTATCTCGTTTACTACTACGAATACCACTTCCTCTACATCACCGGCATTGAGGCTGTGGAATCGAAATCCATCCAGAACGTCGGCCTGCTAAAGCTAACGTTTCATCCGGGCACGGACATGAGCCAGGCGATGGCGCAAACGGTCGGCTATGTGGATCGCGCACGCGCGTTCATGCCGCCGGGAACGGTCGCGCCGTTCATCATGCGCTTCGACGCAGGCAGCGTTCCGGTGGGCTATCTGGTCTTTTCGAGTTCCACGAAAAGCGTCGGCGAGATTCAGGATCTCGCGCTGAACCGCGTGCGTCCGCTCTTCGCGACGCTCCCCGGTGTTTCGGCTCCTCCTCCCTTCGGCGGGGCGGCGCGAACGATTGTCGTGAGCGTTGATCCCGACCGCTTGCGCGCCTACCGCATGGCGCCCGAGGAAGTGGTACAGGCGCTGAACACCGGGAACACGATCGTTCCCGCGGGCAATGTCCGGACTGGCGACTTGCTCCGTCTCGCGCCCATCAATTCCGTCGTCTCGAACATCAAAGACTTGCAGAACCTCCCGATCCGCAGCGGGGCGGGCCCGACGGTGTTCTTGCGCGACGTCGGCACGATCGAAGATTCGAGCGACATCATCACCGGCTATGCCGAAGTGAACGGGCGCCGGACTGTCTACATTCCGGTTACGAAGCGCGCGGATGCTTCGACGCTCGCTGTCGTCAATGAAGTCAAAGCGAGCCTCGCGCAATTTCAGTCGGTGGTTCCGACCGACATCAAGATCGACTACGAGTTTGACCAGTCGTCGTACGTCCGCAACTCTCTGCAGTCGGTCGTGAAGGAAGGGCTTCTCGGCGCGGTCTTGACCGGTGTGATGGTGCTGTTCTTTCTTCGCGACTGGCGAAGCGCTCTCATTGTGGTCGCCACGATTCCGTTCGCCTTGCTGACCGCCGTCGTCGCGTTGTGGGGCGCGGGCCAGACGGTCAACATCATGACACTTGGGGGCCTCGCTCTGGCGGTCGGAATTCTGGTCGACGAGTCCACGGTGGTCATGGAAAACATTCACAGCCATCTCGGCACGGGCCGTGGGAGAGCGGTCGCGGTGCTTGAAGCGAGCAAGGAGGTACAAATTCCGCGGCTGCTCGCAATGCTTTGCATACTCGCGGTCTTTGTTCCGTCCTTCTTCATGACCGGAGTCTCACGCTCGCTCTTCGTCCCGCTCGCGCTCGCGGTGGGATTCGCCATGGCCGCTTCCTATCTGTTGTCGAGCACGCTCGTTCCGGTGTTGTCCACATGGATTCTGCGCCAGCACGCACCGGAAGCGGAGGATGCGCCTTCGTTGCTGCACCGCGTGCGGGACGCACTTAGCCGGATTCTGAACCGCCTCTTTGCCATTCGAGGCCTCACGGTCGCGGCTTATGTTGTCGTTTCCGTGCTAATGGTGGCGTTTCTCGGTCCGTATCTCGGGCGGGAGATTTTTCCGCGAGTCTCATCCGGCCAACTGTTCTTGAGATTCCGCGCACCGGTTGGGACGCGCGTCGAGACGACGGAACGATTGACGCTCGGCGTCTTGGACGCGATAGAGAAAGAAGCTGGCGCGGGCAACGTAGGTGTAACGCTGAGCTACGTTGGGGCGCCGCCGCCGAACTATCCGATTAATACGATCTATCTCTGGACGAGCGGCCAGCATGAGGCGGTGCTGCGCGTGGCACTCAATCCCGACTCAGGCATCCGGGCCGATCAATTCGAAGAGCGCTTGCGAAAAGTCCTGCCGGACAAGTTTCCCGGTTGCCAGTTTTCCTTTGAAGGGGCGGACATCGTCACGCAGATCATGAACTTCGGCGCTCCGACGCCCGTCGAAATCAACGTCGGCGGCCCGGACCTCGGCGTCGATCGCGCCTTTGCCGCGAAACTTCGCACCGAAGTCGCCAAGATACCGGCTTTGCGTGACTTGCAGTACGACGAACCGCTCGACTATCCGAGCATCAACATCAACGTGGACCGCGAGCGCGCGGGACAGTTGGGAGTAACGACAGCCGGGGTGGGTCGTTCGTTCCTCGCGGCGACTTCCTCGAGCCGGTTCGTGGCGCCGAATTATTGGGCCGATCTCAAGTCAGGGGTCGCGTATCAGGTGCAGGTGCAGGTTCCGCAATCCGACGTAACCTCGATCCAGGACGTTGAGCACATTCCCGTGACCCTGGGCGCTGCTTCACATCCTCTGATGGGGGACGTGTCGCAAGTAGCGTACGGAACTGTTGTAGGTGAATACCACCGCCTGAATGGCCAGCGCATGGTGACGCTGACCGCGAATGTTTCGGGCGAAGACCTTGGACGGATTTCCTCGGAACTGGACAGTGCCATCAAGCGCGCCGGTGAACTGCCGCGCGGCGTGAAGGTCACCGTTCGCGGTCAGATCGGCCCGATGAAACAAACGTTGACGAATCTGGGAGTCGGTCTGCTGCTCGCGGTGCTGGTGATCTATCTGCTGCTTGCGGCGACCTTTCAATCGCTGAAGCTGGCGTTCGTCGTGCTCTCGACGGTGCCCGCGGTGATCTGCGGAGTGCTGTTCATGCTCTTGCTGACGGGCACGAGCCTGAATATCCAGTCGTTCATGGGCGCGATCATGGCGATTGGCGTCGCTGTGGCGAACGCGATTCTGCTCGTGACGTTTGCCGAGGAGTATCGTCGAGCAGGCAACGCGGCGATGGATGCGGCGCTGCACGGAGCCAAAACCCGCATGCGTCCGATCCTGATGACAAGCATGGCCATGATTGCGGGCATGGTGCCGATGGCGCTCGCCATCGGTGAAGGAAGCCAGCAAACGGCTCCTCTTGGTCGCGCTGTGATTGGCGGTCTGCTCTTTGCGACTGCGGCCACGCTACTCATCTTGCCCCTGGTATTTTCGCTCGTTCAGCACCGTGCGGGAGTCGCGTCGCCCTCACTCGATCCCGACGATCCTCGAAGCGCATTCGCGCGAGGCACGGCTGTCGTGCCCGGAGAAACGACATGATCAGACGTAAGCTTTTTTCGATCGTCATCTTCAGCGCCGCAGCGTTGTGGTGTGTAGCTTGCGGTGGGAACTCAAATTCCACGACGAAAGCGGCACCGACGCAAGCCACAGCCACAGTGGAAGTGGTGAAAGTCACCTCCAAGAAACTCTCGATCACGACGCGCCTCCCGGGGGAACTGCAGGCATACGAAGCGGTCACAGTGTTTCCGAGGGTGACCGCCTACGTGGACTCGATCAGCGTCGACCGTGGGACGCGGGTCCGGTCAGGGCAAGTGATGGCGCGACTGGTGGCGCCGGAACTGGCGGCGCAACGGGCCGAGGCGCAGTCGAAACTGCAGGCGGCAGAAGCGCAGCATGCGGAGGCGGACGCAAAGCTTGCATCGGATCAAAGCACGTATGACCGGCTAAAGAGTGCGTCGGCCACGCCCGGTGTGGTCGCAGGCAACGACCTCGAAGTTGCCCAACGCTCCCTCGACGCGGACCGCGCCAAGGTCGA
>DASSXG010000055.1:0-23735 GCA_035704085.1 Candidatus Acidiferrum sp. | reverse complement strand
CGCCCGGCTCAAGCTGTAAGACTTCAAGACGCCTCCTTGAATTACGCAGAAGGCTCCCGTACCTGCCCAAGCCATGCATTTCAGGAATCCGCGGCGGTCAATCCCGTCGTGATTGTGGTCGTGCACCAGCTCATCTTTTTTGTTCTCGGACATTCTCACTCTCCTGGTGTGCTTCGCTTTCGTATAGTTTCTTGCGGCCATTAGAACGGCGGCGCGGGGTGGGGGGCCCCCACGCCCGCCATTCAACGTTCTTCGTCCATGCAGACCGACGCACTACCCGATTTATTCCGAAAATAGACACAACACTTGCGATCCGTATTTTTTATGAGTAACCCGAAAGAAAGAAATAAAAACAGCTTCGAGACGGTTCCTCCCTATGAGTCTCACTGAGCAGGGGTGAAGCTTGAGCGAGTTGGGTCCCGAGGACCAGGTGCGCTTTGAGCAGCTTGTGCTGCCCCATGTTGACGCGGCTTTCAACCTAGCGCGTTGGTTGTTGCGCAGGCGCGAAGACGCCGAAGACGTCGCTCAAGAAGCCCTGCTCCGCGCGTGCCGTTTTTTCCGTGGATTTCACGGTGGAGACGCGCGCGCCTGGCTCCTGCAGATCGTGCGCAATTCCTGCTACACCTGGTTGGAGAAGAATCGTCCTATGGAGCTAAGCGTGGCATTCGACGAAGAGTTACACCTACAGACTTGCCTCACGCCCGAAACCCTGGCCATCGCCGGTAATGATCGCGAACGCCTCACTCGCGCCCTTGAAACGCTTCCGCCCCGTTACCGCGAAGTCCTCGTTCTTCGAGAACTCGAAGGCTGCTCCTACAAGGAAATCGCAGCGATCACGTCGATTCCTATTGGCACCGTGATGTCCTCGCTCTCTCGTGCCCGCCGTCAACTGTCTTCCGCGCTCGTTAGCTCTTCTGGCAAGGAGGCTACCCTTGAGATGTGATTTTGCCGATTCCCTACTTCACGCTTATTTTGACGGTGAATTGAATGCTTTTCGCACTACGGAGTTCGAGCGGCACCTGCGACTGTGCGCCGACTGCGGCGCTGAGCTCGTGACTCAGGACATTTTGAGCGGTAGATTACAGGCCGCTCAACTGTATGAGTCCGCGCCGACCTCACTCCGGCGGAAGATTCGCGCGAATATCCCCGAGGTTGCGGCCGCCACCGCCGCGTCAAAGCCTCGCATTTGGCACTGGCTGGCGGCAGCCGCTGCGCTCCTGCTCGTCGCGCTCGTGGGATGGAGAATAAGTCCCGACCCTGGCGGCGACAACTATCAGGCCGAATTCGCTGAAGAAATCGTCGAAGCGCATGCGCATTCCTTGCAGCCAGGCCACATAACTGGAATTCCTTCGAACGATGAACAGGCCGTGAAGCAATGGTTCGACGGAAAGGTTAAATTTGCTCTCCCGATCCACGATTTCGCGAACGACGGTTTCGCGTTGCAGGGTGGGCGCCTGGACATTGTTGACGGCCGCACTGTCGCCGCACTTGTCTATGAGCGCCGCGGACATTTAATCAATGTATTTATGTGGCCCACACGGGAACTGGACGGCTCTCCGCGCACAGGATCCCGTCAAGGCTACCGATGGGTCGATTGGCGAAAAGGCAAGGTAGAATTCTGCGCTGTTTCCGACGCAGATCCTCCCGACCTTGAGCACCTCCACCAACTAATCAAGTCCTCCGCATAAATTAACTGCCATTAGTCTTCGCGAGCTCCAGTTCAAGCAAGAATGTAGTCCGAGTCGAGTCAGAGTCGAATTAGAGCACTATTCTGCGCACAGCAAACGTGAAGCCGGAAACTCGCAGATTCCAGTTGCCCTGGTTTCCCCTTTTTGGGGCTGCCAGTCGTCACCATCTGGAATAGAACATTCGGGCCAGAGGTACTCAGACATGAAGATGCAACGAAGGTATTTAAATTGAGCGGACACGTCAAGCGTCATCCCAGATGTGGTTGGCGTTCCTGCCAGGAACTGAGTTGGGATTGCGGGCGCGATCAATGAGGCGCATCCAGAAATTCGGTACCGGCATGGCTGAAATACTGAAAGGATCGACAATGTTCAAGACACTCTTTGTGGTGTGGCTTGTATTGCTTGTATTAGTTTCAAGTGTAGTTTCGTTCGTGACTCGCTTCGTTGAAAAACGAAGACTCGACAATCGCTTCTCAAAATCCAGAATAAACACTTGGAACGTGGCAAATCAGGGTGGAATGCGCAAGGAGGTGCACGAATGGAGAGACGCGTCCAAAAGTGCCGAAACAACTGGATAATTACGGTCGAGAGTAGAAACGAACAACACCAGGAGATCATCCAGTCGACGGTCGCCAGACGCGCTTATCAGCTTTTCGAGCAACGTGGCGGCGTGCATGGCCTCGACCTGGATGACTGGATCGCCGCCGAGAAGGAACTGTTGTGTGACGACTTTAATGGAAACTCTTCGGCATTTCATTTTGTCATTGAGTGTCCGCGGAATCCGGACGTAACTACTATTCTGAGCTTAACAACACACAGCTTGGTTGTTCTTCGTAGCCACGCACGGCATGTTGGAGAGGCGGGCAAAGGGCCAGACGTGCTATCCGTCCACGTCCTGCCCGAAGAAATTGATCCAACTCAGGCAGATGTGAAGCCCGTGAATGGACTCTTGCACGTCCTCGTTCCGAAGAAGAACCACTCAACTCCAATCTAGCCTTACATGCGCATCAACTTCATTGCCTCTGGTAGGTATCGTGCTCTTCGTAAATTGTTGTAGCTGAACAGCTCGGCACTTACGCAGCAGAGGGATATTTTGTCCCGATTTTGTTTTTTTCCGTCACGAATGGAATAAACAGAACGGAAGTTCAGTTGGTATCGTCGCAACGTATTGACGCTGCTCTTTCGTGAACGGGTCCACCAAATCAGTTCATGGAAACGCGCAATTCAAGCGATTCGAACTCGTTTTTCGATAAAGGGAGAAAACAATGGAGAATTCCGGAAGCCGCATCAAGCAACTTGCGAATCGCCGTTCATTCTTAAAGAAGGGAGCCTTGGGGGCAGGAGCGGCCGCAGTGAGCGCTGGGCTGCTGACTAGTGGCTCATCGACCTTTGGCCAGGATCGGGAAGGACGCAGCCTTACCAAGGGAGACGTCGCGATTCTACAGCTCTTATTGGCAGCAGAGATTATCGAGACTGACTTGTGGCAGCAATATAAGGAACTTGGTGGAATCGAAGTCGCGAATAATCCTACTTTTCAGCCCTACGTGAATGGCCTGCTCCAGCTCGACGGAGACATGCCGCAATACATCTCTGACAACACCGATGATGAGATCAGCCACGTCAAGTTTCTACAGGCGTATTTGAAATCCAAGGGACAAGAGCCGATCAATCTCGACAAGTTTGCGCACAACCTCGAGCCCAGCAGCGTTCCAGGTGTGCCGCAAACGAGGCGCCTCACCAACCTGAAGCAATTGAGAGTGGATACCAGTTGGTGGACTCGCTACCGAAGCAAAGAGAACCTCGACCTCGGCGCGCCAATGTTCCCTCAAGCCGTCCCAAGTTTGAATCAGGGACAGCATCCTGCCATTCCCGCAACTCTTGCCGATTTGAGCGACGCGAATCACGCCCAGGCGATTGCCAATACTGCGGGATTTCACTTTGGATTCATCGAGCAAGCTGGCACCAGTCTTTACGCCACGCTAAGCCAGCGCGTATCGAGCCCTGAAGTTCTGCGCATCACCACCAGCATTGGCGGCGCAGAAATCATGCACTTTCAAGTCTGGCACGATAAGGCTGGCAACGCGGTTGCTCTGACCGACAATCAGCCCGGCGGGACTCTGACGTTTGTCAATTTGGCGGTGGGCCAACCGGAGTCGCTGCAGGCAAACCTGATCATGCCGGAACCGACAGACTTCATCAAAGGCCTGCCGGAAGTCTCCATCATTCGTCCGACCGGCGCGGGTCAGCTCGATGCGACCGGAGCTATCAACGGCTTTATCGAAGACGGGCTCTTCATCGGCCAGCCGAAAGAACTCCAGCAATGCCTGTTGAATCTGGCAGCGGAAGCGGATGAGGCCCGGCGCGAGTTTTAAGCGTCACTTCATCCCAACGATTGGTTGTCTTGAAGTCGAGGAGCATCGCATGAAGAAGTCCGTAATACTTCCACTGTTGTCCATGGTCGGCGTGCTTGTGTTGACGCCGGCCATATTTTTTTCGCCGCACAGCTCGGTTCTAGCTCAAGAGCAAAACGTTCAGGTCATCGAACTTACTGCGAAGAAGTACGAGTATTCACCTCCGCCTGTTCATGTGAATGCTGGGGCTAAAGTCCAGCTCAAGATCACAGCTACAGACCATGACCACGGTTTCAAAATCGCGGTCGTTCCCGACGGCGCCGAAGCGAATGCCACCGGCGGGCTGGTGTTTACTTCGCCGCAGGATTGCTGGCAGCTTAAGAAGGGAGAGACCACGACGATTGAGTTTTTGGCGCAAACCCCGGGGACGTATACGTATAGGTGCTGCCATACGTGCGGGCTCGGCCACAGAGGAATGAAGGGACAAATCGTTGTGGATTCGTCGGCTATCTGAGAAAACTAAACTGCTTGAACAGGAATTTTGTTTTTGAGGGCAATTAAGATGAAACATTCGAAATCATGTGGCCCATATGGCGTCTCTCGAAGGTTACCCGGAATAGAAGGTCGCGTTGTGTATATCCCACCGATCTCGCGGTCACTATTTCTGTTAGTTGCGCTATTGCTGCTTACAAAATGCACTGTGGGACAGTCGACCGACTACGCCATCGTACACGTGACCGTCATCAACCCCGCTAATAGCTTGTCTCAGCCGGACATGACCATAGTCATCCATGAACGCACTATTCTCTCTGTGGTGCCCTCGCAGAGTCATAATTTGCCCGCTTCAACCGCGGTAATCAATGGTCGCGGAAAGTTTGTCATCCCTGGATTGTGGGACATGCATGTGCATTTCCGTGATGCGAATCGCGATATGAAGATGGATATCGCCAATGGTGTTCTTGGAATTCGCAACATGGGAGGGATCGCCCAAGAAGTCTTTCCTCTGAGAGATGCGATAGCGAAAGGGCAGAATCTTGGTCCGAAGATTATCGCTTGCGGACCCATCGTCGATGGCCCGGACTCCTGGTCTAATTCGCAATTCACTATCTCCGCAAAAAATGCGGAGGAAGCACGGCTTGCTGTAGCTTCGCTGAAAAAACAAGGAACTGACTGCATTAAGGTGTATGACGGGCTCTCCCGAGACTCGTACTACGCCATCATCGAGGAAGCAAGAAAACTGGGCGTGCCAGTGGTCGGCCACCTACCAAGCGCGATCAGTGTCCGCGAAGCATCGAACGCTGGACAACGATCTCTGGAACACGGAATTGCCCTGGCGGGCGGATCAACCGCGGAGAACGAATACATCCAGCAGCGAATGGATCAATCTGTTTTCCAAGAAGCACTCCGGACAAAGAATTTTGCGTTGATTCCGGCCAAGATTGCGCAAGATGAAACCCTGATGCTCGGCCATTTCGATCAGAAACACGCGGATGAGACTTATTCTCTTCTGGCCAAGAATGGCACATTCCTGACTCCGACGCTGGTCACGCAGCGCTCTCTGACATTTATTGATGATTTGAACCGGGAGACTGATCCCAGGATGGAGTATGTCTCCGCGGACGAATTGAAATGGTGGAAACCGGAGAACGGGATGCTGACGAAATACCGGACGCCCGAGTACATCTCGATGAGAAAACGGGAGTATGCAAAGATGCTGGAGGAAGTGCATTGGGCGCAGACGCTCGGAGTGCATCTTCTTGCAGGAACAGACGTCACCATTCCATATACCTATCCTGGTTTCAGCGTGCACGATGAGCTCGCACTGTTTGTGAAAGCTGGCCTGACTCCGATGCAGGCGCTAGAAACGGCAACAACCAACCCCGCGTTGATGCTGGGTTTGTCGAACGAATGGGGCCGCGTCGCGCCGCGTTACATCGCCAATTTGGTGTTGCTCAACGCAGATCCTTTGAAAGATATCGCGAATACAAAAAAGATCGATGGCGTTGTACTGAACGGGAAGTTCTTGGACCGGGCGCAACTCGACCAAATCCTTAGCGAAGCTAGAATCCCAAGCCCTACGAATAAAACCGCAGGAACTAATTGAAAACTTTTGGTTGATCGCTTTTCAGCCCCTTGTCGATTCGTCTGCTATCTGAGAAAACCAAACTGCTTGAACAGGGATTTTGTTCTTGAAGGAAATTAGTGATGAAACATTCGAAATCGTGCGGTCTACTGGCCCTTGGGCAAAATTTCGTTCTGTTTTCGTTCTTCTTGTTTCTGCTGCTCGCCTCTCCGTTGCTTTTGTTAGCGGCCGATGTGGTCTCGTTTCCCAGCGGGGAGCTTACGCTCCAGGGAGCATTGCACAAACCGGAAGGTGCAGGGCCGTTTCCGGCAGTCGTTTACAACCACGGGAGCGCACCTGGCATGCTCAGCAAACAAGTATTCGAAGCAATCGGTCCGGTCTTTGCAAGCCGCGGATGGGTCTTTTTTGGCCCGTACCGCCGTGGACAGGGGCTTAGCACTTCTGCAGGTCCTTACATCGGTGATGAGATCGCTGTGGCCAGGAAGAAGGGAGGTGACTCTGCAGCCGCCGCCGTTATGGTCCGGTTGCTGGAGACCGACCACCTCAACGATCAGTTAGCGGCCCTCGCGTGGTTACGGAAGCAGAACTTCGTTCAAGCGGACCGTATCGCCGTGGCTGGAAACTCGTTTGGCGGTATTGAGACTGTGCTCGGCGCGGAGCGAGGGAATTACTGTGCTGGGATCGATTCGGCGGGGGGCGCCCAGAGCTGGGCAGAAGCGCTCGAATTGCAATCGCTCATGACACGTGCGGTTCGCAATTCCAAGGTGCCGGTATTCTTCTTCCAAGCGGCGAATGACTATGACCTATCGCCGAGCCGGACTCTATCAGCGGCAATGAAGGATGCAGGCAAGACGTGTGAGATTAAGATTTATCCCTCCTATGGCAACTCAGTTCAAGACGGCCATACATTTGGCTATTTTGGAGCCTCCGTGTGGGCCGATGATGTGTTCCGATTCCTGGAGCAGCATTGCCGCAAGTAGATAAAGAGGGGTCATCCGGCGGCGCTAAGAGATAGCCGAACCTGGCCATCCTCTTCAAATTTTCTGGCTTATGGATTGAGACCAATGCGGCGCTCAATATCTTGGAACCGCGGATCGGAGCGGAGAGGATCGAAACCTGGCCGCAGCAGGATGCTCGGGTTAAATCGCCATTCGTATGCTTTCTCTAGCCAATTCATCGCTTGATCCTTATCCCCGAGAGCTGCATAGACCATGGCAATTTCCGTGGCACGCGAATAAGTAGGATTCGACCCCTTCTTCAAATCACTGAGGAGCTTTAACGCTTCGTCTCTCTTGCCCTCTGCGGCGTATGCGCGTGCAAGATTGGCTGTGCATATTGGGCTGCCCCCGGAAAGTCGGATCGCTTTCTCTAGTTCCATAATTGCTTCACCGTGCATCTCTTTTTGGATGTACGCCTGGGCGAGTTGATTGTGCGCGAGAGCAAAGTTAGGGTCCATTTCGATTGTCTTGCGGCTCTGTTCTATGGATTGATCATAAGAATGCGCGATCGCAAGAAGCTCTGCCAACTCAGCGTTGATGATGAGGGATAACGGATCCAAGTTCTGGGCTGTTTTCATTTCGGCGATGGCTTCGTCATTCTTTCCCACTAAGGCCAAGTGCCAGGCATACCAATGATGAGCGGTTGCGTAGCTGGGGTTGAGCTCAATGGCGCGCCGGAATTCTCTCTCGGAAGATTCAAAGTCCCAGTCGAAGCCGTCCAAGCAGAACGCCAGCGAATTGTGGGCTTCGCCCAAGGTGCTGTCCAACTCCACTGCTTTGATCGCCGCGGCCTTCGCTTTTGGGAGTGCCTCTTTGGGGGTCATAACCGCATACTGCCAGTCTCCCAGCAAAGCATACGTGTCGGCTAAACCGGAATAGGCCTGGGCATAGCTGGGGTCCTCCTCGATTGCCTGGTTGAAGTAAGCGACTGCCGTTTTCAAACCATCCGCTGTTCGCTTGTTCCAAAAGTAGCGACCCTTGAGATACGAGACGTAAGCTTCTGGATTAACAACCTTTATGTTTTTTAGCGCAGCTTGTTCCCGGGGTTTCAAAGTAATACGAATCTGCTCGGCAATGGCGCGAGCCACGTTGTTCTGGAGTGCCAAGGTATCGCGCAAATCACCTTCATAGCTCCGCGACCACAAGTGTTTGTCGTCAGTTGCCTGAATCAGCTGCGCAGTGATGCGAACTTGCTCGCCGGAGCGCAGCACCGTGCCTTCCACGACGGCGTCGACACTCAACTCACGCGCGATCTGCGGGAGAGGCTTGCGCGCTCGCTTGTACGACATCACCGAGGTACGGGAGATCACACGTAGGGCGCTGATTTGGCCGAGGTCAGTAATCAATTCGTCCGTCATGCCATCAGCGAAATAGTCTTGCGAAGCGTCACCGGAGAGGCTTTCAAGGGGCAACACGGCCAAAGAACGGATTGCAGGGGACGGGCGGTTTCTGGAGCGAAATGTCCACGCTGTGAGAATGACCAGGAGCAGAACCAGGACCGAGCCGGAGATTCTCCGGGCCATGGAGGGTACAAGGCGCTTATCAGTTGGTGGCGTGCCAAAGATAGCCGGTCGATCACGGTTCTCCGATGGGGAAAGCGCTTCGGTTGCAGGCTCCAGACCGCGCACGGGTGCAGGGTCAACAACTCTGACCTCTGCCAGGAAGCGGTAGCCGCGCCGAGCCACCGTTTCCACAAAGCGTGGACTCTCGGCGGAATCGCTGAGGGCATCACGAATCTTGTTGATAGCTTTGTTGAGCCCGTGGTCGAAATCGACAAAAGTGTCCACAGGCCAAAGTTTTTTCTGCAGTTCCTCACGGGTCACGACTTCGCCGGGGTGCTCCAGCAGCATCGCGAGAACTTGAAAGGGCTGTTCTTGAAGCCTGACCTGCAGGCCATGCTTGCGCAGCTCCCCCGCGCGTAGATCTACCTCGAAAACTCCAAAACGGAGCCGCCCAAGAAGGTGGTGATCGTCTGGCATCGAGAAAAAACCTAGATAAACGGGAGTGTACCACCGGGCTTGAACTTCAACAAAGCCAGGCTAGGGGAGGAATTCCGCCAAGTCCCCTATCAGCTGTGACTTAGCAGGGGACTCGCGTTCCTTGGAAGAGGGATTCCGGGTCCATTGCCATCTTTTTTGTCTGGGCGCATGGTCGGGCGCATGGACCAGCCAAGCAATAACGGAATTTTCTCATCAATCGAATGGGAGCGCATATGGAAACCATCCGCTTTCTGTTTTTCCGCATGTTCCTGCTCATCGCGTTCATCACGACCAATCTCTATTTATTGTACGGGCAAGAACCGGAGCATGGCGTTCCAATCGCCCGTAACGCAGCGTGGAACGACCTCGTAAGACAAATGGATCTCTCGGCGGATGACCCGCCACACGAGACTCTGGGAACAGAGATTATCCTCATTCAGAAATTCCTCAGGGAACACCAGTCCGAAGTGAGCGTCGGAATCTACGACATTACTGTCTTCAAAGCCATCGACCAAGCCCGCGCCCGCTTGCAGAAGGCCGACAAAGACTTGGAAACGATCAGAAACGAGTTGTCTTACAAAGAATATCAAGCAAAGGGCGGGAGGTGACCCATGGAACGGAAAGCAATCGCCCATTGCTGCGAATGCCAACACCCCATTGTCCCCGGCGAAGGCTTTGTCTGCTTCAAGGTTCCTGGCAACGAAACCTACCAGTTCTTTCACCGCCGGTTTGGCGTCGGAGACTGCTGGGAAGGGCACCTCATGCAAACCCAAATGAGACTTTTACCAGTGATAGAGCTTCCGAACCGGCCGATTTAGGGATACCTGACAAGACCGCTTCTTTGCACGTGAAGGGAGATGTCAATGCCAGAACACAATTGCATCTGGAATTTTGAGCAGGAGGTCTTGCCCCATCTGGATGCTGCCTACAACCTGGCGCGGTGGTTGACGCGCAACGAGCACGATGCCCAAGACGTCGTCCAGGAAGCGTACTTGCGCGCCTTCCGATTCTCTGGCGGGTTCCGAGGTGGGAATGTGCGCGCATGGCTACTGAGAATTGTGCGCAACACGTGCTACACCTGGCTACAACAGAATCGCCCGCAGCAGCCTACTGCAGAATTTGACGAAAAACTTTTCGGTCCTGATCCTCGCGCCCCAAATCCGGAGGAAGCTCTCATTCGAGACGACAGTGGCAAACTGCTCCGGCAGGTGATGGAAACTCTTCCACTCGATTTTCGTGAAGTGCTGATTCTGCGCGAACTCGAAGAGATGTCCTACAAGGAAATTGCAGAAGTCACGGGAATGCCCCCTGGCACAGTGATGTCGAGGCTATCGCGAGCACGCAGCGCGCTTCGCCAATCCCTCGCCAACCTGGCGAACGCAGACACTTTGCCAAGCGCCTCGCGAGTTGCAGCCGTGAGTATTTGATTTCGCGGTCATTGTCATTCGTGGCGTAAGGCTACCAACGGATCCACGCGCACCGCACGTCGCGCCGGTATGTACGAAGCCGCCAGAGCCACTGCCATCAGCAACACCGTCACACTGAAGAACGTACTCGCGTCGTAGGCCCCGACGCCAAACAGCAAGCTCGACAAGAAGCGCATCAAGGCGAATGATCCAACCAGGCCCAGACCCACGCCGGCAACCGTCAACTTAAGAGACTTTCCAAGGATCATGTTTTGCACGCTGTCCGGCTGCGCTCCCAATGCCACACGAAGCCCGATTTCCTGCGTCCGTGTGCTCACGGTATAGCTCATCACACCATAGATGCCGGCTGCCGCCAGCAACAATGCCAGGAAAGCAAAAATAGTAGTCAGCACGACCGAAAAGCGCCGGGGCGAAACGGAATCCGAGAGCAGTTCCTCCATCGTCACGACATGCGAGACCGGCAAATTCGGATCGGCTTTGCGCACCAGGCTGCTGATAGCCGGTGCCAAAGCTACGGGATCAGAGGCGGTCCGCACCACCACATATGGCGTCCACCCGCCAACGAGATAAGTGTCAAACGTCGGCTCCCCGTCCAACCCAAATTGATGCACGTTGCCCACGACTCCTATCACGGAAAACCAGCACGGTTTGGGATCCAGCGAGCAGAAGTTGACGCGTTTCCCCAGCGCGTCGCCGTCCGGCCAGAAACGTCGCTCCATCGCTTCGCTGATAACGATATTGTCTTGCAGCTTCCAGTCCTCTGCTTGGAAGAGCCGCCCCGTACGTAGCGGAATTCCCAGGGCCGCAAAATAGCCAATGGCTACGACGCGCGTTTGCGCAATCGGCCGCGCCCCTGCGGCCATTGCTGGCTGGCCTTCGATCACAAATCGCGATGCCGAACGAAATTCTGTACCCAGGGGTAGGACACTGACTCCTCCCACTTCCTTCACACCGGGCAGGTCCCGAATCTGATCCGCGATTTGTTGGAATTGCAGCGATTGCTTTTGACCCAGTTTGAGCTGCGCCTCACCGGGGAGTTGCGAGGATTGAGCGAAGGAGATCCCCGCCTGCTGGACCTCCATTGTCAACAAATGGTCCGTGCGAAATCCCGGGTCCACTTCGATCAAGTGTTGAAAGCTCCGCTGCAGCAAGCCAGTTCCGGTCAGGGGAATAAGCGCCATCGCGATTTCAGAGATGACAAGCAGGTTGTGCGCGCGGTGATGTCCCGATGAACCAACACCCTTGCTTCCTTGTTTCAACGCACCAGCCAGATCGCTCTTTAGCATTCGCAAAGCCGGCAAGAGAGCACACACCGTTCCGGTCGCAAGGCAAACCAGGATCGTGAATCCCAGCACCCAGCCGTTCAAGCCTGTCTCGTGCAGAATGACGAGGTCTGCGGGGACAAAGGCCATCAGCGCGCGAAGTCCCACAAAGGCGAAAAGAACGCCGATTATGCCGCCACACAGGGAAAGCAATGTGCTCTCCGTCAACAGCTGGCGCACCAGTTGCCATGGCTTCGCACCGAGCGCGGCGCGCACCGCAACTTCTCTTTCCCGCGCCGTGTTGCGCACCAACAGCAGGTTCACAATGTTTGCGCAAGCGATCAGCAGCACCAGACCGACGGCCCCGGATAACACCAGCAGCGTGGTGCGAAGTTTGCCCGCGGCAGGGTCCTGCATCGGCTGTACCAGGACGCCAAAATTCTTATGCGAGTCCGGGTACGCGAGGGCTTCCTGCTGATTCAATCTCCCGATCTCATCCCTGGCCTGCGCCAGAGTTAAGCCCGGCTTCAACCGCGCGATACCCACGAACGCGTGATGAATGTGCTCCGTCAAATCATCATCGAATTGTCCCACCGGCATCCACAGATCGGGCCAGCGCAAGAAGTTGAAACTAGGCGTGAGAATGCCGGCCACCGTGTATCGCCGGTTGTCGAGAGCGATCGTTCGGCCAACGACTCCGGGATCGCCGCCAAAGTGGCTTCGCCACAGACGAGAAGTCAAGATCACCACCGGCGCATTGCCTGCCCGGTCTTCTTCCGGGAGAAAGGAGCGCCCAGCCACCATCTGGACTCCGAGCATCGAAAACACATCGGAGCTGGCGTAGGCTACCAGGACGCGTTGTGCATCACCCTCGCCCGTCAAATTGAATCCCGTGGACACTTGTGCGTAAGCGCCCATTGACGAGAAGCTGGCGTTTTCCCGCCGCCAATCGGCATAGTCGCCCGGCGATAATCCTCCTTGCGGCAGCATCGGGGGATACGTGTTCCAGATCTCAACGAGGCTTTCCGGTTGAGGGTAGGGCAGCGGGCGAAGGAGAACGTTTTGCACCACGCTGAAAATAGCGGTGTTCGCGCCAATACCTAGCGCCAGCGTGAGAACCGCGACGGCCGTGAACCCGGGGCCTTTCCGCAAAGCTCTCAAGGCATACCGTAAGTCTAGCCAGAGCGTTTCCATCGCACCCATTCTCCCTCACTGCAATTTTGGACGCGGGCGTCCCACCGCGGTTTCGTGCCAGCAAAGTTTCATAGCAACGGTCTGAATAGAAGCGACTAGCAACGCTTAATAGGTCAGAGAGAGGTACGGTTATACCCCATTCTTTTTCCCTCTGTTGGGATAAGCTGGAAAAATACTCATAATCAAGGAACCAACTCCCTCGCCATTTTATTCCCAGCACCTAAATATCTCTCTGTCCAGGAATTATTCGAGCACGTATATGGTCTGGAACACTGAAGGTAGATTACAAAATGGATTGTGATTGAACACTAAGTTGAAGAAGAAGATTTGAGATGAATTCGAGGCTAGGACTGACGTTTGTCTACTCCACGACCACGAATAACCGGAAGGATCGCGCCCAGATCGGTCAAAAGACTGTGCTACCGGCGATGCTTAAATCACAAATCAGCGGCGGCAAGACTTCCGTCGAAGTTCAGGCTGCAACGCACTAAGGAAATAAGTGATGCAAGCCTCTGCAGCTGTCGAGACTGAGAAGTTGGCTGGTTCGTGCCTGGCCAAGCCCTCTGCATCAAATCGGCAACTCCCGAAGGATGACTCGCAGGCGGCCGACGAAAGCATTTTGAAACAGACGCCTGTCCCTGCGAGTCCCACACAAGACGAACAGTTGAACGAGGCGGAGGCTATCCGGCTAGCTCGTAGTGGCGATGCTGCTGCATTCGAGTGCCTTTACCGGTTGCACAGTAGGCGTGTGTACGCTCTTTGCCGGCGCATGGTGGGAGACCCAAATCAAGCCGAAGATTTGACGCAGGGCACATTTTTGCTTTTGTTCCGCAAGATTCACACCTTCCGTTACGAATCGGCCTTCTCCACTTGGCTCCACCGGTTAACGGTTAACGTGGTGCTGATGCATTTGCGCAAGAAGTCGCCACCAACGGTTTCGATCGAGGCGACATACGATCCCGACGATGAAACTTGCTGGCTGTCGGTAGATGCCAGCGCACTCGATCCATTGTTGGCGGGTTCGATTGACCGGGTGAATCTCGAACGTTGTATCGAGCGTTTGCCGGTGGGCTACAGGACAATATTCGTTCTGCACGATATCCAAGGTTACGAACACCACGAGATTGGCGAGATGCTGGGACGCTCGGAAGGTGATTCGAAGTCACAATTGCACAAGGCGCGCACTCGGCTGCGCGAGCTGCTTCACGAAGATCAAAGACAAAAAGCCCGCAATCATCGCCTGGCAGCGCGTAAGGTACCACCTCAGTCCACCCTGGTGGCGGCATGAATTCAATGCGCGACCCATCGTCACAGGCTCGAAACTGTCAGCTTAATTGCTGCTTATGGAATTTTCTGTCTTGTCCCCAGGTCTAGATACGTGAAGGGAGGTTTGAGACGCGAGCTTTCATCTCACGACCCGCACTGTCACCGGGGGATGCAGAAAAAATGGATGTCGCACTTGTGTGTTTTGCCCTCGTCGCTTTGACTGGGCACACGTTGGCGGTTTTCTCGGCAGCGTCAACAACCCCAATTTGATGTTCCAACTTATCTCAATGAGAGGAATCTTCGTAAAATGAACAAAGTTGTCGCAAGAGTGATTCTCCTATGTGGCTTGCTGGCTGGAGTGTTTGTATTCAGCGCGCTTGCCGAAGAGTTTTTATTCCGGTCGAAGATTATCGGTTCAAACCCCAACACCGTGATCGGTGGCGTACCGAGCGGTGTAGGGCCCTGGACTGTCCATCGCGGCTCAGCCGCTTTGACCGGCGATGGACGGCTTCGCGTTGAGATAGCCGGCTTGATCATCGTTGATCTTGGAACGCCAGGGCCGGTCAAGAACGTCAGCGCCAGCTTGGTTTGCGGCGGCACAGGCGGGAGCGTTGTTGCAACAACCGATCCGGTTCCATTGTCTCCGGATGGCAACGCTGAGATCGAATCAAGGGTCAACATGCCCGGCGTGTGCTTCGGACCTGTCGTTTTGGTTCGCGCGGTTTTCAATGGCAACGCTGGACCATGGATTGCCGGCACGGGCTTTACAAACACTTCCGAGCCTAACGACAAAGACAACGAATAGGGGATTAAGGTCCAATCTCTAACATTAGGCGGGCCGGCTACATCCCAGGAGCGATTGCGAGAGGCCGGCCCCGACCCCAACGGTGTTTCTTGCTCAATCCACAATTCTGCGCGGGTAAGCCGGGTGAGTGTAAGGATATGTCGTTGCTCTCGTCCGATGCACTGATCTTGCCTTTCATCCCTAAACTAATTTAGAGTCCACGGAATTTTTTCTTCTTTGCTGCGGTCTATACGCGTGCAAGAAGGTATGACGATCGAGATCCCGCTTCACGGCGTGCTTCCGCACTTCCGCAAGCAGAAACAAGGGGAAATCACGGATGTCGAAAATTCTTATAATGCTCATGCTGCTCTGCGCGAGTTTATTCATCCCTGCCACCAGTTCATACGGTGCTGCGATTGACGATGGGCATCAGAATTCACAAAACTCCGCTGCCAACTCGATCAATCCCGTTGTGCAGTGGAACAGAACACTTCTAGAGATTGTTCGCACACCTGGCGCGCAGCCGGCAACCATCCACCCGACCCGGAGCTTTGCGATCATGCACGCCGCCATCTACGATGCTGTGAATGCCATCGACAGAGCCCATAAGCCTTACTTGGTTCGCCTTAGCGGCGTATCGCGCTTTGCTTCTCAAGACGCAGCGGCCGCCGCCGCAGCGCACGAAGTTCTTATTGCGTTGTACCCGACTCTAAACGCGACGTTGCAAGTGCTGGTTGACGAACAACTTCAGCAGTCTTTGGCATCAATTCCAGACGGCGCAGACAAGGCGGAAGGAATCACGATAGGAAAGACCGTCGCTGATCAAATCCTTGCTCAGCGAAGCAACGACGGTTCGAATGCTCCACCGATCCCCTTCGTTTTCGGAAATGCGCCGGGAGAGTACCAGTCGACACCTCCTAATTTTCCCAAGCAACCTCAATTCACGCATTGGTCTCATGTAACGCCGTTCGCGCTGGAGCGCGCGAATCAGTTTCGACTTGGTCCTCCCCCGGCGCTGACTAGCGATACCTACAGCGACGTTTTCAATGATGTGAAATCCCTAGGGATTGCCAACGGTACTGCTGCCACTCCGGACCAAGCTCTGACTGGGCGCTTTTGGAATGGCGCCATTCAAAATTATTGGAACGAGATCACGCAGACGGCGGCGCTGGGGCATGACTTGACAACTGCGCAAAGCGCCCGCCTGTTTGCGTTGCTAAACCTTACTTTTGCGGATGGTGTGATCGCTTTCTACGATACCAAATACACTTACAACTTCTGGCGGCCAGTGACGGCAATTCGGGAAGCCACAACAGATGGAAACCCGGAAACCCTCCCAGACTCCAATTGGCTCCCGGAGGTCGGCAACACGACACCAGATCCCGCTTACCCGGGCGCACACGCGGTTATCAGTGCTGCCGGGGCATCCGTGTTGAATTCCTTCTTCGGAAAGAATCACTTCGATTTCACCGTTACCTCTGAAGTTCTGGCGGGAGTAGATCGCTCCTTCACGAGCTTCGCGGCTGCGGCTGAAGAAGCGACGTTGAGTCGAATTTTTGCGGGAGTACATTTCCGCTCGGACCTCACCTCCGGTCAACGGCTGGGCCGTGAGGTAGCGGACTTTGTCGTCGATAATTTCCTAACACCTGTTCACGAGAAAGACGATTCCGACGACAGATGATCCTCGTCCCAGCTCCTGCCCCGTCTCGTTCCCAGCTTGGTGATGCCATCTGTGTAGAGCACGAGAAGATCTGACGGCTTCAAAGTCACGATCGTCTGACGGTAATCGGTCCCTGGAATTAACCTGACAGGTAAGCCCGAGACCTTTTTGGCTTCAGTTCCTTCCTCAAGCCACCCCTAGGCTTTTGGGCAGCGTGATACCGGAAGCGGAAGCAGATGCCCCGCATTACTGAATGCCAGCCGTCCCATGACTCGATGGAAACTCAAGACGATTGCCGTGGCATATTTGCCGTTACTGCCCTGGCGAAACGCGTCGTTCAGCCCTCCTCATGAAATCCGACTGGTCCCAGGCGTTGATGTTCTTGCGCATCAAGTTACGCAGTGTCTGCGTCACGGCATTCACTTCGTTGCCATGCCCGCTCACGTCGGCCAGGGCCACGCGCGAGATCAGGTCGTAATCACAAACGGACATCTAGTGGAGGTCGCCTCCTCCCTCTCCTTCGTCGATGGGGGCAGAGGCAACCCACGCGACCAGACTCGGCAGCTTTATCGTGCGAATGACTTTTCGATTGCCGCCCCAAACCTCGGTGCAGACCAAGGCATGGGGCTCAATCTTGTGTGTCACTTCAAGGGTTCACTCCATTTGGTCTCCAACGCTGAAGTATCAACGACAGTTCATTGAAAACAAAGAAGTAAGTGGTCGGGGCGCCCGGATTTGAACCGGGGACCTCCTGCGCCCAAGGCAGGCGCGCTACCAGGCTGCGCTACGCCCCGACATGATTGAGTCTCGATTCTAACGTACTTTGCGAGTTGGGTTCCACCGCATGGCCGGCACTTCGTGCGAAAAGCAGTCTGTCACCGTAATTTCATTCGAATTCATTCGCGTGTGCTGGCCTCAAACTCTTAACATCGGTTGCGGAATTTCGAGCGTCGCGCTCCGCCTCCGAGATACAGCGGTGGACGCAGGTGGGATTCGAGGAGCCAAGGCCGGGCTGGCTAGTCGAGGCGGTTGAACGAAGGGGGTATGGTGGGATTACAATGCTGGCGATATAGGTTTTTTTATCGGTGATCAAAGAATCTGTCACGGCAGGAGGCCCCATGAACACCATACTTGTCGATCGCCGCACTTTTCTTCGCGTCTCTGCGATAGGGGGCGGCGGCCTGCTTCTGAGTCTGCACACCGAATTAGTGGACGAACTTCTTGCGCAAGCCCCCCAAATACCCGCGGCGGTGTTCGTGCCCACTGCTTTCATACGCGTTGCCGCCGACGGCATCGTGACCATCAAGGGAAAGAATCCTGAGATTGGTCAGGGCGTGAAAACCAGCCTGCCGATGATCATTGCGGACGAGCTCGACGTGGATTGGAAAAATGTCCGCGTCGAACAGGCTGACCTTGACGAGACGAAATATGGGCCGCAGCGGGCCGGCGGCAGCACCGCCACGCCCATCAATTGGGACCCGTTGCGGCGCACTGGCGCAGCTTGCCGCCAGATGTTTATCGCCGCGGCAGCGCAGGCCTGGTCTGTGCCCGAATCGGAGTGCCAGACGTCCTCCGGCCACGTCATTCATCAGCAAACGAAACGTACTCTGACCTACGGGGCGCTCGCGGAGAAGGCCGCAACCCTGACGCCGCCCGACCTGAAATCCGTCAAGCTCAAAGATCCGAAGGATTACAAAATCATCGGCCGTCCCACACCAGGCGTGGACAATCCCTCGATTGTCACCGGAAAATCTCTTTACAGCATCGATTTCAAAGTTCCCGGAATGTTGTATGCCGTCTACGACAAGTGCCCCGTTTATGCGGGAAAGTGCGTGGGCGCGAACCTCGACGAGATCAAGGCTATGCCGGGTGTGCGCCACGCTTTTGAGGTGGAAGGCACGCAAGATTTGTTGGGCTTGCATTGGGGCATCGCCGTTGTTGCCGACACCTGGTGGCAAGCAAATGCCGCGCGCAAAAAATTGCAAGCCAAATGGAATGAAGGCTCAACCGCGGGGCAAAGTAGCGAAGGCTTCCAAAAACGCGCCGACGAGCTTTCCAAACAAGCACCCGCGATGACTCTCCGAAAAGACGGTGACCCGGATGGTGCACTCCAGTCCGCCGCAAAAGTTGTTGAAGCCGCGTACTCCTATCCGTTTCTTGCCCACGCTCCCATGGAACCGGAAAACTGCCTCGCGCATTACCACGACGGCAAACTCGAGTTCTGGTCCCCCAGCCAAACTCCGGAATCAGGCCGCCAGCTCGTGGCAAAAGTTCTGAATATTCCGCACGATGACATCATCGTGCACATGAAGCGCGCGGGCGGCGGATTCGGCCGCCGCTTGACGAACGATTACATGCTCGAAGTGGGCGCCATCGCCAAGCAAGTTGGCGTGCCGGTCAAGCTGCTCTGGACGCGCGAAGACGATTTCCACCACGACCACTATCGCCCCGCGGGATTTCATTTCCTCAGAGGCGGACTCGATGCTTCCGGCAAGCTCACCGCGTGGCGCAATCACTTTGTCACTTTCGGCCAAGGCGAGCAATTTGCTCCTTCGGCGAACATCGCTCCTAACGAATTTCCCGGCACGTTCCTGCAAAATTATTTCTTCGGCGCGTCGACGATGCCGCTCGGCGTACCCACCTATGCGATGCGCGCCCCTCGCAGCAATGCCTTCTCCTGGGTCTTCCAGTCTTTCACCGATGAGCTCGCCCACGCCGCGGGAAAAGATCCCGTGCAATTCCGCCTCGAACTCTTGCAGTCTCCACGCATTCCGACGGCAACTCCATCGACCAATCCAGCAGAAGCGGACCTCGACGCTGCCCGAATGCAGGGCGTGCTGAAATTGGTGGCCGAAAAATCCGGCTGGGGGACGCGCAAATTGCCCGCCGGGGGCGGAATGGGTGTGGCTTTTCAATTTGCCCATCGCGGATATTTCGCCGAAGTCGTCGAATTGCGCGTGGACGCCAACAACAAAGTAAAAGTACACAAGGTCTGGGTGGCCGGCGACGTCGGGAGCCAGATCGTCAATCCCAGCAGCGCGGAGAATCAGGTTCGCGGAGCGGTCATTGAAGGGCTGAGCCACGTCATGTCCTATGAAATCACGATTGACGGCGGCCACGCCGTCCAGAGCAACTTCGACGCGTATCCGCCGGTCCGAATGAATCAGGTTCCGGCAGAAATCGAAGTGCATTTCTTGAAGACTGATAACCCGCCCACGGGCCTCGGCGAGCCCGCGTTGCCCCCGGTTTTGCCTGCAGTGTGCAACGCCATCTTCGCCGCCACTGGCAAACGCGTCCGCTCCCTGCCTCTCTCCAGACACGGCTACTCCTGGGCATAGCTCTAGCTCTAGTACATCTAACCAGCGGGGGGGACAATCCTCCGCGCACGCTTTGCAGAGAGGTAAGACAGATGACAAGACTATCCCTGCTTTCCATGCTGGCGATTTGCTCAGCCGGTGTGGCAGCTCTTTACCCACTACCTTCTCCGGGGAGCTACGCTCAGTTCGTTGCTCCTCGCATCGCAACGGCTGGTGATATTCCGTATCCGATTAACACCACGGCCACAGGTATGGTAACCCTCCTGCTGCGTCTCGACGCCATGGGCAAGATACAAAATGTGCGAGTTCTCCGCGATATCCCTCCCCTGACATCTGCCGCACAAACTGCCGTGCAATCGTGGACTTTTACCCCTGCTGCTTTGAATGGAAATCCTGTTCCTGCCAGGCTTTCCGTGAATGTCGTTTTCAATCCTTACGATCCCGGAGGTGTGGCGATTGAGGGCTTGAGCCTTCCGCTGCCTCCGACGACGCCCGGGCCAAACGATTCGGAACTCTTTCCCGCGCAAGTTACATCCGCCACCTTCGCGGTCTATCCGGTGAATACCGTGGCTTCGGGGACTGTGGTACTGAATGCAACCATTGGCAAAACGGGTGGCGTCGAGAAGGTGCGGGTGATTCGTGGCGTTCCCTCGTTGACCCCGCAGTGCATTCGTGCCGTCAAGTCGTGGGGATTCGATGCCGCTACGCATGAAGGAAAACCGGTCACTTCCCACGCTGGAGTGGCCTTTGTGTTTCCATCCCCGGCAGTTGCTAATCCGGGCTAAGACGGTCAGCTGATTCCTAGTTAACAATAACACCCCCCTCCCCCGGGTTTTTTCATAAGTGCTAAATCCAAACGGGGATAACGTCCTTTGTTTTGATACAGTTACACAAGTGTTGATTCTAAAGAGGTTGGGTGGACATGCTTTCACGGGATTTTTAACACAGAGATCACAGAGGGAAAGATTGGCAAGGGAGGGATTAGCTGGATGGACTGCTCCTGGAGGAGTTAGAAGGACCGCTTGGCGTACGAGCATATTCGACTGGGCAGGAGAGATCGAGCTCACCCAATGAATCCATTATACCACATAGATACGTATTGTCAATAGAATATAAGTGGCGTGTTTGCTATGGGATAGCGGGATGAGTTTTAAAATGGGAATTAGGAAAAGTCAAAAGGCTCACCCTTTGGAAAACGACTGCCCGGGAGTTGGTGCCTTGATAACGCCTTCGTTCTTATCGAAGGCCACCTGCACATTCTTGGAGGATTTTAGAGCAGCGGCGCGGAAGGCGGCCTGGCGTTAATTGCAAGCCTAAAAACAAAAGCACTCGCCTGCAGTGGCGAGTGCTTAGAATCTTAGGTTGCGGATTCGCGGCGCGAAGTTACTTCAGTGCCTTCATGGCGACTAGCAGAGCCGCGCCCAAGAGGGCCGCTCCGAGAAGCATCAGCGAGGAAGGCTCAGACACGCCAACACCGCTGGAGATCGTCAGAGCGCCGTTCACGTGTTGCCAAGCCTGGATGTCTGCGCCTGTCGGTTGACCCGGGAGGCCTTTCACATCGAACGTAAAAGTGTATACATCGCCCGGACCGCCAACTGCCAAGCCTGGACCCGTCGAGCAGAAGAAAGGTAAGCTTCCAGTACCGCACTGATTAACGTTTCCAAGCCCTGCAACGGCCCAACCAGCGGGACCGCTGCTTATGCTCGCGCTGGTCGCACTCGTACTCCCGTCAAAGAACTGAACTGAGAAGAGTGGCAACGAAGCGGATGCTACGGCGGCAGTGCCGTCAATCTTCAAGATTACGAAATAACCACCTGAACCGTCGGAGACACCATGGGTGAACGAATAAGTTACTCCGCCAGCGGAAACCGTATCGGCCTTCGCGCCCACTGCAAAGAAGAAGGTCAGAGCCAAGGTCAAGAGAACTGGAATTAGCCACTTCCGCATATGTCTCCCCGCAAGGGGCGCAAGCCCCCGATAGATGTTTCTTTACAGCAATCTCAATGCCATGTTGCCTCCCGTTAACTCCCTTTTTGCCCTCTTTATCGCGCACAAAATAAACTACTTACACCGCCCATGTCAGCCGCATTCTCGGCCCTTTTTTACCATGCGCATTACTTTTCCCATTCTGCGCAACCATCGCGTGCATCCTGTCCAAACGCACATTCTCTGGGCCCATAGATAGCGCTATCGGGAGCAAGACCTAGCGAAATAACACTCGATCGTGGCGGTGCCTGGTAAACGCGGTTACCGGACAGGTCAAGTACTAGCCGGAACTTTTCCGGTTTGGCGACTTCCATGATAGGTCTTTGTCAAGAGGCAAAAAGCCCTCCTGAGGCGCTCGGGAGGAGCGCGGGTGTAAATTCTTTTCTGCTTCAGCGCGTGTGTTGGCCTCTCGGCCGCGGTTCTTCACGATGGAGAACCAGACTTCCATTGGCTGGTGCAACCGGTGCGGCTGCCCAACAAGATTGAGTTTGTGTTCTCCTGCCAGTCTCGAAACTAATCAGCGGAGGCGACGTGAGCTTGCGCTCTCGCGCCCAGTCGGTTTAACGGCAAGACCTGGCAGGCTCGCGCTGAATAAACTTTTGTCAGCTCAGGCGGCGACGCTACTCTCGCGGTCCAACACCAGAAAATGCGTTTTGCCGCGATCCACCGCTACTAGATACGCCACCAGCTTGCGCGCTACTGCCAGCGTGGCGCGATTGGCGTTGCCCTTCTGCTTCTCGCGATCGTAGAGCAATGCCAACGTGGGGCTAAAACGCGGCGCCATTTTTGCGGCTTCGATCAGCGTGGTCTGCAGGTGTTTGTTGCGCTGTTTCGATAGCGGTGTACGTCGCACGGTATTGCCGGAGCTTTTCTCCGCGCCACACAGCCCGCAGTAGCTCACCGCTTTCTTGGTCGAAGAAAACCGCCGCACGTCACCGACTTCCAGGGCCCAGGTCAAAGCGGTGATCGGACCGATCGCGGGGATGCTCATCAATCGCTCCACGCGCTCGGCCAGCAACTGGTCGTGTTGCAACGAATGGATCAGCGCGTTCTCGGTTTTGCTTAGCCGCACCACCGTCTCCCGACACTGGCGCAGCAGCGAACGCAGGCTGTCGTCGATGTCGGGGTTGCTCGCTAGCAATTCCCGGAAGTAGGCGGCCTTGTGCAATCGCTCTTTGTTGTAGCTGACGCCAGCTTCCATCAGCTGCGAGCCGGTCTTGATCTTCATCTGCACCATCTGACGGACCAACAGGTTGCGATAGCGCAGCGTGCGCCGGCGCTCGCGGATAGCCGTCGAAGCCATGTAGCATTCCGGCAGGAAATCGCAGCGCAGGCAGTCGCAAATCTTGTTGGCATCGATGCGATCGTTTTTCTTTTTCGCCGCGGCAATGGCCCGCAGCATCAAGGGATGCGCTACTTTCAGAGCCACGGCGTGTGACTTCAGATGATCGTAGATCCAGCCGGTGAACAGAGTGGCTTCCATCGCCGCACTCCACGGTTGCGGCAGCGTGTTCATCCAGCGGTCGAGATCGTGGCGTGTAGCGGGAATCGATCCTTCGGTGTGAGGTTGGCCGCTCACGTCCTTCACGCAGTAGCTGATCTTCCGCTTGTGAACGTCCAGCCCGATGTAATACATAGGTTCCATGGGGGAGCCTCCTTGGTGTTCTGAATCAGCGCGCAGCTGAGTTCAGCTTTTTTACACCAAGCGCTCCTCCCGCGACCTATACATTCAAACTTACC
>DASSXG010000048.1:0-16900 GCA_035704085.1 Candidatus Acidiferrum sp. | reverse complement strand
CCGAAGTCCGCGCTCGATCGTGCCGTGCAGGTTTTTCTCGGCGGGCAGGCCGCACCGACGACGGTCGAGACGCTGGAGAAGCAGCTCGACAGCCCGCAAGTTTTGCAGGCCAAGCTCGATGACCCGCGCAAGCAGGTGGACTTGGGCGTCGTCGCGGGCCTGGTGCTCGGTGCTCCCGAATTTCAAAGAAGGTGATGAGCCGTCATGAGCTACAACTGTTGCGAAGGCGTTCGCGGCTTGAAATTTTCGCGGAGGTATTTCTTGAAACAGGGCGGCGTGGCCATGGTCGGGTTGAGCGCCATGCCCGCATTCTTGCAACGCGCGTTTGCTGCGACGCCCATGCCCAACAAGAAGCAGCTCGTCGTGCTGTTTCAGCGCGGCGCTGCTGACGGCTTGAACATCGTTGTTCCGTTTGGCGAGCAAAATTATTACCGCATGCGGCCGACGATTGCGATTCCTCAGCCCAAGCGCGGCGTTGCGGATGCGGCGATCGACCTCGATGGATTTTTCGGTTTGCATCCGAGCCTCACGCCGCTCGAGCCGCTCTTTCACAAGAACCAACTGGCGATCGTGCACGCCGCGGGCTCGCCTGATCCCACTCGCTCGCATTTTGACGCGCAGGATTTCATGGAGTCCGGCACGCCGGGATTGAAATCCACCGAAGACGGCTGGCTGAATCGCGCTCTCGAAACCGTTCCGGAAGAAAACGCTTCGCCGTTCCGCGCCGTGGCGATGGGGCCGAATCTCCCTCGCATGCTGCACGGCAGTGCTCCCGCGATTGCGCTTCCCGACCTGAAGCAATTCAAAGTGATGGCCCAAGCTCCGGGGAGCGGGCAAATCGTCGAAGGCGGCTTCGAAGCCATGTACGCGCGGACCGTGGATCACGCGCTGAAAGGCACGGGCACGGAAACGTTTGAAGCCATCGATCTGCTGCGTAAAGCCGACCCCGCCAAATATCAGCCGGAAAACGGCGCGCAGTATCCCACGAGCCGGCTGGGACAAAGTTTGCAGCAAATCGGCCAGCTCCTGAAGGCCAGCATCGGCGTCGAAGTTTTGTTTGTCGATTGCGGCGGGTGGGATAATCACGTCAACGAAGGCGGCGTGCAGGGCCAACTCTCCAATTTGTTGAAGGATCTCGGCCAGGGCCTCGCCGCGTTTCATCAGGACATGGGCGACCGCATGCAGAATATTGTTTTCGTCACCATGAGCGAATTTGGCCGCACCGCCAAGGAAAACGGGAACCGCGGCACCGACCACGGCCACGCCAACTGCATGTTCGTCATGGGCGGCGAAGTTCGCGGCGGCCAAGTCTATGGCAAGTGGCCCGGTCTGAACGACCATCAGCTCAACGAAGGCCGCGACCTTGCGCTCACCACGGATTTCCGCTACGTGCTTGCCGAAATCCTCGTACGCCACATCGGCGTTGCCGATTTGAAACCGGTCTTTCCCGGCTTCGACAACAACCCGCGCAAATTCCCCGGCCTAATCAAGACTTAGAGCCTGTAACAAAACCTTCCACAGACTGTAGAAGGCCATTTATCCGATTTCGGAAGCAAGAAGAGAAAACGGGCGGCTTGCGTCGCCCGCTTCTCTGTTCCCTCGGCTGTATTTCCTTGATTTGGAGTTTGAGAATCAACTCCGTACGGTGACCGTTACGGATCTTAGCAGGTGAAAATTCAGACGCGTCTCGGCAGGCAGAGATATGTCTTTCTTTCCCGTTGCAGCTGCCCCCGCGGTTCCTGCCCCCGCGCCGATCAAGCTGCCGATCAAGGCTCCCTTGCCCCCGCCGGCCAGTCCGCCAATCAGTGCGCCGCCTGCGGCGCCACCGCCGATGAATCCAAGGTTGCGCTTGTTGTGATTCTTCCCGGTTTCTCCAAGGGTGTTCGTCTCGATGTCATACGATTTGCCATCGACTTCCACGGAACTGAGTGCCACACTCAAGCGTGCCGGAACATGCAGGCGGCCCGAATCTTTCGCGTCAACAACGCGACCCGACACGTGCGCACCGGCGGGAATGATCGTCTTCCCATCCTCCACAACAGGTTGCGAGAGGCTTGCCGCAAAGCTATCTCCAGCGTGGTTGCGGTTGCTGGCAAGCGTTTCGTCGACGGTCACCTCGAATTGCGTCCCTTCTGGAAGGGTGACGTCTTTCTTAGACTCAAACAAACTACTGAACAGCCCCTTCTTCGAACTATTCGCGCCGTTCGCATTCTCATTCGAGTCCGCAGACGCATTCGACGGGCTGTTACTACATCCCGTTACCAGCAGCATCGATAGAAGCGTGCTACCAAGAAAAGTCAAAAACCGTCTCATTTCTATCCCACCTCCACACCTTAAGTCAGCAGGAAAGATACCGCCCATCCAGAGTATAAATTGTTGAATATAAGCAGATTATCGGCTTGGCTGTAGTCTTAGGCATGTAATTACTTCACTCTATTTTACCAACCCGCGTACTGATAGTTCTATGCGGCGTGGCAATGCACCCTTGCGAACTAATTGCGGAGGTTCGCGGCGGGCAAGTCTACGGCAAGTGGCCTGGCTTGAACGGTCATCAGTTCAACGAAGGCCGCGACCTCGCATTGACCACCGATTTTCGCTATGTGCTCGGCAAAATCCTGGCGAAACACTTTGGCGTGGCCGATTCAAGATCCGTCTTCCCCCGCTTCGACAACAACCGCCCCAAGTTCCCAGGCCCGATGAAGACCTAGCGTCTGTAACAAAACCCTAAAATCCCGGTTCCAGATGTGGCATTATTTCCCCGGGGGGTGTCACGTGAACAAAAGATTCTGTCTTGTGTTTGCTGCATTGATGGCGGTTCCCGTAGCTCTATTCGGACAGGAGAAGCCGCAAGCGCCGGCCGCTGCACCAGCCGCTCCGCCGGCCAATCCGATCACCGCAAGCGAAAAAGGACTGTACTCGTTTGTCAGCAACGCGGCTATCGGCGCGGCGGTGAAAATGCCGGAAGAAAACTACTCCTTCAAACCGACACCGGAGGTGCGCAGTTTCGGCCAGATCGTTGGCCACGTGGCTGACGCTTCCTACATGTTCTGCTCGCAGGCCGCGGGCGAAACAATGCAAGGCAAAGACATCGAGAAAACGAAGACCTCGAAGGCCGATCTCGTGGCCGCGCTGAAGGACGCCGTTGCCTACTGCAACAAGAGCTTGGACGGCATGACCGATGCGAAAGGCAGCCAGATGATGAAATTGTTCAACTTCAACTTAGCGAAGCTTACGGTGCTGTCGATCAATACCGCGCACACGGATGAGCACTATGGAAACATGGTGACCTACTTACGACTCAAGGGCATTGTGCCGCCGACGAGTGAAAACCCACCCCCGCAAGCGCCGAAGTAACGATTGTAGCGACGAAGTACGCCGTGCACACGACCAACGCGAAATTTCAGTTTTCGCCCGCGTGGTCAACTGTGCCGTCAGACCACTTGCCCACGGGAACCAGGAACGTGGTCAGGTGCTCCCAGGTGTCGTTGAACGCAAAGATGGGAGAGCCCGGCAGACCCGCTCCCCAAGTTGCAGGGTCGGCTTGTGAAACGAAAAACATGAGGTGCGGATGCCAGTGTCCGTCGCGCTCGCTTAAGTAGCCTTGTTTTGACAGCATGTAACACATAGCTCCGGTTTCCATCGCTGGCAATTCTTTTTTGTCGATTGCTGCTGCGATGGCCTCAATCATCTGAGCCTTCGTGCGTCCGGCCAATATCAAGTCCGTCTTTTTGATCGTGCGTGGAACGTAGGAGCGTGCGGCCGCCGCATTAAAGCAGATCGGAGCACGCAGCTTCGGATTCCAAAAGTCCGGGTCATCGATTGGAGCAGTCCAGGAACGCTCAACCAGGCATACGAAACCGTTCTTTCCCTTAATCGCGCTTTCATAACCATGCCGTCCGAGGACCATGACTTCGGCATCTCGTGAGATGGATTCAGGGCCGGCGCTCTGCGCCAGCGTTATCTCGGCATTTCGCTCCATCAGGTATTGTTCGAGAGGGGCCATGCTTGGGTACCGCGTTTTTGTGTCCTGCGATTGCGCCCTGCAGGCTGGAGTGAGCAAGACGAGCAACCCGAAACCTGCAAATACAATAGTTCTGAGAGCTTTCCGCATACGTCATTTCTCCTACGATAGGTATTAGTTCGGGGTGTGCGCCTTGTTTATACGTTGATATCAATATAATCTATCTTTGTCAATGGCTGCGAACCCTCCATATGAGACGACTCTGCTGGTTCGGGATTCTTGTCTCTGTCTTCGTGTGCAGCGGGCGGCGAGGGCGCTGGCACGGCGCTTCGATGACGCGTTTCGCCCTTTGGGCCTGACAAACGGGCAATTTTCGCTAATGATGTCCCTGAACCGTCCAGAACCACCAGACATGGGAGCGGTCGCGTCGCTGCTCGGAATGGATCGCACGACGTTGACCGCCGCTCTCAAACCATTGCGGCGCCGGCGTCTGCTTAAGGTCACGGTGGATGCGGCAGACCGCCGCAGTCGCGTTCTGACGCTGACGCCCAAGGGGCGCAAGTTGCTTGCAAGCGCCGTTCCCGTCTGGAGGAGGACCCACGTTGCAGTGGAAGCTCTTCTTCCCCATGGCGACCCCGATCGCTTCCGGAAGAATCTGCGCGCCGTCTCCTGATGCCGCTTGGCTTCGCAGTCGTGGAATCGGAGTACAATCCCACATAGTTTTTGGGTTCGTGACTCGCCTGGTATTCCATTTCGGAGGCAGAATGGCGACCGGAGTTATCCGCGGCAGCAATCCCCGTTACGAGAATCTGTTTTTCTCCGGCATGGCGGGAATGTTTCTCGCCTTCGTCTTCATCGGGTTTGCACGCACGTACTACCTTGCAGGGTTGTTCCGGGCGCCTCTTCCTAATCTGCTCTTGCACATCCATGGCGCGGTATTTTCGTCGTGGATTCTTCTGCTGATCACGCAAACCTCGCTCGTCGCGGCCCGCCGGGTCGATGTGCATCGCCGATTAGGTCTGCTGGGCTTCGGTTTGGCATGCCTGATGGTGGTGTTAGGCGTGCTAGCCGCCGGCGACCAACTCGCCCGACACACCGCCAATCCCGGCACAGACACGATCGAAGAGGTGAGGGCGTTTTACGCGATACCGCTTGGCGGCATTTTGATGTTCGCGACGTTCGTCACTCTCGGCTTCCGCAATCGATTCCATCCCGCTGTACATAAGCGGCTCATGCTGTTCGCTACCATGGCGCTGCTGAGCGCGGCGTTCGACCGCTGGCCCATTTTCGAGCCCTACTCGCTGCCCGTCGTACACATAGTGTGTTCCGTTCCTCTGCTCTTGCTAATAATGGGCTACGACTGGTGGTCTACAGGCAGGGTTCAACGCGTCACCCTCTGGTCCAGCGCATTCCTGTTGGTCGTGCAGCAGGGCCGCCACCTAATCGGCCACACGGCAGCGTGGCAGAGTTTCGCCGCATGGGTCGCGACTCATTCGCCGTCGTTTCGCTGAGGCGAAGCTAAACGATCACGTCACAGCCGCTGGAGGATGTACCGGTGCATTACCTAGCCGTGATTCGTGCGTCAAAGCCTATAAAGAGGTGGTAGGATGGCTGCCATCCTATCAAGGCAAGTCCGTGGCCCACGGAGGCTAAAAATGGCGACATTGGGATCCGCGCAGCTATCCGCGGAAGCCCCTCTTCCAAGTGCTGCTTCGTCCGTCCCAGCCACAAAGCCTGCGCCGAGACACTCTGCCCTCGTCCGCGTGACGCACTGGATCACCACTCTCTGCTTTTTCGCCCTGCTCGTCACCGGTATCGAGATTCTGATCTCGCACCCGCGCTTCTACTGGGGCGAGACGGGCACCGTCTTGACGGCTCCGTTGTTTCAACTGCCAATTCCTTCCTCAAGAAAATTGGTGCCGACGGGTTACGGCTATGTGCTGCCCGACCAGAACGGCTGGAGCCGGGCACTGCACTTTGAAGCTGCCTGGATGGCGGTGCTGACAGGCTTGCTGTATGTAATTTCCGGTCTGCTTACACGGCATTTTCGAAAAGACTTGGTCCCCAGCAAAGCCGATCGCTCTTGGCGTGCGCTCTTGACCTCCTTTGCAAAACCGCTGCGCTTCGAACGGCCGAGCGCGGCAGAGGCTTCTTCCTACAACGGACTCCAGCGCCTCACATACCTATTAGTGATCTTTGTTCTATTCCCCTTGGTCATCTGGAGCGGCTTGGCGATGTCCCTCGGCTTTGCTTCCGCTTTCCCTTGGTCCGTTACTCTGTTGGGCGGCCGTCAATCCGCTCGCACGATTCACTTCTTTGTCTCGCTGGCCCTGGTGCTGTTCCTGTTTGTCCACGTCCTCATGGTTTGCCTGGCCGGATTCTGGAGCCGCACGGGAGCGATGATCACAGGCCGCATCGGCACGCTTAAGGAGCACACATGATCAACCTTTCACGCCGAAAACTGATCGTATCCGGACTCGTAGCGACCGCGGGTGCATCGGGATTGGCAGTGGCAGCGCGCCTTGCGCAGAAGTATGGATTGGTTCCTCCCGATCATGGCGGAATCTACGGCTTCGGCGAAACGCTGACTTATGCCTCGCAGCGGCTGCTCACGAGGCATTCACTGGCGCGCGAATTCCCTCGAAACCGTATTTCGCCGCGTCCATTCCCGAACGAACTCGCGCCCCTCACGGAAGACTTTAAGCGCCTTCAGGCTGGAGGTTTCGCGGACTGGCGGCTCTCCGTCGATGGCATGGTCCATCAACCTGCGTCGTTCTCGATTGCTGACCTCAAGAGCCATCCTCCTCGAAGCCACATCACCGAACTCGCGTGTGAAGAGGGCTGGTCCTACATCGCCGAGTGGATCGGCGTGCCTCTCTCCCACGTTTTGCATCTTGTCGGGGTCCACCCACAAGCCAGATACGTCGTGTATGTCTCGACGGAACCCGATACCTGGGACAGCATCGATATGGCCGACGCTCTGCATCCGCAGACATTTCTATGTTACGGCATGAACGGCAATGAGCTTCCAGTAGCCCACGGCGGCCCGCTTCGCATGCGGCTCCCCCGGCAAATCGGCTACAAGAACATCAAGTTCATCAATCGCCTGACGGTCACAGACAGTTTAAAACAGTTTGGCAAAGGCCTCGGCTCTGCGGCTGCGGAAGCCGGCTACGCTTGGTACACCGGCATCTGAGACGCCTTGGATTATCGAGGTTCGACAACACTTAGATTGTCGGCAACTCTTCCCCAATTCAATAGGGGAAGAGTTGCCCGGTGATCCGCGAGCATCAGGCACATCGGCGTTGCCCTCCCAAGGCGTTTCTCCGAGCTAGCCGTTTTCGACGCGCGTCTTTATATCTGAGTACGCCGCATCGATGAGCCTGCTTAGCGCTGCGGCGTTTGTGGCCGTTCCCGGTCGCAGCTTCACATGGCGCATGAACTTGCCGGTGCCTTGCAACAAGCGGGCCGGATCCGGCAGCGACGCGCCGTGAAAGAACCCCACGTTTACGTGCGAAGTGAAGACATTGACGTAGCCGAAGGGCGCATCCCCCAAACATGCAACCGGACAGCCGTCATGCAAAAGCTCCCAGACTTCGTCCCCGCATTTTCGCATCACCCCAAACCACTGACGCGCGATGGCTCCCAATTCACCTGCATGCTCTCTCATCCATGCATCGATGGCGGGATCCCGTTCGACAGCGCCATTGAATCGCAGCAATTCCGTTCTCATCGTCGCTCCACTTTCGGCTTTTTCAGACCCCACTTGACAACAGGGAAGCCGAACCCACATAGCCACATCCCGAAAAAGAGCCCCTCCGCTGCATGCATCTTGAAATTTTCACTCTTTGTCAGGTAAACGATTTTGCCGCGATTGTCGAGAGGTTAGATTCGTCCGCTCTGTAAATCAGGGACTCTTAGGCGAGTTGAAAAGTAATGGGAGTTGAGCCAAAAGAGAGGGACCAAAGACAAAAACATCAGCCCACCTAAGACCCTTTCGACGACAGTTGTTTTTCGCCGTACGGCGAGCATAAGGAATTCTGGAAAAACAAATTCGCTCGAATTGTACCGCTCCGCAAAGGGGCGACAGGCTCATGGAGCAGGCCGCGAAAGTCGAGGGGGTTGCCATAGGCGGGACGATCCTGAAACTGTGCGTGCTGTACTTTGTTCGGCCGAATCGAGCAAGGCTTCGACGGAATCGGGGAAGGCGAGTTTCCGTTTGCTGACTTCGCTGCCCGCTTCCTTGGTTTGGCGACAGGCAGAAGCGCCAGGACATCCGCCCACTCACTCTTGCCTCTTGCGAACTTGCGAAAGGCGCGCGGCACGGACGACCACCCGCCGAATCGACTTTCCACGCTGCGAGGGTCATACTTTCCCTCAAGCAGATACCCGCGCCGCGAAGGCACAGCTCGCTTTTTTCGGACCGTTTCGCCCCAATCTTTCAGCAGTTCACTGTCCGTCAGCCGCGTATACAGCCTGCGGGGTTGGAGTCCTGCGGCGGTGGGACTGCTAGCTGTTAACCGTCTGCTGTCAACACGCTCTCTCTTTACGCGGCGGAGCCTTTGATGCGCATGCCGTAGAAGGAACGGTAAACGAAGGTGAAGGAGACGGCGAAGAACGCGGCGGCGAGAATGTGCGTCAGATTGGTGTTGCCTTGTTCAACCGTGAGTTGCACAGCGAGTTCGACGGCGAGAAGGCCGAAGAGGGTGGTGAACTTAATGACCGGGTTGAGCGCGACCGAAGAGGTGTCTTTGAAAGGATCGCCAACGGTATCGCCGACGACGGTAGCGTCGTGCAGCGGCGTGCCTTTTTGCTTCAGTTCGACCTCGACGATTTTCTTGGCGTTATCCCACGCCCCGCCGGCGTTGGCCATGAAAATGGCTTGATAGAGTCCGAAGATGGCGATGGAAAAAAGGTAGCCGATAAAGAAGAAAGGCTCAACGAAGGCGAAGGAAAGTGTGGCGAAGAAGACGGCGATGAAAATGTTGAGCATGCCCTTCTGTGCATACTGCGTGCAGATTTCGACGACCTTTTTGCTGTCGGAGACGCTGGCAGCCGCGGCGCTTTCCAGCTTGATGTTGGCCTTGATGAATTCGACTGCGCGGTAGGCGCCGGTGGTCACGGCTTGCGTGGACGCCCCTGTAAACCAATAAATCATCGCGCCGCCGGTGATCAGGCCGAGAACGAAAGGCGCGTGGAGAAGCGAAAGATTGTTGACGTTTTCGGTGAGGCCCTTCGTGAGCGCCATGATGATGGAAAAAATCATGGTGGTGGCGCCGACAACGGCGGTGCCGATCAGTACTGGCTTCGCGGTGGCCTTGAACGTATTGCCCGCGCCGTCGTTGGCTTCGAGCATTTCCTTGGCACGCTCGAAATTCACGTCAATGTTGTGGTCCTTCTTGAGCTCCCCCTTGATACCCGGGACCTGTTCGATGAGAGAGAGTTCGTAAACAGATTGCGCGTTGTCCGTGACCGGGCCATAAGAATCCACGGCGATCGTCACCGGCCCCATGCCGAGGAAGCCGAAGGCGACCAATCCAAAAGCAAAAACAGCCGGGGCGAGCATCTCGGCGCCCAGTCCCATGGTGCTGATCAGGTAGCCGAGGGACATGAGAAGGACCATCGCCAGTCCGATGTAATAGGAGGAGAAGTTTCCGGCGACGAATCCAGAAAGAATGCCGAGCGAGGCGCCGCCTTCTTCGGCGGAAGTGACGACCTCTTTCACGTGACGCGATTCGGTGGAGGTGAAGACTTTCACCAATTCCGGGATGAGAGCGCCCGCGAGTGTTCCGCAGGAAATGATCGTGGCCAGTTTCCACCACTGCGACGTGTCGCCGGCGAGAGTCGGAATGATCAGAGAGGAAATCAAGTACGTCAACGCAATCGAGACGAACGAGGTGATCCACACCAGCGAAGTCAGCGGCGCCTCGTAATTCATTTTGTCGGCGTTGCCGTACTTGGCCTTGGCGATGAAGCCGTTGATGAAGTACGCCGCCGCGCTGGCGATGAGCATGACGATGCGCATTACGAAAATCCAAACTAACAACTGCACTTGCAGAGTCGGGTTCTTCACCGCGAGCAGAATAAAAGTAATGAGCGCCACGCCGGTGACGCCGTACGTTTCGAATCCATCGGCGCTCGGACCGACGGAATCGCCCGCATTGTCGCCAGTGCAGTCAGCGATGACGCCGGGATTGCGCGCGTCATCTTCCTTGATTTTGAAAACGATCTTCATCAAATCGGAGCCGATGTCGGCAATTTTCGTGAAAATTCCGCCGGCGATGCGCAGCGCGGCCGCGCCGAGCGATTCGCCGATCGCGAATCCGATGAAGCACGGGCCAGCGTAATCGCCCGGAACAAACAAGAGAATAAAAAGCATCATTAAAAGTTCGACGCTGATGAGCATCATGCCGATGCTCATACCGGCTTCGAGCGGCGTGTGATAAATCGGATAGGGCTTTCCACGGAGACTGGCGAAGGCGGTGCGGGAATTTGCGAACGTGTTGACGCGAATTCCGAACCACGCGACACAGTAGCTTCCACCCATGCCGATAATGCTGAATACCAAAATGATCGGCAGAGTAACGGCAGTGGGGTGTACCGGAGCCAGCACACCAAAGTACAAGACGATTACGACGGCGATGAAAACCCAAAGAAGGAGAAGGAATTTGCCCTGCGTGAAAAGATACGTTTTGCAAGTTTCGTAAATGAGCTCGGAGATGTCACGCATGGACTTATGCACGGGAAGGTTTTTCAGCCGCGTGTAAATCACCATGCCGAAGATCAAACCGAACACGCAAATGACGATGCCGAAGAGCAGAAGCTTGTGACCGTCGATCCCGAGGAAGCTGACCTGCGAAAGGTCGGGAAGCTTCAGGCCGGCTTCGCCGCCAGCTTCTTGGGCCAGAGCAGAGGCGGCGGTGAGCAGCGTAAGCGCAGCCGCGGCCGCGCCAAACTTGGTGAATCTACAACCCATGGACCAGGCACTCGCAAGCCAGGTACGCATTCAGAATCCTCCGTGGACAAATCGATTACAGGCAATTGTTTCCCGGGGCGGTCAATTCCGGCACACGTTCATTGAGCGCTGGCAGACGCGTTCGAACAACGAATTGTTCAAATTCTACCGAGCTGAGGCCGCCGCCCGCCGATTCGAGATTACCCCAAGTTCGACCGGCGAAGCACCCAGAAGACTAGGTGCGCGAGCGGGCACAAAGTGCAGATTTATAACATTTTGCTGATGGGCGGTCAAACTGCCTCCTAGTGTGGTAATGAGTCAGTTTCCGAGTAGCCGACAAACCGGGAGTCACGGATGGTGCTCTAATCGAAATGCCGAGCGTGGATGCTTCTAGGGGTAGGCGTTACACATCCGGTGAGGGTAGTAGGTGCCGGGCGAGGTTTCCAAAGGTTATAATCACGGCCACTTAGGCGGAGAACGAAGTTTGATGAGGTGCCCATCCTGCGCGTTCGAGATTTCGGGGAGTAATCGCTATTGCCCTTCCTGCGGAAGAGAATTAGTCCGCAGGACACCTTCCAGCCCTTTCTCCTCGCCTACGAGCGACGAGCTACAGACCTTCACTTCGCTCCCGGTCCCTATTCTGCAGACGCGATTCGTGCCTGGCATGTTGCTTGCGGACCGCTATCGCATCGTTGCCCCAGTGGGACACGGGGGCATGGGTGAGGTTTATCGCGCAGAAGACCTGCGGCTCGGCCAGACCGTCGCTCTGAAATTCTTGCCGATGCGCAACTCTCAAGATGCTTCCGCTTGGGAGCAGATTCACGGCGAGGTCCGCATTGCCCGGCAAATTTCTCATCCGAACGTCTGTCGCGTCTTTGACATTGAGGAGAGTCCCGACGGACCTTTCATCGCCATGGAATTCATCGATGGCGAAGACCTGAAATCGCTCTTGACGCGCATCGGGCGGCTGCCGGTGGACAAAGGCCTGCAATTCGCCTATCAAATATGCGTCGGTTTGGCCGCCGCTCACGAACTCGGCATCGTCCACCGCGATCTCAAGCCCGCCAATATCATGCTCGATGGCCGCGGCCGCATCAGAATCACGGACTTTGGTCTTGCGGCGCTGGTTCTTGGACTTCGCAAGAACGAGATGGGTGCCGGGACCCCTGCTTACATGGCGCCGGAGCAAATTATGGGCAAGCAAGTCACGCACCGCGCCGACATCTTCTGTGCGGGGCTGGTGATCTACGAATTACTCAGCGGCAAGCCTGCTTTTCCTTCCTCGATGTCCTCTGATCTCGAGCGGCGCCTCAATACTCCCCCCGTGAGGCTTTCAAAGCTTGTCAAAGGCCTTGACCCAGAAGTAGAGCGCATCATCGCCCGCTGTCTCGAACAGGATCCTGCCTCTCGTCCAGCCTCGATCATGGACGTCGCTGCCGCCCTCCCCGGCCACGACCCCTTACGCGCCGCCGTTGCTTTGGGCGAGACGCCTTCACCGGAGGTCGTCGCTGCTGCCGGAGAGTCTGTCTCTATGTCGCTCGCTGCATCTTCTGCTCTGCTTGCTGCCATTCTTCTCGGCATCGGCGCAGCGGCGTTCTTGGCCCGTTACTCCAATGTCCTTAGCGCCATACGGGGCGGAAAGGTTCCGGAAGTTCTGGCGGAGCGCGCGCAACAAGTGATTGCTCGTGCCGGGTACAGCGGCGAAAACGTCGCCGACAGCGCGTCCTGGTTAGAGGGAAATTACGAGAACCTCGCGAAGCTTCCTCGCGGGTCACCCGAAGGGATCCGTTTTGTTTACCGCCGCAGCCCGCAACTGATGATCCCCCGCGATATGCTTTCGGAGATCAACAGCACCGATCCGCCCGGCGACCTGCCGGGAATGCTTCGTGTGGCGCTCGATGCTCGTGGGCGTCTCCGGGAATTCCGTGCCGTGCCTGATCCGGCCCACGAGCAAAGTTCACCGGCTGCAGACTGGTCAGGGCTCCTGGTCGAAGCAGGTTTTCCTTCGGCGCAAACAGTGGCGCCGGACGCTGACGTCCTTCCAACTTCTCCCTTCGATACTCGTCAGGACTGGCAAGGGTCGGACGAAGGCCAGACTTTTGCCATGACCGCTGCTTCTTACAAAGGCAAAGCCGTATTCTTCAAGGCCGCTCCTTTGACTTCAAAACAGGGAGCCCAAAAGCGGTCCGCGGAAGGATTCTCCGGAATCATGTTCGTGCTCGCAGTCCTTGTATGCGGGACGGGCGGCTGCTTTCTAGCCCGAAGGAACCTCCGGCGCGACCGCGGGGACCGTCGGGGCGCGTTCCGAGTTGCGGGTTTCATTTTTCTCGCCCAAATCCTTGCCTGGGTGACGTCGGCGCACTTTGTCCCAGCCCCAGCCGACGAATACGTAGGTTTCATCGGCGGTGTCGGTAACGCGCTCTACGTCGCTGGATTCATGTGGATTCTCTACCTGGCGGTGGAACCCTACGTGCGTCGCCTCTGGCCGGAAATGCTTATCTCCTGGATGCGCATTCTCTCGGGCAGCTTTCGCGACTCCAGGGTCGCCCGTGACGTTTTAATGGGCTCGGTCGGTGGCGTAGCCATGGCCTTGGTTCTAAACGGCGTCAATGCCCTGCCCACATGGTTCCCCATACCCAATGTCTCTCCGGTTGTTCCGAGTTGGCTTGTCTTGCATGGTTCCGCCGGCATGCTCGCGGCTCTCGGATGGCATTCCAGTCAGGCCGTGCAGTGGGCCCTGGCGGTGATCTCGTTCTTGCTCATCGCGCGCGTCATTCTGCGCAGAGATTGGCCGGCGGCTGGTATGGCGGGCGCCTGCCTCGGCATGGTGGTGCTCCCTGCTGACAATTTCCTGGTCGCCGTGCCCGCCGCGATGGTTTGCTCAGCAATCGTCTACTTCATCTTGTTCCGCTTCGGGCTGTTGTCCGTCGCCGTCATTCTGTTCTTCTATTTTGTCCTCCGGCGTTGGCCCATCACTCTGGATTCTTCTCAGTGGTTCATTTGGCGCTCCGTGTTTTCAATGGCCTTGCTCGTTGCAATAGCAATCGCCGCATTCTTGGCAGTCAATTCAGGGCGAATCTTCTGCCTTGAGCCTACGCTGGAAGACTAAGAAGGACCTATGACATCACTGGACACGAAAATCATCAAGAAAGGTATTGAGACCGCCAAGCCAATCCACCCGGCTTCGTGGTTCAGGGATACGCGATTGCAGATCTATTATCGCAGGCACGTTCTCGAGCGGATCACGGGCAACCCTTCCATAATCCGCTGAGGGATGCGAACTTCGGTGCCGCGACTAACAGTCGGGGCAGCCGCTACCGGAGCGCGATTAGATCCGTGCTGAGCCAATGGCGGTAGCCCAAGTAGCCCAACTGAGGGACTGAAAATCGATCGTGTTTCCCGGTAAGCGACACACGATAGAGCATTTAGGATTTCAACCATTTCGGCTGTTAACCGAAGGGTTGCTAGTTCGAATCTAGCTCGGGGAGCCAATCCTCATAGAACCAATAACTTACAGTAACAAGAAAAATGAAAGAGTGTTTGGTCATCAACCAAGAGGTGGGTGCTTCAAATCCACTCGCCCGACCACTTCTATCTCCCTCTGCGAATTTGAGTTACATGACATCAAGCTGCGAGTACGGTTCCCTCTTTTGTAGCCCACGTAGCCCAAATAGGACGGCCTTTGCGCAACCCCTGGTCGGCGCTGAACCGTGTGCGCCACCAGTCGTTCACCGCCATGCGGGAATTTGTGGGCCAGTCTCCGAGTTGCCGACCATAGGGACACTAAGACGTGTCGAGCGGCTACGCCCCCGCAGTGAGGCTCTATCCCGAACCAGATTTCGAACCTGCGTGAAATCTGTTGAAAGGTGGTAATCCAAGTGATTGCTGCGCTACTTGCAGGCAACTTGTTAAATTCTGTTGAGCCGTGTTGAAGCTTGGAGATGCGACCGCTACAAAATCGACTACAGTTCACACGACGAAGAAATAACGAAGTCTAAGCGCCGCGAACCCGTATTTCGCCTCACCCAGGCGTGGTGAAATGCTTGACAGTGCTCTTCACGCCGTCGTTTTTGCCATTGGCTTCGATCGAATCAACGGTGTAGTAGTAAGTCGTCCGAGGCTTGAGGCCGTCCAAGCGCACACGGAAAACCATGTACGAATGGCCCGGATTCAGCCTGATTGGGGACTTCGCGGTTTGGCTTAGTTTCTTTGGATCCGTACCGTAGTGCACGACGCCGTAATGTTCGGGCGAGCCTCCAGGGTTGTTGCTGGTCCATCTGATAATCGCAAAATCAGGGTCAGCCCGCTCAATCTCTGGCCCTTGCGTGATCCGGACGTGCGCGGCTTTTGTCGTCGTAGGACTGGCCTGCGTAGCCGCTGGTGTTGGGTGGACTAGGCCACATACCGCTATCACCAACGCCAGTCTCAGAAGCAATCTATTCATCGAGACACCTCCAGGCTTCAGCAAATTCCCCTACGGGATAGCAGGATTGGGGACAGGCTGGACACCGCAGATAGCCGTTGCGCAAGGCGGAAGTTTGGGAGTCGGAATAATGAGCTCGTTCCCTTGGGTCTTTGCCGAACCACCGGTCATGCAGGTACCTGTAAAGGTGTCCCGGTTTGGGTAAGGTCGAGTGTAGCCATCCGTAAGCGTTTGCAGGAAGGCGACGATTTGGTCTTCTTCCTTGTCGGTCAAGCCGAGATTCCCGGTTGTCATGTCGATATTGTTCGAGACCTCGGGCATGGGCCAGCAGTCTACTTTTTCAGTCGTTCCCGGCGGGCAGTGCCCGGAAGTTACGTTGTACTTGTATTTGTCGCGCGTGTTGTAGAAGTGGACCAGTTGCTTCAGGCTCTTGATGTAGCCGTTATGGAAGAACTCCTTCTGGAAGTAAGGCCCGGGCGCCTCGGTCGTTGGACACTGCGGTGGCGTCATAGCAACATCACGCGCAGTAGTCACCTGCATCTGTCCGTCGGTACTCGGGGCATATTGAGTCCACGTCGAGTTTGGGCTTGGGGCGGAACCGAAACCGCTCCTGAGGAATGTTCCTAAACCCAAGTCTCTGTAGCCGAAACCGAACGAGTTCGCAGTGAACCCGTAGGAATCCGGCGTGGTCTGATAATAGAAGGCATTCCTGGGATTGAGAGGGAGACCCTCATTGGCCGAGCCGAAGCAGGTGAACACAGGGTTCACGCTGGCGGCCGCACCGGTGTCGGTCTGACCTTGGTTCAGGGTAGTGCCTCTGCCATCGAGGTGGCACGAATTGCAGTTGCCCTTGCCGTCGAACAGCTTCAGACCGGCCATTTCATCTGCTGTCAATTTGTAGCTGCCTTTCAGGAAGGCGTCGAATTTCGAGGAGAAGGCGCTGACCTGCAAGGACTGCTCGTACGAGTCAATGGACTGACCCCAGCGGTCAAAAACCACGTTTGCGCGGGTGCGGTCTTCTGGAGATAGCGAAATTGGGGTCGCGCTCCCGCCGAAGATTGCGGCCCCTCCAGGCGTATCGCAAATATGTTCAGTGTCGCGTGGAAACTTGATATCAAATGAGCCCTTGCCCCACACCTGTTCAAACAGCGGCTTGTACTCGGCCTGCGAAAGTCGGAATGCGATGCACGCTGTGTCGGGGAATCCCATCTCCCCGGTATCGACGGGAGGATGCTGTGCCTGCTCGGCGTCGGGGTTCCTCAGCAAATATCCGGTCGAGCGCGAATCAAAGAAATTGCCGCCAAAGAAAAGACCCTGCACCTGGTTGTACTGGAGCACAGGGAAGAACGGTGAATATGTGTACCGCGGTGCTGTCCGCTTGCCCGCCCGAAAGTGAAAGGTACCCGGATACGCGATCATGGTGAGATTCACGGACGGGATGGGTCCGCTGAAGGCCGCGTACGGCATGTGGCAGAAAGAACAGGCTTCATTCTTATTGGGCGAGATGTTCTCATCATAATTCATGAGCTCGCCGAGGGTTTCGATCGCCTCGGTTCCCGTG
>DASSXG010000045.1:0-10274 GCA_035704085.1 Candidatus Acidiferrum sp. | reverse complement strand
CCTCAGTGGTCAGGTCAAAAGCGGCCAACGGTGGTCAGGTCAAAACCGGCCAACGAATGTGGCCGGGACTTAGATGTTGTACCCTTCCGTTCGCTTTTCGGGCAAGCCTAATCTCCGAGATTTCGAGGTGGAGGCCCATTTTCTCCTCGAAGCGCGAAAAAAATCTCGTTTACATGGCCGTGGTTGCATTTTCTCGAGGCCTCCCATAGTTCAGGTCATGGCTTTCGTGCTGGTTTTCAGTGCTGTGCTCATGGTTCCGCCGGCAACTTGGTCCTCCAACTTCGCGGTCCGCATTTGAGGATATGGCCGTGGTGCAGGAGGCGGTCGAGCATGGCCGTGACGGCCGCGCTGTCACCGAGCAGTTTTCCCCAATCCTCGACCGGGCGGTTCGAGGTGACCAAGGTGCTCGCGCGTTCGTAACGGCGCATGACGATCTCCAGCAACTCTTCTGCCGCTGTGGGCCCTAACTTACGCATCCCCAAGTCATCGATGATTAGCAAGGACACCGTCGCCAGTAATTCCATGTGCTCTTTGCGTTTTCCGTCGAGGGCCGCTTCGGCGATTTCCTCGAGCAGGACGTGCGCCTCACGGTAGATCACTCGATAGCCCTGGCCGATGACCGCCTGCCCGATGGCCTGGGCCAGATGGCTTTTGCCGGTGCCGGGTGGACCTAGAAAAAGTGCATCTTCGCGGCGAGCGATGAAGGTGGCCGTCGCTAGATCGAAGACCAGGCTCCGGTTCATCTTCTTGTTGAAGTTGAAATCGAAGTTGTCGAGCGTCACCTGCGCATCGCGAAATTGCGCTTGTTTCCGTCGACGTTCCAGCAGTCGGTCGCCGCGACGAGTCAGTTCATCGGACACTAGACAGGAAAGGAAGTCGATGGGGGCCATCGGTTCGGTTTGCGCTTGCTGCAGGCGCGTCTCCAGCACCGCAGCGATACCGCCGAGACGCAGTTGCCGTAAGGAACGATTTAACTCAATCAGATTCATTCTGGTTGCTCCTTGATTTTGAGATTGATGAAATCGCGATACTCGCTGAGCTCGCGAATCAGGGGATCGATCTGGCGTAGAAACATTTGCGGGTGCGGGCGGCGCTCCAGATAGCGGCGCACGAAGCGGTATTCGTATGCGCCGATGTCGAGAGCGGCGGCGCAGGCATCTTCGACCGCGGCCGCTCCGTATTTTTTGATCAGGGAAAACATTCCCAGGATGCGGCGGATGCCGGTCTCTGCTTGCCGCTGATAGATCAGCTGGCAGAGCTTGCCGATCTGAGTTCCAGCATGTTCGGCACGCCGCAAGAGTTGCGCAGTACTCAGTGGCATTTTCTTGGGGTGGTCTTCTTCCTGGATGCGATACCCGCCGCGTTTCTGGCGCAGGTGCTCGCGAAGAAGTTGGCTGGTGCTGGGATGCAGGATACGCACGTGCAACTCATCCCATTGCACCTTCACTGGCCTCCCGATCCATCCCGGCGGCAAGCTGTAATAGGCGGCCTCCACCTCCACGCAACCATCCAGATGAACGACGCGTTCTCCGTATTGGTAATAGCGGAAGGGTTCGAGAGGCAGAGGCAGCAAGTGCAGTTTTTCTTCGGCGAACATGGCCGCAACCTGCCGTTTCGTCGTGCCATGGATGCGCGTGTCGGCCCAGTTTTGTTCCCAGCGATCCAGATACGCCTGCGCTTCTTCCAGGCTCTCGAAGCGCATCCCTTTGAGCGGCGTTTTCTGCGTGTGGCCGATCCCTAACTCCACCTTCCCTTTGCGATCTGGATCTTGGATCCGGCAAGGCGGCGCCACCACACCGTAGTGTGCGAGGACACCTCGAAACAGTGGATTCACGGTGGGTTCGTAGATGTCAGGAACCAGCACACCTTCCTTCAAGTTGTCGAGAACCACCACTCTCGGAGATCCACCTAAGCGGCGAAACGCTTTCTCATGAAGTTCGGCCCAGATGCGCGCACTCGAACGCCATACCAGCAAGCGTACAGATTTGCGGCTGGAGCCCAGAGTCCGCACGAACAGCCGCGTGCGGCGATACTTGCCGCTTTGCGCGTCGCGCACCATCGGACCACTGCCGTAGTCGACCTGCGCCTCTTCTCCCATGGCGGTCAGGATGATGCCTGCCGCTTCTGGAACCCGGGGACCGCGAAGCTTGCGAACAAAGCGCTTCACCGCCTGATAGCCGCCCGCAAAGCCGCGGTCGGACACTAGGTCTTGCCAGATAGCTTTGCCATTGCGTCTACGGGCGAGGCCCTGCTCGATCAACTCCCGGTACGCTTCACAGACACTTGCCGATGGAGGAGAAGGGTCACTCGGGGCGCCCTGTTTTTCTGAAAAACGCGCCATAAAGTCGGGGGTCACCGTGGCCGGTTTTGCCGGCGCTCGGCGCCCACAGCCAGGCGGGCACACGACTACTCCGGCAGCTTTCAGGTAAACGCTCGCTGTTTCCCTTCGCACACCTGTGGCTTCCTCGATGCGCCGTAAGGACCATCCGAGCTTCGCTAGTGCGATAACTTGATGCTTCTTCTCTTCGGTCAAGACATTGCTCATGCCGAAGGAGCCTATAAGGGCTCCTTTCGGAGTCAATGTCCCGGGCCTTCCTATGGCCGGTTTTCAGCTGACCCTACATGGCCGGATTTGGGGTGACCCCTGAGGGTCTAATTTGCCCTAACGGAACCTAACGTAGCTCGTAGGCAGACTTTTCAGAAGCAGCCAAGATCATCGTTATCGCGCTCGGAAGGTAAAAAAGTCCGATGCTTGCGGCCCCAATCACAACGCAGCTCATGAGCAAAATGGCGGATATGATGCGAGCAGCTCGGAAAAGCAGTAAGAGCGGCATCCCTGCGATAATCACCGGTATCGTCAGTAGGTAGGAAATCGACGGCCCGTTGACGCTTGAGAGCTTCGCGTGCCGAGCCTGAACCGTGGGCGGTTCTCCCGACCGTTGAACACCCGTTTGCTCCCTATACAAGGGCAGCGTAAGACTCAGCACAGAAGCCAGCACAGCCAGCAAAAGAGAAATGACCGCTTTGCGCACACGATTCCTTCTGCTCGGATTTTAATCGAAAGCTGCTCTCGCGCATAAAAAATATCCTGACGGCATGAGTACGAAACTTGGAGTTGGCATGGTTCGCGTCACCAATCGTTGACTTCCCAGGGATATCTCAAAGACTGCGTTCGCGTAAGTCTCAGTAAATATTGCGCTTATCTTTCGGTCCATTTGGCGACAGAAATGCACCATTGGCCCGGCGTCAAGTGAAAGTGACGCTCGCCCCATGATGGACGTTGACCGAGCAAAATGGTTTTTGCGAGTCTTCGCGGATGGTAAGAAGCTCGACACACTCACAATCAGAGAGCTATATCTGTCGGGCTACATCGGAATCGATTTGCAATCGTCCAGAAAAGAGCCGCATCCGACAGTCATAACCGAGAAAGGGAAGCGAGTCTTGGAACCTAAGTAGAGGCAGCATCATGCAAGAAACGGTGATGTTTAGCGGAACAATCGTGTGCGAGCGCCAGCGAGTCGAATGCAAGGTTCGAGCAACGAAGACCACGTTCGACAAAGACCCGTCTGCTCGACCAGTATTTTCTGATTACAGGATTATGGAGTCTGATGCGACGGATGGATTGCCGGATGGGGAGTACGATTTGCTAGCGAACGGTGAAAGGATTCGATTCAGCCGAGACGCAGGACGGTTCCTCTCACGCCCATTCTTTGTGCGAAGCTATCGGCGTTGATTTCATTTTAAAGACCGATGTTCCAAAGTTGCTAGAACGGGTCGATTCGTTGTTACCGCCAGCTTGATGCGAATGCTCCGTCCAGACTTTCAGACTTTCAGACACACGATTAACTGAAGACGCGGTCAACTGTGCTATAAAATCCTGGATGAAAACAACCGCGCGATGGCTGCTGTTTAAGTACGTCGGTCTTGAAATGATTCCACTATCGGGGGGTATTACGCATTGAGGGGAATTTGCTACACCCCTGGTAGCGGGCGCGCGTCTAACGCGGTTACCAGACATCAAGTGGATCGGCCAAAAGTAATCACTACCCGATTACTTAAGGATGTAACGAAGGCTGGGATTCCCCGGGAAGAAGTTCCATGCGGAGGAGTTTCAGCCCCTTTCCATCAATCATTTCGCAATCGTATAGACCACAATCCTTTTCATTTGGACAAGCATTAGTTTTTAGCAGACGACTATTCGGACGAAACTCCATCCGCTCTATCGCATCGTCCCCATGCTCTTCTACCCAGTTAAAAGGAAGCCCGTGTACTCCAAACCTGTCGTATATCTTGCCAGTCTTAGAATCCACGACAACGAAGCCATTACAATCTGTTCGGCACCCCCAACGAGGGATCGTATAGTGCCCAGCAAATTCCACATCGGAGTGTGCTCCGCGACGAATCGCAGTCCGAACGGTGCGGAAGTCCTTCGGGATGATGGGCGCTGCCGGTTTGCGACGATAAATATTCTTCACCCGATAATCCCAGAACCTGGGTCGCGGCGGGCCTTCTCTCAACTCCAGATTGCCGCGCTCTCGGCTTCCTTCCTTGACAAAGAGTCCGTCATGCCAACGATAGCGCACACGAATATATCCCTCCGAGCAGCAGTCGTCCACACGCCTTTCGGGGTCCGCAAAGTCAACTAGTAAGAGTTGATTTCGCACGAAGGCTCTAACCAGGCCGCCGTAACCGCGTGAACCGGCTTGCATTCGTGCCTGTCGCTGATTGAGCTGACCGATTCGTGCAATCTGCGATGCCCGGTTTGCTATGCGGGTAGCGGGCCGGAACGTACCGAGTATCGCTCGCTCGCGCTGATTGAAAAAATGCTGGACGCGGTGGTCCTACCACGATGACCTCGAACGCACGCGTCTCGCTCCGCTCCGCGGGCATGCTTCCCATTCGGCGTTGGTGCCCATCACTAACGCAACGAGCATTTCTGCGCGCGCTTCTCTTGGTCCTTACATTGCTCTTCTGCACAACGAGTTGGAGACATTTCTTGCTAGAACTGAAAAACAAAATCGGATACTTGCCGTGATTCTTATTCAGCGGCAAATCCAGTACAGGATCCATGAGTCATGAACCTCAAAAGATGCTCACAAACATGACAAGCTTGTTACGCTGGCGAATCGCTCTTTGGAATTGACACTAATTGGCCGTTTTTCATCAATTGGAGCTGTCAAGAAACCTCGATCTCACGGATTTCCTTGCATCTTTAGATACAAGTTGCCGCGAAAGGTGTAAACGCCTCGCAAGCGGCTCCTAGACTATTGAGATGACGCCTCCTCCTGTCGAGACGCCCGAAATCGTTCACGAAGACACGACTTCCCATGCTGGCCGCAAAATCGGCGCGCCAGGAGAATTGCGTTTCGTCTTCAGCATTGCGATCTTCATAAGTGCCTTTCTTCTTTTTTTTGTCGAGCTCCTGCTCGGCAAGCTGATCTTACCGATGTTCGGTGGCACTCCGGCCGTATGGACATCATGCCTGCTAGTTTTTCAGGTGCTATTGCTCATAGGCTATACACTCGCGCACGGGATGGCGTCGCGCCTTGCGATCGGGAATCAGGGAAGGATCGTACTCGGCCTACTTGGTTTTTCGGTGATTCTCCTGAGTTTTTTATCTCAAATCTGGCCGACTCCGATCACTCCTGGGTTTGCGTGGAGAATAGGCTCCATAGAAAACCCGTCGCGGGCAATTATCCAGTTTCTGGTGGCGGCGATTGGTTTTCCGTTCTTGCTTTTATCTACAACAAGCCCGCTCTTGCAACATTGGTGGAACAGGATTTTCGAGGGCTCCTCGCCCTATCGACTCTATGCGCTCTCGAACGCAGGCTCGTTGGTTGGGTTGCTGGCATATCCGTTCCTGTTAGAGCCAACGCTTCGATTGCGTGCCCAGGCGTGGGTCTGGACTCTTGGGTATTTGGTGTTCGCGATTTGTTTCGGGATATGCGCGTGGTGGACTACTAAGACTCGCGATACTTCGGACTGGGCGATGGGGCCAGCAGAGGGCCGAAAAGAAAAACAAAGAGGAGATGTCAGTCCGATTGCTTGGCAGCTCCCCGCATTGTGGATAGCACTCGCAGCATGTGCATCGATTCAACTGCTTGCTACTACAAATTTCATTTGCCAGGAAGTGGCGGTTATTCCATTCCTCTGGGTGCTGCCCCTGTGCATCTATCTGGCGTCACTCATTCTGACGTTTGAGAGCAGCCGCTGGTACTCACGGGGCTTGTTTCACTCGAGTTTCGTTGGCGCAGTGGGATGGGTGATCGTACTCAGCCTGCATGGATCTCAGCACTCGTATCTCGCGCAACTCTTTGCAGCATCCGTCCTCTTGTTCGTCGGATGCATGATTTGCCACGGAGAAGCGGCTCGGCTGAGGCCGCCACCTGAACGGCTGACGCAATTCTATCAATGTATTTCGATTGGCGGTGCTGTTGGAGGTGTGTTTGTTAGCTTGATTGCGCCGAGAATCTTTTCAGGCTTTTGGGAATTCCCGCTAGCCATTTTGGCGTGCGCGGTGCTTTTGCTGATGGCGGCTGCTCGGGACCGCGAGTCATGGTGGGATGTCGGAAGAAACGGCACTGCCTTAGCGGTTGCAGCGGCAGCGATACTTCTTGGGGTGTCAGAGCTGGGGCAAGTGTGGACCCTAGCCAGAAACGTGCCCGCGTGGTTGTTATGGTCCGCGGCGTTGGTCCTTGTTGTTCTGGCGGCAACTTTGTGGCGCAGAGAAGGCAAAATCAGTCGATCGTCAAGTTCTGTGCTTTGGCTACGGTCCGCCGTTGCGGCTGCGTTCTTAGTGCTAATCGTGGGCTTATGGTTGCCTCAGAGGTGGTTGTACTTTCACGTCCTGGCACGGTCGCGGAATTTCTACGGATTGGTTACCGTCGTGGACGTTCAACCCGACAACTATCTGACGTTGACCCACGGCATAACCGCGCACGGTTTTCAGTTTAAGGCGCCCGCCATGCAACGGGTCCCAACCGGCTACTACGGTCGGAACAGTGGAGTGAACGTACTGCTAAGCGAGTGGCCGAAGGTGCCCACTCGCGTGGGCTTGGTCGGAATGGGTGCCGGCACCCTCGCGGCACTCGGTCGGCCCGGGGACACCTATCGCTTCTATGAAATCAATCCCGAAGTAGTGAAATTTTCAACGGGACCCCATGCCTACTTTACGTTCATCAACGATTCGGCTGCGCATATCGAGCTGGTTATGGGAGATGCGCGAATGTCACTCGAACAGGAAGCCTCGAAGGGTGAATTGCAGCGCTTCGATGTATTGGTGCTCGATGCGTTCTCCAGCGACGCGATCCCCGTGCATTTACTGACGCGCGAGGCGTTTCAGATTTACAAGAGGCATCTCAGCGGTCCGCACTCAGTGATTGCGGTCCACATCACCAACTCCGTCTTGGATTTAGGACCGGTCGTCGCCGGAATTGCGCAGGAGAACGGATATTATTCCGTGCGAACCAACCCAGTTTGGATCAACGGTTTGTCGAGCAAGTCCGACTGGATTCTTCTTTCAAACGACCCGGACTCACTCTCGTCTGACGCACTGAGACAAATCTCGGTCCCGTTCCCCGGAAAGGCAAAATCGATCTTGTGGACGGACGAGTACAGTAATCTGCTGCAGGTATTGCGTTAAGTTCACGCACACCAGGCTCTATGGCCCCGTATTGCTCTCCCGCATGGAGGATTGAGCACATATTCTGCTGAAGCCGGAAAGCAAAAGCGGACAGCTGCCAACCATGGGCTGAATTTAACGATGATCGGACGGTCGGTCTCTTCTAACTTTCTGAGTTTGCCGAGAGTCAAGTTTACAAAGCTCGTTTTTCCCCGACCATACGCTCCAGTGACGGCGCCAACAAGGGACGCTCCAGAGCGATCGTGGCGACAAGCGCATCTATAGCTTCCCCGAGTCCAAGTAGGTCCTCGCCGTCTTCCGATACCGGCAACTCGACCTTAGCAGCCTCGGACGACTCCACTTTTGAGCTTGCATGGCTATTACGCAAGAAGCTGGTCAATGATACGAGGACGCAAAATCCAGAAACAACGCCTATGGCGATGCGCGGATGATGCGATTCGATCGAGAACCACGAAATAGCGACGAACGCAGCCCAAATTGAAGCGGAAAGTCGCACCAGTCCAAGTCGAAGAGAACGCCAGAGCTTTGCAAAAGTGAGGAGAAAAATGGCAAGTAGGGCCACACCGATGACAATGCCATCGCAACCACGTAAACGGGCATCGATTGCCTAGCGTATGCTTTTAGAAGTTCTTCGTCGGCCTTAAAGAGAGGAAAGAGAAAGGAAACGACAAAGGCAAGGGTAGTTCCGAGCACCGCGGCGGCGCGACAGAAAGCCGAACAAGTGGCGGCTAAGTTGAAAGAGATGAAGCTGGCCGATGCAGCGGCGATTGTGCCGACAGGAATTGAGGAGACAGTACACTACACCTTCCCGAGTGAGCACTGGCGCTGCCTGCGAACCAATAATCCACTGGAACGGCTGCTGCGCGAAGTGGCGAAGAACGCGCACAGTCGGAGCGTTCCCCGACGGTAAGTCGGCACTGATGCTGGCGGCAGCACGTTTGCGCCACGTGGCCGGCACGAAATGGGGCACGCGGCGCTATCTGGACATGGACCGCCTGGCCGAAGTGAGCGAAGCAGCGTGACCGCGAACGGAAAAACTTTCGGCTCCCCTCGGGGAGCCGAGCACCAAACCAGACTTATGCCTCAGCAAAAGTGCGAAAAACTCTGGACACTTTGGAGTATGTCTGGTGCATTCTCTCTGCGTTAGAATCACGACTTGGCAGCATTGGAGAATGTGGCCGAAATCGACAACACTCGACCTTTGGAAGGTCACTGGTTCCTATGAGCTTTAGCACATGCCCCATTGCCACCGTTGACGCACCGGTCGGGCGAGTATGGCGTCTCCTCGCTGACCCTAGTTGTTATGCCCTCTGGTGGGATGCTCAAACCCACTCAATCATCCCCGAAGGTCCAGCACAACCCGGCCAGCAAATCTTCGCCCAGACAGTCGCACTCGGAAAGCGATGGGACGTTCACATCACCGTTCGGGCCGTCACGCCAGAGAGGCAGCAACTTGACTTATTCACACGGCTGCCCTGGGGTATCACAGTCCATAACCACATCACCTGCACTCCAATCGACGGTCAACATACACGTGTCAGCTTTGGTTGAGACTTTTCAATCTCACCTGGATGGTGGGCTTGGGTCGTGGAACATTTCGGTAGCCGACAACTTCACGATGGGGTCGCAGACGCTTTGGCACGACTCAAGGCTGCTGCGGAACGACTGGATCAGGAAACAAACGGAGCGTAAGCGAAAACCAGTATTAGTTCTGTTGTCTTGCACAAGGTACCGTGGCCAAACCCGGTCGAACATCTGCCCGGCTGACCGTAGGATCGGGCACATGTCGGTTACGGATGGTCGAAGGGCTAAGGGGTTATAGTCATCTGATGATCCCGCTGGCGGGACCAAGGCGTGAGTGATTCTCGAACGAGGGCGCTGTGAGCCTTCACATCTCAATCCGTGAATCCGGCGATGTCACCATACTGGACCTTCGGGGAAGATCGACCATCAGCGGCGGTGAAAGCGAGCTGCTGAGCAGCCATCTACAAAAATTGGTCGCCAACGGTGCGCGCAAGCTGTTGTTGAATCTAGGAGACTTGACTCACGTCGATAGTTCCGGCGTCAGCATCATCGTGAGGACGTATGTTTCCCTCAACAGTCGGCGTGGCGACCTGAGATTACTGCGTCCGGGCGGCCACGTGCTGGAAGTGCTCAGCGTCCTTCACCTACTAGAAATTATCCCTAACTTTGAGGATGAGACCCAAGCACTGGCCAGCTTCCGGCCGCTGGGTTACTTTGCAGAGTCGTGAAGATCATCTCCGACATCGTTGACGACGAATACGACATGTACCTCGGGCGCATCTACTCGCTGCTGGCACGCAACCCGTTGCCCAGTCGGATTCGAAGGCAGTTCTTTCCAGAAGAATCGGAATTCCCCACGACCCAGCCAGGCAAAAAAACTCAATCCCTCACTATCTTCTACGATTGTCCTTCGCGGGTCTCTCGCGGTCGCAGGAAATAGAGCACAGCTGCCAGTGCCAACCGAATGAGCGATCGCCCCCAGATTAGGTAACCGGGATACAGTCGGCGAATATCCAGCGTGTACAGCGACAGCAGCGGTGTTATTGCCAGGATGCAAAGGCCCACAATGAGCCCACTCACGATAGCCACGTTGCGAACCGGGTCGCGA
>DASSXG010000043.1:0-138816 GCA_035704085.1 Candidatus Acidiferrum sp. | reverse complement strand
ACCTTGGTAATCGCCGCCGTCAACGTCGTTTTGCCATGGTCAATGTGACCAATCGTCCCGATGTTCACGTGCGGCTTACTGCGTTCGAATTTCTCCTTGGCCATTGTTTTTGCCCTCTGCGTCAGATCTGCGGCATCGGGCCGTCCGTTGCGGCAACCACCAGAATCGCGCCGTCCATCTGCGCCGCGCCCGTGATCATGTTCTTGATGTAGTCGGCGTGGCCCGGGCAATCCATGTGCGCGTAGTGCCGGTTCGGGGTTTCGTACTCCACGTGCGAAACCGCGATCGTGATCCCGCGCTCGCGCTCTTCCGGCGCGTTGTCAATCGAATCGAACGCCCGGAACGCCACCTTCGGGTTGTGCTTGCTCAACACCTTGGTGATCGCAGCCGTTAGCGTGGTCTTGCCGTGATCAATGTGACCAATGGTCCCAATGTTCACGTGCGGTTTTGTACGCTCGAATTTCTCCTTCGACATGTTCCTTTGCCCTCTGCGCCAGCCCTTAACCAACAGCGGCGCTATACTTCAAATTCTGGAGCGGGGGACGGGATTTGAACCCGCAACCATCACCTTGGAAGAGTGAGACTCTACCGTTGAGTTACCCCCGCCCGGTGCTGCCCGAAACTCATTCCCAGCTGGCGCGATCCTTGCGCCTTCCCGCGTTTCGGCTCCCCCACAACGGGGCCGCCTTAACCCTGGAGCCTGGGACCGGGATTGAACCGGTGACCTCGTCCTTACCAAGGACGCGCTCTACCAACTGAGCTACCCAGGCCGAATCCGTGTCCCTTCCAAAAAACCATCCTTCGCGGCGCACTTTTCCTGAGCGGCGCTTTCACCGCGATTTAGACCGCCTTCGAACATCGCTCATGCGATTGCCCTGCGGTTTCCTGTTAACCCAACGACGAGAACCTGGTGGACGGGGAAGGATTCGAACCTTCGTAGCCCGCAAGGAGCGGCAGATTTACAGTCTGCTGGTTTTAGCCACTCACCCACCCGTCCCGCAAAAACAATCGGAATGCAAAACCGCATCCCGCGAAAATTTGGGACGCCAACTATGAGTCCCGAACTTGTACTTCAATGACTTACGGGCTTCCCGAACAAAAACACAAAAAGGACTCGTGTCAAAAGACACCAGCCCGTTTATTTTTTGCTTCCTGGGATTCGCTCCGCCTCGCTCCCCCGCCAAATTCTGGTGGAGCTGGCGGAGGGAATTGAACCCCCGACCCTCTGATTACAAATCAGATGCTCTACCAGCTGAGCTACGCCAGCCTCGCTCAAACCGCACAAGGATAGCAAAGAGGTATAAGAATTGCAAGGGGATATCGTCCAACGCCGAGCACGCAAGTGGCCAGCGCTGTGGAAAACCGTTATCCCCTGTGACCGCCCCGCCAACTCCTAACCTTCCTGTCGACTATAAGTTAGCGAGAACTCCGGGCCCGAGGCAAGGCCAACAATCAACAGCATACCCTAATTACTCCCAGACCACAAAAAGTCTGCGATTTTGCGTGCCCAGATTCGCTGTCCAATGGGACAATCCTGCATTGGAGAACTAAAGATAGCACATGGCGCAAGCAGGATGAAGAAACAAGCTTCGCTGAGTTTGGTAGCGGCCGCGCTGGCGCTGACTGCCGCCTCCTATTTCGCCTATCTGCGATGGGTTCAACCGGCAGCCTCGGCCCGCGATGAAATCCTCCCGTTGCTGCCGCTGGACGCAGGCGTAGTCGTCTTCGCGGATCTCGGCAAACTGCATCATGCGCCCTTCATCGCCGGGCTCTACACTTGGGCTCCCAAACGCCAAGCGGACCCGGAATACGCTCAGTTTCTCAAAGAGACCGGGTTCGATTACGAACGGGACCTGGACCGCATCGCAATCGCTTTTGCGAAACACGGACCAGACACAGTCCTCTTCGCCATCGCGGCCGGAAAATTCGACAGACAGAAAATCTCCGCGTACGCCCTGAAGGCCGGCAGCCTTACGAAAACCGCAGGCCATGAAATTTTTTCTGTGCCCGTCAGCAGCGGTCAAAAAAATGTCTCGTTCACGTTCTTGAGCAACGACCTGATCGCATTGACGGACGATTCGAATCTCGAAAGTTTCCTTCCCGCGAAAAGGCGCAAGGAAGACGCAGCCGAATGGCACTCGCGATTCGAACGCCTTGCCGGCTCGCCGATCTTTGTGGTGATCCGGCAGGACGCAGCCGCCGGCGCGGCGTTAGCCGCGCAAGCTCCCGGCGGTCTCCGCTCCCCGCAGCTCTCCGCGTTGCTTGATCGGCTCCAGTGGATCACAATTGCAGGGAAGCCGGAAAATGACCGGCTTCGCATCGTCGCGGAAGGAGAATCGGCCGCAGAACCTGCGGCCCGACAACTGACGGACATGCTCAATGGCGTCGTCATTCTCGCGCAGGCCGGACTCAATGATCCCAAGACCCGGCAACAACTGGATCCCGCCACGCGTGAAGCCTACCTGGAAGTCTTGAAAAGTGCCGAAATTTCCAAAATTGACCGCGGGGCTACGAAATCCGTCCGGTTAATCTTGGAAATCACACCGCAATTCCTGAATGTCGCCCGCACGGCTTCTCCATTGGTGCCTGGCTCCACGCCGAACAAGCCACTCCCTGGAAAAGCTTCCGCTTCGAAAAAAAAGGGACATACGTAGGAAAGCCGAAGGAGTGGACTTCAGTCGCCGGCGGGAGTGGACTTCATATAGCGCCAAGGGTTGATCGGCGCGTTGTTCATGCGCACTTCATAATGAACGTGCGGGCCTGTTGAGCGGCCGCTGATGCCCGTGTAGCCGACCACTTCGCCGCGCTTGACACGCGCACCGGGAACCGCGGAGAACGCTGAAAGATGCGCGTACCAGGTCGTAATGCCAAACCCATGATCAATTACCACGAGCCGTCCGTAGCCCGCATGATTCTCGGCAATGGTGATGATTCCATCGGCAGTAGCATGAACCGGAGCACCGTAATCGGAAGCCACGTCAACGCCCGTGTGGAACGCGCCTTCTCCGCTGAACGGATCCAACCTCTCGCCAAAACTATCCGTGATGTGGCCCATCACGGGCCAGATCGAAGGCGTATACGTGGAGTCTTTAAAACTCATGGCGGAGAGCAAATGGAGGCCGCTGCTTGATACGGCGATCACTGCCGCATTGCGTTTCAAGAAGGTGTACTGCTCAATGGAGCGGTCGAACGCATCCTGGGCATCCACGGGGTTGTCGCTCTGATCGAACGCTGCGGGATGGTAGCGAAGAACACCGTAGGTCATAGCCACTTCGGTGGCAAGGGACTGGAGGGAGTCCAGGCGCTGATTCGTATCGTTAACCGTGGTTTGAAGTTGCTGGTACTGCTTCTTAAGAGTTTCCTGGTCGTGCCGCAGGGCGTTGTAGTTGCCGACTTTCCAAAGCATGCGAGAGTAGGAGCCGACTGCCACCGATACTGTAATGCTCCCAATGATGGCCAGGACTGCTACACCGTGCAGTACGTAAGCGGGTATGACCACTTTCCGGAGCTTCCCCGGAGTCGATGCAATAAAGAATGTGTAGCTCTTACCCCTCATAAACTTCAGGGCCTCAGGCCTTCCAATTTTATGTTTGCGGGCAGTCTTCCCTGGTGCCCGCCCGCGCTCGAACGCGGCAATATCAGAACCGTGAGCCTTGGTCCGCGACTTGCTGCTTATACTAGTTTTTGTAGAGGGGGACGTCAACCCTGTTTTTAGTACTGGGAAGGAAAGACAGGGCAAACCCGTCCCCTGTACTAAAGGACAGGTACAAAGCCTGGGCGCGAATCGCGAACTCTGAGCGGCAACTTGGAACCAGCCAGGCTTCCATGCGGCTATACTGTCCGCCAAGCGGAAAGGAGTGTTAAGGGGCTAAAGTGAGAGGACAAAACCACAACGAGAGGTTCCTTCTGAAAAAGATCAGCAGGAGCGCCGGTCCAGGGAAACGGAGTCCGCGCTTCCCCTCGCTCTCGCTTGGCATTGGTGATGACGCAGCTCTGTTCCGTCCGAAGGCAGGATACGAGACGATCTTGACCTGCGATTGGTTTCTGGAGGGGACGCATTTCCTACGAGATAAGCATCCACCGGATTCCGTGGGCTGGAAGTGCCTGGCTCGGGCGGTCAGCGATGTCGCGGCCATGGGCGGCTCTCCAAGATACTTTCTCATGAGCCTGGCCCTACCCGATGTTCTCACGGGGCGATGGTTGAGTCTGTTCCTCGGCGGCTCGCGCCGGGCGTCTCGCAAGTTCGGATGCGTGCTCGTAGGGGGAGATACTACACAGCGGGACGATGTCCTCATCAACGTGACGGCTGTCGGCGAGGTTGCTCCCGGCCAGGCGGTACGTCGCTCCGGCGCTAAGAGCGGCGATTTGATTTACGTCAGCGGGCGGCTGGGCGAGGCAGAAATGGGTTTGCAGGCCCTAAGACGTAGCGAGGGGTCTCGAAGGACTGCCAACGCGTATCTGAGAAAGCATCTTTATCCGAAGCCGCGTCTTGAACTTGGCCAGTGGCTGGCGAAAAAAGGGTTGGCGACCGCGATGATGGACCTCTCCGACGGGCTGTCCAGCGATCTGCCGCGCCTCTGCGCCGCTAGCGGCGTCGGTGGAGAAGTGGAAGCCGCGAAGCTTCCCGTACCGCAGGTATCGAATGCCGATCGTAAGCGCGGCATTGAGCCGCTTCATCTGGCATTACATGGCGGAGATGACTACGAACTGCTTTTCACCGCCATGCCAAGTAAATCGAGGCTGTTGCCGCGAATTTTTCGCGGCGTGACTCTCACTCCGATCGGCACAATGACGGAAAAGCCAGAGCTTCTTCTGCTGGAAAAAAACGGTCGCCAGTGCAGACTCGTCCCCGGCGGATGGGATCCGTTTCGGACGGCGCATTAGCTGCTGCTTTCGTGCCTGATGGAAGATCTCGCGGTTCAGATTCGTACAATGGCTCCGGACAGTGTCTTGGCCAATTTTCATACTGGCCTGAATTCGTTCTTCCGGCCTATTGTTATCCCGCAAGGGAACGCGTACTTTGAAATTGAAAGTGCAAGCAGAGATTTCCTCCCCCCGGCTCTCCTCGCTTGACCTGACATAACCACAAAGTGAAATCCAGTCTTGAAGGAGGCTTCGTGAAGAAGATTGTGTCCCTATTTGCATTTTTGCTGATGGCGGGGTTGCCCGCAACAGCGCAAACGCAAGAGCCGATTCGCGTCCGCTGTGGCGGTCCTACTTACACCGATTCAAAAGGTCAAGTCTGGCAGTCGGACTACGGCTACAACACCGGCACCTCGTCAACTTTTTCGACCACCAGCCCAATCAGCGGCACCCCTGATCCCAAGCTCTTCCAGGACGAACGCTTTGTCTATGAGTCAACATCCATGACTTATAGCTTCCCGGTCGCCAATGGGACCTATCACGTGAATTTGTACTTCGCGGAAATCTTCTCTGGTGTGAACGCCGCCGGGAAGCGCGTCTTCAACGTCAAGATTGACGGTACCTTGGCATTTCCCAATCTTGATATTTTCGCGGCAAGCGGACCGAACGCCGCACTCGTCAAAGGAGCTGATGTGGTCGTGCAGAACGGGGTTCTGAGCATCGAGTTCGACAATGTAGTTCAGAATGCCAAAGTCGACGCAATCGAGATTCTTCCCATTTCGGCGCAGGCTCCTCAAATGACCCTGAATTTCACTTATCCGGACGGCACTCCGGTACCCGGAACACTCGGCTATGCCATCTCCTCCTCTTCGCTCAACTTTCAAGGGAGCGTGCCGCTCACGAACGGCCAAGCCACCTGTTATCTTCTAACATCGGCGGCGTCATTGGGGCTCGGCGCACAGTTCGCTATAAACCTCAGCTTGAAGGATACTGCCGGCCACATTCTTTGGCAGTTAGGCTTGGACCTCAATCCTTCTCAAATCAACCTGGCAGCAGTACTGAACGGTTCGGTCAATGTGACTGTCCAGCATCTCTAAGCTGGAATGCCGGAGCGAAGACGGCCAGTTCGGGCCAGCGCCAATTCAGTATTCACGGCTGCGCGAGAGCCGGCTCACGTTCTAATTCGAAGTTTCTACGGATGCGGCTTTCCTGAACTTACGAAGGCTTGCCTGGCTGTGACGCCGCGCCGATAATCTCGGTATGCGCCGGCGGTTTTTCCTTGGGCCTTGCGGCGGGCTCGTCCTCCGTCGGGGCCGTGTCCGGAGTATCCACATTGATGCGATGCTCGCCGGCCAATTGCTCAAGCGGAACGACGTTTTGAAAATCTGTAACCGGCGTTCCGGCAACGGCGCCCTGCATGAATTCGAGCCAAATGGGCAGAGCCGCGCGCGCGCCGGTTTCCCTTTTTCCAAGCGAAATCTGTTTGTCATCGAAGCCTACCCACACTCCCGCGGTGATCTGCGGCGTGTACCCTACGAACCAGGCGTCGGTGTAGTCCTGCGTCGTGCCCGTCTTTCCGGCAGCGGGGCGGGCCAAGGCTCTGGCTTGCATGCCGGTGCCGAACTGGATCACTTCTTCGAGCATGGCGGTCATGGTGCGCGCGACATCCGGGGGGACCACGTCGTGTACCTCAGGATGCGCTTCCTCGAGCAGCGCGCCGTCGTAGCTAGTGACGCGGCGAATCATGTGCGGATCGATGCGGATGCCGTCGTTCGGAAAAACAGTGAAGGCGGAAACGTGCTCGATGAGCTTCATATCCGCTGCTCCCAGGGCGAGTGGTAAATACGGGGGGAGCGCCGTGGTGATGCCGAACCGCTTGGCCATGTCCACGACAGTATTGATGCCGATTCTTTCCGCCAGCTTCACGGCTGGAACATTTCGCGAACCGGCCAGTGCGCGGCGCAACGTGATGGTGCCTTCAAATTTTTCGTCATAGTTGCGCGGCGAATAGGGCTGCCCGCCGCTGATCGTGGTAAAGGGCGTATCCACGATGGTGTCGAAGGGCGTTGCCCCTTTCTCCAGCGCGTCAGCGTAGACATAGACCTTAAAAGAGCTGCCGACTTGCCGCACAGCCTGCGTCGCGCGATTGAATTTCGAATCTTCAAAGCTGTAGCCGCCGACCATCGCTTTGATTTCCCCCGTGGCATTGTCGATGGCGAGCAGCGCACCTTGCGGGCCGGTTTGCTGTTCAAGCTGGATGCGCACCGTGTTATCGCGCAACTCCTGAATGGAGAATTGCGCGAGATCGCCGACTTTCAGGAGCTCCGAGGGCTTCTTGCGGCCGGTCCAGGCCATATCGTTGGGTGAAAGAATCCCGCGATAGGAACCGATCTTGATGACGGCATCCTTGTCGTTCACGGAAAGGACCAAGCCCGTGACGTAGCTTCCCCTTTCAATAGCGTGGCGCCAGTCGTCGTCTTCGTACGTCTCGAGTTTGCCCAGATTGTCGCGCAACACGTTCGGCAAGTTGCCCTTCCAACCGTGACGACGTTCGTAACTGTGCAGGCCGTCGCGCAGAGACTGGTTGGCGACGCGCTGCAGGTTGATATTCAGCGTCGTGTAAACGCGGAGCCCGCGCTCGTGAACTGCTTCGGTGCCGTACGTCGATTCGAGGTATTTGCGAATGTCTTCGAAGAAGTAAGGCGCCAGGTCGTTCCGCGGGTATTGGATATGCAGTCCAAGCGGCGATTTTCGCGCCGTGGCTTCTTCCGAGGGCGTGATTTTCCCTTCCTCCCCCATGCGATAGAGTACCAGGTTGCGTCGGCTGAGCGCGGCTTCCGGATTCGAAAGCGGAGAGAATTTCGGCCCGTTGACCATCCCGGCAAGGAGTGCGGCTTCCTGCAGCTTCAGGTCCGTGACCGGTTTGCCGAAATAAAATTGGGCTGCCGCGGCGAAGCCGTAGTTACCATGCGCGAGGTACACCTGATTCGCATACATCGTGAAAATCTGCGGCTTCGTATAACGCCGTTCAATCTGCAGTGCGAGCAGCGTTTCTTGCGCTTTCCTTCGAAACGTGATGTCGCTGCGATCCAGAAAAAGATTCCCGGCAAGCTGCATGGTGATGGTGCTGGCGCCCCCCGCTTTCCGGCCCTTGGTGAGGTGACGCAGTCCGGCGGTGAACATGCGCGGAAAGTCGATTCCCCAGTGCTCCTCAAAATGCTGGTCCTCGATGGCGGTGACGGCGTTGTAGAGGACCCTGGGGCACTGCTCGTAGGTCATCAGGATGCGCCGCTGCAGCGCGAAGCTGCCGACAAGCTGGCCGTCATCGGCGTAGATTTCGGTCACCACTGTGGGACGATAGGTTTCCAGCGCGCGGATTTCTGGCAGGTCGCTGGCGTACACGAAGAGCAAGCCGCAGGCCGCCCCCAGCGCGATGGAGCACAGTAGCAGAAAGGCCAGCGCGACGCGGTCAATCAGTTTCCAGCCGCGCAAGCGCAGCGTGATCGGAGGAAGGCTCACCATCGAAAGATGATTTTATCGCACAATTCGAGCGCTGGGCCGGGAAGGATTAGGAAAGTGTTTCGTAATATGTTTCGCCGGCGCAAGAGCGACAGAGAGTACGTCCGTTCACGGTAACCTCGCGCTTGAAGTTGATGCCCTCGCCGCATTGGGCGCAGACCACGCGGGGGCCCTTGAAGCCGGGCAAGTCTGCAGGTTGAACTTCCACTTTAACCCACTGTTTTTCGAAGAGGATTTCATCGGACAGTTGCGCGTAGGCCTTTTGCTGGCCGGCCTCTTTTTCCAGTGCAGGAAACATTTCGCGAGCAGCTTGCTTGGAAGATTCCTTTGCGGCGATGCGGACGGCGCGGCCAGTTTTCAGATCAACAAAAGTGGCGGCAACCTTGCCCCAGTCGCGAAATTTGAGGGCGCGCTTCCCGAGGCGGCAGCCGGCGACGAGCGCGACGGCATCGGTGACGCAGCGATCGATTTCGACGTAGGTGACCAAGCGCTTGCGCTCGGCCACGGGATCGTCAATGCCGAGTTCGCGCAAGCCAAGCATGGCGAGGCGCACGCCGAGAACTTGCCCCGCGCAAAGATGGCCGTGAGCAACAGTGGCGAGCTCCAGATATTCGGCGAGCGTTTTCATGGATCTCTAGTCTCAGTTCGTTACAGCCTTCTCCGGAGCCGACCAAGGGTGCGGCAAGCGCGCTTCGATGAACGCGAAGACGGTCATAAATACGGCGAGCGCGGTGAAGGCGCCGTCGCGCACCACGGTCATGCCGGTGAGTTTCTCAGGTACGCCGAAGCAGCCGCAGTTGATGTCCATGTGCAGAAGATACGCGCGCGTTACGACGGCAAGGAAGCTCACCATGATCAACGTGATGGCCGTTGCCCAGATACGCAGCCGCCAACCAATCAGCACCAGCAAGCCCAAAGCAATCTCGACGAATGGAAGGACATGCGCGACCATCTGCGAAGCTTCCGGCGAGATCATTTTGTACGACTCTACCTGCTGCGCGAAGGTTGAAATATTCATCGAAAGCGAAAACTTCAGCACGAACATCGGCCAAAGATGCGTATTGGGCATCAGCAGTTTTGAGAAACCGGCGTAAACAAAAATTCCGCCGAGGACCAGGCGGCCGATCCAGATGACGGCGCGGCGAAAGTTGAATGGGCTGGATTGCATCACGGTCGGTTTCTTGTGTGTCTCGCGAGAAAAATCAAAACGATCACTGACTCAAAAGCTGATTCAAAAACTGTTTGAGAATCTCGTAGGTCATGACGCCGGAATAAGGATAGGTCTGGCCTTTGGAATGAAAGACTGTGGTGGGCGTCTGATTGACGCGGTAGACCTGGCCGAGCGCGTAGTCTTTGTCGATCAAAGGCTCGAGTGTGCCGCCCTTCACGAGCGCGCGGACTTTGGTCATTTCCGCGGGGGAAAGTGCAGCAGCTACGGTGGCATCGACGTCGCCGGTCTGTTCCCACTTTTCCTGATTCTGAAAGAGCGCTTGTTCGACTGGCTCCACTTTGCCGATCTGCGCCGCAGCGCGAGCGTAGCGCGCGGCCTCACGCGAATGGGCGTGCATCGGTAGGGGAAAATCGCGGTGGATCAAATAAACCTTGCCGGTGCTAACGTAATTTTCCATGAGCTGGCGATTGGTGGTGGTGAAAAGAGTCTTGCAGGCGGGGCACTGATAGTCGCTGAAAACCTCCATCGTAACGGGCGCAGTTTTCGAGCCGAACGCTTTGTGCGGATCCACGTCCGGGATACTTGCAGAGTCCTGCGGCGCTGGAGGAAGGGGGGCTGCGTTTGAGGCCAGCACGGGGGCTGGAAGGATGGGAGCCGCGGAGGTCGCTGGCAAATCAGTGCTCTCAGAGGGTGCGTGCTCGGCCGGTTGCGCTGGCTGCGAAACGGGCTGAGGAGCCTTATGCAAGGACGGCAGAAGCAGAGCACCGAAACCAAGCAGACTCACACTGATGATTGCTGCCAGAATACGCCGACGATTCACACGATCCTCCAAGATAAGCTAAATGATGCGTTCGTAGATGGAGCACTTTAGAATTCTACCGCGAAACACGCGGAATGAAAGCACAGTCCGCGGTGGGAGTGCATGGAAAAATAAGACGCGTTCCCGTGTGCGGTTCATGAGAGGGTTCGTTGCGGACGTGGTTCGGCACGTTGCCTCTTCGGTCGGCATGGTCTGAATTCTAGTTAATCAAAACAACCCCTCCCCCCCGGTTTTTTCATAAGTGGTGATTCTAAAGGGAAATAACCCCCTTTGTTTTGATAGACTTTCGGAAGAGGTGATTCTAGGGAAGTTACAATTGCACCACGGCTGTGCAAACTTGGGGCTCTAGAGGGCATCTCTTGCTCCGGGTCTGAGCCGAGAACCCAATCATCGACGCCTTAAGAAACAAAAAGCGGCAGCAAGGCCGCCGCCACTCTCGATAGTCTTCTACCCAACTGGCATCCTAATACGACCGACGGTCGCGAGTAAAGGAGAACTCAAGGCAAGAGGCAAGTAGTGAGGATTTGTGCATGTAATGTTAAGAAAAAAGGGCAGTTATTCCTTTATCATAAAACTTGACAAAGCTACGCTCAACTTGTATACTTTCGCTCGTGTTCGGGCATCAAAGCAGAGGCATCAGCGGGCTTGGCAATGCTTTCATGCCGACAGTGGAATTGAACAAGAGCATTGGACAGATTTTGGAGGAGACGCAGTTATGAGCAAGATTATTGGGATTGACCTGGGAACGACCAACTCCGTAGTGGCCGTAATGCAGGGGGGCGAACCGGTAGTAATTCCCAACCAGGAGGGCGCGCGGACAACGCCGTCCGTGGTGGCGATCACGAAGACGGGCGAGCGTCTCGTCGGCCAAGTGGCAAAACGGCAAGCGGTGACGAATCCCGAGAACACCGTGTATTCGATCAAGCGCTTCATGGGCCGCCGGTTTGATGAGGTCGGCGAAGAAATGCGGCGCGTGCCCTACAAAGTAGTTGCGGGACCGCACCAGGATGCGCGTGTGGACATTTCCGGGAAGCAGTATAGCCCACCGGAGATTTCCGCGATGATTCTGACGAAGCTGAAGACAGCGGCGGAAGATTTTCTCGGAGAAAAAGTCACGAAGGCGGTGATCACGGTTCCCGCGTACTTCAACGATGCGCAGCGGCAAGCCACGAAGCAGGCGGGCGAAATCGCCGGCATGGAAGTGGTGCGCATCATCAATGAGCCGACGGCAGCGGCGCTGGCGTATGGCCTCGACAAGAAGAGCGACGAGACAATCGCGGTCTACGACCTGGGAGGCGGCACGTTCGACATTTCCGTGCTGGAGGTTGGCGCGGGCGTCGTGGAGGTGAAATCCACGAACGGAGACACGCACCTGGGCGGCGATGACATCGACCAGCGCATCGTGGATTGGCTGATCGACGAATTCAAGAAAGAGAACAACATCGACCTGAGCAAGGATCGCATGGCGCTGCAACGGCTGAAGGAAGCCGCGGAAAAGGCCAAGATTGAGCTATCGCAAATGATGGAGACGGAGATTAACCTGCCGTTCATCACCGCGGGCGCGAGCGGACCGATCCACATGCAATTGAAGCTGACGCGGACGCGGCTAGAACAGTTGATGAACGACCTGCTCGAGCGCTCGATGAAGCCAGTGAAGCAGGCGCTGGAAGACGCAAAGATGTCGCCGAACGACATCCAGGAAGTGGTGCTAGTGGGCGGTTCGACACGCATCCCGAAAGTGCAGACGCTGGTACGCAACTTCTTCGGCGGGAAAGAGCCCCACAAGGGCGTGAACCCGGACGAAGTGGTGGCGGTAGGCGCGGCGATTCAGGGCGCGGTGTTGGCAGGGGAAGTGAAGGACATCCTGCTGCTGGACGTGACGCCGCTATCGCTGGGTGTGGAGACGCTCGGTGGCGTGATGACGGTGCAAATCCCGCGGAACACCACTATTCCAACTCGCAAGGTGGAAACGTATTCCACCGCGGCGGACAACCAGCCGGGCGTGGAAATCCACGTCCTGCAGGGTGAACGCAAGTTCGCCAACGACAACCGTTCGCTCGGAAAATTCAAGCTGGACGGGATTCCGCCAGCTCCCCGCGGGACGCCGCAAATTGAAGTGGCGTTCGACATCGACGCCAACGGCATCCTGAACGTGACCGCGAAGGACAAGGCCACGAACAAGGAGCAGAAGATCACCATCACCGCGTCGAGCGGCCTCTCGAAAGAAGAAGCCGAGAAGATGCGCGTGGAAGCAGAATCGCACGCGGAAGATGATCGCCGGCGGTTTGAAGAAGTCGAGGCGCGCAATCGCCTGGACGGCATGATGTTCCATGCGGAAAAGACGATTCGCGAAAACCGCGACAAGCTTTCGGAAAGTGATGCGAAGGCGGCGGAGGAAGCGATCGAAGACGCCAAGAAGGCCATGACCGAAGGCGGCGTGGCAAGGCTGCGCTCAGCTACGGAAAGCCTCGAGCGGTCCATGCATAAGGTGGCGGAAGAGCTGTACAAGAAGGCGCAGGCCACTGGCGGTGCAGAGCAGGCCGGCGCGGCTGGCGCTGGCGCTAGTGGCGGGAGCTCTGCCGGCTCGAGCGGCGCACAGGAGAAAAAGCCTGGCGACGTGATCGACGCCGAGTACGTGGACGTGGACGAGTCGAAGCGCCCGAACTAACTTGAACTACCAACTGTAGGGGCATCCGCCGCGGCGGATGCCCCTACAGAAATTTTAGCGCCGCGGTTGGCCCGACCATGCCGACGACAACGAAACAAGACTATTACGAACTTTTGGGTGTGCCGCGCAAAGCGAACGCCAAGGATATTCGCACGGCTTTTCGCAAATTGGCTCGGAAATATCATCCCGACTTGAATCCTGGCGACAAATCGTCCGAAGAAAAATTCAAGCAGTTGCAAGAAGCGTATGACGTGCTCTCCGATTTAAAAAAACGGCAGATGTACGACCAGTACGGCTTCTACAGCGACAACATTCCGCCGGGCGGTCCCGGTGCAACGGGAGCGGCGGGCGGAAGCCAGGACGTCAACTTCGACTTCGATGGATTCGATTTTGGCGGTGGTTCGGGAGCGAGCACAGGAGGGGGAGCCAGCTTTCGCGATCTCTTCAGCCAGTTTTTCAGCGGCGGGCGGGGAAGCGCGGCGATGGAGCCGGAGCACGAAGCGGGCGGCGACCTGGAATACCAAATCGAAATTGATTTCTGGGACGCTGTCCGCGGCGCGGTAAAGAAACTTTCGATCACGCGGCTGGATTCCTGCGAAACATGCCGTGGGACCGGCGCAATCGGCTCGCCGCAGACATGCCCGACGTGCCATGGCACCGGCACGATTCAGCAGGCGGCAGGCAAGATGCGCTTCAATGTACCGTGCACGCGGTGCGGCGGAACGGGCAAGCTGCGGACGCCGTGCAAGACTTGCGGCGGAGAAGGCCGAGTGCGGCGCACAGAAACGATTGAAGTACGCATCCCCGCGGGCGTCGCGAATGGGGGACGAGTGCGCGTTCCGGGCAAAGGGAATTCGGGGACGATGGGTGCGCCGGCGGGCGATTTGTATTTGCGAGTGATGGTTCGGCCACACGAGTTTTTTGAACGCCGGGGAAATGATTTGTACACCAAGATTCCCGTGACGGTTCCCGAGGCAACGCTGGGCGCGAAGATTGAAGTGCCGACGATTGACGGGCGGTCGCTGGTTCGAATACCGCCGGGAACGAACAGCGGGAAGACGCTGCGACTGAAAGAGAAGGGCGTGCCGAGCGCGAGGAACGGCGTCAGGGGCGACCAGTACGTGGAGATTCAAGTAATCGTGCCGCCGCCGACCGATGAGCGCGTCCGGAATTTGATGAAGGAACTGGAGAGCGTGGCGCCGGTGGATCCGCGGAAGGATTTGTTCCATAAGGCAGGCGTGTAAGAGCGAATTCATGCCAACGCGAGTAAAAAAACGGGCCAAGGCGGGGTACATGATCAGCGCCGTGGCGGAGCTGTATAAGCTGCATCCGCAAACGCTGCGGTTGTACGAGCGCGTCGGTTTATTAAAGCCCTCGCGTTCGCAGGGAAACACGCGGCTGTATACGGATTCCGACCTGGAGCGGCTAGACGTGATACTGACGCTAGCGCGTGACATGGGTGTGAACCTGGCGGGGATCGAAATTATTTTGAACATGCGCGAGAAAATGGTCGAGATGGAACGCCAGATGGGAGAGTTTGCGCAGGTGGTGCAGCAGGAGCTGTCGCGGGTGGCTACGTCGTATGCGCGGGAGAGAGCGCCGAAGAACGCGATTGTAAGGGCTGTGCCGCGGATCGTGCGGTAGAAGTCGGTGATGTGAGATCAGAAATTAGAGATTAGAGAAGAAACTGCATTTCCTTCCACAGTTTTCCCAGACTGACAACTTGCCGTGTGATGCGCCTAACCGTATGCTTTGAGCAGCGGAGAAGACGGCGGCGTAAAGCCGCCGCTACACATGGCGCTGGAAAATTGCAGGCTTTGCAAAGGGACGGGATGGAAATTGGTGCCGCGGGCAGATGGAGCCGCGGGCAGCGTTGCGGTAGCGTGCGACTGCGGGATGGAGGAACGGTCGACGCGAGTGATGGAACGCGCGCGAATTCCGAAGCGCTACGAGCATTGCGATTTTGAAAGCTACGTCACCGACCTTGCCGATGGAAAAACCTGGACCGCGCAGCAAGCGCAATCGTTAAAGCAAGCGAAGTTGCTGACGCAAGGATTTGTGCGGGAATATCCAGGGTCGGGGGAAAAGGGATTGCTATTCATGGGGCCCACTGGAGTGGGAAAGACGCATTTGGCGGTTGCAGCACTGAAGGAACTGATTCGCCGGGGGCATGCGGGACTGTTTTGTGATTACCGCGAACTGTTGAAGGAAATTCAGGCGAGCTACAATCCAGCGAGCGAATCGACGGAGATGAAAATTCTGGAGCCGATTCGAACGGTTGAGATTCTGGTCCTGGATGATCTGGGCGCAAGCAAGCCATCGGACTGGGTACGCGACATTGTCGGGATTGTCTTGAACGCGCGCTACAACGAGAACCGGACCACGATGATCACGACGAATTACCTGGACAATCCAGTGACGGAGGGCGAAGTAGCACGGCTGCCGAGCGGCAAACTCGTTGCGCCGACGCGCGAAGATTCGCTCGAGCAGCGGATTGGGACACGTATGCGGTCGCGATTGTATGAGATGTGCCGCACCGTAGAAGTTTCCGCTCCGGATTTTCGCCGCGAAAAGACGCAGGCCGGGCACGCACGGGCGTAGCACCATCATCCAGAAACCTTCTTCTTCCGCAAACCCAAATGCCTCACAAACAAATCGCTGCTTTGTTGAGAGGAAGCGATCGGCGGTCAATCGGCCGCTCGAACGAGGTTGCAGAGCTTGTCTTGCGAGAGCATGGGTGATTTCCTGAGCTGATCAAATGTTTGTGGAACGACGATCCGGTCGTTCGGATGCGGGCGGCGGACGCGGCGGAAAAAGTCTCCGCAGTCAAACCGGAACTGTTAAGGACGTGCAAAGCTGAACTGCTGGGCCTGCTCACGGAAACTGAGCAGATCGAAGTTCGATGGCATTTGGCGCTTATGGTACCGCGGCTGCCGCTCACTAAGGCAGAGGGGCAACGCACTAGAGCAGCTTTGCAATGCTACTTGGAAGATCGAAGCTCCATGGTTAGAACTTTTGCGCTGCAAGGATTGGCGGACCTCTGTCGAAGTGATGCCGGGCTGCGGAAGCGCGTGCGGGAACTCCTGGAAGCGAGCTTACGAACAGGCACCGCGGCCATGAAAGCGCGAGCTCGCAAACTCTTGAGAGGTCTGAAAAACTGAGCCGAGGTCCCAAACACAGCTCAGCGCTGGAAATGCAAGAGCGTCAGCTCTATCCTGAAGCGGGCCTGAATTGACGATTCATTGACACAGGGCAAAGGCGGCGAGTATCCTTTTGGGGTTGCAGCGTTCCCCGTAACGCCCGCAGCATTTCCAGTTTGACCGTGTCCCGGTCAACCGCCTTGCACTAAACCCTAGTAGGGATTCCGCAAGGAATTTATTCGACTGAATGTGGCGCCGTAGGACGGCGGCACATGGGAAGTAATCTCCTGGAGGCCGACAACCATGTTTTTCGACCACGATAACCTGTCCAATGCGGCTGCGGCCGCTGCCGCTCCCGCTACCGAATCCGCTTCGAACAACGCAACTTCTGAGACAAACACGCCAGTAGAAAGCGCGAAGGAAGAGACTCCTCCTTCCGTAGCCGAACAGTCCGAAGCGGTGAACGCCGGCGGAGAAACGCCAGCGGTGCACACGCGAGAACAGGCGGACGCTTCCGCGACTCCGGACGCGGCTCATGCCGCTGCCGAAGCGCCCACCGAGGCGCATACGGCGGACACCGCCGCTGCGGCCGAATCCACGGCCGCGGATGAAGAAGCGGCGGGCTCCGAAGAGATGAGCAAGCTGATGGAGCAGTACGACGAGAAGCAGGAAGCTGCGGCGTCGAGCGAGATTATCGAAGTCAAGGTTGTCGCCTACACGGAACACGGCGTCGTTGTGGACCTGGGCGGAAAAACAGAAGGCCTGGTTCCCGCGGCGGAATTCACGGAGACGGAAATTCCGCGCCCGGAGCCGAACGCGACGATTGAAGTGCAGCGTACCGGCGAGCACAAAGACGGCTACGCCATCGTGTCGTACCAGAAAGTCCTGAGGCGCAGGACTTGGGAAAAGATTGACGCAGCGTTCAAGGCAAAAGAAACGATTACCGGGAAAGTGGTGGACCGCATCAAGGGCGGACTGGTGGTGGACATCGGCGTGCGCGCGTTCCTGCCGGGGTCTCAGTATGACTTGCGGCCGGCCCAGAATCTGGACAACTTGACCGGCACAGAGCTGCAAGTGCGCGTGACGAAGCTGAACCGCCGGCGCGGGAACGTGGTAGTGAGCCGCCGCGCGCTGCTCGAGGAAGAGCTGCATGCGAAGCGTGCGGCGCTGATGGAGACGCTGAACGAAGGGCAGATCGTGCACGGGCACGTAAAGAACGTGACGGAGTACGGCGCGTTCGTGGACCTGGGCGGAATCGACGGCCTGCTGCACCTGACGGATTTAAGCTGGGGCCGCGTGAAGCATCCGTCGGACGTGGTGAAGCCGGAGCAGGAACTCGACGTCATCGTCCTGAAGTTTGACAAGGAAAAACAGCGCGTGTCGCTAGGGCTGAAACAGTTGATGGCGGACCCGTGGGTCGGCGCAGCGGAAAAATATCCGGCGGGCGGCAAGGTGAGAGGCAAGATTGTTGGCGTTGTGGATTATGGCGTGTTCGTCGAACTGGAGCAGGGCATCGAGGGGCTAGTGCACGTCTCGGAAATGAGCTGGAACAAGAAGGTAACGCACCCATCGAAGCTCGCGAAAGTGGGCGAGGAAGTGGATGTGGTCGTTCTGGACATCAAACCGAGCGACCGTCGCGTTTCGCTGGGCATCAAGCAGGCGCAGCCGGATCCTTGGCTGCAGACGGCAGAGAAATATCCGGTCGGCACGGTCGTGACGGGCAAGGTCCGCAATATCGCGGAGTTTGGCGCGTTCGTTGAAATCGAAGATGGATTCGACGGGCTGGTGCATGTCGGCGACGTGAGCTGGACCGGCCGCGTAAAGAATCCGCACGAGGTGTTCAAGAAGGGTGAAGAGGTAACTGCGAAGGTGCTGAAGATTGATCCGGAGAACCGGCGAGTGTCGCTGGGCATCAAGCAAGTGAACGACATCTGGGGCGACTGGTTCAAACAACACAAGGTCGGACAGATTGTGAAAGGCAAAGTCTCGCGGATTGCCACATTCGGCGCGTTTGTCGAGCTGGGCGAAAACATCGAAGCGCTTTGCCACAATACCGAGATCGAGGAGCGTAAGCGGCGTGATGACGGGCCTTCGAGCTTCCGTCCGACGACGGGTCCGCTCAAGAGTGCCGGACCGCTGGAGCCGGGCAAGGAATACGATTTCAAGATCATCAAGATCAGCCCAGAGACGCGGCGGATCGGCCTGAGTTACCGCGCGGCGGTGAAGCAGATCGAACGCAAGGAGATCGAGCAGTATCGTTCGACGTCGAAGTCCTCGTCGACGGCGACCATTGGGGACGCGCTGAAGTCGAAGTTGTCGGCTCGCTAACGGAGACACAGCCTGGCCCGGATGGCCGGGCCTTACAATTTCATTTACCTGCGGGTCAATTTAATGATAGGAAGGGGGCCAACCGGCCTAGGGTCCGCCCCCTGTAAGCCGTTTGGATTCACCGAGTAAGGTGAGTACGGAACGGGCGACGAGGCAAGGGGCCTAAACTCGGACTGCGCAACGAGGCAAACTGACGATGACTAAGCAACCAACTCTGACAAAGGCCGACCTCATCGAGGAGGTTCTGCGCATCACGGAGCTCCCCCGCAAAGAATCGGAGACCATTGTCGAGACGATTTTCGACAGCATCATCGTATCGCTGCAGAAAGGCGACAAGATCGAGATTCGCGGATTTGGAAGTTTCCGCACGCGGGACCGCCGCGGGCGCGTCGGCCGCAACCCCAAGACCGGCGAAAAAGTCGAAGTGCCGGCGAAGAAGATTCCCTTCTTTAAGCCCAGCAAAGAGCTGAAGGATTTTGTGAATAGCACGGAAGCACAAGCGGCGCCAGCAGGCGCCGAATAGGCTACCGGGCGGACGCAAGAATTTCCGGCAGGGCAGACTCCCCAAACTTCAGTCCGTGAAAAGAGAATCCTCGGGTGCGCGAGCGTGCAAAGGCTAGTGTGTCACTTCCGTACCCAATCTGCGTTATGCTGTGCGCGCAGAATTTTGAAGTCAAGAAAGAGTTGTAATGGACCACATCTGGACCCCCTGGCGCTACCAATACATGGAGGAGGCGGCGAGCGGAAAGCGGCCCGAGTGCATATTTTGCGACGCGGTGGCGCGGAACAAGGATGAGGAGACCCTGATCGTCCATCGTGGCGCGAAGACTTTCATCATCCTGAACCGTTTTCCCTATACTTCGGGGCACGTGATGATCGTGCCCTATGCGCACGTGGCGGAATTGAATCTTTGCGATGCGGAAACACTGGGAGATTTGATGCAGCTTGCGCGGCGGGTGGAAGCAGCCTTAAACGCGAATTACAAGCCTGACGGGATGAATCTGGGAATGAATCTGGGACGCGCCGCGGGCGCAGGAGTTGCGGGGCATCTGCACTTGCACGTCCTGCCCCGCTGGATGGGCGATGCGAACTTCATGACCGTGACGGGCGAAACGCGGGTGCATCCGGAAGACCTGAAGACCACCTACGAACGTCTTTCGAAAGCGCTGGCCTAATTCGCGGAGCCCGGCTGCGCACGCTGGAATAGAAAATTCATACAGGTACTTGGCTTAGACGGAGTGACTGACGGTGAATCTCGAACTAACGGAAGAACAGGCGCTGTTGCGGAAAAGTGTGCGCGAGTTTGCGGAAGCCGAAGTGCGGCCGCTGGCGAAAGAGCTCGATGAGACAGGACATTTTCCGCGCGGGCTGTTCAAGAAAGCGGCGGAGCTGGGACTCACGGGCGTGCCTTTTCCCGAAGCAGAAGGCGGGGCGGGGTTCGACCACGTCGCTTACAGCATCGTGATTGAAGAGATTTCGCGGTGTTGCGCTTCGACGGGCGTGATTCTCTCCGTGCAGAACTCTCTCTATTGCGATCCGATTCATCGCTACGGAACGGAAGAGCAGAAGAAACAATTTCTGCTGCCTTACGCGCGCGGCGAAAAGATTGGCTGTTACGCACTGACGGAACCGCAAGCCGGTTCGAACGCCGCGGCGCTGCAAACCAGAGCCGTGAGGAAGGGCGACAAGTACGTCATCAACGGTACGAAGGCGTGGATCACCAACGGCGGCGCGGCAGACGCCGCGATCGTGTACGTGAATACGGATCCTGCCAAAGGTGAAAAAGGCATTACCGCGCTGGTCGTCGAAAAGGGCACGCCGGGCTTCAAGGTTGGCAAGGAAGAAAAAAAACTGGGCATCAACGCCACGGCGTGCAGCGAACTGGTCTTCACCGATTGCGCAGTGCCGGTGACGAATCGCATCGGAAATGAAGGCGAGGGTTACAAGGTAGCGCTTTCGACGCTCGATGGTGGCCGCATAGGAATCGCAGCGCAGGCTACAGGGATCGCGCAGGGCGCATTCGAAGCGGCATTAAAATATTCCCAAGAGCGATTGGCCTTCGGCCATTCTATTTCTCAGTTCCAAGCCATTCAATTCATGCTCGCGGACATGGCCACGGAAATTGATGCAGCGCGGCTGCTGATCCGAAAAGCAGCTTGGAAGCAGGATACCGGCGCGCGCTTCACCATGGACGCGGCCATCGCGAAATTATTCGCCAGCGAAATGGCCACGCGCGTCACGCACAAAGCCATTCAGATCCACGGCGGCAACGGCTATAGCCGCGAGTACCCCGTCGAGCGCAATTACCGCGACGCGCGCATCACCGAAATTTACGAAGGCACCAGCGAAATCCAGCGTCTCGTCATCTCCTCCTGGGTTCTGAAGTCGTAGCTTCGCCGTAGTATCCTGAAATCGTGCTGGAACTCGACAGCGGACTCGAATTTAATTCGTCGCGCGCGGAAGAAGACTTCTTCCCGGTCCTTGCGGCGCGGCCAGCGGTTTGCCTGATCGAACCGCGCGAAGAAAACGCCGAGCCGTTCCTCATTCGAACGCAGAATTTGCAGCGGCGGCTACAACGGCTTCTCGGCCCGATTGATCCGGAGAGCAAGCGTCTGAACCTGCGAGCGTTTGCCCGCGGCATCCGCTACCGGCTTACGGGCTCGGCTTTCGAACAGACGCTCACTTACTATCTCCACGCCAAGCAAATTTTCCCCAAACGCTGCCGCGACATGATGCGCTTGCGTCCTCCCGCCGTTCTCAAGGTAAACCTGCGCAACGCTTACCCCCGCTGCTACGTCACGCGGAAAATTCCCGTGGATCAGGATGGTGTGCCGACGGCTGGTTCGTACTATGGTCCGTTCGCGTCGCGACGCTCGGCCGAGGCGTTTGCCGAGCGCGTCCTCGATATGTTCAAAGTACGGCGCTGCCAAATCAAGATCCGGCGCGATCCCACGTTTCCCGGCTGCCTCTACTCGGAAATGAAAATGTGCCTGGCGCCGTGTTTTGCCGGCTGTTCGAAAGAAGAGTATGACGTTGAGGTACAACGGCTTGTGCAATTCCTGGAAACGAGCGGAGGCTCGCTGCGAGCTGCGGTGGAAGAGGAGCGCGAGAAAGCCAGTGAGCAACTGGATTTCGAACGTGCGGCCGCGCTGCACAAGAAAATCGAAAAGCTTGACGAAGTTCTTCGCGGGAAGCCGGAACTCACGCGGCGTGTTCAGGACCTGAACGCGGTCATCTTGCAACGAGCGGCGGAAGAACAAACCGTCGGCGTTTATGCGGTGCGCGGCGGCAGGCTGGCGGAGCCGTTTTTTCTGCGATTCGGGGAAATTGCCAGCCAGCCACGGTCGGCCGAGCAGATATTTCGGGATTATCTGGATAGTCAGCGGGCGGGGCCCTTCGCGGGGACTCAGGGCAAGCAAGCCCCGTCCCTACACCCGTTAGTTGATGGCGAACTCGGTGAGCACTTGTGGCTTGTGACGAGGTGGTATTACAGCAATCCCCGCGAGGGCGAGATTTTCTTCCGCGAAAAGGACTGGCCCTATCGTAGGATTCTCCGGGCGTGTTCGCGTTTGCTTGCGCCCAAGACGAGCGAAGCGCCAACAACGGGGACAACGAAACGGGCCGAATCCACCGAAGGAGCGCCATGAGCAAATCCGCGACGAAGGAAGGAACGACGCGCTACGCGCAGAAATTCGCAGGCCGCGCCGCGGAAGGCCATTTTCGCGAAGCGCAGCGGCTGGTGATGTCCTCCGTTGGCATCGGAACCTATCTCGGGCAGCCGGATGCAAAGACGGACGACGCCTACGCGGCGGCGATCGCAGCGGCAGTGGAGAGCGGCATCAATGTGATCGACGCCGCCATCAACTACAGATTTCAGCGCAGCGAACGGAACATCGGCGCGGCGCTTCGAAAGCTCGCGGCAAAAGGATTCGAACGCGAGGAAATCGTGCTTTGTACCAAGGGTGGTTACTTGACTCCCGATGGTGCGATGCCGGGTGATCCAAACGAATATTTTTTCCGCGAATACATCCAGCCAGGTGTGTTCAGCGCGAAAGACATCGCCGCGGGCAGCCACTGCATGACGCCAAAATTCCTGAAAAATCAGCTCGGGCGCAGCCTGAAAAATCTCGGCGTCGAATGCGTGGATGTCTATTATCTGCACAATCCGGAGACGCAACTCACCGAAGTATCTAAAGAAGAATTCTTGAATCGGGTGCGCGCAGCGTTCGAATTTCTGGAGTCGGCGGTGGAAGCTGGAGAAATTCAGTATTACGGTATGGCCACCTGGAGCGGCTTTCGGCAGGATGCAAAGGCGCGCGACACGATGCAGCTCGGCGAGGTCGTCCAAATCGCGCAGGAAATCGCGGGCGGCAGGCATCACTTCCGGTTCGTACAACTTCCATTCAATCTGGCGATGACGGAGGCATTGACGCTCGGCAACCAGAGCGTACGCGGACATCACAAAACGATCATGGAGACAGCTAACGAGCTGGACGTAACGCTGATCGCCAGCGCTTCGCTGCTGCAAGGGCAAGTTGCGAAGAACCTGCCGAAATTCGTCGCGGAGGCACTGGGATTGAAAGATGACGCGGAGCGCGCGCTGCAATTTGTAAGATCATCGCCGGGGATTACAACGGCGCTCGTGGGAATGTCGCGTGTGGAGCACGTAAAAGCCAATGCGCGTCTTGTGGGTGTGCCGCCTGCTACCGTCGACGAATTCAGCAAATTGTTTTCACGCGGTGAAGGCGCGTAACAGAAAAAGAAAGAATTAACGCAGGGCCCGTAGAAAGCACAAAGCTCGGGGAGAATTCCGGGCCTCGCTGAAGATATTTTGCGTCAACGGCGAAGCGGAAGGACGCTGTCGGTGAGCCAGTTCCTTATGGCAGCATCGAGCTCGTTGAGTTTTCCGGCGAAGAAGTGATCGACTCCTGCGACAACAGCCAGATGGTTTTCGCCCGGAATGGACAGAACAAGTGCTTTCACTTTTTCGATCGCGCCGAATTGGTCGTTTCCGCCGTGAACAAAAAGTTTCGGCTTGAAGCACTGGCGCAGAAAAGAAAAATCCGTGCTGTTGACGGGTATTCCCAAACCGATGAGATGAGAGACGCGCGGATCCTCGCAGCCAACGCGCAGCCCCACCCAGGCGCCAAAGCTGAATCCTGCCAGCAAAACCGGGATGCCGGGAAATTCCGCGGTGAGAAAGTCTATCGCTGTGCGGACATCCTCTTGTTCTCCGGCACCGCGGTCGTGCTCGCCCGCGCTAAGGCCAGCGCCGCGAAAATTAAATCGCAACACGGGAATGCCGAGCGCGTCCAGCGCTTTCGCCGTGTTGTAGGCCACTTTGTTGTGCATGGTGCCGCCGAAGCGCGGGTGCGGGTGGCAAACGATGGCTGAAAGAGGCGAACGCGCGGCGCCCGAAGGTGTCCAAAGAATCGCTTCAAGGCGCCCTGCGGGGCCCTCCAAAAAGAAATTGCGGGATTCGTGCGCGGCGCTCATCGCTGGGTCTTAGGCAAACTGGGAGTGTAGCGCATCGCAAGCGAAAGGCCGAATCTAGGATAGAAATCAGGCAGAGCCCTGATTTGACGGGCGCTTTATTTCAGGCCCAAACCTAAGGCAGTAGGATGTTTCGGTTGATAAAGGCCGACCTCGCCTCCACTGGGAAGCCTTATCTTCGTAATGGAACCCCATCGTGCTTCCTGAACGTCAGAGCACTTAACGCCCTTCTTCGCGAGCGAAGCCATCTCAGCTTTCAGGCCGTCGCACAGGAAATAGAGTTCGTGGGGGCCATTGTCTTCGGAAGGGTGGAAGGCCGCCTCTCCCGGCGGCAGCGCGAAGATCAGCCAGCCATGACCCGCATCCACGGACTTGAACCCGAGAACGTCGCGGAAAAACGCGCGGTCCGCTTCGGCGTCTTTAGTGTAAACAATTACATGAGCACCAGAAATCATTTGCCCTCCAAAGAAATACTCGGCGTTCATGAAAGCTTGCATGTTCTGTGGACCTCGAAAACTCGATCGAGGTTAAACTAGAACTCTGCTAGAAATCAGGCCGAGGCTATTCCACGCGGCAAACGCTGACGTCGAGAGCAATCCCATCCGGAGCGGGCTCAACCCGCACGACTCTTGAGCGAAACTCACCTGAACCAGACCAAGGAGTAAGGGTGGATTCTTCAAACGCTATTTTCAAGGATTCGCCAGGCTGATACTCGCGGTGGCTGCGGAAGCGCATGCCCTTCGACGAGAAATCAATGGTCATGGCTTCCTCGAACCAGGGCATCGGTTCAGGACGGATGCGCACAGGAACGGCCAAGGCACGCCGGGGACTCCCGCGCCGCTCAGGATCATGGCCGTGAGAATTGCCGTTGGACGCCGTTTGGGATTTATCATCGAAATGGATGGCCACCGCAAAAGTGAAGGGAACTTCGCAGATGCCGAGAGCGCGGACGAGTTGGTCCAGCTTGGCGATACGCTCCAGCCCCGGCGCACTTGCCGATTGGACTTTTTCGCCCGCGTTGGGAGAGTGAACGACTTCGGGGACTTCCTGGCAGCGAACGACCCGCGCGAGAACCTCAGGCTGGCCTTCGCTACTGGAGGAATCGTACGGGAAGGTAACCCACAAAGGGACGCCACGTGCGTGCGGCACTTTTGTGGAAACCAGCAGGCCGCTGCGGGAGACGTCAATCGTCTCGCCAGTTTCGACTCTTTGGCCGAGGGGTGCAGTCCAGCGCAGGCGAGCCGGAAGGCGCAACCGGACGCGACGATGCTGGCGGCTGTCCATAGGCGTAACAGTACTGCCCGCGGGGCCGAGCTACGTCCAAAGTATATTGCTGAGCTCCTGAAACCGGCAAGGCCTCGTACTAGGACAAAAATGGTTGATTTTCGCGTTGCAGTTTACGGAGGCCAATGTTACGTTGGCGCGAAACCAGCCAGAGCCAGGGGGCATCGATGAGCGATGGAGCGGAACGTCGCGAAGCGCGGCGATTCAACATGAACCTGCCAATGCGCGTTCTACCGGAAGGGGCGAAGGGCGGCGAGCTAAACGCCAGCACCCGGGACGTCAGCTATCGAGGATTGTATTTTCTCGCTGATTCCAAATTCAAGGTCGGCACAGAAATCGACTTTGTCATCATACTGCCGCAACAAGTTACGCAATCGGGTGACGTGAATATCCATTGCCACGGCGAGATTGTGCGCGTGGAGCCCTCCGAGAATGGCCGCGTGGGCATCGCCGCAAGAATCTCGCGTTACGAGTTTCAGCCCGTGGCGGCGACTGCGGCGTAGCTCGCCGCATCAATCCAATAATCCCTTTGAAGTTCCCGTGTCTGGCTCCAACTAAGTACAATGCAGTTGTCGGATGTTTTCGCTGGGGGAAAACCGTGTATCACTACGACCCAAAAACGGCGCTCGAGGAATTGCAGGAAGATGCGCTGCTGCCGCACCCGGTAAAGCTGCGCGATATGATCCTGAGGACGAAGCTCGGGCCGCAAGAGGCGCAGCTTCTGAATCATGATTTTCAGGACTATCTAACGCACTTCGGCGAGTTGCAGAAAGCGGCGCGAGGCATTTTGGAAAAAATCGCCGCAGGACAGCGCAAGGCTTCTTAATGCAAACCTCAATTCGAGAACTTCCCCGCACATGAAGCCGCGAGTACTCCTGCTCTCCGCGACTTCGGGGGCTGGGCATGTACGCGCCGCACAAGCGCTGGAAAAGGCGTTTGCAGCTCGGGGTGATTGCCTCGTCGAGCACATTGATGCGCTCCAGCATGTCAGCAAGCTCTTTCAGCGTGTTTACGACAAGGCATACATCTCCGTGGTCCGGCGCGCGCCGGAGGTGATGGGCGTGCTTTACGACGGGACAGACCAGCCCTGGCGGCACCCGCGGCGGCGCCTGGCATTGGACCGGCTGAACACCCGGCCAATGATCCGACTGCTGAAACGCATTCAGCCGGACCTGTGCGTAGCTACTCATTTCTTGCCCGCGGAAATCATCGCGTGGCTGATCGCCAAACATAAACTGCGCGCGCACAACGCCATCGTGGTGACTGATTACGACGTACACGCCATGTGGCTGTGCCGCACTGTGGACCGCTATTACCTCGCCATCGATGAAGCAGGGGAGTATCTAGCGCGAATCGGTGTGCCACGCCAGAAATTGCTCGTCACCGGGATTCCCATCGATCCGCTGTTTGCTGCGCCAGTGAACCGTTCCGAAACACGCCAGCAGTTGAATTTGGATGCGCAAGCCACGCTAATTCTGATTTCAGCGGGCGGGTACGGAATCGGCCCCGTCGAACAACTGGTGAAAGATTTGCTGGCGCTGCAGCGGCCGTGGCAAATCGTCGCGATCGCGGGGAAGTCCGAGAAAACCCGCAAACGCCTGGAAGGGGTGGCGAAGGAAGCAGGCAGCTTGCCTTCTGGTTCGCCTAGACTGTGCCCCGTTGGCTTCACGACAGAGATAGACAAATACATGGCGGCGGCCGACTTGATGGTCGGCAAGCCCGGCGGATTGACGACATCGGAGGCGCTGGCACGGGCGCTGCCGATGGCGCTGATTGAGCCGATTCCCGGCCAGGAAGAACGCAACGCCGATCATTTGTTGGAGGCGGGGGCCGCGATACGCTGCAACAATCTGCCTGCGGCCGCCTGGAAAATTGAGACGGTGCTCGTTGATCCTGTTCGCTTGGAGCAGATGCGACAAGCCGCGCGTAGCCTCAGCCGGCCCGGCGCTGCCGCGGCCATCGCGGAGGACGCCCTCCGGCTGTTAGACTGAGAACGCAGGGAAAGATGGATGGGGGAGGCGGTTTGCGGCCCGCATGCCGCTAATCACCGGACTTAATGCGACGCAATACACTGCTGATTGACGCGGACGACACGCTCTGGGAAAACAACGTATTCTTCGAAAAGCTGATCGAGGACTTCATCAGCATCGTGGAACCCTACGGGTACACGCGCGCGTACATCCGCCACATCCTAAATGAAACGGAACGAAAGAACATTCGCCAGTACGGATATGGCGTGCGGAGTTTCGGGCGGTCGCTGGAAGAAACGTATATCAAGCTCGCGGAGCAGATGGCCAAGCGCGAGACGCTGGCGCTGATTCACAGCCGGGCTGTTGAACTGGAACGTACGCCGCCGAAAATTCTGGACGGCGTTCCTGAAACATTGGCTTATCTAACGGAGCGGCACCGGCTCATTTTATTTACGAAGGGCGAGCCCGCCGAGCAGGCAGCCAAGGTGGAGCGGTCGGGCTTGCAAGGCTTTTTTGAATTCATCGAGATCGTGCCGGAAAAGGACCCGGAAACCTACCGCGGGCTGGTTCACAAACACAAGATCGTGAAATCGCACGGCTGGATGATCGGGAACAGCCCGCGCAGCGACATCAATCCGGCGATGAAAATTGGCCTAAACGCCGTTTACATCCCTCATCAGCACACATGGACGCTGGAGCATGAACCGGTCATGTCGGGCTCGGGAAAGCTCGTGATCCTCCCGGCGTTTCGCGAGCTTCGCGGCCACTTCTAACGCGAATTAGCTGCCCAAATTGGCCGTTGTATCCGGCCGTCCCTGCCTGAATCTGATTCTTTGACATCCCAGGAGCAGCTCATGGCCACAGCGACGATTTCCAATCCAACGAACTGGCGGGAAGAGTGGTTCGAGTTTGAAGACGCCACCTATTTGAACCTGGCGGCCCAGTCGCCGATGCCGCGCGTTTCCATCCGCGCCGCGCAAACCGCTCTGGAGACGAAGAAGTTTCCGCATCTCAAGACGGAGTCCACGTACTTCGAGGTGCCGGACCGCCTTCGCGCTTCCATCGCCAAATTGATCGGCGGAAAACCGGAAGAGATTGCGCTGACGACAGGAGCTAGTGCGGGAGTCATGGCCGTGGCGTACGCGCTGAAGTGGAATCCGGGGGACGAAGTTGTCACCACCAGAGGTGAATTCCCCCTACAGTACACACAGTGGAAACCGATGGAAGAACGCGAAGGGATCAAATTGAAAATCGTGACGCCGCGCGAGCGCTTCATCACCGCGGAAGATTTGATCGCTGCGCTTACACCCCGAACGCGCGTGGTATCGGTCAGCCTGGTCCGATTCGACGACGGCGCGCTCCTTGATGCCGCGCGGGTTGCCGCCGCGTGTCACAAGCAAGGCGCGCTGCTGCTGCTCGATGTGAGCCAATGCTGCGGCGCGATGAACATGGTTGTGAAAGAATTGGGCGCCGACTTTCTGGTGTCGGCAGGCTATAAGTGGCTGCTCGGCCCCTTTGGAACTGGATTTTTCTGGGCCAAGAGCGAGCATCTTTCCATGGTTCGGCCGGCGCCGTTCTATTGGATGGCGGTGGCAGGATCCGACAATTTTGCGAACTTGAAGTTCAACGATCCAAAGCCGGCGGGGAGCGCGAAGCGCTGGGATACTCCGGAATGGGCCAGCTATTACAATCTCAACCTGGTGGCGATGGACGTCTCGGCTGATTTCGTGGTGCGCATGGGACCGGAACGCGTGGCGGAGCACAACCGTAAATTGATCGAGTTGCTGTATGAACGCCTGCCCAAGGACCGTTGCGTGCCGGCCAGCCCGCTGGACGCGCAACGGCGCGGACCGTATGGATGTTTCGCGGCGCGAAGCCCAGAGAAAACTGCGGAGCTTTACGAGCGCTTGCGCAGGGAAAACGTGATTGTCGCCCTGCGCGAGGGCAACATCCGTGTTTCGCCCCATCTGTACAACACTGAGCGCGACATTGACCGCCTCGTCTCCGTGGTCACGGCATGACCGAAGCGAGAACCTGGCCGAAGATTGCCGTGGTAGGCGCAGGCGCCGTGGGCGGATATTTCGGCGGTCTTCTTGCCCGCGCTGGCGCGCCGGTGGTGATGATCGGCCGGCCGGCGTTCGCCGAGGCGGTTCGAAAGAATGGTCTCTTCCTCGACACGCTGCAGTTTCAGGAGGCTGTGCGGGTCGAAGCGTCCGCGGAATTGGACGCGGTGCGCGGCGCGGAAATCGTTCTCTTCTGCGTAAAGACGACGGACAATGCCGCTACCGCGAAAGCTTTGGCCCCGCTGCTTGCGCCTGGCCCGTTGGTGCTAAGCATGCAAAACGGGGTGGACAACGTGGAACAGATTCGCGCGGCGGCGAATCTCGAAGCGGTTCCCTCCGTGGTCTATGTGGCGGCATCCGTTCCGGAACCCGGCAAAGTGAAGCATGTAGGCCGCGGCGATCTGGTGTTCGGTCCAAAAAACGAAATAACAGAACGGCTTGCCTCTCTTTTTTCCGCAGCGAATGTGCCTTGCCGAATTTCGGACAACATCGAAGGCGAACTGTGGACCAAGCTGATCTGGAATTGCGCGCTGAATGCTGTCTCCGCGCTCGGCCGCGCAAAGTACGGCGAGATTGCCGCCAGCGGGGACGCACGCAAAGTCGTCGAGACCGTTGTGAATGAAGTGCTCGCAGTCGCGCGTGCCGCGAACATCCATCCGCCTGGATTAGGAGACCCTAAGGCTGCTATCGCGGGAGCCTTCAAAATCGCCACACAAATGGCGGAAGCACTCTCCTCAACGGCTCAGGACATGAGTCGCGGGAAGCGTACGGAGATCGATTCACTGAATGGCTACATTTCGCGGCGCGGCGCTGAGCTTGGTGTACCCACACCGGTGAATCACGCTCTCTATGCGCTCGTGAAACTCGCCGAAGGGCGCTCCTAATGTGTTCTCAGCCGAATCAAATTTTCAGCGGTTGCTTGGCATGTGAAATGGAATATGCACGATCGCTTCGAGGTCGATCGGTGTTCCCTGCCTTGACGCAGGGCGGAATTTCCACTGGCTGAGCGCGTCCATGGCGTTGGCATCGAGTTGCTCATCAACGCCGCGCACCAACTGGATGCTGTCCACCGAGCCATCGCCGCGAATCACCGCGTAAAGAACCACTTCGCCTTCAACGCGCTCATTGATCAAAACAGGAGGATATCTCGGATCGACCTTTCGGATGGGGACCGGCCCTGAAATGTCCGGCGAGGTCGTTCGCGGCCCGTCGGAGTTCATTCGCAGCTCGGAAAAATTCAGTATCCAGCTGCCGGTCGCGCTGTTCAGGTTGGGCATGTTGACGAGCAACTTGTAGATTTTCTTCGAAGCGAAAATTCGCTCCGGCTGGGCGTTGGGAGGAAGCGCCGCAAAATTTGGCGGTCCGGTTCGCTCCGGAGGATCGTCCGCAGCCGTGTGGGGATCGGGCTTTGTAATCAACTTGTGTGGCACAGGCGCGCCGATTTTCGGTGATCCGCCGAGGCCGGCAACTCCGTTATTCGCGGGGGGATTGCCGCCACTGATACTCACTTCCAATCCATTTTTTCCAGCGCCATTCCCCGTTCCATTGCCGCCAGTGCTCCCCTGTGTGCCACGTGCTCCGCCATTTGCGCCAGGGACGCCAGTCGGCGAACCACCCGGAACTCCTGGGTTCTTCCCTTCCGGCGAGATGGAAACGCGTGCGGCGAGATTGCCCTGGGGCAGCGGGACGGCTGGAGCAGGGGGTCCTGGTGTAGCCGAAATGGCGAGGAACGTTGTGGGATTCCCCGGCGCGGCGCTGGGTTGCGCGGCGCCCACTTCCGGGGCAGGGCCTGCGTCGCCTGATTCTGCGCGCGGCGCGACGCGTGGCGCGGCTCCGGCATTCAATTCCAATTTCGGACGCGGGGGAGCGTTGGCCGAAGCGGGCAAAGGAATTTCTCCAGTCTTTTGCTCGAAGGGCACAACATCCGGCAGTGGGGCGGCGGTCACTGACGCTGCGCGTTGCTTGCGCGGACGCAACTTTTTAAGAGTTTCCTGGCTGATCTCCAGGCGAGGACGCGCGGGGCCCGGCAACTGCTGGATCTGCGCGATGTTCGGAAGGTCCGGAAGAATCTTCGGCGGTTCCATCGGCGCGGCGGAATTGACGAGCGTCTGGCGCGGATGAGTCGGATGGACTGGATCGGTGAAAATGCGCTGCCGCGGGTGGAACGCGTCGGCGCCCTTGGGAGGAAGCGGCTTTTGCGGTTCGCCGCGCGGGCTGGGCTTGGTTTTCGAAGTCTTCATTTCCAACAGAAGAAGATCATGGATCGCGCCTGACCACGTGAGTTCCGTGTTGTCAAAGGCGGAGTAATGTGTGCGCGAAGCGGGAAGCCGCGGCGAAGGCATGACGAGAAAAACGATATGCCACAAAGCGGCAGCGACAAGAGCGCGGCGCGGGATGCGGCGCTCAACCCAGCAATCCTTGAAGAATCCACCGATCAGAAAATCGCGTGGGACGGACGTCCACTTCAGAAGAACAGCGATGCTGCTGCTAATTCCCTGATGGAAACTGCCCCAGGCAATTTCGAGATTCGGTCCATTTCCAGTTTGCAGACGCGTGGGAGCGACGGGCTTCGTGGCCTGCCCAAGTAAGTTAAGTGCCCTGCCGACACCTTGCGTAGACATGCGCCTTCCGATTATACCGTGCTGCTCCGTTGCATCATCGTCTGGGAGGACGGGACACGCGAGCACCAAAGAATAGATGAAACTCTGCCTGCCGGGGTTTACTGAGCAGAGCTTACTTCGCCATTAGACGGGCGGCGACGGTAAAAGCTTAAGGCGGCGTCACCTTGCTTGAGAACGCGGTAGCGCCGGAGCGCACCGGCTTCTTCCGGCAAATCGAAGCTGCGGCGATGTTCGGCGACGACGATGCCGCCCGGTGCCAGAAGATTCGCCGAACCGAGAAATTCTAGCACGCGAACATAGTCTTTGGCTGCTGCGTAAGGAGGATCGAGAAAGACGAAGCCGTAGCCCTCGGAATCCGATTTCTGGCGTGAAGCCATTTTTTCCAATCCGCGAAGGACATCCACGGCCAGCACGGTTGTGCCTGTTCGAATCTCCAGGGATTCGAGATTGCGGCGAATCAGCGCGGCGGCAGGTGAATGATTTTCCACGAAGACGACTTCGGCGGCGCCCCGGCTGAGGGCTTCAATGCCAATCGCGCCAGTTCCCGCAAAGACGTCGATGAAGCGCGAACCAGCAACGCTTGGGCCCAGGACATTAAAGAGTGTTTCGCGCAGTTTGTCACTGGTGGGACGAAGCGCCAGACCTTTGAGGCTCTTCAAGGTGCGGCTGCGGTATGTTCCGGCGATGACTCGCATGACGACAGTTATTAGTGGTCAGTTTTAAGTTGTTAGTCAAGGAACATAAGAAATCGGCAAATGGGCGCTTGAGGTATGCGAAGGACGCTGTTTCACACAGCATGATTCGCGAACTTACCGGATTATTGCGCTAATCAGGCATATAACCGAAAATGGTATAAGTTTCCTTTCTTGGGCTATTCCCTTGGAGACGATAGAGATGAAGCCTGAGCAGTTTTCAGAATTTCGACATGAAGCAGTGCATGAACTTATGCGCCTGAACGATTTGTGCGAAAAAGAGTTTCGAATTTCCTCTTGGCCTCGATGGGAATATGATTTCGAACGCGCGACTCTTACATTTTCTCAGGAGAGCGTGCCAAAGGTTCTGGCATCAATTCAGGTGGTCGGAACGACTTCTATTTCTCGCGGCACATGGCTATGGGGATGGGCAAATGAGAGTCTGCCTTCTAAGGTGACGAGCGAACTTGAAAGAGTGCGCAGGTTTGGAAAGGCGGAAAGAATAGCCGAACTCACAGAAGCAGAACTGCCAGACGATGAGTATCTGGGCTGGGAAATGACCGCAATCGCTGCCAGACTGCTTGACGCAAAGGGAGGGTACAGATGCCCTGGTGAAAATGGCTTTGTTTACGTGCTCTATTCCTCTATCGGATTTGCTCAAGACGAACCGGGGGCTGGGCCTGGTTCAGAGCGGGTAGAGTGTTCTGACCATGGAAGTGGTTTCGCGGCTTATGCGTGCGAGCATCTTGTCTCGAATCCCGCGCAAGTGTGGTTCACGCAGGATCCCGACGAGGAGCACAAATGGCCTGATGCTTGGTGCGGTGCTTGTGATGTTTTTTTTCAAGAACAAGGTGAATGGAACGAAAATAATGAATCAAAAATGAAAATAAGGCTTCTCTGCCATCACTGTTATGAAAGATTGCGCTCACAAGAAAGTTGATTGCCAATAAGGATTGATCCGCGCCTTTCTCTAGGTAGAGAAAGCTGGCTAATTCATCAGCCGACGCGGGCGAGGTGGTAGCGGCGCTGCCATTCGCCGGGGAGCAGGCGCATGAGGCGCTGGAGCGTTTCGCGGTCGGCGGGTTCCTCGGCGAGAGCAAAGGCTTCTTTGCGCGCGGATTCGAGCAGCTCGCGATCGCGCAGCGGGTTGGCGATGTGAAAGCCCAAATCACCGGACTGGCGGGTGCCAAAAAATTCGCCAGGACCGCGAAGTTGGAGATCGGTTTCGGCGATTTCGAAGCCGTTGGAAGTGCGGACCATGGTCTCGAGGCGCGCGCGGGCGTCATCGCCCATGCGAACCGGCGCGACCAAGATGCAATGCGATTTGGCGGCGCCGCGGCCGATGCGCCCGCGAAGCTGGTGGAGCTGCGAAAGGCCAAAGCGCTCGGCGTGCTCAATGACCATGACCGTGGCGTTGGGCACGTCTACGCCGACTTCCACGACGGTGGTGGCGACGAGAATCTGCGCTTCGTTTTTCCGGAAGCGCTGCATGACTTGGTCTTTTTCTTCACTGGAAAGCCGGCCGTGGAGCAGGCCGAGCTTCAACTTCGGAAAAACCTCTTTCGAAATGCGCTCGTACTCGTCGATGGCGGCTTTCAGCTCGAGTTTGGACTCTTCGATGACCGGATAAACAATGTAGGCCTGGTGCCCGGCGGCAACTTCACGGCGGAGAAACTCCCAGACGCCAGGAAGATGCGGCTCGCTGGTCATGCGCGTGACAATGGGCGTGCGGCCCGGCGGCAATTCGTCTAGGACTGAAACGTCGAGGTCGCCATAGAGCGTGAGCGAGAGGGTGCGCGGAATGGGCGTGGCGGTCAGGACAAGCACGTGCGGCGCGTGGCCGCGCGCTGCGGCTTTGTCCATTAGCCGCTTGCGCTGGAGAACGCCGAAGCGATGCTGCTCATCAATCGCAACGAAGCCGAGCCTCGCGAATTCGACGTTTTCTTCGATTAGCGCGTGCGTGCCGATGACAAGCTGCGCTTCGCCTGACTGAATGCGCTCGAGAGCAGCTTGCTTCTCAGCGCTTTTCAAGCCGCTGATGAGCAGCTCGACGCGATAACCCGCTTTTGCGAGAATGCGCCGCGCGGAAAGGAAGTGCTGTACGGCGAGGATTTCTGTTGGGGCCATGAGCGCCGCCTGCGTGCCGTTTTCGACGGCGATCACCGCCGCTTGCAGCGCGATGATCGTCTTGCCGCTGCCGACGTCGCCTTGTAACAGGCGATTCATCGGCGCGGGCTTTTCGAGGTCGGCGGCGATTTCCGCGAGGACGCGTTTCTGCGCAGCCGTGGGCTTGAACGGCAGGATGCGCTTCAGCGCTTCACGCACGCGGTCTTCGCGCAAGTGGAACGTGATGGCGTTTTCCAAGCGGGTCGCTTTGCGTTCCAGAACGAGACTCAGTTGGTAGAGAAAAAATTCTTCGAAGATGAGCCGCTGCTGCGCGGGAGAGCGAAACGCGTTCAAGGCGTCAAGCGATTCTCCCGGTGCGGGGAAATGCGTATGGGCAAGTGCCTCGCTACGCGACGGATAACCAAGCCGCACGCGCAACGCCTCCGGCAATATGTCTGACATTCTGGGATCAATGAGGTGCAAGGCCGCATACATGGCTCGGCGAATCTGGCGCGAGCCAAACGTGCCGATGGCTTCATAGATGGGCACGATTCGCCCCACTTCGGTTGAGTCCATCTCCTCGCCGCTCAGCACCTCGATTTGAGGATTGATCATTTCCAGCCGGGCGGGCCGCAGTTTGTCCACTTCCGCTTTGCCGTGAAGCATGAGCAGTTGGCCAGGTTTTAAACGCCCCTCGAGGTAACCCCCGTGAAAAAACTTGCAGGGGAGAGAGCCGCTCTCGTCCTGCACCAGCAGGTGATAGATGGCGCCGCGTCCGCGCATCGTACGTATGGCCTGGCCGCTCATTACCTGCGCACGGATGGTGTACGTGCCGTTCGGCTTGATTTCCTTTATTTTTGAAAAGTGAATGCGATCCTCGTAGCGGAACGGCAAATAGCCGAGCAAATCTTCCAGCGTGTGAATGCCGCGCTGCGCGAGCAATTCCGCACGCTGAGGGCCAACCCCTTTGATCATGCGCACTTCGGTGCTGAGGCTTATCGTCATTGGGAAGCTCGACCGTTCGGCGGCCACGGCATCTTCATTTATATCATCCCCGCCACGAACGCTGGCAGACGCGAAACTTGCGCCCTAGCCCTGCGTATCGCTAGAGTGAGGGTTCCGTGTCTCGAGCGGGGAGGCTGATGTGACGGGAAACCGTCTCTCAAGTTCTGACAAGAGAGCGCTGGCGCTGTGGGTTATCGCCGGGATTTTCGGCGCGCTCTTCGCTCACAAGTATTTTTTTCAGGGCTTCCCCGAAGCCTCGGTGAATTTTCAGGTCTCGCGCGAAGAAGCACGGACGCGCGCGAAGAATTTCGTGACCGGCCTGGGCGAGAACATCAGCGGCTACCAGTCCGCCATCGTTTTCGACGTGGACGACAACGCGAAGGTCTACCTCGAGCGGGAACTCGGGTTGCACGAAGCCAACCGGTTGATGTCTTCGGAACTGAACATCTGGTTCTGGGACGTGCGCTTCTTCAAGCCGCAGCAAGAAGAAGAATTTCGCGTTCGTGTGAATCCCGCAGGGCAAATTGTCAGCTACGAACACAAGATCGAGGAAGCGCGCGCTGGAGCCTCGTTAGATCGGGCAACAGCGCAATCTACGGCGCAGAGTTTTCTCGCTGCCAAACTTGGAGTCAACCTAAACGGGTGGGACTTGCTTCCTGAGGAGTCCAATTCCAACAAGCGGCCGAACCGGCTCGATTGGTCGTTCACCTGGGAAAAGCACGGCTTCCGCGCGAAGAAGGCTCCCTACCGCTTGCAAGTCGACGTGCAAGGCGAGCGCGTCAGCGGTAGCGAAGAGTTCTTAAAAGTACCCGAAGCCTGGGAGCGCAGTTATCAGAGACTTCGCTCAGGGAACGACACGCTTGCCCTGGTCTTCGTGGTTCCGTATGTATTGTTATTGGGAATCGCGATTTGGCTGGGAATTCAATACTGGAAGACGGGACAAACAACCTGGGGCCCGGCGATGAAGCTCGGCTTGCTGGCGGCTGTGATGTTATTCCTGCAGTCGCTGAACGACTGGCCGCTCTGGGGAGCGGGCTATGACACGAAGGAGTCATACTCAAGCTTTATCCTCCTGCAAATCGGACGCGCGCTGGCGATGGCAGTCGCGACCGCCATCACGATTACACTTGTTCTGCCAGCGGCCGAACCGCTCTATCGCGCATCTCAGCCGGACCATATGAATTTGCGACGGCTCTTCACACTGCGCGGATTGCGCTCCAAGGCGTTTTTCTCTTCCGCGGTAGTGGGCTTGGGCCTGGCGGCCGCACATATTGGCTTCGTGGTCGCGTTCTATATTGCCGCCACTCGCTTGGGGGCCTGGGCGCCACAGGAGTTGAATTACTCAGACAGCGTGAATACGGCCATTCCGTGGATTTCCGGCTTCGCGATCGGATTGCTCGCGTCCATGAATGAGGAGTTTACGTTCCGGCTGTTCGCCATCCCGCTCTTGATGAGATTCACGCGTTCCCGCTCGATCGCCGTGATCGTGCCTGCATTTCTCTGGAGCTTTCTGCACAGCAACTACCCGCAAGAGCCGCCTTACATCCGGGGAATCGAAATCGGGGTTGTGGGAATCGTCGCGGGAATCGTGATGCTGCGCTGGGGAATCGCTGCAACGCTGATCTGGCACTACACCGTGGACGCATTGCTTGTGGGATTGCTGCTGATTCGCTCGAATAGTTTGTATTTCAAAATTTCCGGATTGGCGGTGGCGGCGGCGGCTGTCGCACCTTTGGCCTTTGCCTGCATTTCCTATCTGAGCCGCGGCGGATTCGAAACGGACGAGGATCTGCTCAATCGCGCGGTGCCGGCTCCAGAAATTGACTCAACGAGCGAACCCGTGGCGGCGGACGCGGAAGAGACGCCGCGTCGCTACGACGCCCTTGCTCCCGGCATGATCGTTTTTCTAGCTGTCTGCCTGCTGGCCGGGGGAGTGGTTGCATGGCGCTTGAAGCCGCAGTCCATCGGCGAATACGTGAAACTCTCCGTTGATGCGCGCTCCGCTCGCGCCAGCGCCGACCGGATCCTGCGGCAACGCGGCCTCGATCCTAATTCGTTTTATCATGCCGCCATTTTCGTGGACATTTCCGATCCGTACGTGAACGAGTACCTGCGGCAGCGCATCGGGATTGCCGGAGTGAATGCCATCTACGCCAAACGCGTTCCCGGGGTGCTCTGGCGCGTGCGCTATTTCCGCGACAGCCAGCCGGAAGAGTTTGCCGTCATCCTCAGACCCGACGGGTCGCTGCACGCCGTCCGTCATACGCTCGCGGAAGAGGCACCCGGCGCTTCGTTGGCGAAGGAAGAAGCGGTTGCGCGAGCGGAGAAATTTCTTCGCGAAGAAAAGAAAATCGATCTGGCCGCCTGGTCACTTGTGGAAGCCAATTCCGACAAGCGTCCGCACCGCATCGACCACACGTTGACCTGGCAGCAGAACGAGTCTCTCGATTCGGCACAGGCCTCGGCAACCGATTCGAATAATCACGCTCACGCCCGCCTGGAAGTGCAGGTTCTCGGCGACGAAGTCACGAACTATCGCACCTACATCAAAATTCCCGACGAGTGGCGGCGGAAACAGCAGGAACGAACACTGTTCCGCACCGTTTTCACTTACGTCATCCCAATTCTGTTCTTCGGTGGCCTGGGCCTCACCGCGCTGATTGTCTTTCTGAAGAACTTAAAGTCCGAAGCGGCGCGCCTGATCCCCTGGCGACGGATCAGCCTTTGGGCTTCCTGGGCCATTGCCGGGTATCTTGTTGTCTTTGCGCTGGGCAATCGCATCCCAAATTTCTTGAATACTTACGACACGGCCATTCCTCTCAAACTGATGTTTGGCGGGATCGCCATCGGGGCGCTGCTCGGCGGTCCTTTTAACTTTGGCGCAATCGCGCTGATCTTCGGCGCGGCATGGTACTTCTCCTCACGCGCGTTCGGGGACGATTACCTGCCAAGCTGGACGGGAATGCCAGCAGGATACTATCGTGACGCGCTTTGGATCGGCTTGGGAGGGTCTGCGGGGCTTGTTGCTCTAGAACGGTTGCTGGCGGTCGCCGCGAACTACTGGCCGACGGTACATCGCTCGCTTGAGGCTTCTTTCGGCCAAGACTTCGATGCGATTCTGCCTGGCGGCTCGATTCTCGGGGATACCGTCCGGTGGGGCTTGCTGTTCACTGGCTTGGTGCTCGCCATCGCCTCGTTCATTGCGGCGCAGGTGCGCCAACCATGGCTTCGCGCTTTACTCTTGCTGGTTGGAGCTCTCGCGGTGTCCGGAGGGTCTTGGGGCAGTCCTGCCGATCTTGCAAAACAGTTTCTGGCCCGGCTGATTTTACTTAGCGCTTTGGTTTTGGGCGTTCGAAAGGTCGTGCGTTTCAACGTTCTCGGCTGCTTCCTGGTCGTTGCCGGAACATCGCTCCTGGGCGGTGCGGCCGAGTTGACGGGGCAGCCGGACTCCTTCTACCGCGCAAACGGCTATGCAGTCGTTATGGCTCTGATTCTCCTCTTCGCCTGGCCCTTTGGCGCCTGGCGCATGCGTGGAGCCTCGGCTACCAGCTAATTTGAATGTGTCGGTGAATGGATTCCCGCCAGGTGGACTCCGAAATACAGGCTTTCTTTGATTGTTTAGAAACAAAATCCACAGCAGTATCGTTAGTCATAGTGGGAAGTGGTGCTACCCAAGGGCGTAGCAGTGCGTCCAAATTGGGTGGCCTCATGGTGCCCTGGTATTTTGTCGAACGCTCAAATTTGAGCTAAGTTGTTTTTTTACAATCGACAGGACCGGCACGCGCGAATAGAAAGCGAAATATGCCGCTTCCCAGATGGGCTTTGGCCTTGGCCGATAATAGCGGTCGCTCGGGTAGCACCGACGCCCTGGTCTCGGTGACCTCTTTGCCCAACCTTGACGAACGTGCCCTTGTGGCGGAAGCGCAGGCTGGCAGCCGCGCTGCTTTCGAGGAACTCGTCCGTCGCCACGACCGCGACGTTTTGCGTCTGGCCCTGAACCTCATGAAGCGGCCTGAAGATGCCCGGGACGTTTACCAGGAAGCTTTCCTTAAGGTTTACCGCAATCTCCACCGCTTTCGTTTCGAATGTAGCTTCTACACCTGGCTCTACCGCATCGTCACCAACGTTTGCCTGGACCAACTGCGCCGCCGCCAGGCGCGGCCCGAAGACCAAGCGCCCGAAGTGAGCTCCCGTCATCAAGAGGAAGGGATAACCGACTTTTTCGAGCGGCAGCGGGAGCATCGCCCCACGCTTGACCCCGAGCGCAGTCTTATTGGCCAGGAGATTAAGTCACGCATCGCGCATGCCATGGAGCGCCTTTCGCCAAGAGAGCGCATCGTCTTCGAGATGAAGCATTACCAGGGCTTGAAGCTTCGCGCCATCGGCGATGCGCTGGGCACCACAGAGGAAACAGTCAAGAATTCCCTGTTCCGCGCCACCCGCAAACTCCGCAGCGAGCTCGTAGGTCTGCGATGAGCGCCTTCGATAAGAATCTGAGCTGCACGGATATCGGCCCGCTCCTGGTTTTCTATGTCTGCGAGGAAGTGAGCGAGAAAGAACAAAAACAGATTGAAGCTCATCTTGCGGCGTGCCAAACGTGCTCCGCGCAGCTCGCCGAGGAACGGGAACTCCAGGAAACCATGGTGGCCGCCTGGCAGCCTGCCGATGAAGTCGATGCATCGGGCATCCTCCTCGCTCAGTGCCGCAGCGAACTTGCCGAAGCCCTCGATGATCTTTCCGCTCCTCCAATCCAGGAACATTGGCGCCCCTTCGGCTGGCTGCAGCGCTGGATGGCTCTTCGTCCCGTTTGGAGTGGCGCGGTATTAGTTCTCTTCGGAATTCTTCTCGGCACTCAGGCCATTCCAATGCTGCAAAATAACAATCGGAACAACGGCAACGGTCAGATCGTGAACGTCATCCCCAAGCCGAGATTCACCCCAGACCAGCTTGAGAAGATGTCGTTTTCCGGCATCAACATTTCCCCTGCATCGGACTCTGCCGCAGGAACCGTGCAATTGCGGCTTAACGCCGAACAGCCGCTGGAAATTTCTGGAAGGGTCGATGACAGCGACATGCGCCAGGTTCTTACCTACGTCGTGGAGAATGGCGAGCGTTTCGATGCCGGCGTGCGCCTCGATTGCTTGGACGCGCTCAAGGCGGGTGTGCGGGATCAGGACGTGCGACGTGCGCTCATGTCCGCAGCTCGCAAAGATCAAAATCCCGCCGTGCGCATGAAAGCCCTGGAATCGCTGCGTGGCGCGGCTGCAGATGACGCGGTGCGTCAAGTGCTCCTCGACTCACTGGAACAAGACAGCAATCCCGGCGTGCGCGTCGAGGCCGTCAATGTGCTGGTCGGATCTCTGAAGCACGACCCGTCAAATCTCCCCGTGGTGGCGTCTGGCGTCCCCCCTGCTCCGCCCGAGATGGAACCCGATTTTGGCGGAAGCGATCCATCTGTAGAACGCGTGGTTCGCGCGCTTCAAGAATTGCAACGGCGCGATCCCAGCCGTTACGTGAGGCTGCGCAGCGCCGCCGCTTTGCGGCAGATCGGCCCGCGCGAAGTGCAGTAGCTCGAGCCAAGAATGTACGTACCATTTGAAATGAAAACGCGGTTCGCTGAAATGTTCTTCTGGGCCACACACCGGGCCACCGTTTGCAAGGTGCTAGTGTTGTTATTGGGCGTCGCCTTCCTTCCTGTTCTTTCCGCTGCGGGACCTGAAGCGGAGACTGCGCTCGAACCTGCAAGCGCGGCTGAACTGCCGGGAACACGTTCCACTGCGGTTCGCACCGGGACGATTCAAACCAAAGACGGATTAACCTTGAGGCTCACGACCGACCTCGGCTCGGTAAGAATCTTCCAACTCGAACCCGGTGCAGACCCTGTGGTGCACTACAGCGTGCATATCGAAACCGATGCTCGCGGCCCTGCCGCCCAGCAACTTCTCGACAGTTACTCCTTGAAGTCCCGGATCAACCTCTCCGGGGTAGAAATCACAGGCATGCTGCCGCCGCAAGCCGCGCACTCCGGCGACGCACAATTTTGGGTCCAGTTCGAAGTGACCGTTCCGCGCGGATACAGCGTCGAAGTCAACACCGAAGCAGGCGACATCGAAACGCAGGACATCGGAGGGACCGCCAGCCTCCGCACTCAGGGCGGAAACATCTACACCGGACGCATCGGCGGCTCGGGTTTCCGCGACAGCTCCTCGGGGCGCGCAGTCGCAATATTGCAAACCGAAGGCGGTCATATTCAGGTTGCCGATGTCGCCGGAGGACTCTCCGCCTTTACGGCGGGCGGTCACATCGAGGTAGGCAACGTTGCGGGAGATGCAGCCCTGCGTACCGGGGGAGGCCACATCCGCGCCGGAAAGATCGGCGGCCGGGCTGAGCTGGAAACGGTCGGCGGTAATATCACCGTCGCGCACGCCGAGAATTTCGTTAATGTGCACACGGGCGGCGGCCAGATTGATTTCGGCGAAGTGCGCGGCTCCGTTCACGCGCAGACGGGGGGCGGCGGAATCCGGGTCATCTACGTTTCGGGCCCAATGGAAGTGGAATCGAGCGGAGGCAGCATCTGTTTGACGCGCGTGGCCGGCGCCGTGCAAGCCGCCACTTCGGGCGGCACGATTACGGCTTGGATCAATCCCGACGCCGCTTCCGGAAGCGGTACGGTGCATCTCGGTGGCGCATCTCAGCTCACTTCTGGGAACGGCGATATCGTGGTATTCCTCCCCCGCAATCTGGCGGCTACCATTGACGCCACGGTGACGGCGGGTGGCGAACGCCACATCGAATCCGATCCTGCCCTGCATCTGGTGATTCAAGTGCCAAACAGTGGCCCTGGTCCCGTACATGCCCTGGCCACATTGAACGGTGGAGGTGCTCCGCTTAAGTTGCGCACCACCACTGGGAAAATCCGGCTGCAATTTCTGGATTCGGAGATTGCTCTTCGCGAATCCCTCATGCGCGAACAGCGAGAACGCATCAATCGGGCCTTGCCCTGTGTTCTACCGGTGAACAGACGCGAACTGGGACCGGATCCATGTGCGGTATCGGCGCCAGACACAAACCCCGAGGTAAATGGGGACTGGCTCGAAACCTGGCTGGGTACGCTCGAAAGGTGGTTCGGCGGCGGTCTCCACGAAGGCCCTGATGATTTCCAGAAACGAATCATTTCCTCTCCGCACCCGGCATATCCCGCGCTGGCCCAACGCGCAGGGGTTCAGGGGATGGTGCGGCTCCAGGTGCGCATAACGAAGAATGGTAGCGTCGAGGTGCTGAAAGTTCTGGAAGGCGAGCCGGTGCTCGCCGATGCCGCCATCTTCGCCGTAAAACAGTGGCGGGCTAAGCCGGCGTGGATCAATGGCAAGAATGTCGAAGTGATCTCAACCGTGACTTTTAATTTTCAGTTGCACTGAGCGTAGATCGCATCGGCGCACGCGAATTTCGTTAGGGTCCTTGGTTATCGATGGTTGCAAGCACTCGAAGGGGGTGGAACGCTATGTTTCGTCATGCTTCTCGCGCGACTGCTCTGTTTGTCCTGCTACTGGCCGCCGTTTGGGCCGTTCCCAGTTACGCCATCAGCAAGGAGTTCAATCAATCTTACCCGCTCCAGCCCGGCGGTTCCTTTGAATTGCAAAACGTCAACGGTGCCATTGAGGTGCGGGGCTGGGACCGCAATGAGGTCGAGATGCATGCCGTAAAAACGGCGAAGGTCAAAGAATCCGACCTCGATCGCGTTTCCGTCGAAGTGGACGCCCGGCCAGATTCTGTTTCCATCGCCACGCACTACCCCCAGAATGAAGGAGTCGAAGTGGATGTCGAATTCACCGTGCACGTTCCACACAGCGCCCACGTCGAGCGCATTGGCACCATAAACGGCACGTTACGCATTTCTGGTCTTGAAGTTGTGGAAGACCTGCACACCGTGAACGGCAATATCGAAGTCTTTGAAGCGAGCGGGAATATTCACGCGCACACGACCAATGGCAACGTTCACCTCGAGCTGGCCCATCTTCGGGACAAGAATGGCGCAACTGCCGAGACGACCAATGGCTCTCTAGTCTTGGCCGTGCCCTCGGACACACAGGCGGACCTCGAGGCCCGCTGCCTGAACGGCAATTTCTCTTCCGAACTTCCTATCGCCGTGGAGAGTTCCCAGCGCCCGCGCGAAGTGCATGGCAAGCTCGGTCACGGCGGTGTCCCTATTCATCTGCGGACGGTGAATGGCGGTATTCGAATCGTCGTTCTGCGCTCGACGGTTTAGTGTTTGCTGCGTCTAACTCTGCAGGAGGATGGGACGACAATGAAGAAACGCGTTCTTTTCAGCGTAGGGAGCGCTGCGGCGCTCAGCCTCGCGCTGATCGCGCTGCCCGCGCATTCCGCAACACCGCAAAACCCGAATGATTCCAACATCGCTCGCTTGCAGCAAAAGATCGAAAGGCTACAAGCAGAGTTGCAAGCCGAGATGGAAGACCGGCAGGGTCAATCCACCAACGTCATTGAGATTGGCCCGCAGATCGATTCCGAAGAGGCTCTGGTTCAGGAGACTCCGGATGTCAAAGTCCGCGGAAGCGTACCGGGCTTTGAAATGGATGACCTGAATATTGCGATCGACGACAGCTCGAGCTGGCTTGGCGTCGAAACGCATGAAGTCACCGCGGAGAGGGCCAAAGACCTCAGACTTACCGCGGAACACGGCGTGCTGCTCGGAAAGATTATTCCGGATAGCCCGGCGGCCAGGGCCGGCCTGAAAGAAAACGACGTCGTTACTGAGATCAATGGCCAGCGCGTCGAAGGCACCTCACAATTCCGCCGCATGATTCACGAAATTCCATCGGGCCGTACCGCCCAACTCTCTGTCTGGCGGGATGGACGCGCCCAAACGATCACTGTCACTCTCGGCAAAGCCGAAGACCGTCACCGGGCCTGGAAAATGGCGACACCGGGCACGTTTGCGTTCCGCATGCCCGAGATGCCGGAAATTCCGGAGATCCCGGCCATGGACTGGAGCGGAGGCATGCTCCTTGGCGGGCAGCCCCGGCTCGGGATTGACGCTGAAGATCTCAGCGGCCAGCTCGGCGCATTTTTCGGCGCACCCGATGGCGAAGGAATTCTCGTTCGCGAAGTGAACCCTGGCTCAGCAGCCGAAAAGGCTGGGGTGAAGGCTGGTGATGTAATCACCTCGTTCAACGGCGAGCGTGTCCATTCTCTTGGAGACCTTCGCGAAAAGCTATCCGCGAAGCACGATGAGAAAGACAAGCCGGTAAAGCTCGGCCTGCTGCGCAACAAGAGCGAGATCTCGGTCACCGTCGAACTGCCCGCTCCCCAGGTGCGCGCCAAGCACATCGTTTCACGTCGCACGCATATCTAACTGAGCCGAGCTGCTCTGCAAGGGCCTCCGATTTTTTCGGGGGCCTTTCTTATTTCCGACGCCGGGTCTGGTCACTCGTTCGGCGGAGATTCAATTTTCGGGCTTATTCCCGTGTATCCTCTCGTGACTCATCGAGAGGGAAAGCAGAAAGCGACCTGTCAAACGCAGCGTAATGCCGGTGATGCTCGTCTGGTTCGTTCAACGCGGCGCCATTACGCTCTACCCAGGCGTGGGCTTCAAATTTCTCTCCTACTGTTCGAATGCCGATGCGCAGATGCGACTCGATACTTTGCCGTCCGAGCAGCCACCAGAGCGTGAGTGACTTTGCCAGACAGGACGAATGGCTCAGCGCGTGACGATCCGCGGAATTCACCATGTGTGCGGCAAGCGCGGCTCGTTCCTGCAAGTTGATTTGATGCTGTCCGAGGTTCGCATTCGAAATGAATCGTTGCAGCAGCGACTGCGTCGTCCGGAATCCGCACCACCGCAGGCTCAGCGAGACCAGGGGCAGCAGCACAATTGCGTGCAGAAACAGCTTCTGCGCCGGGCGCTCCAAGCCTCTAAATCGCCGGAGCCGTTCCCACATCTGCGGGGTGAACTTGGAGCAAGCCGCTGTCCACGAGTTTGCTCAGAAGATCCGCCAGGTTGGCACGCAGCAATTCCGGCTCGACGTCAAATTCTGCGAGGAGCTCCTGATAGGCCGAATTGATGCAGGGTGAGGCCGTAATGAGCTGCCACATTCGGGTGCCAGTCTCGTCCAATCCGAAGTACTGCTCGGTCTCCAGATTCAGCAGGACCGACTCCTTATCGAGAAAACGCACGAGAACGTGCGATGGTGCGGCGGCTCGGTCGGCAAATGAGACCATAAACACGGCTCCTGTGGGGTTCGTGGTGCGGCGCAGCGCCCAGCCGCGGACAAACCTAATGCGTTCTTGCCTAGGACTTCTTCTTCTTCACGTTCACTTTGAGGTCGATTCCGGGAGCCATCTGTTGAAGTTGCTCTAGCCCCTGTTTAGCCTGCAATCCATAAGTTCCGTTGGGGTCGAGCTCGATCGCCTTCTGATAAGCCTCGATGGTTCCCGGCGCAAACTCGGGGATCTGCTTTTCGCCCACTTTTTTGATCGTCATCTTGTACACCAACGATGCGCCCAGCAGATACCAGGTCTGGGGATTCTTGGGATCCAGTTCGGCGGACTTCTGCAACGGCTCTACAGCATCTCCCAGCCGGTTCGCATTGTATAGGCTGATGCCAAAATTCCGCCACGCTGTCGCGGCATTCACGGGATCCAGTTCCGCGCTCTTTGTGTACGCGGCTTTGGCTTCGTCGATCTTTCCCGCTCGCGCCAGCACATTCCCCAGATTGTTGTAGTAGCCTGGCACATCGGGCTTCGTGGCAATCGCCTGCTGATACGCCTGCGCCGCTTGGTCGTTCCGGCCCGCCGTGTCGTACGCTTCGCCGAGCTTCGCGTAAATCAAGTGTAAATTGGGATCCTTCTCCGGAGCGGCCTGTTGCGCGGCCTGAAATTCTTTTGCCGCCTGGTCGGAAAGGTCCGCCAATTTCTGTTTTGCCGCACCTTTCTGATCCGGCGTCGCCTTTTGCAACTCGGTCCTAGCCACTTTCTCCTGCTCGAGAATCGTGTTTCCAGCCGTGAAATGGGCCTTCATTCCTTCAAACTTGACCTTCGCTTCTTCGGCCTTCTTCACTTGTTCCTGTGCCTCGGCGCCCTGCTTGGCGAGGACGTCCTTGAAATTGATTTCCACCTTCGTATCTTCGCCGCTTTGAACTCGACACTTGGCCTCATAGGGCGCTTGTTTGTCATTTGGCGGCGGAAATACGATATAGACGGTGTACGCACCCGCTCGCAGGTTAGGGAGGCTATATTTGCCGCCGCTATCGGTCTTGGTTTCCTGTTTTGCGCCCTGGTCGCTCACTGCCCGAATCGTGACGTCGACCCAAGGCTTCCCGGTAATATCCAAGATTGTGCCGCTTATCGATCCTGACTGCGCCGCCGCGCGCGGTGCGGCAACGCTTGCCAGCGCCACCACCAATATCGCGGCGAGCGCCCACTTATGAAAACTCTTCATGCTCCATTCTCCTTTTTCATTAGGGAGCCCCGCCCGGAGTGTCCGGGCCGTGTGCGCCCCATTATCTCCCATTCGCGCCAGATTCCAAGCTCATCGCGAAACTGAGACAGCCCGCCGGTAGTGGATGGGGTCCGGCGAGCCCGACTCAGCAAAGGCGCGCAGCCGCAATAGGCAGCTGTCGCACACCCCACAAGCGGCATCTTCATTCTGGTAGCACGACCAAGTTAGATGCAGCGGCGCTCCCAGCTCGATGCCCCGCCGGATGATCTCATTTTTTTTCAACGTGATAACCGGCGTCACAATTTCAATCTGCGTTTCCGGCCGCGTTCCCACACGGATCAACTCCTGAAACACGCGGTAATACTCCGGTCGGCAATCGGGATAGCCAGAGCTGTCTTCCGCCACCGCGCCGATGTAGATCGCCCCAGCGCCAATGGCCTCCGCCCAACTCACTGCCACGGCAAGAAAATGGGCATTTCGAAACGGCACGTACGTGACCGGAATCGCGCTGCCATGTGGACCCGCCGTTCCTAATTCGTTTTCAGGGATCGAAATGCTTATGTCTGTCAGGGCCGACCCGCCAATCGTGCGAAAATGATTCAGTTGCACCACCAGCCGCTCGCGCACACCATAAAAATCTGCAATCTCTTCAAACGCCCGGCGCTCCCGCTCCTGCGTCCGCTGCCCATACCCCGCATGGAGCAGGGCAATATTCTCCCCACCGTGTCGCTCGCGCGCTATCGCCGTACTCACGCACGAGTCCATTCCCCCGCTCAGCAGCACAACTGCTTTCCGTGATTCTGTCATTGTTCCGCCACCAAGGCTCTGCGCATTACCCGCTTCTTTTGCTTCTTTTTCTTCTTTTTCTTCTTTTTCTTCCTTTACTTCCTTTGGTTCCTCTACTTCCTTTACTTCTTGTCAGACGCCCTTCGTCGCCGGATCCCATATGAACTTGTGCAACTGCAATCCCAGCCGCACTGGCAATCCGTCCGCCAGAATCCATTTCACCAGCGCGCGCGGCTCCAACCCTGCCCACTTCCCCTCCGGATCTTCAAACACCGGCGAAAATAATACCTGCTTCACCCGTTGTGCTAGACCGTGCTGCAACGTGAACTCTTTCGCAAACTCGTAGTCCCGCCGCGTGGAGAGCACGAATTTCACTTCATCGTTCTGTGTCAGTACTTCCAGATTCCGCATCTCAAAAGTATCCGGCTCGCCTGAATCCGGGCACTTCACGTCCACAATCTTAATCACTTCACGCGGCAGCCGTCCGATGGATCGCTCTCCGCTCGTTTCGATCATCACGGTATAACCTTTCGCGAGCAATCTCTCCGCCAGCGGATAAACCTCCTCCTGTAAGAGCGGTTCCCCTCCCGTCAGCTCCACCAGCGGCACCGCCGTTTCCGAACCGCGCATTTTCTCGCCGCGTCCCGCATGTGCATCCACCCGCGCAACGACCTCTTCGACGCTCATCTTTTTTCCGCCGTGGAAGGCGTACGCCGTATCGCACCACGTGCAACGCAGATTACATCCGGTGAGCCGCACGAAAATGCAGGGCAGGCCCGCGCGCGTGCCTTCGCCCTGAATTGACTTGAAAATTTCAGTGATAACCATAACGTTGGAGTGCGGTGGCTGGCCGCCGCCGGTCGATTTCCGACCTGCCAAGTCCATGCCATTCACGGCTGGTTCGTATCGGCCTTACGCGCACTCCTCCGCGACGACCAGTAAATCGTCGCAAGAATTAGCGTCATCGCAATGATCAATCGCGAATACGCGGGCGCGAATCCCATGGATCTCAGCACAACGATATACCCCGCCGCCACGAACAGCGCTGGAATCATAATAATGAGCAACGCTCGATTCATCGCCTCGCCTGATTCTGCCACGCTCTAAGCTTCGGGCCGGTACTGCACCCGGCTGGTATCCGTCTCCCACAACACGACGTCGGTGATCCGCGCTCCTGGAGGCAAGTCCTTCAACTGCCGCGCGACTTCGTTATAAAAATATTTCGCCACATTTTCTGCCGATGGATTCACCGTCGTGAACGGTTCTAGGTCGTTCATGAACTGGTGATCCAGCCTGCCCATAACTTCCCGAACCACCCGCTTCAGATGCGTAAAGTCCACTAGCAACCCGATCTCATCGAGCTGCGGCCCTTCCAAGGTCACGCGCACTCGATAGTTATGCCCGTGCGGATTTTCACACTTGCCCTTGTAACCTCGGAGCGCATGCCCCGATGAAAATGTTTCTTCCACACTGACTTGAAACATGTCTCTCCAAAACTGCCCGCTTAGGCCGAATTGGTTGCTCTCGTAACCCTCAGGCGGGACTTGCCGCGCTTGCTCCGCGTCGCTGACCTTTGCCCCGCCGCTCGAAAAACCGCGCCACATCGGCCAGCTCGTGAGTCATCCGGTAATGCGGCAGCGACTCTAGGAAAATTTTACCATAGGGCATTCGTTGCAGGCGGGTATCCAGCAGTGCCAGAACTCCCCGATCGGTCTTTGCTCGAATTAACCGCCCGAAGCCTTGCTTCAGGGCCAAAACCGCCTGTGGCACCTGAAATTCCGAAAACGGATTGCGCCCATCCTCTTGAAGAGCGCGCACTCGCGCCGCCACAATCGGATCGCTCGGCACCGCGAACGGCAACCGGTCCACGATCACACATGATAACTGCTCGCCTGGCACGTCCACGCCCTGCCAGAAGCTGGCCGTCGCAAACAGCACCGCCGCTTCCGTGTTCTTGAATCGCTCCAGCAGCGCGGAGCGCGGCGCTGTGCCTTGCAGCAACACCGGGAATGATACGCGCGTGCGCACTCGTTCGTACAAATCGTTCATCTGCGAATAACTGGTGAAGAGGCAGAACGCGCGGCCCTGGCTCAATTCCAGCAACCGCACAATCTCATCCGCGGCCTTCGCCGAAAACGCCGCATCGCGCACATCCGGCATTTTTCGAGGCAGGTATAGCAGCGCCTGCTTCGGGAAATCGAACTCCGGAGGCATCGCGCGGTCTTTCGCGTGATCGATTCCTAGCCGCTGCCGGATGTAATCGAATCGGCCACCTACGGTCAGCGTCGCCGAAGTCAAGATCACGGTGTCGAATTGTTCGAATAGCCGCTCCCGCAGAATCTGGCTCACGTCAATGGGCGTGGCCGTCAGGAAAACTCCCTTGTTCCTCCGCTCGTACCAATACACGAAATTCTTTTCGTTCGATTCGAATAGAAACGCCAGCTCCTGCCGCAGCTCGAAGCTTCGTCGCGCGATGCGCGTCAGCTCTTCTTGCTTTTGTGTCAGCGCCGCCAATTCCGTTTCCAGGCTCCTCAACGCGCTCACCAGCGCGTCATAAGCCTCGCGATTCTGTTCCAGAAACGCCTCGCGCTCGTTCCTCGCGAACGAAAACCTTCCCTCGCGCGGCGGAAACAATTCGAAAAACGCCCGGCTGCGTTCGCGGATCCGCTGCGTTTTCCTCAGCAACGGCGGCGTGCCCTGATGCGTCAGCCGCAGCGTCTGGTCTGCGTCGCGCGCAAGTTCCTCAAACCGGAAATTCGAAATTTGCCTCCCGAAATAATCGCTGGCCACGTCTTCCATTTCGTGCGCTTCGTCAAAAACCACCGCCGAATATTCCGGCAGGATGCTTCCGAAATCATCCTGCTTCAGCGCCAAATCCGCAAAAAACAGGTGATGATTCACGATGATAAGATCCGCTTCCTTGGCCCGTTGATGCATACCCGTCACGAAGCACGGATTAAACGAAGGACACTTCTGCCCCGTGCACGTGTCCCTCCGCGCGTCCAGCCGCCCCCACAGTTCCGAATCGTCCGGCAAAAACGTCAGCTCCGCGCGATCGCCCGTCTCCGTTAATTTCGCCCAATCCTTGATCTTCTCGAAGGAATCCATCTCCTCCATGCCCTTCAGCAGCGCCTGGTCCTGCATCTGATTCAATTTCGAGATGCACAGGAAATTCGACCGCCCCTTCATCACGGCCACCTTCAAATTTGGCGCGAAGTGCTTCTGCAAGAACGGAATGTCTTTCTGGTAGAGCTGTTCCTGGAGCGATTTCGTCGCTGTGGAAATCACCACGCGCCGCCCGCTGCAAATCGCCGGCAGCAGGTACGCCAGCGTCTTCCCCGTGCCCGTGCCCGCCTCGACGATGGCATGATGATGCGTTTCGAACGCGTCCTGTACCAGCTCTGCCATTTCCAATTGCGCGGGGCGGTACTCGTAATCCGCGCTCACCGTGGTCCGGTCAAAGCTCCCTGCCATGCATTTCTCGAGGAACCCGCCTGGGCCAAAAACTTCCTGCATCGAGGGCTTAGCGGATTCGCCGCCAGCCGCCTCGCCAGATCTTTCAGCCACGTTCCCGCCTACAGTCGGGTCGTCCTCGATGGGCACAGTTCCGCGCGGTACAGGCATCGCCGCACTCTTTGCGCTCGTTCCCAGCGAATCCTCCGCCGAATTGGACGCCCGTCTTGCCAAGAATCCGCCTTTCCTCTCGCCTGATGAAACGGTGAGACCAGTTACGATAACATACCCTTCCGCTTCTCTCTCAGGGGCCCAATCGAAGTTGGCAGGACATTGTATGTTTCTTGATTCACGGCATTTAAGAGTTGAACACGACCGCAGCTTTTACTTTGCCATCTCGATTTCTCGCCGGGTTACATTCAACCGTGGGATCGTGAAGCGGTTTCCTTTCCAGGAGGCAATCGCAATTCACTCTGCCGTGGGGGTGCCTATGAGTCGCAGCAAAGCTCTGTTTTTCCTACTCCTGCTCGCCGCCTTTTCCTTTTCTTCCTGCAGCGGTCCGTTAAAGAAAATAGTCTGTACGGTTAATTGTGGTTCTGGCAATCTCAGTTTCACGATGGTAGCCGACCATCTACCCGCGCACCCCTCGATCCTCAGCTTCACAGTCACCGTCCTTGGTGTCGTCGTCACTTCGTCGACATCCACAATGACGCTTAGCCCCCCTAACACGCGCATTGACTTAATGCGACTACAATCCGATTCCGCTCTGCTGGGCACTCTCAACAACGTGCCCGGCGAAACCATTAGCAGTCTCACCGTCGGGCTCGCTGCTCACCAGCTTACTTTTCTTAACGACACCGGCGTGGCCCTTACCAGCCCCTCCGCCTGTGCGATCAATGCGATTTGCACTTTCGACGTTAGTGCAACCGTGACTTCGGTCCTCATCAACAACGTTAACCAGGCCTTCTCAGGAAACGCCGGGATTGGCCTCGATTTCAATCTCGCCAACGCGATAAGCGTCACCGGCACGACTCTGACCGTCAACTTCAAAAACTCCGGCACCACGAACGTCCTAACTTCGTTCCTCCTTCCGCGCACGGGCTCCAACCTCGCCTCTGGCCAGCTTGACCTGATTGAAGATTTCACCGGGGTCGTCTCCCTTAATAGCCAAAAAGCGACCATCACTTCACTTACTCACGGTACTCTTGCGGCCACGGCGACGTCCTCCACCAATTTTGACACCGATCCCTCCGGAACGCTCTGCCCCACCAGCACGAAGCAGACCCTTTCTACCTGTGTCTCGAACAATCAGGTGGCCAGCATGGATGCCGTCCTCAACTCAGACGGAACTCTATCTATCCAAGAAATTGAGCCGCTTCTCGCTACTCAGCAGGACATTGTCGAGGGCGTTGTCACTGCCATTGCCACCGCCAACCAAACCCAGTTCACTATCCTCACCACCGACAAACTCGAGACCGCTACTGGTACACTCATAGGCCCACTCAATGTTGGAGATTTCCTGACGGTAACTCTTGTAAATCCCAAAAACTTTCTGATTGACGCGAAAGGCCTCACCCTGACTGTGTGCTGCAGCGGAAACCTAGGAAATTTCACCAATACCAACAATACGACCGCCCTCCATCCCGGGCAGACTGTGACCGTTCATGTTACAGGAGGCTTTACGGCCGCGAATGGAAGTACCCCTGCTATGGCTAACTCGGACACCGTCACACTTCGCTGGACTCGCTTCACCGCTACAGTATCCACGGCTGCGACCCCGGCTTTTACGATCAACAGCTTCCCGTCGTTCTTCAGTGCTCCGGTGTCAGCTCAAGTGCAATTTTTCGGCACCACTCAGGGCACAGACGGCACGACCAATCTGGACGGCATCAGCAGCACCGCAAACTTGGTTGTCAGCAATCCAGTCGCTATGCGCGCCCTCTATATCGAAAATCCAGGCCTCACCCTTGCTCCGGCCTTCTACGCCGCCAAGGTGCGCCAGCACTAACCCGCGTCGGCTTCGCGGCTTTCGATTTTCTCCGCCTGCGCAAAAGGCAACGGGCTCCCCTGGCAATTTTCAGGGAGCCCGTTCTTTCTCCGCTACAAGAATTCTGCTTTCTGCTGGTCTTTTCTCTCCAAACCGGCTACTGCCAACGAAACACTGAGAACTATTTTTACGCCGGCTGCGCTCCCCCTACTGTCGTACCCGGAGGAAGCGGCGACTGGAACGGCGCAGACGGCATATTGGGGGCAATTACCGGCTGGAATCTCCGGTACAACGCCAGCGAAAGGGCCCCAATACCCCAAAACGCAGCGCCGTATTTCACGATCCAACCTACGTGCGGAATCGTTGTGCACAGCCGCACAATTACCACTCCTACTGCCATCCGCCCGATCAGCGGCCAAAGTTGATTGGTGCGGCCCATCAGCCACTGCCCGACCAAGGCGGCGACAACAATCGCCCCGAAATACAACGACGCATACCACAGGAACAGCGCCGAAAGGCCGATGAACAATCCCACTACCGTGATGCACGCAATACAGGCCGCAATCGGCAGGCCGAATCCCACCAGCACGCCCAATCCGGATGCCGCGCCATAATGCTCCGCGGATCTCACGGCCTCGAGCGAAAACTTCGGCATTACCGCGAACAGTACCAAGCCAAACAAAATATACGCCGCGGCCCAGATGACTTGCCACACGTAATAGTGGCCCTCGCGATATTCGCGCCGGTGTTCCATTTGCTTGAATTCCACCGGTGAGGCCAGTTTGGCCGATGGCGAAACCTCCGCTTGCTTGTTTCCCGTAAACCGTACCGGTCCCCCGATCACCGCCGTCGATCCGATGATCAGCGTATCGCCGTGGGCTTGAATTCCGCCTTCGATCTTCCCGGAAATGTTGGCGCGCTGGAACATGATGAGCACATCACGCCCCACGTTGCCGTCCACGCTGAGAGCCTCGACAAAGCTGGTGAGGCTTCTTCCGATCTTGGCGTTCGAGTCGATGTTCACCACTTCGTCGAACGACATGACGTTCTTTCCCACTGTGCCGGTAATGGTCAGATTGTTGTTGAACGACCGGACGTTCCCGTCCACCTGTCCGTTAATCCGCGCGCTCTGCGAGAAAGCGATGACGTCTCCGGTAACGTGCCCGTTCACGTCCAAGCCCTGCCCAAAGAAATAAAGGTCTCCATCAACCGTCCCGTCGACATGCCCCCTGCCGCACGAGACGAACAGATCGCCCTTGATCGTTTCGCTTTTCGAGACTTCCACGGAGTCGCCCTTGCGGAATTCTGTGGCCGCTGCGGGGGCCGGCAGCGCCAGCGCCGCGCAGAATCCCGCCAGTACCAGCGCCAATGCGGACCCTCGGCGGATGCGCCGCCGGAAGAACATCGCTCCCAGCCCCGCCAGTGTCAGCATCGCCAGCACCTCAAGGAGTGTCACCATGGATTGCCATCCTTTCCAGAATGCGCCCTGAAATATCAGCAAGCCCACCAGGTTCGATCCGCCGAAGCCTGCCTTCTCCAGTTGGTCCTGCCAAGGCTGGATATAAGTCGTATAAAGTGCATAAGCTCCGGTAGCCGCCAGGCCAAACACCAGGCCCCAAATCCATTGCATGGACTTGCGCGCCCGCTCTTGAAACTGCGCTAGCCGCGAAGGCAGCGCTTCGTCTTCTTCCAGCAACGCGTGTGTCAGCAGCCGCGATTCGCGTTCCAGCGCGCGCATCAGCATCCGGCACGCGTCGCATTCCTGCGTGTGCGCGGACACTTCCAGTCCTCGCGCGCGGTCCAGTTGCCGTTCGATGTACAACAGGCACGTCATCTCGTCCAGATGCTTCATTTTCTCTTCCGCAGATTCGCTCATGAAGCTCCTCCCGCGGTCAGCGCTCTCGATCCTTCCAGAGCCTGCCGCAGTTCGTGCCGGGCTCGCAGCAGCACCACGCCCACAAAAGCGCGCCGCACTCCCAGCTCGTCGGCAATTTCGTCGTAGCTCATGTCCGAGTAATAGCGCATCACCAGCGCCATGCGCGCACGCGCGCCCAGTTTGCTCAGTGCCTTGCGCACTTCTTCGCTGCTGCGTTGTTCGATCAGCTTGTCCAGTTGGCCGGGGTCCGGATGCTCGAGTGGAACCTTTTCCAGGTCGCCGGTCTCTTTGTCCTGCCGGCTCTTGCGCCGGCGCAACATATCCCAGCAGTGATTCGCCGCCACTTTATAAAGCCATGCTGAGAACGACCGGGTCATGTCGTACTGTCCCAGCTTGCCCTTCAATTTCATGAATATTTCCATCGTGGCATCTTCGGCGTCTTCCCGTTGTGGAAGCGCTCGGCGGCAAAACCGGAAAATCGCCGGAGCGTATTCCCGATAAAGTTCGCCCCAAGCCTCGGCGTCACCCGCCCTGGCACGAGTGATCACCTCCGTCGGTTCCGTTATTCCCGGCGCGCTCATCCGGCCTGGTCTCAGCGTTTCCATCGACTAGTACGCACACGGGCCTGCAAATATTACACATTGCAAAGCCTCCGCGTCCACAGCCCAACCTCTAACCTGCTGTAAATTAAGCCTTTAACCCCGTATCTCAACTCCTTGGGCTCGAGTCGTGGACCCATCTGAGCTCATGCCAGCAATATTACTGAAGGCGCAATCTACCTTCGGACTCAAGCTTGACCCAACGTCTCCTCTTATTTCTGCCCATCTGTTCTCCGCTCCCTTCCCAACAATTCGTCTGGTTTGTACGCCGCACTGTATCAGAAACGGAAGCCAGGTCTAGGCCGTTAGTCCCCTCCAATCAAACGGACACACGAATCCCATAAATCCAAAGTTTGCGTAGCACCGATTTTCTTTCAACGCTAAGATTGGAGTCCCAGCCGGAAGGAGTGCACTATGCCCAAGATGCGGGAAGCCGTCTCGCCGAAATTGCGAAAGTCGCCGGCGGCGAAAAATCATCCCACGCGGGAAGAAATCGCTCTGCGCGCCTACGAGATTTATCTCGAGCGCAACGGCGCTCCGGGAAACGCGCTCGAAGATTGGGTACGCGCGGAACACGAGCTGCTCGGTGAAAAAGGCAAGTCTCGCGGCAAGGTGAAGCCCATCTCCATTGCCGCCTGAGATCGCCCGTCTACACGCCAGCGCTGGCTCGTCCTGCCTAATTCTGCGCGTTCACGCGCACTGCGGGTTCACTTGCCTCCGGGTCAATCACTGGACGCCAAGTAATGATGGGCTGTTCCCGCCAGCCGGCTTCCAATCCCGCCACTGACTGATTTCTCCGATCTCGCGCCTCTGTGCGTTGAATCGGAGCGGTGGTAGACTCCGAACATGGCAACCAAGAAGAAGCAAACCAAACGCAAGAAAGCGGCCGGCAAGAAGGCAGCTCCCAAGAAAAAACTGATCAGGAAGAAAGCATCCCCGAGGAAGACAGGAGCGAAAAGGAAGCCCGCACCAAAGAAACCGGGAGTGCGAGGAAAGACTCAGAACCTGGATACCGCCGTGTACGAACCCACGGGGCTGGGCGCGCGGTCCGGCGGCCAATCAGGCGATTTGCAGGGTTTGTCTAACGTCGAGGACGCGGCTTCCGAAAGCGTCGACGAATTGCTGGAAGAAGGAAACGCCTTCGAGGCTGAAGTCGTGAAGGGCGTTCAAGACGCCGGCGACGCCGACGAAGTCGTCACCCACGAAGTCCCCGAAGACGACGTCCCCGAAGAATATCTAGACAAAGATGGTTAAACGCACCTGGTCGCCTTTTGCGTCTCGACCCCATTTCCAATTTTTCTGCCTTTTCCCTCACGGCGCGTAAAAATAATAATCCGCCTTGTACGGAACCCGGGCCTCCTTGCCATTCGCGGATGCGTCGCAACTATTCGCACTTGGCGCCACGCCGCCTTCCGCATGAACTCGCTGGATGCTCGTGACGCGCGCGAGAGCACCTGCTCCCGTGTGACTCGTCGCCGTCAGAAGCAGCCATGGGATCGCGTCCGATTTGGGCGCGTCCGCCTTGGCGGCGGCCACTCTGCCAACCACTCCGCTTCCGTCGATGTGCGTCCAGGTTGGTCCAGCGGAATGATGGATGATCTTTTTGCCGCTCGAATCGGTCAGCTTCGCTTCAGGCGCTTTGAATACCCAGGAAAATTTTTGGTCTGCTCCCGCCTGGCACACATAGATTTGCACGCCCGTCGCGTGGCCTACCAGAATCACTTCCTCCCCTGCCGGCGCCTCCAAACTTTTCGGCACCTCCGGCCTCGCTGGCCCCGCCCCTTGCCACCCAATCAACAATCCCACTGCCGCCACAAGTCCCAGGAGCCTGCTCATCTTCATTCCCTCCCGCCCCAATACGATACTCCAGCTCTGCACGGAGCGCAGCCGCGCACGCAATCGTGGGGCTTCCGCCCTTGACAAGGCCGTTGTGCGGCGGTATCTCTACTCTCGCGAACTACCTTACCGGGCAGGAGGTTGCCATGGCCGCACCAGCCAGCGCCATTCATGACATCGGAATTGCAAGTCAAGTCGGCAAGTACAGTGACGCGGTCGAGGTGCCTCACACCTCCCGGCTGCTTTTCATCTCCGGCACTCCCGGTCTGACTCCCGAGGGCGACTTGCCTGAGGACTTCGAGAGCCAGGCCGAACAAGCCTGGCGCAACGTGCTCCAACTTCTGAGAAATGCCGGCATGGGCCCGCAACATCTGGTCAAGATCGTCCAATACCTCGTGCGTTCCAGCGACCTTTCCGCCTATCCCGACGTGCGCGCGCGCATGCTTCAGGGTGCTCGGCCAGCTTCCATGCTGCTCGTCGTGGCCGCCCTCCCGCGCCCCGATTTCCTCATCGAAATCGAAGCTTACGCCGCCGCGTCGTAGCCCCGCCTGTCATCCCGATCGGAGCGGTCGGTTCCTCCGCTCGTAGACGCGAGCGCCGGCCGCGCAGTGGAAGGATACCTCTTCGCCTCTCCCCTTTCCGCTTTCTGAGTCTGTTCCAGGTTGTTTCCCTATTTTCGATTTTCAATTTTCTAATCTCTACCTGCGTTCCGGATCGACCGTCTGATCCAGATAGATCCAAAGAACGCGCGCAAACAGTGTTAGCACTGGCGCCAGCGGCAGGAACAACACAACCGCCCAGAGAATATCTTTTGTGATCCACCACCCCGTGATCGCCCAGAGCACCGCAGCAATCGCAGTCACGGCGCCCAGCCCCAAGACGAAGCTGATGTACATGGCGCCCAGGAAGTATCCGGGTTCCCGGTCAAATCGCAGATCGCAAACCGCGCACCGTTCGTGCATCTTCGGCAAGCCTCGCCATATCGAGCGCCGGAAGATCCTTCCCATGCGGCACCGCGGACACCGCTGCTCCAGCATATCCTTTACCGTCGGCCACACCGCTCTCTTCATCGCCCCGCTTAGCTAATCTTACGCCCTTCTCCTCGCCGCTCACCCCGCCAATACTGTAAAGTGAATGATTGCACGCCGGTCGATTCCCATTTACTGCGTCCGCGGCGTTCGTTCCATGACCCAACAGCTTCCATCTCTCGTCATTCTCGGCCGCCCCAATGTGGGCAAGTCTACACTCTTCAATCGCTTGACCGGGACGCGTCGCTCCATCGTCACCAACGAACCTGGCATCACCCGAGACCGCATTTACGGCAAAGCCGAGTGGCGCGGCCGCGCCCTGGAAATTGTGGATACTGGCGGCATCGTGCCGGACGACAAAGCTTTGATTCCCCAGGAAATCCTGCGCCAGGCACATGTCGCCATCAAGAAAGCTGCGCTTCTCGTTTTAGTCGTGGACAGTCATGCCGGCCTCACCTCGCTCGATGAAGAGCTGGCGCGCCTCCTGCGCACCACGGGCAAACCGTTCGTGATCGCCGTCAACAAGGTGGATGCGCCCTCGCAGGAAGCCAACGCCGCCGCGTTTCACTCCATCGGCGTTCCTGTGTTTCCGATCACCGCCGAACACGGCACCGGCGTGGACGATTTACTGGACTCCGCGCTCGCCCAAGTTTTTCCCCCAGCGCAATCGCCTTTGCCGGTAGGGGCGGGGCTTGCCCCGCCCGTCAATCCACTGTTCGAAGAGGAGGGACAACAGCCCAACACCATTGAAGTCGCCATCATCGGCCGCCCCAACGTGGGTAAATCCACGCTGCTGAACCGCATGGTGGGCGAAGAGCGCTCCATCGTCTCGCCCATTCCTGGCACCACAATGGATAACGTGGACACGGAAATCATGCGCGGCGGCCGCACCTATCGGTTCGTCGACACTGCGGGAATTCGCCGCAAAGGGAAAACGACCCTGGTCGCGGAAAAACTCAGCGTGGTGATGGCCCGCCGCGGGCTCGAACGCTGCGATGTGGCGTTACTTGTGGTCGACGGCGAGCAGGGCGTCACGCAGGGCGACGCGCAAATCGCGAGCTACGCCGAAGAGTCCGGCCGCTCCGTCCTCATTGTCATTAATAAGTGGGACCTCGCCGTGGAAGCCGCCCGGAATGCGAGGACTCGCGACGCTGCCACCTCAAAGGGCAACGCCAGCCACCGACCCGGCGAAAGACACCGGCCTGAGAATTTCGACGCGGGGCGGCTGATGTTTGATTACGAAAAAATGATTCGCGCGAAATTGAAATTCCTGAGCTATGCGCCGATTGTTTTTCTTTCTGCAAAAACAGGAGAACGCGCGGAAAAACTTTTTCCGCTGATCCATCAGTGCTGGGAAGCGCGGCGTCGCCGTATTCCCACTCCGGCGCTGAACCATTGGCTGAGGGAAGAAGTAGATCTTCAACGCGGCAGCACGCCGAAAGCGCGTCCTGTGCGCATTTACTACATCACGCAGGCGAAAATCGCTCCGCCTACATTTTTGATGTTCACCAATCAAAAGGCGCCGCTGCATTTCAGCTATCAGCGTTTCCTGGAAAATCAGATTCGCGCGAAATTCGATTTTGTCGGCGCGCCGATTCGTTTTATCCAGCGCCTCCGCAAACGGCCCGCCGCAGCGGGCGAGCGCGACTCGTCCGGCCGTTCTTCTAAAGATGACGAATGAACGCATTCCTCTACATCAATGCGCCGCAAACTGTTACGATAGCGACGTCCCCTTCCCAGCGGGTGTTTCGGACCATGGCCAACAACGGCACCGCCACAAAAACGGCGACGCAGGAGCGGCTTTATCGCATCGGCGAAGTCAGCCGCCTGGCGGATTTGAAACCGTTCGTGCTGCGTTATTGGGAAACGGAATTTCCGATGCTCGAGCCGGTGAAAAGTTCGGGCGGGCGCCGGCTCTACCGCCAGGAAGATGTGGACCTGGTGTTTCGAATCAAGCGCCTGCTCTACGACGAAGGATTCACGATTGCCGGGGCGCGGCGACATCTTCGCGAGCACAACGGCCCGACCGAATGGGAGAGCCGCAGCCCAAATCATGCTGCAGACGGTTCGGCACAGCTTCTGAGCCGCAAAATGCTGCTCGATCTGCGCGATACGCTGCGCGCTTTCTTGACGCTTCTCGAACGGCGGTGATAGCCTTGGGGGTGCAGATGCCACCGCGATTCGGCCCTCGAATTCCCCGCCGCATCGTCGTCAGCTCACCGGTCGGGACGTAGCGCAGCCTGGTAGCGCGCACGCTTGGGGTGCGTGAGGTCGCGAGTTCAAATCTCGCCGTCCCGACCATTTTTTTTCCACTAACCTCATGCATCCTGAGCGTTATGACCACCTACGCGATTGAGCTGAATGAAAGGATCAAATACTTTACTTGCCCGCATTGCGGCGAAAAGTCACATAGAGATGACTTTTTTGCCGTCGCGGATTGTATCGCGTTTAACGATCCAGCTGTGAGATCGTATTTGTTAGGGAAGTCGGTCAGCACAGAGGGCCGCCAGAGAGCTATCTGAAATGAAACATATTTTGCTGACGAATGATGATGGGTATCAAGCGCAGGGCTTGCGGGTGCTGGCGGAAGAGCTTGCGGATTTTGCGACCGTGAGCATTGTGGCGCCGAGCAAGGAACAGAGTGGAACGGCCCAATCGTTGACGCTGCGGCAGCCGATCGTGTGCAACCGGATCGCGGAGCGGGAGTGGGCGATTGACGGGACGCCGGCGGATTGCGTGATTGTGGCGCTGCACAAACTGTTGCCGGAAAAACCGGACCTGGTGATTTCTGGAATCAATCACGGGGCGAATCTCGGGGAGAACGTTTATTACTCAGGGACGGTGGGAGCGGCGCGCGAAGGGGCGCTGCATCATCTTCCTTCCGTGGCGATTTCCCTGTGTTCGAAAAAAGAAAAAGTAAAATTTGAAAACTCCGCTCGGGTTGCGCGGGCCGCGGCGGAACTGATCTTGAAAGAAGGGTTGCCGGACCAAGTGTTGCTGAATGTAAATGTGCCGGAGCCATGGAACGGCGAAGTGCGGTTCACGCGGCAGTCGAAAAAGATTACGCGGAACCAGCTTACGGAAGGGAAGGATCCACGGGGCCGGAGTTATTTCTGGCTGTACGAGCAGCACATCGACAAGGAGGTCGAGCCCGACACGGATTACGCCGCGATTTTTGCCGGAGCCGTTTCCATCACGCCGTTACACCTCGATCCAACACACGCCGAATCACTCAACCATCTATCGCACTGGGCGGAGCCGATCGCCGCGGCCTTTCAGCGCTGACGAGAGATTCTTCCCGCCTCTTGTTCCACAGACCGACATGAAATTGAAGCGGCGCCGAGAAGGGGCGCAGCGTGCTGTGCCCCTACAAGGAAGAGCGGCGCTTACTTGGCTGGCGTTGCGGTCGGGGCGATTAACGGAATGTTGTGTTTGGTCATGGATTCGTTTAGGGCAGGGACGTCTTTGGAAAGGACGTCGCGCCACTTGGCGAGCTGGGCTTCCAGACGCTGGTCCAGGTCGGCGTAAACGCCGAGTTCGGCTACGGTAGGCTGAGCATCGGCGCTGTCGACGACGCTGCCCAGGTAGCCAAATTTGCTGTTGAGCTTGGTGGGGTAATTGGCTTCGTCTTCCGTGGATTTGGCGTTGACTTGGATGAGCTCTTCTTCGACGGCGGAGACTTTTTTGCGCAGGTCGACGGAAGATGAAACGACGGGTTTGGCGTCGTCGCCGGAGCCGAGCCGCTTTTCCAGGTCCTGGAGTTGGGCGCGAAGGTCGCGGATGCCGAGGATGGCTTTGTTCATGGCTTCCTGGCGGTCGCGCAACTTGAGCATGAGGTCGAACTGCTTGCGCAGATCTTCAGCGGAAGTATGCACGCGAGGATCCAGTTTCACTTCTAGCGGTGCGGTTTGCGATTTGCCCGCGACGGTGAGGCGAACCTGGTAGGAGCCCGGCAGAGCGAGCGGGCCGGTGGGCTCACCATTGGTGTAGATGGCCAGCGGGACTTTCACGGGCAACTCGTAGCGCAAATCCCAGGTAAACAAATTTAGGCCCGCTTTGGCGGGAATGCGCTCTTCGGGAGCGTCGCGCTCCCATTCTTCCGCGGCGCCTTCCTTCTTTTTTTCCTCGCTGGTAAACGCACGGATAACTTTGCCTTGGGCGTCCAAGAGCTCGAGTTTCGCTGGCTCTTTGGGCTCTTCTTTAAGGTAATAGGAGAGCACCGCGCCTTCCGGCGGATTCTCGCCGATGGCGTAACGGCGGCGGCGCAAGTGGCCCAGGCGCGCGCGATACGCGGTGCGCGGGGCGAAGAGATGCGCGTCTTCCGCGGCGCTCGAAGCTGTGAGTTGCCGCAGCGGGCTCAGATCATCCAGCACCCAAAAGGAGCGGCCGTGGGTGGCGACGGCGAGATCGTCGTCGTGAATGATCAAGTCGTGAATGGGGGTGACGGGAAGATTGAGCTGGAGCGGCTGCCAATTCCCGCCATCGTTGAAGGAGACCCAGATGCCGGTTTCCGTGCCCGCGTAGAGGAGGCCTTTGCGCTTGGGATCTTCGCGGACGGCGTGGACGTAGGAATTGTCCGGCAAGCCGGCGACGAGTTTGGTCCAAGTTTTGCCAAAGTCAGTAGTCTTGAAAATGTAGGGCTTGAAATTGTCGAGCTTGTGGGCGTCGACGGCGACATAGGCGGTTCCGGCATCGAAGGGCGAAGGATCGATGAGGCTGACCGCGGCCCATTCAGGCATTTCTTTGGGCGTGACGTTGGCCCAGGATTTTCCGGTATCGCGCGTGAGTTGGATGATGCCGTCATCGGTGCCGGCCCAGAGTAGGCCTTCCTGCTTGGGGGATTCGGCGAGAGAGAAAATCACGTCGTAATATTCGACGGAGTACTGGTCTTTGGTGAGCGGTCCGCCGGAATCGCCCTGCTTGGATTTGTCGTTGCGCGTGAGGTCGGGGCTAATGGTGGTCCAGGAGTGCCCGGCGTTGCTGGAGCGGAAAACGTACTGCGCGGTGTGATAGATGACATCTGGATTGTGCGAGGAAACCACGATCGGCATGGTCCAGGTGTAGCGGTATTTGATGCCGGAGGCGGGATGGCCATCGGTGGTTTCGGGCCATTGCTGAATGCTTTGCGCTTGATTGATGCGCCGATCATAGCGCGTGAAGATTTGGCCTTCGTCGTCGGCGTAGATGATGTTCGAATCGCGCGGATCGGGAACGACGTAGCCACTTTCGCCGCCGCCGACGGCGTCCCAATCGGGGCGATCGATGTAGCCGTGATCGCTGCGGGTACGGATGCCGATCGAAGTGTTGTCTTGCTGCGAGCCGTAGACGCGGTAGAGAAAATCGTTATCGGCAGCGACGTGATAGAACTGCGCGGTGGGCTGATTGTATAGCGTGGACCAGTTTTTGCCGCCGTCGACGGAGATGGTGGCGCCGCCGTCGTTGCCATTGATCATGCGATTGGGATTATTGAAGTCGAGCCAGAGAGCGTGATGATCGCCATGGGGCGCGTTGAGGCGATCCCAGGATTTGCCGCCGTCGATGGAGCGGAAGAGGCCGGTGTTGGCGATGTAGACGCGATTCGCGTCTTTCGGATCGGCCCAGACGTGTGTGAAATACCAGGCGCGCTGGCGGAAACGGTGGTCGTCGGTGATGAGGGACCAGTTGGTGCCGCCGTCATCGCTGCGGTAGAGGCCGCCTTTCTTAGCTTCGATCAGCGCGTAGACGACGTTCGAATCGGCTCCCGAAACGGAAACACTGATGCGGCCGAGCGGACCTTCGGGAATGCCGTTGCCTTCGATGCGCTTCCAGGTGGCGCCGTCGTCGTTCGAGCGGTAGAGGCCGTCTTTAGCGCCGCCGCTGTTGAGGGTCCAGGGCGTGCGCCAGCCTTCCCACATAGCGGCGAAGAGGATGTGAGGATTCTGTGGGTCGAAGACGACGTCGATGCCGCCGGTGCGGTCGTCGAGGTAGAGAACTTTTTCCCAGGTTTTGCCGCCGTCGCGCGTGCGGAAGATGCCGCGCTCGGTGTTCGGGCCGTAAGCGTGTCCGAGTGCGGCAACGAAGGCGACGTCGGGATTGGTGGGATGGACAACGACGGCGCCGATGTGGCGCGTGTCTTTTAGGCCGATGTTGGTCCAGGTTTTGCCGGCGTCGATGGATTTGTAGACGCCATCGCCAAAGGAGATATTGCCGCGGATGCAGGCCTCGCCGCTGCCGGCGTAAACCACGTTGGGATCAGAATCAGAAATCGCGATAGCGCCGATCGAAGAGGTGGTGGTCTGCTTATCGAAGACGGGATCCCAGGTGACGCCGCCGTCGGTCGTTTTCCAGACGCCGCCGGCGACCGCGCCGAAATAGTAGGTATTCGGCTGGCTGTGGACGCCGGCGACGGTGATGACGCGGCCACCGCGGAAGGGGCCGATAAGGCGCCACTTCATCCCGCCATAGGTTTTGGGATCGATCTGCGGAGCATTTTGCTGGGCATTGGCAACGACAGCGACGACGAAAGTCAGGATGCAGGCGAGTAGGACGGAATAAATAGGACGGCGAGACGATTTCACACACACCTCCGGAGATAAGAACAGAAAACGCAGAATGGTAACGCGAGAGTACGTTTGACGGAAGGATTTTTCGTTGAGGTACGGGTTGGGATAGGATGCTGGCGAGATGAGCGGACAGAAAACATATGACGTGGCGGTGATTGGGGCGGGCGTGTTTGGGGCGTGGACGGCGTGGCATTTGGCACAGCGAGGGCAGCGCGTCGTGCTGGTTGAGGCGTACGGGCCGGCGCATTCGCGGGCGAGCTCGGGGGGCGAGTCGCGCATTATTCGAATGGGTTATGGCGCGGATGAATTGTATACGCGGTGGTCGCAGAAGTCGCTCGTTCAATGGAAAGAGTTTTTTGCAGCGACGAAGCAGGCACTTTTTGTACAAACCGGCGTGTTGTGGATGGCGGGCAAGGAAGATGCGCGGCTGCGGGAAACGGCAGCAACGCTGAAGCGATCCGGCGTGGAGTTTGAAGAGTACGACCGCGCGACGCTGGAAAAACGGTATCCGCAAATCGGATTGGATGATATTCAGAGAGGAATTTTCGAGCCGAAGAGCGGAGTGTTGCTGGCGCGGCGCGCTGTGTCAGCAGTCGTAGAAGATGCGGTGAGGCTCGGCGTGGAGTATCGCCGCGCGCAAGTTGTGGACCCGCGAAAAGCGGGAGCTGTGAAGCACGTCACGACGAGCGCTGGCGAACGGATCGCAGCGGGACAATTTGTTTTTGCGTGCGGGGCGTGGCTCGGGAAAATTTTTCCGCACGTGCTGGGCGCGCGAATTTTTCCTTCGCGGCAAGAAGTTTTCTTTTTTGGGATTCCCGCGGGGGAAATGCGGTTTGCGCCGCCGGCATTGCCAACATGGCTGTTTCAGGAAGACCTGGTTTACGGGATGCCGGACATCGAGAGCCGCGGGCTGAAGATCGCGTTCGACACGCACGGCGAGCAGGTGGATCCAGACACACAGTCGAGAATCGTTTCACCGAACATGACGAGGGCCGTACAGGAGTATGTAGCGCGGCGGTTCCCGGCGCTGCGCGACGCTCCAATCGTGGAGACGCGCGTGTGCCAATACGAGAACACTTCGAGCGGGGATTTCCTGATCGACCGGCACCCGGAAATGGAAAACGTGTGGTTTGCAGGCGGCGGGTCGGGGCACGGTTTCAAGCATGGTCCGATGGTGGGCGAGTATGTTGCAGGCCGACTCTTGGGCGGGGCGTCGGCAGAGCCGCGGTTTTCCCTGGCCACAAAGGAGACGGCGCAAAAGCGAGCGGTATACTGACGAGCAAGTCTGCCTGTTGAAACGTTCGGCCGCGAGAAGGAACCTGAGCAACCGTCGCTCACTGCACCGGATTACCGTCCGCGTCGATCTTATGCACTTCACCGACGTTCAGCTCGCGAACGCCAGCTTCGACCTTGCTCATATCGCCCACCACGACCCAAACGAGATGGCCGGGCTGAATATACTTCTTGGCGATTTCGTTTGCCTTATCCGGTGTGACAGCCAACACTCTCTGCATGTATGTGTTGTAGTAGTCCTCTGGCAAGTTGTACTGCAGGATGGTGCTGTAAGCGCCAGAAAGTTGCTGGACGGTCTCGAACGTTCCGGGAAGACCCAGCGTGGCGTTGGACTGCTCGTCTTTAAGTTCCGCCTCCGAGATTGGCTTGCTGCCCACGATATTCTTGTATTCCGCCACAAGTTCCGCTAAAGACTCCTTCGTTTTGTCCGTCTGCACGGGCGACATACTGTAGTATGGCCGCTCGCTTCGTGCTGGTAGCAGACGCGAACGAACCCCGTAAGACCAGTGCTTGTCCTCGCGGAGGTTCATGTTGATGCGCGAACTGAAGTTCCCTCCGAAGATGTCATTCACCAAGTCCAACGGCACTTCGTCGGGATCGTTGTAGGGCGGCGCGAGTTGCGCAGCGACGATCAAACTCTGCCCTGAGCCCGGCCGGTCGAGCAGGTAGACCACATCCTTTTCAGGCTCTGGCACTGCCGGAATAGTTCGTTTCGCAACTTTGCCAGGCTTCCAGGAACCGAACAGCTTTTCCAGCCGGGGCGTGATTTCCGCCAAGGTCGTATCGCCAACGATAAGCAACGTGGCGTTGTTCGGCTTGAACCAGGTGTCGTGGAATTTGGCCAGGTCCTCGCGAGTCATTTTGTTCACGCTGGATTCCGTGCCCGTGCTGGCGAAAGCGCCTGCGTAGGGATGCCCTTTGCCGTACAAGAGTGGAGGCACAACACGCAGAGCCATGTTGTTGGGCGTCACCTTCTCGCGCTGAATCGCTGCAAGCCGGTCTTTTTTCAACCGCTCAAACTCCTTTTCCGGGAACGCGGGATGAAGAATCAGGTCGGCATAAATTTCCAGTGCTTGGTCCACATTGACTTTAAGCGCGTTGAGATTGGCTGTCGCCCAATCCAAATTGGCGCCCGCCGAGAATTCCGCGCTCAGCGCTTCCAGTTCTTCGCCGATTTTCAGCGAATCCCGCGTAGGCGTGCCCTCTTCCAGCATGCGCTGCGCGAAACTGCACGTACCCGGCGCGTCTGCCGGGTCCGACGAATAACCACTCTCAACCAGAAGCGAGAAGTTCACCAACGGGGCGGAGTGGCGTTCCGCGAGCACGATTTTCAAACCGTTCGAGAGCGTCGCCTTCTGCATGGTGGGAAGCTTGAGCGACATCGGAGAGCCAGGTGGGGGCTCCTTGGAACGGTCTAGCGGGGCACTAGCTTTTAAGGTGGCAGGATATGGCTGCACTTCCAGAACGTAATCGCCGTCAGTCAGCCAGTCGTTCGCGGCCTTCCTTACGATGGCGGGCGTCGCTGTCTGCACCCGCTTCAGATAGTCCTTGTAACAATCAGGATTCCCCGTGAAGGTCTGGCAGCGCGCGAGAATGTCGCTCTTGCCGCCGAAACCTCCGATGCGGTCCATAATCCGGGCGTATTGTCCGAAGATCTGCGTCTTGGCGAGTCGCAACTCGGATTCAGCAGGTCCGTTGGTCAGAAATTTCTGTAACTCCTCGTCCGCAGCTATTTCCACCTTTTTCAGGTCCACGCCTGGTTTCGCGGTCAGCGTGATGAAAAACTGCCCGGCGATCTCGTTGTTATTATCATCCGCGCTGGCGCTCGTCGCGATCTGATCCTTGTAAACGAGCCGCTTATAGAGCCGGGACGTTTTTCCCTGGCCGAGAACTTGCGCCACCAGATCCAGCGTTGCCTCTTCCGGTGAAGATGCCTGTGGCACGTTCCACACCCGGTAGAGACGCGCCTGGGGAACGCGATCCTGCACCCACCCACGGTGTGACCCGCTCCGTTTGGCCACCCACACTTCATGCTTGGCGATCGGCGGACCCGGCGGAATCTCGCCGTAATACTTCTCCACTTTTTGATGCGCCGCCTCCGGCGTAATGTCCCCAGCGATGACCAGTGTGACGTTGTTCGGGCCGTAATACGTCCTGAACCACTCCTGCACGTCATTCATCGAAGCCGCATCAAGGTCCTTCATGGAGCCGATGACCGTCCATGAATAAGGATGGCCCACCGGGTAGGTGTTCTCCGTGAGTAACTGCCGCGTAATGCCGTAAGGCTGGTTCTCACCCTGCCGTTTCTCGTTCTGCACCACCCCGCGCTGCAGGTCCAGTTTCTTTTGATCAAGGACGCCCAGCAGATGGCCCATGCGGTCGCTCTCCGCAAACAGCACATAGTCGAGCATCGAGGCCGGAACATTTTCGAAGTAGTTCGTGCGATCGTTGTTCGTTGTCCCATTCAGATTTGTCGCGCCGATGCGTTCCATGGCGTTGATGTACGTGTGATTGAAGTTGTCACTCCCGCTGAACATCAGGTGCTCAAACAGGTGCGCAAAGCCCGTTTTTCCCGGCTTCTCATTCTTCGACCCAACGTGGTACCACGTGTTCACCGCTACGATAGGAGCCTTATGGTCTTCGTGAACCAGCACAGTCAGTCCATTGGCCAGCACAAACTTGGTGTAAGAGATGTCCGGGATTGGGATTTTCAGGCTCGTCGACGCGGCCCCGGGCGCCTTCGCCTTCGGAGCGGAGCCGGACTGGGCATATACCGGAACGAAACCTAAGCCCACCGCAAGTAAGGCGACGAGGAAACTCACAAGAACACGCAAAGTCCTATTTCTCAAGGTTTTCCTCCAAGGGTTGTATCCTGAGCCCGGCGTGGTCAGTCCAGAACTGGAAGACAGTCTAATTCTTTGCGATTTGATGGTCCCAACCGCAACGTATTCTATATTCGAAACCCATCACGAATCAAAGTGACTACCCAATCCTTAGCGACGGGGATTCGAGCAAGTAGCCTGACAAGGGCGGGCAGATCAAGACTTAATGATGCGGCGCTGGGGATTAGGCGCGACGTTATGGCGCTTCTTCTGCCGCGCTTTTTCCGCATAGAGATCGTGGTCCGCTTCCGATAGCAGCTTTTCGATCCGCTCACCATCGCCGTGATAAACGGAGACTCCGATACTTACGGAGAGCGCAGGTTTTTCCTCGTCGTTGGCCATGACTTCACGGATGCGATTGGCAACACGGCGAGCTTCGTCTAACTGTGTTTCCGGCAAGACGAGAGCGAATTCGTCGCCGCCATAGCGCGCGGCGGTATCAACGGCACGGCAGTGAATGCGGAGAACATCTGCGACGCGGCAGATCGAGCGGCTGCCAACCAAATGTCCGTAGTTGTCGTTAATATCCTTCAATCCATCCAGGTCGAGAAGAAGAACAGCGAAGGAACGGCCAGAGCGGTTGGTGCGCTCCGTTTCGTTTTCGAGAACATCCAGAAGCCGGCGGTAGTTGGCGAGGCCGGTCAGAGGATCGCTGACCGCGAGATGGCTTACCTGCTCAAAGAGGCGGGCGTTATCGAGCAGGGCTCCACCAAGCGCAACGGTATAACTCAGGACCACGAGCGCCTGGGTGAAAACGAAGGGCGCGTCCAGCAAGCGCACAGATTGCGCGGCGGAAAGCTGCGCCACGACATTCAGCCAGGTGGCAGCATAAATCGTGCGGTCAAATTCACTATCTTCCACGGACAAACGGCGCCGGTACCAGACCAGGCTCACTAGAAAGAGCAGACCCGGGAGCAATTGGTGCGGGCTTGGGAAGAAAGTGTGTGGATGAAGAGAAACCTCCGGCGGCAATCGGCGAAGCGCGGCGGCAAACACATAGGTGAGCGCGATGACGGCCAGCATAGCGCCGACGATCTCGCGCCGCGTATGACGTGAACGAGGCAGGAAACGCTCGACAAGCAGAGCGACGAGGAATAGCAGAGCAAGCACCATGCGGCCAAGCCACCAGGCGATGGGCGCCCAGAGCTCCCATCGAGGCGACTCCGGCAAGAAATCAAAAAAGAGGACGCTCGTTGCCATCAGGATGGCTCCGGAAAGAAGGAATCCGGCGCCGAGGATCAAGGAGATGCGATCCTGAGTTCCCTGGAAGCGAACCAGGGTGACGGCGGCGAAAACAAATGCGAGCAGGCCGCTGATGACCTGGAGATAGCCCTGGAGGAGCGTGTCGGGTTCTATAGAAATGCGGCGGAGCCAGTAAGCCGCGAAGAGCAAGAAGAGAAACCCACCCAAGTGCGACAGGAAGACGATCCTGGGATTGCGGACGTTCATGCGAGGTGCATCGCCCATGGGCCTAAATTCTGGTCTGTTCTCCATTCTCCGGGCTGTGCAGCCTACTTGATTAGACTACTTTGAGGGGTGAAGCGTTGCTGGCAAATGCAATCGGGAGTTCAGCAAGAGATACCTGTCTGTGGATTTCCTGACCTGTACGAGGGGACAGGTCAAAATATGGCAGAATGCCTCCAGCATGATTTACAAGCGGCTGTGAGACAACTTTTGGTACTGTGGAACAGAGTGAGTTTGCCCGCACTGCTTTATTGAAACGATTGAATAAAGGGTGGAGTTGATTCTGGCCGAGGGCCCGCGCCCCCGAGGGTCAGGAACTGAAGCGTGCGGTTGCGTTTGATGGGAAGAAGAACTCGTCTGCAATAAGGAGCAGTGCTTGAGTAATGAAGCCGTAACAAACTCCGGGCCGCGACTGAAGCGCACGCTGACGCTCTGGAATCTCATCATCATCGGCATGGTCATCATTCAGCCCATTGCGCCGATGGGCCTTTACGGCATCGTGAACAACGCCGCCGGCGGCCACGTAGTCACGACCATCCTGATCGCGATGGTTGCCATGCTTTTCACTGCCATCAGCTACGGGATGCTGGCACGCGTCTACCCAAGCGCGGGCTCCGCGTACACCTACGTCGGCCAGGAGATTCACTCCGCCCTCGGTTATCTCACCGGCTGGGCCATGGTGATGGATTACATTCTGAATCCTCTGATCTGCACCATCTTGTGCAGCAAGCTAACGCAAAACATCCTTCCCGGAGTTCCCTATTGGGCTCTCGCCTGCTTTTACGCCACTGGCTTTACCTTACTCAATCTTCGTGGCGTCAAAACGTCCGCTCGCATTAACGATGTTCTCGCCGCGGGCATGACGATCGTGGTCATTGTTTTCTTCGCGTTCGTCATTCGCTTTCTGCTGGGAATTCACCAGTACGGCGCGGGATTCTTTACCAGGCCGTTCTACGATCCGGCCACGTTCAATCTGGGGTCCATCTTTCATGGGACTTCGATCGCCGTCCTCACCTATATCGGCTTCGACGCGATTTCCACATTTTCCGAAGAAGTGGAAAATCCAAGGCGCAATATTTTGCTCGCTACCGTTTTGGTCTGTGTGATCGCAGGCGTCCTCTCTTCCTTGGAAGTCTACGCCGCGCAATTGGTGTGGGGCTCAAAGCCATTTCCACCGGACAAGGTTGAATCCGCATTTCCTCTCGTGGCGCAACAAGTGGGTGGCTTCTTCCTCTTCCAGTTGCTCAACTTTACGGTGCTCATTGCCAACATCGGGTCTGGCATGGGCGCGCAGCTCGCCGCTGCCCGCTTACTCTACGGCATGGGACGCAATGACGCTCTCCCGAAAGACTTCTTTGGAAAAATCGAAGCGAAACGCCATATTCCTGCCAACAATGTCATCCTCATCGGAGCAATCGCGCTGGCCGGCTCCTTTTTTCTAACTTACGAGCGCGGCGCGGAGATGCTCAACTTTGGAGCATTCATCGCTTTCATGGGCGTGAACGCAGCGGCGTTTGTCCGCTATTTCTTGCGCGCGGAAACCAAGAAAATAGGCAGTTTCCTCTGGCCCGTTCTGGGCTTCGGGATTTGCGCGTTCATCTGGTGGAAGCTGAGCGTACCGGCGAAAATCCTGGGGTTCGTCTGGGTCGCGGTGGGCATTCTATATGGAGCCTGGAAAACCTCGTTGTTCCGCAAAGCGATCTCTTTCGAGGTGCCCCCGGAATGATTCCCTCGTTCCCAACGCCACCATTGCTTATTGGGCGAGTCTAGAAGGATGATGATGTCCACGGAGGCCCACGTTCCGGTGAAACGAGCAAACGAGAAGAACCTCGCTGTGACGATGCGGGATGTGGCGAAGACGAGCGGTTTTTCGCCCGCCACGGTGTCCATCGTCCTGAACAATGCGCCACTGGCGCGTTACATTGCGCCTGCCACGAAGAAACGCATCGAAGAAGCGGCGAAGAAACTCGGGTACCGGCCGAACGCCATGGCGCGTTTTCTCCGCAGCAAGCGAAGCCATAGCGTGGGAGTGATGTTCTTCGACATTACCGATCCGTTCTGCACACCGGTTCTGCGCGGAATTGAAAACGCGCTTTACCAATCCTCTTATATTCCATTTTTTGCCGACGCACACAATCAGAGAAACCGCTTTGAGCGCTACCTGGAAATGCTGCTGGAGCATCACGTGGAGGCTTTGATCGTGGTGGCAAATTGGCTGTTTGTGGACATCCACCTGCTTGCCGACCTCAGCAAGCGAAACATCCCCGCCGCGACTATCGGGTTCGAGCTGCCGGGTGACACGGTCAGCTCCGTGATGGTGGATAACGAAGCGGGAGGAAGGCTTGCGCTGGAGCATCTTTACCAGTTGGGCCACCGGAAGATTGCGTTTATCCGAGGGCCGAAGATGCTGATTGACAGCGCTCCGCGTTGGCGTGGCATTCAGAAATTCGCTCATTCCGTAGGGCTGGAGATCGATCCGGCGCTGACCCCGCAACTGCCGGATTCCTTCGATCCAAATTCGGGCTTTGAAGGCGGTCACCGATTCACGGAAGAGTTGCTCGAGCGGAAGAAACGGTTCACGGCGATAATGGCATTCGATGATTTAACGGCGCTGGGTACGATTCGCGCATTGACCAAAGCAGGTGTGAAAGTGCCGGAACACTGTTCCGTAGTGGGTTTCGATGACGTTCCACTCTCTTCGCTTGCGGCGCCATCCTTGACGACCGTGCGGCAACCCCTGGAAGCTATGGGCGATCTAGCGGTGAACACCGTGATGGAAGGCGTTAACGCAGGCCTGGAGAAGCGCGATTGGAAAACTTCACGCCACAAGATGAACCCGGAGCTGGTCATCCGCGATTCGACGCGGGCGGCGGCCCTTACGGGCTCAGACGACTAGCGGCTATTTCCGGCTGAAGAAGTCGAGAAATCGGCTCGCTTGAACATGCGTGAATCAGAGAAGCGCGGACCGGAAGGACCGCGCCTCTCTCACTCTGCGTTATCAAATTGCGCTGTCTTTGCTGTTACTGAGCCGGGGGTAGAAAGACCTCCGACGCGTGCAGGAATTCGACGTTTGGCAGCTCAGTCGTCACGCGAAAACGCTCGAAGCGTCCCTTCTTTTCGCCGCTGCCATTAAAGGTCAGCAAATACTGATTGTTAAGATGCATGGAGATCTCTTCAAAGTACGGCTTGAACGTTACGGGCTCTCCAAGGCCGAGATAGTAGGATTCGGCGCCGGTTTCCTCCGCTAGCTGGCTGAGATTCGACTGTGCCTGCGAAGCAATGAAAAAGCGGCGCGATCTGTGCCCCGCATCGGGAGCGTAGATGGACCAGACGTTGATGTTTTCCTTTTGCGCGCGTTCGATTGCCGAAGTGAGATCGGGGCTCGTCGGAAAATTGCCGCGCAAGTAATCAATGCCCGAAGAGAACAGCAGGATGGAGCGGCGCTCCCCCGAGGCGGGGAGACGCTTCATCAGGTCCAAAAGCGCGAGATAGGGGCTCGTAAACGCGCCTCCGTTGCCAATAGGTATGCGGAGAGCCTTCGCCGCTAGCTCATGATTGTTGGTGAAGTCCTGGGCAACCACCGCTTCTCCATTGCGCGAATAAGACACGGAAATGTAGGTCGTGTCCGGTTGCGAGGCGAGGAAGGCCTTCAAATCGTTCCACTGGCTGGCGATATTGCTCTCCAGCGAATCGTCAATCAGCACGGCAAGAAAGAGTTTTTCACCGGGCTTCCAACCGGCAATTTGGGTGCGCTCCTTGTTCAGATAGGATTGTACATCGCCATTTTTGACAGGGGGCACACTAGATCCCTTTTTTGCAACGGCGGTTACCGTCATAGTGACCGTGCCGGGCTCCGCGGCCATCACGGTGGTCAGGGAGAGAGCCAAAATCATGGCCACTGCTCCAATGACTAACTTAAGAACCTTAAAACTTGTTTTACTTCTCATGGTTGTTGCTCCTTTTATTCATTCAATGTGGTCCCATGCATTAGATGCATCCAAGAGATAAAAACACACATGCGAGATTTAAGTTTTCATTTTTATTCGCGGTGAGATCGCCCATAAGAATAAAAGCAAACCTTTTCCGTGGAGCATTCGGCGGCGTGGGCGTAGTATGCTGCGGCGCGGAGAAAGGGACCGATCTGTGAAGGACTACATTGGGGCGATTGATCAAGGCACGACCAGTACGCGGTTCATGGTGTTTGACAAATCCGGACGCGTCGTCGCGGCAGCGCAAAAAGAGCATGAGCAGATCTATCCGAAACCCGGGTGGGTGGAGCATGACGCGCTGGAGATCCTTCGCCGCACGGAGGAAGTGGTGGCGAACGCAATGAGCCAGCGGGGATTACGCGCATCCGACCTTGCGGGTGTCGGAATTACAAACCAGCGGGAGACCACGGTTCTTTGGGAGCACAAGACAGGCAAGACGGTTGCGAATGCGATCGTCTGGCAAGACACGCGGGTAGCGGAGGATGTGGGCCGATTTTCCAGCAGCGGCGGCCAAGATCGCTTTCGCGCGCGAACGGGTTTGCCGCTCAGCACGTATTTCAGCGGATTAAAGCTGCGCTGGCTGCTGCAAAATATTCCGGGCGTGAAAGAGCAGGCTGCGGCGGGCGAACTGCTTTTCGGGAACATCGATACGTTTTTGCTCTGGAATCTCACCGGCGGACCCAACGGCGGCGTTCACATAACGGACGTAACCAATGCCAGCCGCACGCAGCTCATGAATTTGAAAACGCTCGATTGGGACGCCGAGATTCTCAGGGCATTTGAGATTCCGGGCTCGGTGCTTCCGCGCATTTGCTCGAGCAGCGAATTGTACGGAGTGGCAGCACTTCCAGGAATCGCGGGCGTGCCCATCACGGGGATTCTTGGCGATCAGCAAGCCGCGCTGGTCGGCCAGGCGTGTTTCCGTCCGGGCGAAGTAAAGAACACGTATGGCACAGGCTGCTTTCTGCTGATGAATACCGGCGAACGCCTGGTTCCTTCGGACTTTGGACTACTCACGACCGTCGCTTACAAATTGGGCGGAGGCCCCGCGCATTACGCGCTGGAAGGGAGCGTTGCGATTACCGGAGCGCTGGTGCAGTGGCTCCGCGACAATTTGGGAATCATTCAGAAGAGCTCTGACGCGGAGCCGCTCGCGCGCACGGTCCTTGACAATGGCGGCGTCTATTTTGTGCCTGCGTTTTCCGGGTTGTACGCGCCGTATTGGAAAGAGAATGCGCGCGGAGTGATCGCCGGATTGACTCGCTACGCAAACAAAGGGCACATCACGCGGGCGGTATTGGAAGCCACGGCATTCCAAACGCGAGAAGTGGTCGAGGCCATGGAGAAAGATTCACAGATCGGGCTGCAAAGTCTCCGCGTGGATGGCGGCATGGTGACAAACGAGCTTCTTATGCAATTTCAGGCGGACATCTTGAATCGAGAGGTTGTGCGGCCGGTGATTCAAGAAACGACTGCGCTCGGCGCGGCCTACGCCGCAGGCTTGGCGGTGAAATTCTTTTCGGGGTTAGAGGAATTGCGCGCGAACTGGGCAGTGGATCGCACTTGGAAACCGAACCTTGCAGAAGCGGACCGCGAGCGGCTCTATGGACAGTGGAAGAAAGCGGTTACACGGTCCTTTGACTGGATTGAATCCTGAGGGAGGCCTCGAGATATGACGTCACCGCTGCTCGGTGAATTTCTGGGAACGATGATTTTGATTTTGCTGGGCGATGGAGTGGTCGCCGCTGTGCTGTTGAAGCGTTCGAAAGCGGAAGGCAGCGGCTGGTTGGTGATTACAACTGGATGGGCTTTTGCAGTGATGGCGGGCGTCTTCACCGCGATAGCCTGCGGGAGCAATGACGCACATATCAATCCCGCCGTGACAATTGGATTTGCTGCCCGGGATGGCAATTTCGCGAAGTTTATGCCCTACGTTGCCGCACAGATGCTCGGCGCCATTGCAGGCGCGGCGCTGGTCTGGCTGCATTACTGGCCGCACTGGAAGGAAACACCGGACGCTAGCACGAAGCTAAGCTGCTTTTGCACGTCACCGGCGATTCGATCCGTGGCTTCGAATTTGCTCAGCGAAATCATTGCGACTTTCGTTTTGGTATTCGTTGTGGGTGCGATTTTCTCAAGAAATGTCGCGGCAACGGGTCCTGCTGCTGGTCTCGGCTCCTATCTTGTCGGAAGCTTGGTCTGGGGAATTGGATTGTCACTCGGTGGCCCCACTGGTTATGCCATAAATCCGGCGCGCGACCTGGGACCGCGCATCGCGCATGCGATTCTCCCGGTTGCTGGAAAGGGAGAATCCGATTGGAGTTATGCGCCTATTCCTGTGATCGGCCCGCTCGTGGGCGGCGTTCTAGCGGGTCTGCTGCTCCGTATTCTCGTTATCTCCTGACTGCGCTCCCCATTTCGAGGTGGTTGTCCCACAGGGAGCGGCCAGCGTTGCCGCCAACTCGTGTTGCAATCTGGTTTAGAATGACTTGCTCGTCGAATCCGAAGGTGTCTTGACAACAAAACCAAAGGGGCAAAAGTGAGTATGGGGCTGATGCGAACGATGCTGCTTGCTGCATCTCAAAATAAGTGGTTGCGCGATCGCGCAGCGCATTATCGTTTTGTGCGAAGCACGGTATCCCGTTTCATGCCTGGAGAGACGCTCGATGACGCACTCGCCGCAGCGCAAAATCTGTGCGAAAAGAAAATCAGAGCGGTCTTCACTCACCTCGGTGAAAACATCGCGGATCGCTCCGAGGCCCATCAAGTTACGGACCATTACATCGAGGTCCTGGAGCGCATCCGGCAACAGGGCCTGCAAGCGGAGATTTCCGTCAAGCTGACACAGCTCGGATTGGACCTCTCCGCGGATCTCTGTTTCGACAATTTGAGAAGCATCATCGAACGGGCGGAGAGGAACTCCACTGTTTGGGTGGACATGGAGGGCAGCAACTACGTGGACGCCACGCTCGCCATTTACCGCCGCGCACTGCAAGTGTATCCAAACGTTGGTATTTGTCTGCAGGCCTACCTTTATCGAACGAAAGATGATCTTGCGAGTCTCCTGCCTTTGTGCCCTTCTGTCCGGCTAGTTAAAGGGGCCTACAACGAGCCTCCAGAGATCGCTTTTCCCCGCAAGCGCGATGTGGATGAGAACTACTTCACGCTGGCGAAAGAAATGCTGCAGAAGAAAAAGCTCTGCGTGCGGGCGGCTTTCGGGACGCATGACCTGGCGCTGATTCGGCGCCTCGCCGATTTCGCTCGGGCGGAGAGTTTCTCTAATGCGGATCTTGAAGTGCAGATGCTCTACGGCATCCAGCGCGCCGAACAGGAGCGCCTTGCGGCGGAGGGATGCTCATCCATTGTCCTTGTCGCCTATGGCACCTACTGGTATCCGTGGTTCGTGCGGCGGCTAGCGGAACGACCTGCGAACCTTTGGTTCATGGTTCGCAATGTCTTCGCTTGTTAGTTCTTCGACGAGCGCCGCGTACCGAGCTTCGCGCGTCGCTAGGGCAAATCGCCAACCGGAGTTAGAGGACCAATAATGGCCAATAAACCCTCGATTGTCGTCGTAGGCAGCGCCAACGTGGACTTGACGACGTTCAATGACGTATTTCCCCGTCCCGGAGAGACCATCTTTGGCAAGAAATTCGACCTGGGATTTGGTGGCAAGGGCGCCAACCAGGCCGTTGCTGCGCGGCTTTGCGGAGCAAGCGTGGGCATGGTGGCAAAAGTAGGAAGCGATCTATTTGGTCCCGCGACAATCAAGAATTTTGAATCGCAGGGAATTGACGCGACGTACGTTCGAATCGCGGAAGGCGTTTCCAGCGGAGTCGCGCCGATCTTCGTGGACCCTGGCGGTCAAAACCGCATCATCGTGGTGAAAGGCGCGAACGACACGCTTTCTCCCGAAGATGTGGATGCGGCCGCGCCGCTTCTCCGCGAAGCGGATACCATCGTTCTGCAGTTTGAGATTCCCTTGCGCACGGTCTATCGCACAATTCGCTTCGCCAAGGCCAATGGCATTCGTTGCATCGTAAATCCTGCTCCGGCCCAGCCGCTTGATTTGAAAGAATTGTGCGCCGCAGACTATTTCATTCCAAACGAGAGTGAAGCCGAAGCGATCACCGGAATCCCGGTTCATTCGCTCGAGGACGCCCAGAAGTGTGTTGAGTTCCTGCTCCAGCAAGGGATACCGAGGGTGGTGATTACGCTTGGCGAACGCGGGTCGTTGGCCGCCGGGCCGGACGGCGTGGAACTCATTCCCGCGTTCAAGGTTCAGGCCATGGATACGACCGGTGCCGGCGATGCGTTCATCGGAAGCTTTGCTGTCTTTCTTGCTGAGGGACACGCGGAAAAGGAAGCCATTCGGCGGGCGAATCTGTATGCGGCCCTTTCTACAACCAAAGTAGGCACGCAGAAGTCCTTCTGTCATCGAAGCGAATTTGAGGAGGAGTGGAAGAATCGCCGCGGGCAGACTGTAAACAGGCTTTCGCGGAAGTGATAAGATAGGAATTCGTGGTTATTCCGCGTTCCGTGGTGACGAAATATATGGACTTGCGCGACAACACTCGGACAGACAGCCCCTCAAGCCTGGAGCACGGCAGTTCACAGGACAGGATTTCTCCTTCGGATACCGCCATTGCAAACTATGCCGGCCACGACCTGCAGCCCAACCGCGGCATTCCACTGAATCTGGAGTGGGTGGAGAATGTGCGTGTCAATACCAGCGCGGTCGAACGCCGCGCGCAAACCGTCGGCACACGCCGGACGGTAAAGAAAGAGTGGCAGGCGGCCTGGCTTCTGCGAGCCATCACCTGCATGGATCTCACCACGCTTTCAGGCGACGATACGGACGAACGCGTGCGCCGCTTATGCGCCAAGGCGCGCCAACCCATTCAGCAGGAGCTTGCACAGAAACTTGGCGTCGAGAGCCTCAATATCAAGGTGGCCGCGGTCTGCGTGTACCATACCTTCGTCGAAACCGCTCGGCGCGCCGTGGAAGGCAGCGGGATTCATGTTGCGGCAGTATCAACCGGATTCCCCGCCGGACTTTCTCCCCTCGAAGAACGCATCAATGAAATCCGGCGGTCCGTTGAAGCTGGTGCCGACGAAATCGACGTGGTCATCACGCGCGCGCATGTCTTCGGCGGAAGGTGGCAAGCGCTCTACGACGAAATTGCCACGTTCAAGAATGCCTGCGGACCCGCGCATCTGAAAGTGATCCTCGGAACGGGCGATTTGCTCACGCTGCGCAACGTGGCCCGTGCGAGCTTCGTCGCAATGATGGCCGGCGCGGACTTCATTAAGACTTCCACCGGGAAAGAAGCGGTCAACGCGACGCTGCCAGTTAGCCTGGTTATGACGCGGGCGATTCGCGAGTACGCACAGGAAACCGGAATGGCCGTGGGATTCAAGCCGGCGGGTGGCATTCGGACCGCGAAGCAGTCGCTGGATTGGCTCGCGTTGATGAAGGAAGAGCTTGGTTCATCCTGGATGAAAGCAGAGTTATTCCGCTTTGGCGCCAGCGGCATGCTGGCAGATATCGAGCGGCAATTGGAGCACTACGCCACGGGGCGTTATTCGGCGGATTATCGCCATCCGATTGCGTGAGTTGCGTGGTCTTCGGCCGTTGAAGAAAGAATCGAGCAGAAGCGAATGAGCATCGTCGAAAAATTCATGACGATGGAGTACGGGCCTGCGCCAGAGGATCCGCGCGAAGCACTAGCATGGCTGGATCGTCACCAGCGCCGGTTTGGTCACTTCATCAACGACACATGGCGAGCGCCCTTAGCCGGAAACTATTTCGAGACGGCGGATCCCTCCACAGGCGAAAAACTTGCCACCGTGGCTCAGGGATCGGCAGCCGATGTCGATGCCGCGGTCAAAGCGGCGCAGGCCGCGTTGCCGGGTTGGCAAGCCCTTACTCCCCATGCGCGCGCGCGTTATTTGTATGCGCTGGCGCGGCAGGTTCAGAAGCATTCGCGGTGGCTTGCAGTTCTCGAAACGCTCGACAACGGCAAGCCCATTCGCGAGAGCCGCGACATTGATATTCCTCTGGTCGCGCGGCATTTTTATCACCACGCAGGCTGGGCACAGTTGCTCGAACAGGAATTTCCCGGTTACACCGCCTGCGGAGTAGTTGGACAAATCATTCCATGGAATTTCCCTCTTCTCATGCTGGCGTGGAAGATCGCGCCAGCGCTCGCCACGGGAAACACGGTAGTCTTGAAGCCCGCAGAGTTCACTCCGCTTACCGCGCTCGCCTTTGCGCAGATCTGCCGGGAAGTTGGGTTGCCTGCTGGCGTCGTGAACGTCGTTACGGGTGATGGCTCGACCGGCGAAGCGCTCGTCAAACATCCGGATGCGGACAAAATTGCGTTCACTGGCTCAACGGAGGTCGGCCGCGCCATCCGTAAGGCGACGGCCCAGAGCCATAAAAAGCTCTCGCTCGAACTTGGCGGCAAGTCACCGTTCATCATTTTTGAGGACGCCGACCTGGACAGCGCCGTGGAAGGCCTGGTCGACGGCATCTGGTTCAACCAGGGACAAGTTTGCTGCGCCGGATCGCGCCTACTGATGCAGGAGAGCATCGCCGAGAAGCTGATTGGCAAAATCCAGGATCGCATGAACACGCTGCGTATCGGCTCGCCCCTGGATAAGGCCATTGATATCGGCGCAATCGTCGCGCGCGTACAACTCGAGCGCATCCAGAAACTGGTGGATCAGGGCGTCGCGGAGGGAGCAACATGCTGGCAGCCGTCGATTCCCGTGCCCTCGCGCGGGCTTTATTTTCCGCCGACGCTGCTGAGCAACGTTCACCCTTCGTCCGTCGTGGCGCAGCAGGAAATCTTCGGCCCCGTCCTCGCGGCGATGACGTTTCGAACGCCGCGGGAAGCCGTCGAGCTCGCTAATAACACCGTTTACGGCCTGGCCGCCTGCGTGTGGAGCGAGAGCATCAACGTTTCCCTGCACGTTGCCGCACAGCTCAAGGCCGGTGTGGTCTGGGTCAATTGCACGAATCTTTTCGACGCCGCCTGCGGTTTCGGCGGCTATCGTGAAAGTGGCTACGGACGCGAAGGCGGCCGCGAAGGATTGCTGGAATATCTCGAGCCCGCCTGGTTCAGGCAGGCACCGCCTGTCCATTCGACACCGCTCGCGATTGACCAGCCCGCAGAGCAACCCGTGGATTTCGCCGCTCCTCCCATCGACCGCACCGTGAAACTCTACATCGGCGGAAAGCAAGCGCGGCCCGACTCCGGCTACAGCATGGAAGTGCGCGGAGCCGATGGCCGTTTGCTCGGAGAAGCACCGCTCGGCAATCGCAAAGACATCCGCAACGCCGTCGAAGCGGCCCGCAAAGGAGAAGGCTGGGGCAGAGCCACGGCGCACAACCGCGCGCAAGTGCTTTATTACATTGCCGAAAATCTTTCACAGCGCCGCGAAGAAATCGCTAGCCGGCTATCCAGCGTGGTGGGCGAGAAACAGGCGCAGACAGAAGTGAACTTGGGCATCGAGCGCATCTTTTCCTACGCCGCCTGGGCCGACAAGTACGAAGGCGCGGTTCACAATCCGCCGTTCCGCAACGTTGCGCTGGCGATGAAGGAGCCGATCGGCACGCTCGGCATCGTGTGCCCCTCGGACACGCCGTTGCTCGGATTCCTTTCTCTGGTGATGCCCGCCATTTCCGCCGGCAACACGGTCATTGCGATCCCTTCGGAAAAATATCCACTGATCACAGGAGATCTCTACCAGATTCTTGAAACCAGCGACCTGCCGGACGGCGTCGTCAATATCGTCACGGGCCGCACGACAGAGCTGACCAAAACACTTGCCGAACATGACGACGTGGACGCCATCTGGTGCTTCACTGACGGTGCCGGCACCGCAACCGTGAAACTGTTATCCGCGGGAAATTTGAAGCAGGTGTTCACGAATGAGGGCCGCGCTATCGATTGGTTCGATGCGAAACAGGGCGAAGGCCGCTGGTTTCTCGATCATGCCGTCCAAGTGAAAAACATCTGGGTGCCCTACGGCGAGTAGTTACAGCAGGCCGTGTGAGCTGCGGATCTTTGAACTCTTTCCACCCTTAAATACCGAGAGAACAGCGCCAAATAGTAGATTGTCGGGAGTTAGCGTTAGGAAGGAAGTGGTCGGGGCGAATGGATTTGAACCATCGACCTCCTGGTCCCGAACCAGGCGCGCTAGCCAGGCTGCGCTACGCCCCGACTGATACGCTAAGGCTCAATTTCCGCCTAAGCGCGACATTCAGATTAACATAGCTGTGCTTCCGCAGCTAGAAGGGTCGTGATCTGTGACGTTGTTTGGTTGAATCGGCAGACGTTAGCCGAGCTTGAGTAGCTTCGCCTCCGTGATGGCCGAAATTGCCCTGATTGGTCCGAGGACCGAGACCGGCACATCGCCATCAACTCTAACTAAGGAAACGGCTTCCGCTCCTCGCGTTGCGTCGCGGCGGCCAAGAGCAAAGGTCGCGATATTCACCCCGAGCTTTCCGAGAGTTGTGCCCACCTGCCCGATGACGCCCGGCTCATCCCGGTTTCTCAAATAGAGAATCGTCCCTTCCAGTTGCGCCTCCAGCGGTATTCCCTCGATTTCCAGCACACGCGGCGACCCATCATGCAGGACCGTGCCCTCCGCTGTAAAAGCCTTGAGCGATCCCGTTTTCTCCGGTAGCGCGGAAACCTCCAGAGTGTTCGGAAAGCCGTGCTCTCGCCTGCGGGTCTCCTCGACCACGGTCAGGCCTCTTGCCGCGGCCACCGCCGGCGCATTCACGACGTTCACCTTCTCATCGAGGACCGCGTTTAGCACTCCGGCCAGCACCGCGCTGCGAAGCAGGTGCGTGCCTACTTCCGCAACTTCTCCGGCGTACCGGATTCGAATCCGCGCTGGACGCGTCGCCGCCGCCTGCGAAACAAGCGATCCGAGCCGCTCCGCCAACTCCAGATAGGGCCTGACGCGCCGGTATTGGTCGGCGGATAGGGCCGGCAAGTTTACAGCATTTCTGATAATCCCTTCCGCCAAATAATCCTTGATCTGCACTGCGACTTGCGTGCCGACTTCTTCCTGCGCTTCCGCGGTAGAGCCAGCCACATGCGGGGTGGCGATTACACTCGGCAGCCCGACGAGCGGCGAATTTTTCGGCGGCTCTTCCGCAAATACGTCCAGAGCCGCACCCGCCAGCTTCCCGTCGTTCAATGCCTCCGCAAGGGCAGCTTCGTCGATTAGCTCGCCGCGCGCCGCGTTGATGATGCGCGCGCCCTTTTTCATCTTCTCGATAGTTGTCGCGTTTACAAGATTCTGCGTGGCAGGGCTCAGCGCCGCGTGCAAAGAAATGAAATCGCTCTCCGCGAGCAACCTGTCCAACGGCACCAGCTCCACGGAGACCTCGCGCGCCGCGGCTTCACTAATGTACGGGTCGTAGGCCAGCACGCGCATGTCGAACGATTCCGCGCGCACGGCGACTTCGGTTCCAATTCTGCCAAGGCCAATCAATCCCAGCGTCTTCCCGCGCACTTCCGTTCCCGCAGCGGAAGATTTTTCCCAGCGGCCTTCGTGAATTGCTTTGTCCAGGCGCGGCACTTGCCTCGCCAGGGCCAGCAGCAGCGCGAATGTATGTTCCGCCACGCTCACGGCATTTCCGCCAGGAGTGCTCATGACCAGCACCCCGCGCTTGGTGGCAGCTTCCAAGTCAATATTGTCCACGCCGACCCCGGCGCGGCCCACCGCGCGCAATTTTGGCGCCCTGTCCAGCAAATCAGAGGTAACTTTCGTGGCGCTGCGCACGATCAGTGCGTCTGCAGCGGCAATTTCTGCGGGCAGCGTCTCTTGCGTGGTGAGCACCACGTTCCAGCCCGGCTGCTCTTTCAGCAGTTGCACGCCGCGCTCGCTGATCTTATCCGCTACGATGACTTTCATGTGCCTCTTGCGATCTCCTGCGGTTTTTCACCGCACCGTGCAAGTAATCCAAAGTAGCGAGCCCTTAGCGCTCTGTCAAATAAGTAGGATTGATACTCGCCGTCTGTGAATGTGAACCATTCTTGCCTGCCCTCTTTCTCGGTCTGCTATATTCAATACAGAGGCGTTGAGAATGAGTCTTGCAGAAAAGATACAGAAAGATCTTGTGGATGCCATGCGCGCTAAAGAGGACCTGCGCTTGAGCGTTTTGCGGGGAATCAAAGCCGCCATCAAACACAAGGAAGTGGAAAAGATTCGCGCGCTCGACGAAACCGAGTCCCTCCAGATCCTGCAAACGCTAGTGAAGCAGCGTAAGGAATCGATTGATCAGTTCACCAAAGGCAATCGTCCGGAGCTCGCCGAAAAAGAAACCAAGGAACTCGCCATCATCGAATCCTATTTGCCCGCAGGCGCCAGCGAATCAGAGATGGATGCTGCCATCACTAAAGCCATTTCCGAAACCGGCGCCCAATCCGTCAAGCAGATGGGGGCAGTCGTAAAAGCTGCCAAATCCGCTCTCGAAGGAAAGACAGTGGACGGCAAGGCGATCAGCGACCGCGTACGAGACCGTCTTTCAAAGCTGGGCTGAAAACGAATCGCAGTTTGTGCTGCCGAACCTTTTGTTTCGAATCGCCACCTTCGCTATCCTCTCAGCATGTCCTTGCCTGAAAACATCCCCGTTCGTTTCACGGAGGAGGACGCTGGCTACGTGACCGTGCGTCCCGTCGTGAAGCAGACATTCCGGTTCTCCGAACTTATTGATATGGTTGTTAGTGTCACCGGCAGAGATGTTTCCCGAGTGAAACAGATTTTTCGCGCCGGCACGATTGTTTACAACGGCTATAAATATTGGTGGGCAGGTTTCGATTCCGATGCCGGTGAACTCTCGACAATCCTCGCCGCGTTTCCGGAGGACGACCCATCACGTACGTTCGATTCCTCCGCGGTAGCCAGCATATCCCTGGAAACCGGAGGTGGCACCCAGCGCGCTCAGCTTGCGATCACACGCCAGGAGGCATCGGCAAAGCGCCTGTTTCGCAAGCAGAGTCCCTGGAAAATCTTACTGAATGCTGGATTCGAATCCACCCCGCGCTACGAGAAATATTCCTATTCCCATCGCTCGGACATCTACCGGCTGCATCTTCCCCCTGAGGCCGGTGTCGCCCTGCTTAGGGACGTGCTCGAGGCTGCCCCGCGCGCCCTGCGGAAAAAACTAGGCGGACTGCAACCCCCCTCGGCTCTCTTGTTTTTCACTTCCAGAGCGCATTCCTAATAGAAGGAATTTCCACCTTGGTTTAGGAAAACGCACGACAACATAAAGGGAAGCATACGTTCACAACAATTACGCCACCACCTCGCTCCGCATTGGCGTCCGCATTCTTTCTTAATCGTCGGCGAACACAAAGTCTAGTGAGCCGCAGGCTTCAACACCGCGGTGTTCCGCTCGTCGCCCGCGATGATCCTATAGAGTTTCTTCAGATCCTCAACCTTGCTCAGCGGTACGCTCAACTCTTTCACCTCAAAGGTCCGCGTGTACTTCAGGGTGTTCCCGCTCGCTTCGGTCTTGCTGTGGTAACTTGCAAAACCATAATCCGCGTCCACGGGCGGCGGCAAATCATCCACTTCATATCCCGGCGGCAGCTTAATTTCAAATGTGTCTGTATCGCGCGAAGGGCCTTCAAATTCCACCGGATACTTTCGCGGGTCTTTTGTTTCGAGCAAGTCGCTCGACTTGTTCCCCACAAAACGCGGCCGGACCAGGAGCAATTCGCCCGCCTTCTTCGCATAGTCCTGAGCCACCACCGAGTAGTTGTAAAAGAACGGCTGATCGGCCTGCTTCAGGTTTCCGACGCTGGCCTTCGTGATTTGAAAGGTCCCCAGCGAGTGCGAAAGCAGCGTCTCAATGGGCTTGATCCTGTCCGCATCTTTCGTGACGGTGCGCAGCGCCCACCGCTGGGAAGAAGCGCGGTCCCCTACGCGAATTTCTTCCACGTCGCCACTCAGCGTTCCGGCCGGGCTCAGACTAAGTTTAGCGGTCCGTCGAATTCCGTTCATTGCCGGCGGCAGTGCTGGGAGTTTGACGAGTTCGCCTCCCTCAGGCGCCACCAGCAGACCATAGTTCGCCTGAAGCGCCCCGTTCAACTGCCCAAACGGAGTCAATTCATCGGTCGGGTCAAAAAACAAAAGTTTGCCTAGCTTTGGATGGGTCATCGTGGCGGCTAACGAGTCATCAGCAATTCCATCAGGCACTTTGATGGCGATGATGGCGTGATCGAAGCCCCCCATGTGAGCTGGCGTCTCCGGAGTGACTGAACCGCGCTCAGTATTGATCACCACATAGTACGAATCAATGCCAATTTCGTGCAGCATCGATCCCATGAGCGTGGCCTTGTCCTTGCAATCCCCATAGTGGTGGGTAAACACCTCGGCAGCGGAATGCGGTTGCCAACCTCCAATGCCCAGCTCGATCGCCACATAGCGAATGTCCCTTTGCGCGAATTCCGCTAGTGCTTTCATCTTCTCGAACGACGTGCCCGTGGCAGACGTTAGCACCGCCGTCCTTTGCTTGAGTTCCGGCGAAGCGTCTCGGCGCCCGCTAGTCAAGCCTTGATACCAAATTCCCATCTCTCTCCAATTTTGAAAACCCCTGTTCTGCGCGGAACCCCCTAACGGGAAAAATGACACTACCATCTGTCCGGCGACTCCCTGCCAGGGAGGCATATTATCTTCGTGCTTGATGCCCTTGACCTCGCTTACCGACCATTGCGACTGGTTCCCTGCCTGAGTTGGCTTCGCTTCCGGATAATTCAGCCAGGTTGCTTTGTATTCCCAGCCGGAGGGGAGTTGCAGTGTGTAATGAGCTTCGCGAACGGGATTCGACTCCTGAAAGTGCCAGACGTCCTGCAAGACAATTGGCTGTTCTTCCTTTTCATATTCGTAGCCCACGATATTTCCGGGTTCCGGTGCGGGGATACGGAGCAGTTTGTCTCTTACGTCGGAAACGAGTTCGCTGCCTTCTATTTTTGGCAGGGAGACTTCGATCGCTTCCTTGTCTTTGACTTCGTAGTCTTTGCCCGATGCCGGGATGCACCAGCCTCGCATGCCGGTGATCTTCGAGTGGGAGTTGTAGGAAACGGCCACGGTGCCATACTCGCGCCCGCCAGGTCGCAAAATTTTATATGCTTCGCGAACTGTCGTCTTAATCTTGTCTACGGATTGCACCGTCACGATTTTTTCTGAATAGAGCAGCACCACGTCTGTCTTGTCGTCGTGCGCGGGGAGAGGCACAGTCACGAGTGCGTGCATCCACTGCGGGGCATCACCGCCCTTGGAAGACGGCGCAGCCATGAACGCGCAAAAGACCATTATCCCTGCCAAGGGCCAGATGGCCTGGGATGATTTAATTTCGACCCGAGATTCCGCCAGGCTGCAAGACGATTTGTTGTTCATCTCCGGTCCTCACGGTCTGATAAAAGTTACGCAACGCGGGGTAATACTTCTGTTCTAGAGAGATCAGATCTCTCCGCAGGCGACGCTCCAGATGCAGGGTCCCGTTCTCGTTAGCGACCTTCAAGCTGTACAGAATGACCTTGCCATCATTGGTTTGGGGTTCCGGAAGACTGCCCACCCTCCAATCCAGTGGCAGTTCAATCCGGACGTCATCCACTTTTTCCGACATGTAATGAAAATAAACAGGATGGACGCGGGCGGTATGCTCGCAAACGTGCTTTTCCGGTGCGCTAAATAATCCTACCGGCATAAGCGCCCGACGACCGGCACCGGAAACCCACCCAGGTACTTTCAGATCAAACTGAGCAACGAGTGTCGAGGCGGAAGTGGTCCACTCCGGCTTGTTGGTGATATCGACTTCGATCCCGGCAGGAATAGTTTCTTTCACTTCGTCCTCAAGGAATTTCTTCCGGTGAGCTTCGTCTTCGTTACGTTCTTCCACTCGGCGCCACGCAGCTTCGAGGCCCGAATAGGTTACAGTGAGCTTACCTTCGAGAGAACCGTCGGAAGTCAGCTTGAGGCCGGCCTTGCGCTCGATAAGAGACACAGAGCTCTCCGGAATCGGCGTTGTCACCCAGGCGCCCCCGTCTTTGTCCAGTTTTAGACCGCGGACGCCCGTCTCCCCCCAAGGGAGCAACCCGAAAGGAGTGAAAGCCGAACCGGGATCCAGGTAGAGGTCTTTGCCGTTCAGCTTCACAAGCACGACATTGGAATTGAGATCGGATGCCCGCATCATATTCGGGTTGAAAAAGTCGGAGCTCCGGCTCGATACCCACACCGGATAGGCTTCGAATCCAGCAGCCCTCGCCAGCGCCAGGAAAACCCAGGGAATCTGAATGCTAGTTCCGTAGCCGCGCTTCCACAGTTCTTCGACGTTGTTGACGTCCTTTTCTTTTTCGCGTTTCTGCTGCTGCTCCATTTTTTCGGGCTCATAAGTCGTGTTGCGAAGCCGCTGTACACGGGTGTAGATCTTTTGCAGCTTTACTTCCGGGGGATCGCTTGGCAAAACAATCTCGCCAACCGCCTGTTCCATGGCTTTCCGTTTCCCCACAAACCCTTCTGCCTCGTCATTAAGCTTCTTGCCCCGTTTCTTCCAGAATTTCTCTGGTTCTTTTTCGATGGAGCCATCGGTATAGACAAAGTCCACTTTGAACTTCATGGAGTCTTCCGGAGGCATGTCGTCTTCGATCTGGAAAGCCGGGATGTCGCGGGCTTCCATGCGGATGGTGTCGCCTTGTTTGGTAGGCGGCGCAGTGCCTCCAGGAAGGCCGTTAGGCCAGCTCCATTGCAATGCGAATTCCCCGTATGGCTTAAGGGAGTACTTCCCGTGTTTGGCAAAGAGCTCTTCGCTTAAAGTCCAATGGGAGTCGTAGACATAACCTTCCCTATAGTCCACGGTGTAGTGGTATTCAATGACGCTTCCCGTTTGCACATCGGATAGCGTGAACGTCTTAGCCAGATACTTGAGGCCGCGGGCTTTTACGATCTCTTTTTCGTAAATCTTCCCGTCAAAGTTAGCGATTGTGCCGTCGGGCCGTATGGTCCGGGCCTTGATGCTGTGTATGTTCGCCTGCTCCTTCACGAACGGGATTTCCACATCCGCGTACTTGCGGCCTTCTTCCGTGAATATTTTTTCGCGAATGTAATTGAACTCATGCGGGGTCCGGCTGTTGCTGTCGTCCCGGTCGATCTGCCGATAGAGAATGATCGCAGGCGCGCCGGGGGCTTTTGGCTCGCTCGTCATCTTCAATTCTTCTTGCGTAATCGGCTGCCACTCGTCGCCGCTCACGGGTCGCGCGCGCTGCAGTGCAAATCCCAGCAACAAAAAGATCACAAGCAGGGACACCCGGCGGTAGCTCACGGCCGGCCTCCAGGATTAATTTCAGGGGAAATGTTCAGGTTGGATTTTTGCACAAGCGAAGCTGGCGCCCGCATCGCGGCAAGGCACCGCTCTGCGGCCATCAGGAATCTTGACGGCTTCGCGCTCGCCCGCGAAGTGGAAGGGTTCCGCCCCATGGGTGCTATTGCTGACCTGAGTAACGTATAGCGAAGGACATTACAAGCCCGCCTCTTCTCTGTCAAGCGAACCAAAGGCGTAGTTTCGCTCTTCCCGGCAGGATTCTCTTTTCCCGCCCCGTCCACCTGCGGCATAATCCTCCCGCACGCGATTGCGGCCAATTCGGGTCTGAGAGATCGACGGAGGAATCAGTGAGTGAACAATCGGGAACTCGCGAAAAGGCATGGAGTTCCACGGCCCCACCGGGCGAATTTCGGACGTACATATCGGCGGAAGAAACCCTCAAAGAATTTACGATTCGCGCGGTGATCCTCGGCGCTCTCTTTGGATTGCTCTTTGGCGCGGTGACAGTCTACGTCGGATTGCGTGCCGGACTCACGGTTTCCGCTTCCATTCCGATTTCCGTGCTCTCGATCAGCATTCTTCGCGCGTTTGGACGCTCGACCATTTTGGAAAACAATATCGTGCAGACCACAGGTTCCGCAGGAGAATCGCTGGCCGCCGGGGTGATGTTCACGATTCCGGCGCTGATTTTTCTCGGCTTCAGTTCCGACTTTACGTTCTGGCGCATTTTCCCGCTGGCACTGCTTGGTGGGTGGCTTGGCGTGCTGTTCATGGTTCCCATCCGGCGCCAGCTCATCGTGAAGGAGCACGGCAACCTGGCGTTTCCCGAGGGCACGGCGTGCGCAGATGTCTTAGTTGCGGGTGAACGAGGCGGCTCGTTTGCCGGGCGCGTTTTCTGGGGCTTAGGCCTAGGTGGCGTGTACACGTTCCTCATGAAAACAGCTCTCGCCTGGACCGAACAGCCCGAAGGCCGGCCCAGTTGGTTTCCAGGAGCAAGCTTTCGGGCTAACATCACGTCGGAATATCTCGGCGTCGGCTACATTATCGGTCCCCGCGTTTCCGGCATTTTGTTTGCCGGAGGGATTATTTCCTGGCTGGTGATGATGCCCGCCATCAAGTTTTACGGACAGCTTGCGGGTAACGTACCGATTTATCCGTCCACGATTCCGATTCCGTTGATGACACCGGACGACATCTGGCGCAGTTACATCCGGCCGATGGGTGCTGGCGCAGTGGCCGCAGCGGGATTAATCACCCTGCTGCGCACGATGCCAACAATTATTTCGGCTTTGCGAGCAGGGCTGAAGGACGTACGTGCCGAGGGCGCAGGCCAGTCCACGTCTTCCAGCAGGATCGACCGCGACGTGCCCATGCGCTGGGTCATCGGCGGCTCCGCCGTGATCGTGGCTATGATCTGGGCCCTCTTGACTTTCTTCCCCATCGAAGGCGCGCAAACGCAGTGGTGGCAGAATTTGTTTGCCGGAGTGTTCGTGGTTGTCTTCGGATTCCTTTTCGTCACTGTCGCCGGGCGCATTAGCGGCCTGCTCGGCAATTCTTCGAATCCCATCAGTGGCATGAGTATCGCCACGCTCATGGCCACTTGTGCGATTTTTTTTATGGCTGGCTGGACCGCTCCTAAGTACTCCGTCCTCGCCTTGATGATTGGCGGCATCGTGTGCATCGCCGCAGCCATCGCCGGCGCCACTTCGCAGGATCTCAAGACCGGCTACCTCGTCGGAGCGACACCCTTCTTGCAACAGATGGGTCTTCTTGTTGGCGTCACGGTCTCGACAGCGGCCATCGGCGCAACGCTGAATCTGATGAATACGGGACTCGAGAAATATATTCCCACGCAAATTCCCGTAAACATCCAGGCGCTGCCCAGCGGCGTTAAGGTGGAGCGCGAAACGTTCGTCTATCACGGCAAGAGGTACGTTCTTCTCAACTCGCTCGGTTCTCATGAAGTTCCCGACGGCGACTACTTGTACGATCGAGGAACAGGCCGAATAGAAATCCAGTGGGCGCAAGGCATTGGAGGTGAAAAGGCAGCCGCGCCGCAGGCACGCCTTATGGCCACAGTCATCAGCGGTATCTTGAATCAGCGTTTGCCTTGGCGCCTCGTCCTTATGGGGGTGGCTCTCGTCGTCGCGGTCGAAATCCTAGGCGTGCGTTCCTTGGCTTTTGCTACGGGCTCGTATCTCTCTATTGCTACGACTGGAGCCATATTCGCGGGAGGGCTCGTCCGTGCCCTCGTGGAAGCTACCACCAAGAAGAAAGACGAAAGCGAAGCGAGCCCCGGGGCACTCTACTCCAGCGGCCTCATCGCCGCTGGAGGTGTATTCGGCCTGCTCGGTATCGTGATTAATTTGTTCCAGGACCAGGAAATCTCCAACCGCGCGCCGCATTGGGTAGTGCAGCTGTTTCATCTCCCCTGGCCCGAAAAGCTCTTTGCCCTTGGACCCAGGTATTGGCCGCTCCTGGCTCCGAATGACAAATTACCGATGCCTACCAGCGCGCAATCGTTTCTTGGCGTGTTTATGTTCGCACTTCTTGCAGGGTCGCTATTTTATTTCGCGCGCAAGAAGCTCAATTAGGCGTTGACCAACAACCGACGCGAGCAAAACTGGACAGCGCTACAGGTACGAGGACCGTGCTTTGACGGATGTGTCTCCCGGCCTTAAACTGGATTCATGGGAACCACGTTCGGCGCGCGGCGCTACAATTTTGACTGGCGCAGTTTCATCACGCCGGGCGTAAAGCTCCTGGTTTTGACATGCACTGGCGTGTTCCTGGCCCAGACGCTCGTCGATTTTTTCGGCGGCATGAGCGCGACTTCGTGGATCAACCACTTCTTCGGCCTCGTACCTCTCGGTCCCCTACCCGGCCTGCGTATCTGGCAGCCGTTCACCTACATCTTTCTTCATGGGGGGCCCCTTCATTTATTTTTCAATATGCTTTTCTTATGGATGTTCGGTAAGGATCTAGAGTTGGTTTGGGGCAAGCGCCGCTTCCTAAACTATTTCTTTTTTTGCGGAGTTGGCGCTGGGCTGATTGAGATTGCGATCAAGCTTATTCCGTTGTCTTGGGGCCATCGTCCTTCAGATATCCCCACGATCGGAGCCTCGGGTGCCATATTCGGTATCCTCATCGCGAACGCGATCTTATTTCCAGATCGGCGAGTTTGGGTGTTTCCTCTTCCGGTGTCCATTCCGATGCGCCCCTATGTGGCTGCAATGGCTACTCTTGAGTTCTTCTTCACGCTTGGCGCTGGCGGAGACAAAGTCAGCCATCTCTGCCATCTGGGCGGCCTGCTTGTAGGTTGGATTTATCTCCGTCGCGGAACTTTTCTTTACAGCGTCCGCAACACCGTCTCCGACTGGCAACACAAGCGCACGCGCAAACGTTTCGAAGTCTACTTGAACAAGCACAAGAAAGACCCGCCCTCGCGCCCCGATAGTTGGGTCAACTAAATTCTTGGATTAAGAGTTGGAGGTTGAAGTTTCGTCGATTTGCCTGCTATGCCGGCCCGCCAATCACGTGAAACTTCATGAAGTTCGTCGTCCCGCGAATCCCCATCGGCGTTCCCGCCACGATGCCGATCACATCCCCTTTGCGCACCAGCCGCTCTTCCAGCAGTCGTTTCTCCGCTACCGCCGCCAGTCCGTCCACCTTCCGCACATCCTGAATCTTCCGCGGCAGCACTCCCCAGATGAGCGCCAGCCGCCGCCGCGTCTCCGCTTCGGGTGAAAAGGCGACCGTCGGCACCAGCGGCCGGTAGCGCGAAACCAGTCGCGCAGTGAATCCGCTGTGTGTAAATACGGCGATCAGCTTCATATGGAGCTCGCGTGAAGCGTGACACACCAGCTCCGCTACCGTCTCCGCCACTTTCAATTGCTCCTGCGACGACGGCCGCGGAAATTCGCGAATACTCGATTCGGCTTCTTCAATGATCCGCGCCATCATGTCAACCGCTTCGACCGGATATTTTCCGCTCGCCGTTTCCGCCGAGAGCATCACGGCGTCCGATCCGTCGAAAATCGCGTTGGCCACGTCCGACGCCTCCGCGCGTGTCGGCCGCGGGTTCTCCGTCATGGATTCCAGCATCTGCGTCGCTGTAATCACCGGCCGCCGGAACTCCCTGGCCCGCGCGATGATCGTTTTCTGCACCACCGGCACACGCTCCGGGCTCATTTCCACGCCCAGGTCGCCGCGCGCAACCATCACGCCGTCCGCCGCAAGCAGGATCGCGTCCAGGTTTTCAATCGCCTCCGGCTTCTCCAGTTTCGCGATCACAGGCGTATCTTTGCCAGCCCGGCGAATCAACTGTTTCGCCAACACCACGTCCTCCGGGCGCCGTACAAAACTGACCGCGACGTAATTCGCTCCATGCTTCAGCGCAAACATCAGGTCCGCGCGATCCTTCGGCGTCAACGCCGGCACGTGCAGTTTCACTCCCGGTAGGTTGATTCCCTTGTGCTCCCCCAGCGCCCCGCCGTTTACGACTTCGCAAATGACGCGCACGCCGTGCACCTTCTCGACGCGCAGCTCGATTAACCCGTCAGAGAGCAGGATGCGGTCGCCACGGTGGACCTCTCGCGGCAACGGCGCGAATGTCGTATTCACGCGCGTCGAATCCCCAAGAATCTTCGCCGTGGTGATCTCAAACTGCTGCCCCCCCCGCAACAGGACCGGCCCGCCGCCGGCCAGTGCTCCCGTCCGTATTTTTGGCCCTTGCAGGTCGGCAAGAATGGCGATCGGTTTTTCATGCTCGACCCCGGCCGCCCTCAACATCGCGATGCTCTTCGCATGCTCCTCGTGCGTCCCGTGCGAATAATTCAGCCGCGCCACATCCATCCCGGCCCGCAGCAGCCGGTCAATTATCCGCGGCGAGCGGCTCGCGGGCCCGATGGTGCACACGATTTTCGAATGGCGAAAGTTCATTTCTTGCGGGGGACTATCCTTCTCGCTTGTTAGTATCTATATCCGGATGGTGGCCTGATTCAGCCGTCTCAATTCTCTTGTATTCCCGGCCCGTTTCCTCGTTTCTTTATCTCGCGCTCGCGAATTCCGCGACGATTCGCGCCAGTACGTTCACTCCCTTGTCAAACGACGCCAGTGGAATTCTTTCGTCATCGCCGTGCATATGCTTCAGATCATCCTGCGTCAGGGGAAACGGCACCAGTCCATACGCTTGCACGTTGTGCAGCCGCAACTGCGCGGAATCCGTCAGCCAAGTGGACTGAAAAGGCAGCGCCGGGGCGCCACCGAATTCCTGGGAAGCCACTTTTCCAATGATGCCGTAGAAATCGGATTCCAGGGACGAGGGCGGTGCGTCCAGACCTGCGTTGGGCTGCACCTCCAGCTTCACCGCTGGATCGTTAATCAGCTTATTCAAATCGTTCAAGACAGCGCCGATGGCGCTTCCCGGCAGGAGCCGCACGTTGAGATTCGCGCGCGCTTCGGCGGGGATCACATTGTTGGCCAACCCGGCGGTAAGCACGGTCGGCGCAATCGTGTCTCGCAGCATGGCGTTCCACAGCGGACTGGCTTCCGCAATGACCCGTTGCGCATGTTCGCCGCGATCCTGCGTCTCCATCGAGCGCATCCACTTCCCAATCTCGTCATCTTCCAATGCCGCTAGCCCCTCGAAGTACCGCCGCACAATGGAGGTGAACCGCACCGGAGCGTTGTAATTCCCGATTTTCGCCACCGCGACCGCCAAATGCACCACCGCGTTGTCTTTCGTAGGCTGCGAGGCATGGCCTGACGTTCCGTGGGCGATCACCGCGACATTCGCCGCCACCTTTTCGCTCACTTGTACGCCAATGTACTGCACCTTGCCGTTTTTCACGAAAACGTTGCCGCCCTCGTTGATCGCATAGCCGGCCGCGAACTTGTCCCAGTATTTTGCGATCAGCGTCCTGACGCTGGCGTCGCCCCCGCTCTCTTCATCAGCCGTAGCAAGAAAAATAATGTCACGGTTCATCCGGGCTCCCGACCGCTTCAGAGCGATAAACGCCGCTAGATTCGCCGCCACCATCCCTTTGTCGTCAATCGCTCCGCGTCCATAAAGATATCCGTCTTTAATCACCGCACCGAACGGGTTCACAGTCCAATGCGATTTCTCCACCGGTACCACATCCAGATGCGCCACCAGCAGCAGCGCTTTCGAGGGATTAGCCACCACCGCGCTTCGCAGCCGCGCCACCACCGCGCTTCGTCCTGGAGCCAATTCCAGCAGCTCCGCCTTGACTCCTTCCTTTTCCAGCACGCTCGCAACATACTTGGCCGCCGCCGCTTCATTACCCGGCGGATTGGAGGTGTCAAACCGGATCAAGTCCGCCAGCCAGATCTCCGCTTCCTTCGCAAGCCCGGATGGATCTCCAGCCGCCGGCGCACTGGGCGAAATTCTGGGCGCAGGCTGCGGTATTCCTTGCGCCGCAACTGGCCAACTAGAGGCCAGCAGCACTGCCGCGGCACCCGCTAAAACCAGAACGATGCGGTTCCAATTCACGAATCCATCCTCCTTGCCCTCAATTTTCCCTGCAAACCGCGGCCTCCTCAGCAACGTTTTGCTTCGAACGCGCTTCATACTAACATGCACATATGGACGCTTGGCCGCGGGATTGTCCCCCGGTTGCGTAAATTCAACCGCCGCAGCGCTGCCAGCTTGTCCGGAGGTCGGCGGTCACAAGTAGTGTAAAGTGATTGGACAGAGAATTGAGGGGTTTCAAATGAAGGCCATTCTTCAAACCGTTTTTCTCGCAGTTCTTGCGACGGCTCTGATTCTGCCGCTCGGCTATCATCCCGCCTACGCTCAAGCGCCCACCGGGCCACAAGGCGGCGCTCCGCCGCAGCAGAATCCCGCTCCGCCGCCCCCCGCCACTTCGCCCCAGCAACCACCCCAGGCCGGCGTCACTATCGCCGTGGACGTCCCCATCGTTACGCTGGACGTCGTCGCTACCACTCAGCACGGCGACATTATTCCCGGGCTCAAAAAGGAAAATTTTCGCATCCTCGACGACGGCGTGCCTCAGACCATCACGAATTTCGCGCCTACCGACGCGCCCATCACGATAGTCATGCTTCTTGAGTTCAGCAGCCGTGGCTTCTACAGCTGGTTTGCCAACTACGCCCGTTACTGGTCTGATGCTTTTCTTCCCTATCTTCAGCAAAAGGACTGGATCGCCCTTGAGACTTTCGACCTGCGGACCCACATCGAAACCGACTTCACCCAAAACAAGGACGAAGTCCGCAACGCCATCTATCATCTCTATTTTCCGGGCTTTAGCGAATCCAACGTCTTTGATGCCATCCTCGAGACGACCGATCGCCTCAAAGATGTCAGCGGCAAGAAATCCATTCTCCTGCTCGCCAGCGGCGTTGACACTTTCTCCAAGCACACTCTCGACCAAACGATGAAGCAACTCCGCGGCAGCGATGTAACGATCTTCTGTGTCGGCCTCGGTAAGACCTACACGAATTTTCTCGAGAGTCACGGCTCTCTCGGCTCACATTTGAACTACCTGCAAGCCGAAAATCAATTGCGCACATTTGCCAACGAAACCGGGGGCTACGCCTGGTTCCCGCAGTTCGACGGAGAAATCCCGGGGATCATGCAGAGCGTCGCCGCTTTCCTCCGTCACCAGTACAGCCTGTCCTATTCGCCGACAAACGGCGCAAAGGACGGCAAGTTTCACAAAGTGAAAGTGGAGTTGGTCGCACCTGACGGCGGCCCGCTCACCGTCCAGGACCAAAAAGGCAAAAAGCAGAAATACCAGGTCTATGCCCGCGAAGGCTACCAAGCCCCCAAAAGCGGCGTCGGCGACTGACGTAGTTCGGGATGAATCCTGCAAGGCCGCGCAAACTTTAAATAGTGTCATCCTGAGGGCGTCCCACAAGGATGCCCGAAGGATCTCAACGCGTGTGCATGTTGGACCGCAAAGTATTTCCTTCAATCAGAACTCCGGGACATTCCGTTCCCTCTGTGTTGAAATCCCCCTTCAATATCCCCGCGCAAAATCCACCTGATTAAACATCTCCTGTCCGTCAAACCATCTCTCCAATAATTCCAGCAAGATCTCCGTCTGCCGGATCCACAACAGGTCGCTCACCCCGCTCGTGTGCGGCGTGATCATCAAGTTCGGCGCAGCCCACAAGGGACTTTCTTCCGGCAACGGCTCTGTCTCGGCTACATCCAGCGCTGCTCCGCTCAGCGCGCCTGTCTCCAGCGCCCGGATTAGCGCCGCCTCGTCCAGCAGCGACCCGCGTCCCACGTTGATCAGCTTTGCCCCGCGCTTCATTCTCTCGATTTCAGCTGCGCCTATCAGATGCTTCGTCTGCGGTGTCTCCGGGGCCGCAATCAAAACATAGTCCGCTTCCAGCAACGCCTCATGCAGGCGTGCCGCCGGAAAAATTTTCTCTGCGCAGGCGCGCTCACCTTCGCCTGATCGCGTCACTCCCCAAACTCGCATTTCGAACGCTTTCGCCCGCTTCGCCACTTCGTGCCCGATCGATCCGTAGCCCACGATCAGCAGCACTTGCCCATTCAGCTCCGTCAAATGCTGCGGCTTGTCCCACAATTCCTGCTGCGACCAGCGTTTCGCATCTTGCATCCGCACCGAGTCCGGGAAGTTTCGCGCCAGCGCCACCAGCAACCCTATCGTGTGTTCCGCCATCGGCACGGAAAAAATCCCGCTCGGATTCGTCACCAGCAGCCCCGACTCGCGCAGCTCTGGATACATCAATTGCGCCACCCCCGCCGCCGTCGAATGAATCCACTTTAGGTTTTTCGCGTCCCTCAATTGTTTCGGCCGCAGCGAGTACCCCACAAAAATATCCGTATCCGGCAACTCTGGCGGCAGTTCGTCGTAATTCTTCAGGTGCAACACGCGCATCTCCGGCCAGCGCTTTCGAATCGCCTCCGCCATCGCCGGCTTCGGCCGCCACTCCGTAAACGGATGCCACACACAAATCACAAGTTTTGTTTCTGCAGGTTTAGTGCGTTGCATGGCGTGATTATGGAACGATGCGCAGGTCCTTCCCCGTCATATCCGCGGGCCGCGGCTGTCCCAAAATGCTCAGCATGGTCGGCGCAATGTCCCGCAGCGATCCGCCCGGCTTCAGTTGCTGCTTGCCGTCGTCGCTCACCAGAATAAATGGCACCGGATTCGTCGTGTGATACGTGTGCGGTCCTCCGGTCACCGGGTCGATCATCGTTTCCGCATTCCCATGGTCCGCGGTGATAATCCACGCCCCACCGCGCGGCTTGAGCGTCTGGTAAATCCGCGCCAGCTCCGCGTCCACCGCTTCCACAGCCTTTATCGCTGCCTCCAATTTTCCCGAATGTCCCACCATATCCGCATTCGCATAATTCATGATGATGGCGTCAAACTCGCCCTTCTCGATGCCTTTCACCACCGTTTCTGTAATTCCCGCCGCGGACATTTCCGGCTTCAAGTCATACGTGGCAACCTTCGGCGACGGCACCAGAATGCGTTCTTCCCCACCGAACGGCTTCTCCACACCGCCATTGAAAAAATACGTCACGTGCGCGTACTTCTCCGTCTCTGCCGTTCGCAAATTCTTATACTGCAAGTCTGCAAACACCTGCGCCAGGATATGCTCCAGCTTTTCCGGCGCAATCACGTATTTCAGCCACGGCCAGTTCTTCTCGTATTGCGTCATCCCTACAAAAAATAGATTCTTCGGCCGCTTCGCATCCGCAAACTTGTCGAAACCCGGCGCAGCCAGCGCAAGTGTCATTTGTCGCGCGCGGTCCGCACGGAAATTAAAGAAAATCACCGCGTCGTCGTCGCGAATCAAACCAACCTGGGTAGCGGAAGCCCCGCTCCCTTTCGTCACGACGATCGGCTTCACGAATTCATCCGTTACGCCCTGCTCGTAACTCCTCTCCAGTGCGGCCACTGGATCATTTGTTTTTGTCTCCGTCTCGCCGTGTACCATCGCGCGATACGCCAGTTCGATGCGCTCCCAGCGATTGTCGCGGTCCATCGCGTAGTAGCGCCCCACTAGAGACGCGATCTCTCCCACGCCCAGTTCCCGCATCTTCTGCTGCAACTGCCGCACGTAGTCGCGCCCGCTGTTTGGCTGGGTGTCCCGTCCGTCCATGAAGCAGTGCACAAAAACTCTCTCGACCTTCTGCTGCTTGGCCATCTCCAGCAGCGCAAACAAATGCTGGATATGCGAATGCACACCGCCATCGCTCAGCAATCCAATGAAGTGCAATTGCCGTGCCCGCCCGCGCTCCATCGCCTGCTGAAACAGCGGCACGTCCTGCAGTTTCTTGTTCGCGATCATCAAGTCAATCCGGGTAATGTCCATGTGCACGATCCGCCCCGCGCCCATGTTCATGTGCCCAACTTCGCTGTTCCCCATCTGCCCCTCGGGCAAGCCCACAAACGGTCCTGAAGTCTGAATCAGCGTATTGGGGAAGTTTCGAATGAGTTCGTCGTAGGCCGGTTTGCGCGCCAAGGCGATCGCGTTTCCCTTCGTCTCCGCGCGATATCCCCACCCATCCAGCACGGTCAACACAATCGGCTTCGGCCGTTTAGTCATCTTTCGCTGAACTACTCCGCTCCTCAAAAAAATATGTCTGCGTTTTAACATGTGCACGAAGCCAGCGCTGTCATCCTGAGGGCATCCGATAAGGATGCCCGAAGGATCTCAACTGAAACGCCAGCAATCAAAGTCTATTGTGAAGGTCCGATACTCCTCACCGTGCCGCAAATTCTCTCAAACCGGCGAGCAGCCGTTCCACTTCTTCGGCGGTGTTGTAGTGCACCAGGCCGATGCGCAGCACGCCGCCCTTCTTCTCTACGCCCAGCCGCTCGGAAAGATTCAACGCGTAGAAATTTCCATCCCAGGTGAAGATCCCGCGATCCCCCAGAAATTTGGCAATTTTCGTTGGGTTGTGCTCGCCGAGCCGCAGCGACAGCGTTGCGCAACGTTCGCCAAACCGCTTTGGATCGGTGATTCCATAAATCTTCAAACCAGGAATCGTCTGTAGCCCGCCGATCAATTTGCTCAAGAGCGTTCTCTCATATCGCGTTGTCGCGCGATACGCGGCTTGCAAAGCGTCCCGGCGATTCTTCGCCGATGAATCGCACTGCCGCCCGAGTTCGGCTATGTAATCCACGGCCGCCCCGATCCCGGCGATCAATTCCTGCACTTGCGTTCCCGTCTCCCAGCAATCCGGAACAGCGTCCGTTGCTGGGCGCACTTTGTACGGCTTGAACCGTTCCAAGTGCTCGCGTTTTCCGTAAAGCGTCCCCATGTGCGGCCCAAAAAACTTGTAAGGTGAGCACACCAGAAAATCGCAATCCAGATCCTTTACGTCGATCGATCCATGCGGCGCGTAGTGCACCGCATCGATGAACATCAGCGCGCCGGCCGCATGCGACAGCTTGGTGATCTCCGCCACGGGATTGATCGTTCCAACGATATTCGAAGCGTAGCCCACAGCCACCAGTTTCGTTTTCGCCGTGATTTTTCGCTTCAAATCTTCCAGATCCAGCGTGCAATCTTCTTCGCAAATATCCACTTGCCGGACCACCACGCCTTTTTCTTCCAGCGCCCGCCAGGGAGCAACATTTGCATCGTGATCCAGCGTTGTAACCACAATCTCGTCGCCGAGCTTGAGCTCGCGCCCGACCGCGCGAGCCAGGGCAAACGTGATCGTCGTCATGTTCTGCCCAAAGACCACTTCATTCGCATCGCAGTTGAAAAAATCCGCCATCGCCGCCCGCGTCGATGCAATCATGGCGTCGTTTCGGCGGCTCGTTTCGAATGCGCCGCAAGTATTCGCATTGGCATTCACGAAATAATTCTGAACCGCGCTGATGACCTGCTGCGGGACCTGGGTCCCCGCCGGCCCGTCCAAAAACGCCGCCGCGTGCCCATTAACTTGCAATTTCAGGGAGGGAAATTGCTCCCTCACCCACTGAATATCGAAGGTCTTGCTCTCCGCGCCCTGCATCACCGGTGTGCTCATTTAGTGCGGCCTCATTGCCGCCGATTTCTCGAGTGGCTAGTCTCTCATACGTCTCCTACGTCTCCCAACCGTTGCAGATGAAAGCCCACCGGCTCATCCAAATTGGCAGCAGATTTTCTTCCGGGGTCCAGGCAGCGGCGCAATATCCTGCCCAGGGCGTGTTAACATGAGTTCTGTTGTTCCTCACTCATGCCGCTTTGGTGCCGGCTATAAATCAAATGGGCGGCTGCGAAGCGGCCTGCCTCGCGCCATGTTTCTCCATGAGGTGTTTTGTGCCGGAAACCATCCCGCCGACGGAGCGTACGCGCGTGGTGCGCGAATCGCATCGTGGCGCGTACGACCGCGAAACGATTTATAAAATTCTCGACGAAGGATTCGTCTGCCACGTTGGATTCGCCATGGATGGCCAGCCGTATGTGATTCCCACGCTGTTTGCGCGCGTGGGAGACGCGATCTATTTTCACGGCTCTGCCGCCAGCCGTATGTTGCGCAACGCCAGCGAAGGTATTCCCGTCTGCATCACCGTAACTCTCACGGACGGGTTCGTGCTCGCCCGTTCCGTGTTCAACCACTCGATGAATTACCGCTCAGTCGTCGCGCTCGGCAAAGCGATTCTCGTTGACGCGCCGGAAGAAAAACTCGGTGCGCTGCGCGCCTTCACGGAAAAAATAATTTCCGGGCGTTGGAATAACGCCCGCCAGCCCAACGAAAAAGAATTGAAAGCCACTAGCATTCTGCGCTTGCCGCTCACGGAAGTTTCCGCAAAAATTCGCAGCGGCCCGGTAGAGGACGACGCACCCGACTATGCGCTGCCGGTCTGGGCGGGGGTGATCCCTCTTCATCTCACGCCGGGCGCGCCCATTCGCGATGAAAGATGCGATCCCGCCATTCCCACGCCTGCTTACGCGGCGCATTACACCCGCTAGCCGAATCGCACGCTGCATTCGTCACGGCGACATCTACGAGGAGAACTTTATTTCGCTCCCGATAGTTTCTGAGCCGCCGCGGAAATGAGCGCGGCTTCGTCCTGCAACACATGCGCGACGACGACAATTGCTTCGTCGGCCTGTTTCCACTGTTTTTGTTCGATGGCTTCCCGGATGGCCGGCATCGTTTTCACGGCATAGCCAGTGTAGTATCCCGGAGCGTAGAGCTGATGTTTGAACCACGGCCGGCCCGGAAGTCCTTCAGCATTGGTCAGTTTGCGTTCACTTTCGATGAGCAACTTATTCACTTCGCCGAGAGAAGCCGCGGCCAGCACCGCGCCCCCGTTGACATTGGCCTTGTCAAACGCCTTGCGATAATCCGTTGCGCTGCGATTCAGCACATCCGCGGCATTTTCGAGCGGCGCAAAATTCAGATGCGGCGGGACCGTTTCCGAGGGTGGCGCTACGAGCGGATGCTTCGGATCATCGGTGGCTTTGAAGACTCCTTCTTCGATCTCGCGATTGCGTTCGCGAATGTCATCCTGGAATTTCTGTGCAAGCGTTTTCAATTCTTTGATGTAGGTCTGCACGGTATCGGCAAAATCGCCGAACTCAAATGGAAGTAAGTCGGCATCGGCAAGCCGGATCATCGCGGTGCCTCCGGTTTGAGCCAGCGCGCGGCCGTAAACGAAATCCGTATCACTGAAATGCGTGAACCAATAAAAATCGTCGTAGATGGAATGATAGATTCCGCCCTGATCCTCGCCGCCGAAACCGATATTCAGCGACGCCACCCCGTCGTGCTGAAGAAATGCTGTGTAGTCCGATCCAGAACCCAGTGCGGGAATCCGCAGGTCGGCGCGCTGGCGGATCTCCTGCCTCTTTTCGGCGGCCTTGGACTCATTGTCAGTCTTGGCCTCCGCGATGGCGTGAAGTTGCCCGCGCTTCCATACGCTGAGTTTTGTTTCCGGGTCGGTGATGTCCCGCGCGACATCATTGGTAAATTTTTCGAGCGTGTGCGAGCCTTCCACTTCGAGATAGCCGCGGCCGTTTGAATCCGAGTTGATGTACGCAACCGCGTGCGCGCGCAACTCGTCGTAGTGCTGCTCCGCCCATTCCGTGGAACCGAGCAGCCCCGGCTCCTCCCCGTCCCAAGCGCAATAAATAATGGTGCGCTTCGGCTTCCAGCCGGACTTCACTAGCTCGCCGAGAGCGCGCGCTTCTTCGAGAATTGCGACTTGCCCGGAAATGGGATCTTCAGCGCCGTTCACCCAGCCATCGTGATGGTTGCCGCGAATCACCCATTCTTCCGGAAAGGCGGAACCTTGAATTTTTCCGATGACGTCATAAACCGGTTTGATGTCCCAATTCGATTTCACTTTGAGGTGAACTTTCGCGGGGCTGGGTCCCACGTGATAGGTGATGCCGAGTCCGCCTCGCCAGGCCGCGGGTGCAACTCGGCCGGCGAGTGCGGCGAGCAGCGGCTGCGCGTCGGCGTAGGATATCGGCAACATCGGAATTTTCGTGATTGTCGGCGCATCTTCGATTTTGAGGCGCTTGGCGTCTTTCGTGGCGCCCACCCCCGGGGTGAGGGGGTCGCCTGGGTAGGTGGGCATGTCCGCAACGCTGCCGCGCTGGACGCCATCGAGCGGGCGGTAGGGGCCATTGGGAAACGTATCGCCTTGGACGAAGCCATCTTCATGTGGGTCGGAGTAAATAAGGCAGCCGACGGCGCCGTGTTCCGCGGCAACCTTAGGCTTGATGCCACGCCAGGAGTGGTAATAGCGGGCGATTACGATCTTGCCCTTGACGGAAACGCCGAGACGATCGAGCTGCTCGTAATCTTCGGGCACGCCGTAGTTGACATAGACCAGCGGAGCGGTAACGTCGCCGTCGATGGAGTAGGCGTTGTAGGTGGGGAGCTGCTCCGACTGCTGGTTGGAGGTGGGATCCTGCGAGACGGCAGGTTCCTGGAGTTTGGCGACGAATTTCGGGCCGCCCTCAACGAGTTCGACGAGGCGCTCCTTGGGTGTAGGAAAGAGAACGTCGAATTGCTCGATGTGAGTGTCGAGGCCAAACTCCTTGAATTTCGAAGCGATCCATTCAGCGTTGTCCTTGTCGTAGGGAGAGCCGACGTGGTGGGGGCGGGCGGAGAGGCGTTGCATGTAAGCGCGGAGATTGTCCGGGGTGGGAATAGCACGAAGCTTTTCTTCCCACTGGCGCTCGGCGCGGGAGGATTCGACGGAATAGCCGTAAAGAGGCTGCTCGTCGGCAATGACGTGATGGCCGAAAGGCGCGAGCGAGAGGCCTGCGAAAAGAATGGAGGCGAGTATGGCGCTGCGATGCATTTATCCCCCCTTGATTGAGCGCCCGTATTCTGACTGAAGAGAGGAAAAATGGAAATGAAGGATGCTCTCCCCCCGGTTTTTCTGCAAATGTTCATTCCAGGGAAGTTGAAATTCTTTGCATTGATACAGTTTTAGAAGTGCTGGTTCTGAAAGAGATACGTGCATGCGTCTTGAAGGAATGGAGCAGTGGAGGCGGGTTCAAGACAGCGATTTGGACACTCATTCTATCAAAGTGGGCGGACCGCTCCGCGAACAGGGGAAAACCGCCGGGCCGGCCTAAAGGCCGCCACTACGTTCCGCGACGTGTACGTTGAGATCCTTCGGGCCGCAACTGCGCAGCCCTCAGGATGACCTGAGCTAAGCGGGGCTAGGCAACGAACAGGAGCGCGGCATCTGGGAAGAGCAGGCTATGCGCCAACCGCGCGCGAGCGGACGCGAACTTCCTCATGAATCGCGGCACACACCATGGCCAATATCTTGTCCGAAATGTCAACCATGTTATGCACGGTCGCTATGTGGTCGGCGACGGCCGCCAAAATCTCCTCTTCGGAGTCGCCGTGCGCTTCGAACTTGCATCCAGGAACGAGATCGTTGCAGTAAAGGACTTTTGACACTGTAAATACCCCCCAAACACAGATGATGAAGGATAGCGGGCAGGTGCTTCCATTGAAGATTAGGTGTACTGCGGAGAGGGTGTCAATGGTACTTGTCACGATTTCCCCATAAACGAGGACGTTAGCGCTCTGGCTTGGGCAGGGTATTTTTTGGAGCTGCGGGCTTAGCGGCGGGCGCGGGTTTGGAAGACCAGAAGGCGGGATCGCCATCGGCAAATTCTCTCGTGACGTGGGACATCTCCGGGCTGATGAAGTAGAGATTGCTTTCAGTGCTCGCATAGGCGTCGCGGGCGATCTGTTCCATGCGCTGAGCTGCATCTTCTCCCTCCGCATCGCGCAGAATTCTGCGCCACTCGAGCAAATCATCATTCTTCACGAGAGCGCGCATGGGCAAGAAAACGAGGAAAGCGGGCGACGGCATGCCGGCGTTCACTTGATAGACGACCCAGGGGGTGTCGGCATTGATTTTTTCGTAGCCGCCGGCAAGAATACGCATGGATTCCGCAAAATCACTTGCGCGGCCCGGGAAAACGCGAACCTCCAAAACGCGGACGAAGCGGGCCTTGGAGAAATCGATGGACTGCGGGCGGTAGCCAAGATCGTCGCGGCGCGCGGCGATGATGGTTCGTTCGCTGGAAACGAGCGCGTCGAGTTCGCCCTGCATGCGAGCAAGATCCGGGCGGGAGCCAAAAATCTGCATCCAGTCCGCGAATGCGGCTTCCACCTGATCAAAAGAGTCAAACGGGTCGAGGGACAACGCTTCGGGCGGACCAGTGATGGATTCGAGGTCGATCCAGGAGTTGGGAACGACGAGTTGATTGCACGCACGCGCGACGGAGGCTTCCAGTTTGCGACGCTCGGCAGCTTTGCCGGGTACGAATTCGCGATGGACGAGGACGAGCATTTGGGGAGGCGCACCGGTTACGGTTGGAGGGGGCTCGTCTTGAGCCGCTGCAAGCGGCGTGATCGTGATGAAGAAGAGCAGAAGCGCCGTGCCAAGACAATTTAATTTCATGGTCGTCTCCTAAGGTAGCAGGAGCGGCCAGCCTGAAGGCCGCCGCTACGATTGCTTATTATTAGCCTAGAGCGGCTTTGCCATGAAAGCGGGCGGCGCGGCCGAGCTCTTCTTCGATGCGGAGGAGCTGGTTGTACTTGGCGACGCGGTCGGTGCGGCTGGCGGAGCCTGTCTTGATCTGGCCGGCGGCGGTGGCCACGGCAAGATCGGCGATGAAAGTGTCTTCGGTTTCGCCGGAGCGGTGGGAAATGATGCAATTGTAGCCGGCTTTGCGAGCCAGCTCGATGGCGTCGATGGTTTCGGTGACGGTGCCGATTTGATTGAGCTTGATGAGAATCGCGTTGGCAATGCCGTCGTCGATGCCCCGGGAGAGGCGAGCAGTGTTGGTGACGAAAAGATCGTCGCCAACAAGCTGGATCTTTTTCTTTGAGGATTCGCTGCCAATGGATTGCGTGAGAGATTTCCAGCCAGACCAGTCGTCTTCCGCCATGCCATCTTCGATAGAAACGATGGGATATTTTTCGACCCAACTCGTCCAGTAGGCGGCCATTTCACTGTTAGAATGAGCGGACTTGTCGGATTTCTTAAAAACATATTTGCCGCTGGCCTTGTCGAAGAATTCGCTGGAGGCGGGATCGAGTGCGATGCTCACCTTTTCGCCAGGCTTGTAGCCAGCAGCGGCGATGGCTTCGAGAACGATCTGGATGGCTTCCTCATTGGATTTGCAACTGGGCGCGAAGCCGCCTTCGTCGCCGACGGCAGTGGAGTAGCCGTGTTTTTTCAGGGCAGTCTTGAGCGCGTGAAAAACTTCGACGCCCCAGCGGAGGGCTTCACTGAATCTAGGAGCACCGACCGGCATGACCATGAATTCCTGGAAGTCCACGGAGCTATCGGCGTGCGCGCCGCCGTTGAGGATATTCATCATGGGACAAGGAAGGAGATTGGCCGACTTTTCCGTGGAATAGCGCGAAAGATATTTGTAGAGGGGTTGCTTGAGGGCGACGGCGGCGGCGCGGGCAGCGGCCATAGAGACGGCCAGAATGGCGTTGGCGCCGAGGCGGGATTTGGTGGGCGTGCCGTCGAGAGAGATCATTTTTTGATCGAGGTCGCGCTGATCAGCGGCGTCGAAGCCGATAATGGCCTTGGCGATTTCGTTGTTGGCGTTGGCGACAGCTTTCAGCACTCCCTTGCCGAGATATTTGGATTTGTCGCCGTCGCGGAGCTCAAGGGCTTCGTGCTCGCCGGTGGAAGCGCCGGAAGGAACGGCGGCGCGGCCAAGCGCACCAGAGTCGAGAAAAACGTCGGCTTCAACGGTGGGATTGCCGCGGGAATCGATGACCTGGCGCGCGTGGACTTTGACGATCTTCGTGGACATTTCGGAATGGTCTCCAATCGGAAAACAAAATCGTAAATTGTAGCAGACGGGCGACCCTTGTTCAGTCTTTAGCGGAATGGCGTCGAACCGCCCTGATAATGAGAACGAAGAGCCAGCATGTCAGGCCGATTCAGGTTCTTCGATGAGGGATTCCTGGCGGACGACGATGACGATGCCGGAATCGGTGACGTGAAAGCGGCGGCGGTCAGCTTCGAGGTCATAGCCGATTTCGCTGCGTTCGGGAAGACTGACGTGGCGGTCAATGATAGCGCGGCGAATGCGCGAGTGGCGGCCAATGTTCACGTGGTTGTAAATGATGGAATCAGATACTTCGCAAAAGCTGTTGACGCGAACGTTGTTGCCGATGACAGATTTCTGAACGCGGCCTCCGGAAATAACCGAGCCGCCGGCGACGATGGAATCGAGAGCGACACCCCTGCGTTCGGGGTCGGCGAATACGAATTTGGCGGGGGGATACTGGTGCTGCCAGGTGCGGAGCGGCCAATGCTCATCATACAGATTAAACACCGGGGAAACGCTGACGAGGTCCATGTTGGCTTCGTAATAGGCGTCGAGTGTGCCGACGTCACGCCAGTAGAGGGCGTCCTTGGCGTTTTCGTCGACGAAATTGTAGGCGAAGACGCGATGCTTGGAAATGATGCGGGGCAGGATGTCTTTGCCGAAGTCGTGGTGAGATTTGGGATCCTCGGAATCGGCGAGGAGGATAGGAATCATGAGCTGCGTATTGAAAATATAAATGCCCATGGAGGCATTGCAGTGACCGGGATGATGTGGCGATTCCTTGGGTACGGCGGGCTTCTCCTCGAACCCTGCGATGCGCCAATCCTTGTCGGTCTCGATGACGCCGAATTGCCGGGCGGCTTGGGCGGCGGGAATTTCGATGGTGGCAACGGTGACGTCTGCGGCGGAATCGAGGTGCTGCTTCAGCATGCGGCTGTAGTTCATTTTGTAGATGTGGTCGCCGGAGAGAATGAAAACGAATTTGGAGCGCTCGCTGCCGATGGAGTAGATGTTCTGGTAGACGGCGTCGGCGGTGCCTTGATACCACTGCTGGGAAACCCGCATCTGGGGCGGCAGGACCTCGATGTAATCGCCCAGGCCAGCGAGCGGCGACCAGCCGGCGCGGATGTGACGGTTCAGGCTGAGGGCTTTGTATTGCGTTAAGACGAAAACGCGGCGCAGATCGGAATTGATGCAATTCGACAGCGTGATGTCGATGATACGGTAAAGGGCGCCGAAAGGGACGGCGGGCTTGGCACGGTCGCGGGTGAGCGGCCAGAGGCGTTCGCCCTGGCCGCCTGCCAGGAGTACTCCAATGGCGTCACGCATATCGGACATGGGTGGACTCCCGTGCCGCTTGTCTGGCGAAGCGGCTCATTCTACGTAAAGGCGAGGGGGAAGCACAAGCGGGGGGGAATACAGGGTGGCAGCGGGAAAAAGGGAGCGGATGCCACGTACAAGGGAAAAAGTATATTTATTACTGATACGTTATATCTTAACTATAATGCACATAGGTGGGTTCAGTACCAGGCTTCTTGGCGGAAAAGCACAAAGAGTCCTTGACTTGGATGGCGGGAATTGATTAGAAGATGCCAGCGACCTTTCTGGGTGCACCTGCGAAGCGGACAATACATGCGATAATAAATGACAGGGGCGGTGCCCACAGCGGCATATAGCCGGCCGTAGGTTGGCTGGCGAGAGGCACCGCAAGATACCAATCCGAACCGGATTGGGGGTGAATTAAAACAGTGGCAGAAGTCATCATCCAAGAGAGTGAATCCCTGGAGAATGCCCTGCGGCGTTTCAAGCGCAAGGTGCAACAGGAAGACATCATCAAGGAAATAAAGAAGCACAGCTTCTACATGAAGCCCGGCGAGAAACGCCGGGCAAAGGAAGCGCTTTCGCGGAAGCGACTGCGCAAGAAGCAGCGGCGGGAAGCGGACTAAGTTCAGCGGGCGGTCCCGGTAAAACCGGGATCGCCTTTCCGTTTCTCACGCAGCCCTGCGCCGCACTTCCGAGAATCAGGCCCCCGGAAGGCAGAGAAGTTTTGGGTTCGTGTTTCAGCTTCGTGCCCGCAGGCCCAAGGGATCCGCGCCCGGCGTCCCCGGATACTGGTCTCCTCAAGCATCTAGGTCCTCGAGTGCAAAGTCCTCCCAATCCCCTGCCCGATCCGGGACCAGGGGAGAGCGGCTCATGGAATACCACGACAGGGTACTGAAGTGTGCGGAGTGCAGCGCGGAGTTTGTTTTTACGGCCGGCGAGCAGATGTTTTTCGCCGACAAAGGCTTCAAGAACGAACCGAAACGATGTAAGAGCTGTAAAGCAAAGCGGGCCGAGGGCGGAAGCGGCGGAGGTCATGCCTCCGCGATGCGTGCCGAGACGAAGACGAACTGCTCGCAATGCGGGAAAGAAACCACGGTTCCCTTCCGTCCCACGCAAGGGCGGCCGGTGTTTTGCCGGGAATGCTTCCAGCAACGCAGGGCGATGGGAGCGGCATAGAATAGAAGTTGGAAGCAAGAAATTAGAAAGAGCTCGCGGATCGGAAACTTCCCGCGAGGAAGATTAACTTATCTAACGCGCGTTTTGTCCCCGCCTATCGAGCCGAAGCAAGAATGCGCATCCAAATAAGCCCCGAACTGGGCGAGGGCTTCAGGCATGTTCTTGCGCCCGAAACCGAAGCGGATGTGGCGCGGCTGGTCATAGACAGTGCCTGGCAGCAGCAAGACTCCTGAATCGCGCACTACCTGTTCGCAGAAGGCATAGACGTCGCGCTCCGGTTTGAATTGTACAAATCCGATCGGGCTGGCATCGGGCCTGACCCAGGCAAAGAGATTCGAACGCTGGCGGAAGAATGCCTCCAGAAGCGGCAGGTTGCGCAACACGATTTCTCGATTGCGTTGCACCAGAACTTCGCGGTGACGCAGGGCCAGAGCGGCAAGAAACTCGCTCGGGGCACTGCTGCAAATCGTTGTGTAGTACTTAAACTCCAAGCAACGCCGAAGAATCTCCCGATCTTTGCTGGCCAGCCAGCCGAGCCGCAAGCCAGGCAAGCCGTAGGTCTTGCTCATGGAGCCAAGACTGACGGCGCGTTCATAGACTTCGCAAGCCGCTGGAAGGCGCTTTGCCGGATCGTGTTCTAGTTCGCGGTAGACTTCGTCGCAGAACACGATAATTCCGCGGCGGGCGGCAAGCGCGATGAGTTGCTGAAACACGCTCGGAGACATCAAAAGTCCCGTGGGGTTGTGCGGCGTATTGATATAGATGATCTTGGTGTTGGGCTGGAGCAGCTTTTCCAGAGCGGCCAGATCGTGCGCCCAGCCATTTTCAAAACTGCGGCGCCATTCGCTGACTTGGGCCCCAGTGCTGCGCGCGACTTCAAGGCCGCTTTCATAGCACGGCGTCTCAACAATCACATGATCGACCGGCCCAACGAGCGCGTTATACAAAACAAAAATGCCTTCCTCGGTCGCGGCCATGACCAGAACATCATCGGGTTTGATACCCTGATAAATTCTGGAAATCGCTTCGCGCAACCAGGGAGCGCCGGGTGATTCGGTGTAACCGCACCAATGCTGAAGGAGGCGTTCGTGCGCGCCCGGATCGAGGTCGAGTAGCTCCTGTATGGTGCGGGACTCTGCATCAGAGCTGGAGAGCAAGAATTTCGCGGTGAACTCGTATTTTCCGAAAAACTGCTCGATGCGAAAGGGTTTGATTTGCATGCCAGAGAGTCTGGCAAGGTGCGCGGGTTTGCGTCCAGTGCCAAATTGACAACAAGCGGAAGAGCCACCACCCGGGCCAGGGTAGAGGTTCAGTTTCCGAGTTGCCGACCATCTACAGGGTACCGCCCGTGGGCATACGTGGTATAAGCATCTGAAGTGAATTGAACATAGGGGAGGTTTGTTACTCCGCTTGAACCCTGGAGGATTAAAGATGAAATTCCTCATGCAGATAGGCGTCTCGCTCGCGCTTGTCTGCCCCTTGTTTGCCCAGTCGAAACCTCCCGTCCTGATGTCGGACTTGGGCCAACATCACCATACGATTTCCACGAAGAGCTCTGAAGCGCAGCGTTTCTTCGATCAGGGACTCACACTGGTCTTCGCCTTCAACCACGAGGAAGCTGCGCGTGCGTTCCGGCGAGCGGCGGAACTCGATCCGCAGTCAGCAATGACGTTTTGGGGCATCGCATTGGCGCTGGGGCCGTGCATCAATCTTGATGTCGATCCCCCGCATGAAAAAACGGCGTACGAAGCCGTGCAGAAGGCGTTGTCACTCGTGGCCCGCGCTACGGAACGGGAGCGCGCTTACATTCAAGCTCTTGCCAAACGCTACTCGTCTGATTCGAAGGTCGACCTGAGGAAGCTCGATGCGGACTACGCCAAAGCCATGCGGGAACTGTCGAAGCATCACCCGGACGACCTGGATGCCGCGACACTCTATGCGGAGAGTCTGATGGACCTCCACCCCTGGAAACAATGGACGCTAGACGGGCGCCCAACCGAGGGCACCGAGGAAATCATAGCGGTGTTGGAATCGGTGTTGCGTCGTGACCCAAATCACCTTGGCGCGAATCATTATTATGTTCATGCCACAGAATCGTCCCCTCATCCCGAGCAGGCCTTAGCCAGCGCAAGGCGTTTGGAAACGCTCGCGCCCGGTGCCGGGCATCTGGTGCACATGCCCGCGCACACCTATATGCGTGTGGGAGATTACGCTGCGGCGGCCCGTAGCAATGCGCTGGCGACCGACGCTGACCGCGCTTATTTCCGGGAGAGCAACACCTCGGGCAGCATGTACGACATGATGTATTACTGTCACAATGTTCACTTCCTCGCGGCCAGCTACAGCATGGCCGGCGATTTCGCGCACGCCAAACAAGCCGCCGACGAAGTGGCTACGCGCGCCGCTCCGATGGTCCACGACATGCCTATGGCGGAGACCTATGTGTCCTACCCTATCTTCATGCTCGTTCGATTTCATCGCTGGGATGACGTCCTTACGCTACCGGCACCGAACCCGGGCATGGCTATGACCAATGGATTCTGGCATTTCGCACGCGGATCCGCATTTGCCGCGAAGGGCCAAATTGCCAACGCGCAAGCGGAACGGCAGATCCTTGCTACAGCGCGCAAGGAAACACCTGCCGATGTGGAGTTCAGCTTCTATTTCAACAAGGCCCGAAGCTTTCTTGATCTCGCGGAGAATATCCTGGACGCTCGGATTGCCGCGGCCAAGGGCGACCATGCGCAGGCAATCACCTATTGGGAGAAGGCAGTAGAAGTCCAAGATAAGCTGTACTATGGCGAGCCGCCCGAGTGGTTTTATCCTGTGCGGGAGTCGTTAGGCAGTGCCTTGTTGCTGGGCGGCCAACCGGAGAGGGCGGAAGCTGTGTTTCGCGCTGATTTAGAACAATATCCCCGAAATCCCCGCTCCCTATTTGGCCTTCTGAATGCTTTGGAGGCTCAAACCAAACACGATGCGGCTGAGGAAGTTCGGAGGGAATTTGAGGCAGCCTGGAAAAATGCAGACACGACACTCAGTCTCAAAGCCCTGTAGGCTCCCCCCTGATTGCGCCCGAGTGGCGGGCTATACGGAACTTATGTCGGAGCTGATCCTCAAGTTTCCGATGGCCGACGACTCGCCAAAGAGCCGGCCTATTCTGGAGTTGTGAGTGTAGGGAGGACTGACTTCTTGGATCAGTCCAACTCGTTCGGTGTCATTGACTTGCCTCTTCATCCTGCCTGTCATGGTCCAAATTACATGATCCAAAACAAAACATAAGACCCATGAACTCCGGACGTCTAAGGGGAAGAGCAATCGGCGCCACGATCATGTTTTTCTTCGGTGCGCTGCGGCTGTTGTCAGGGCTCTACGGAGGACGAGTTGGCGAGAACAGATGATTGCGCTCATCATCCGAATTTGCAAGTTAGGATACCGGTCGAGTTAACGGGCAATACGGAAGTTACCGAATTACTTCCAAATCACGAGGAAACCATTAGCGCCAAAACGCATCACATGCGCGTGGACTATTCAATGTTCGAGGGCATCCAGACCAAAGGAGCGCCCAAAACCGTCTTTTCCCGCGGCCGCGCCGTCATCGACTCCGGCAAGTTCGTAGGCCGCCCCGGCGCCGACCAATTCCTCCGCCGCCAAACCTAAACGCCGGGCTGTAGAGAGTACACGGAGAATCATTGGAACGTACTTTTATCCATCTCAACAACGGCTGGAATGCTGAGCCCAATGCTCCTGAGCCTAAAGTTCGTGTCGAACGCCAGGACATTATTTTGTATTTTTGGCTGAACTTTATGATTTACTCGCATATTACTGAAGGAGACCGAGGTTTCCTTCGATTCAAGGAATGCGAGCGCTATCGCCTCGGCTCAACAAATGACGAAGGCTGGCATCGCGGGCAATGCCGGTATAGCAAGATAGCGCCTGAATGGGGAGAGTTTTATGAGATTACTGGCGATGATCCGCTAAAGTTTTCCCCCGAAGATTGGATTGTTCTTCCTGAAGCGGCTTCTGGGAGGCGACATTTTCTATTCTATTTCCGTGATAACACCTTTGAATGCATCGCTGCCGACTGGCATTTTGAGCCGACTTCGGAGAACGCATTGTTTCGTCTCAATTTTTCAAAATGAGGTGCCCTATGGCCTTTCTTGACCACATCGTTTACGTCCTGCTATCGTGAGAAGTTATCTTGGGCTCAGTGTAGCCACTGAGCGCCAAGGCTCCTGTGGAGGGAGCGGTTTCGTCTCATGGGCCTGACCAAACTGGTAATCCGGGGCGCACGCCAGCACAACCTCAAGAACATCAGCGTCGAAATCCCCCGGAACACCCTGACGGTCATTACAGGCCTCTCCGGTTCGGGAAAATCGTCGCTTGCCTTTGACACCATCTACGCCGAAGGCCAGCGCCGGTACGTCGAGTCGCTTTCCGCGTATGCGCGCCAGTTTCTCGACCAGATGGAGCGCCCTGAAGTAGACGTCATCGAAGGCCTTTCGCCTTCCATCGCCATCGAGCAAAAAACCACGACGCGCTCTCCGCGCTCAACTGTCGGCACCATCACGGAAATTTACGATTACCTCCGCGTGATCTACGCTTCCGTCGGCTTGCCGCATTGCCCCAACTGCGGCAAGCCCATCACGCGGCAGTCCAGCGAGCAGATCGTCCAATCCATCCTGCACGGCGAAATCTGCAAGCACGACGACCGCGTTATGATTCTCGCGCCCATCGTCCGCGGACGAAAGGGCGCGTTTCGCAAAGAGCTGGAAAAATTCGCGCAGGACGGCTACGTCCGCGTGCGCATCAACGGCGAACTCTTCCCGCTCGACGAACTCCCGGTCATCGACAAGCGCAAGAATCACACCATCGAAATCGTGATTGACCGCCTGCTCGTCAAGCCGAGCATCGCCGCGCGGCTGGAGCAATCCATCGCTACCGCGCTGAAAATTGCCGGTGGCCTGGTCACCGTGGCCATCGTCGGCGCCAAGGAACACACCTTTTCCGAAAAGCTCGCTTGCCCCGATTGCGGCATCTCCGTGCCACAGCTTGAGCCGCGCTCGTTTAGTTTTAACTCGCCGTACGGTGCGTGCCCCGCCTGCAACGGCCTAGGCTCGAAATACGATTTCGATCCGTCGAAAATCGTCACCGATTGGAGTCGGCCGCTCTTCGACGGCGGTCTTGGTCCGGGCTCCGGCTCCGCGATTCTCAAGCGCACGCTGGAGCTTGGTGCCTACGCCCACGGCTTCAATCTGGAAACGCCATTCGAGAAATTTTCCGCGCGCGTCCAGAACATGTTGTTGTACGGCTACCCGCCGTCGAATGGCAGCGATGGCGACCGCAAAAATGGTACAGGCACGAAGAAATCGAAAGCCGAAAAAGGTTTCCGCTTCCCCGGCATTCTAAAATTCCTTGAGAGAAATTTTGCAGAGTCCGGCTCCGACAGCTACCGCGAGTGGATGACGCAGTACATGTCCGCGACGCTGTGCAGCGTCTGCCATGGCAAGCGTTTGCGCCCAGAGTCGCTCGCCGTCAAACTTGCCGGCTGGTCCATCGCCGATTTCACCGGTCTTTCCCTAAGTTCTGCGCGCCTCGCCGTCGACAAAATCCTAGCGCAGCTTACCGAACGCCAAGAAGAAATCGCCGCGCGCCCGCTCGAAGAAGTTTCCGAACGGATCGATTTTCTTCTCGCTGTCGGACTTGGCTATCTCAGCCTGGATCGTTCTGCCGCCACGCTCTCCGGCGGCGAAGCCCAGCGCATTCGCCTGGCCACGCAAATCGGCTCCCGCCTTCGCGGCGTTCTTTACGTTCTCGATGAACCGAGCATCGGCCTGCACGCCCGCGACAACGCTCGACTTCTCGGCTCGCTCGAACATCTTCGCAATCTCGGAAACACCGTCCTGGTCGTCGAGCACGACGAAGACACGATCCGCCGCGCCGACTTCGTCGTGGACCTAGGCCCCGGCGCGGGCAACGCCGGCGGCTTCCTTGTTGCCCAAGGCAAACCCGCGCAAATCGAAGCCACCGCGGAATCGCTCACGGGGCAATATCTCAGCGGCACCGCGAAAATTTCTGTTCCTGAAAAGCGCCGCAGTCCCAACGGCAAAGCCATCCAGATTCTCGGCGCCAGCGCCAACAATCTCAAAGAAGTCGACGTCACGCTGCCTCTCGGCGTGCTCACAGTCGTCACCGGCGTCTCCGGCTCCGGCAAATCCACGCTTGTCAACGACATTCTCTATCGTGCTCTGGCGCAAAAACTCTATCGTTCGTCTGAAGCCCCCGCCGCGCACCGCGAAATTCTCGGCGCCGAGCACATCGACAAAGTGATCGAGATCGATCAAGCTCCCATCGGCCGCACCCCGCGCTCGAATCCCGCCACCTACACCGGCGTTTTCGCACCCATCCGCGATCTCTTCGCCATGCTCCCCGAATCGCGCGAACGCGGCTACCGGCCCGGCCGCTTCAGCTTTAATGTAAAAGGCGGCCGCTGCGAAGCCTGCCAAGGGGACGGTCTGCGCCGCATCGAAATGAATTTTCTTCCCGATGTTTACGTGATGTGCGAAATTTGCCGCGGCCGCCGCTACAATTCAGAAACGCTCGCGGTGCGCTACAAAGGCTACTCCATCAGCGATGTTTTGAATTTGCCTTCTTCCGACGCGCTGAAACTTCTCGAAAACATTCCGCAGATTCAGCAAAAACTTTCGACGCTCGTCGAAGTCGGGCTTGGGTACGTCACCCTTGGCCAATCCGCCACCACGCTTTCCGGCGGCGAAGCCCAGCGCATCAAGCTGGCCCGCGAGCTTTCGAAGCGCCAGACCGGCCGTACGCTTTACATCCTCGATGAACCGACTACCGGCCTGCACTTCGACGACGTTCGAAAACTTCTCGATGTGTTGCAGCGCCTCGTCGATCTCGGCAACACCGTGCTGATCATCGAGCATCATCTCGACGTCATCAAGCAGGCCGACTGGATCATCGATCTCGGCCCCGAGGGCGGCGAAGGTGGCGGGCGTATCGTCGCGCAAGGTCCGCCCGAACTCGTCGCCCGCACAAAAAAATCCTACACCGGCCAGGTCCTTGCCCGCGTCCTCGGCGTCAACGGCCATTCGAGTAGCAACAATGGCAACGATCGTGGGAAGTGAGAACCTCCGCCAAGGATTTTGTAAAGACGGGGCTTCAACCCCGGCTGTTTTGTGATTGCCTGCTCTTGCGGTACGGCCGGGTTCTCCGTAGAGTGAAGCCTCTACAATGAGCATCTATTCCATTCATCCCCTCACGCTCGGCGCGGTGCACACGTACCCACTTGCCTCGCGCAAGAGCAAAGTCCGCGTTCGCGACTTCGCCTATCCTCTCGCCGCAAATACATCGCTGACAAGATTTCTTGATTCGCTCCCCAACATTCTCGCCGCGGAAAATCTTCGACTTCTGCTCGGTGCGATCCATGCCGCCAGCAAACGGCGCAGAGCCATTCTGTGGGGAATCGGTGGGCACATTATCAAAGTCGGCCTCGGCCCACTGTTCATCGACCTGATGAAGCGCGGCTTTGTTTCCGGAATCGCCATGAACGGCGCCGCCCTCATCCACGATTTTGAAATCGCACTTGCCGGCAACACTTCCGAAGACGTCGAAGCCGGCCTTGGAGAAGGCCAATTCGGCATGGCCGAAGAAACGGGAAAATATCTCAACGAAATCGCCAAACTTTCCCAGCGCATTCGCATAGGCTACGGAGAGGCCGCTGGGCAATTTCTATCTAGCGGCGTCATTCCCGTCAAGCACGCCAACTCCAGTATCCTCGTCGCTGCTTACAATCACCGCATCCCGGTTACCGTCCATCTCGCTATCGGCACCGACATTCCCCACATGCATCCAGCCGCCGAAGGAGCCGCTCTTGGCGCGGCAACGCATCTCGATTTCCGTCTTTTTTGCGCCTTGGTCGAGCAGATGCATCCCGGCGGCGTCTATCTGAATTGGGGCTCCGCCGTCCTGCTCCCAGAAGTTTTTCTCAAGGCCGTATCTGTCGCGCGTAATCTCGGTGTCCCCCTCCGTCCTATCACCACGGCGAATTTCGACTTCATTCAGCACTACCGGGCGTTGCAGAATGTGGTGAAGCGTCCCACCGCGTCCGCGCGTGGCGGCCGCAGCCCCGAATCGCGCGGCTACGCGATCACCGGCCATCACGAACTGCTCTTGCCTCTCGTGGCAGCCGCGCTCGCCGCTGGCTGGCCGAAGAATTCACGCCGTGGAAAACGATGAGCCCCTTCGACGACAACCCGCTAAATCCGCCGGATCAGGATCTCGAATCGCGACGCTCTCTTGAAGAGTTGCCGCTTACCTCTTCCGCGGAGCCACTTCCTGCCCCGCTCACCGGTGATGCATTCCTCGGCGCGGGCCTTCCTTCTCCGCCAGATGCAAACTCCTTTTTCCCCGAAGATCTGCGCATCTCGTGGTCCTGGCTTCACCTGCTGCTCTTCGGTATCTTCGGCCTCATCAGCTTTTTTGTCGTGCAATTTGCCTTTTTGATCTACTACACGCCACCGAACCGGCACTTCGCCAACAGGCATGAATTCGAACAATTCGTATTCTCCAAACCTTTTTTTGCAATTGGCATCATGGTCGTCTGGGAACTGTCGCTGATTCTCTTTCTGTATGTAACGATTGCGGTGCTTCCCGAGGCGCCGTTCTGGCGTTCCCTCGGTTGGAGGAAAATCGTTCCGCGCGATCCCTCGCAGCCCAGCAGCCCGTGGCGCTACCTCTTCTCCGGCTGTGCGCTTTCCATTGGAGCTTTCATTGTCACGGCCGAGACCAAAGTGCCTGACAACGCACCTATCGAGGAGCTTTTCAAGCATCGCTCCACGATGTATCTGTTCATGGCCATGGCCGTATTCTTCGCGCCGCTAGTGGAGGAGACCCTGTTCCGCGGGTATCTTTTTCCACTTCTCGCCCGATTCAGTTCCTCCCTGGCCCGTTCGTTCGGTGTGGAATCATCCGCCGCCGCCCGCCGCGGCATCACGGCTGGCATCGTTCTCACGGGAGTGCTTTTCGGTCTCGTGCACGGCTACCAACTCGGTTGGAGCCGTGCTGTTGTTCTGACCCTCACAGTCGTGGGCATCATTTTTACTTATGTTCGAGCCCGGACCGGCTCCGTCTACGCCAGTTACCTTCTCCATCTTGGATACAATTCCACCATCGCCGTGGTCACAATCATCGGCTTCATCGGCACGAAGGGTTTCACGCGCATGCCTCCGGGGCACTGACCGATTCGTCTTCTGCCCCGGCCTTCGCTACAATTGAATTTTCCGAGGAATATCTAAGCATGTACGTGGCACAACCAATCGAATGGACCGAACGTGGCGTGGTCATGCTCGACCAGCGCCGCCTTCCCGCTGAAGAAATCTCGCACACTTACACTGATTATCGCGAAGTCGCCAAAGCCATCCGCGAAATGGTGATCCGTGGAGCGCCTGCCATTGGCGTAGCCGCCGCCATGGGAGCGGCTCTCGGGGTGCTTCACTCCCCCGCAAAATCCGCCGAGGCGCTGAAGTCAGAACTTGTGGAAATATGCGACACTCTCGCGAAGACTCGGCCTACGGCCGTAGATCTTTTTTGGGCGCTCGAGCGCATGAAGCGCCGCTTCGTCGAACTCTGCGCGCAATCTTCGGACCTCGCTAAAATCAGACGCGGCATGGTCGAAGAGGCGCAGCAGGTCCATCTCGAAAAGAAAGCAACCGACGAAGCCATGGGGCGCTTCGGCGCGGAATTCATGCCCCGGGAAGGCCAGGTCATGACGCAATGCAATGCGGGCGCGCTCGCCACAGCGGGGATCGGCAGTGCGCTCGGCGTCATTCGCGTGGCATTCGAACAGGGAAGAAAACTCCACGTCCTCGTTCCCGAAACACGCCCTTATCTCCAAGGGGCTCGCCTCACCGCCTGGGAACTGCACAAAGGGGGCATCCCGCTTACACTGATTACCGATAATATGGTGGGTCATTTTTTGAAGACAGGAAAAGTCGGCGCCATCGTCACCGGTGCCGACCGTGTAGCCGCCAACGGCGACACCGCCAATAAGATCGGCACGTATCAGATCGCCGTACTCGCGAAAGAAAACAACGTCCCCTTCTACATCGCCGCGCCCGTTTCCACGTTCGATCTTTCAATCCCCGACGGTGAGCATATCCCCATCGAGGAGCGCTCCGCCGCCGAAGTCACGCATTTCCATGGCGTCCGCATCGCCCCCGACGTCCACGCCGCGCATCCCGCTTTCGACGTGACGCCCGCGCGTTATATCACCGCCATCTTCACCGAGCGCGGCGTCGCCCGCGCGCCTTACACGGATTCCCTCCGCGTCCTCGCCGCTGTGCCTTCAAACGCCAGTGCGTCGATCGGCCGATAAGTATCGTGCCGCAACGAAGTCGTCCTGGCTGCCCAAAACAGACTGCGCCGGTAAGCCGCCTAGTTTGTATTCACTAGTCCTGTTTTATTGCGGACCCTGCCTCGGCAATACTTCCCGGAACCAGGTCCGTCTTGATGGTAATTTTCTGCCGTGCCAGTAGGTTGACCTCGGTATCGAAAGCCTGGTATCCAGGGAGGGCGATCTTGATACGATGTTTCCCTGGACTCACGAGCATTCCATGCCCCGCGCCCCTGAATTCTCCAACGCTTCCGGCGAAAGCATCGTCCACAAAAACAGCGGCTCTCTCCGGGGATACCTGAAGCTTGATCTGAGATGTGATTTTGGGAAAGTTCGTCCGCGAATCCTTCAGCATTACAACGTCCAGGACGGTTTTCTTGTGCGGCTCGACAACCACCTTCTGCCTGAAATCGGTGTACCCCGATTGACGCACGGCAATCTCATGTTCGCCGGGTAGAAGCAAGATCTTGTTATCATCCTTGAGCTCAGCGACATAGCCGACATACTGTCCATCGATCCAAACTCCGGAAGTCTTATCAGCCTTGGTCTTACCCTTCAGTTGCAGTTCTCCGAGGACTTGGTTTTGAGCGTGGGCCGTGAACGGGACAAACAGATAGGTCAAGGCAAGGCAGAATATTGCTTTGCGAACTACGTTAAGCATCTTCATCTTCAACCCCCAGGTATGCGCTCCTTGGATTCGTGAACCGCCTGGGAACGATTCGATCCCCTGTGAATGGGCTCTCTCCCCTATTCTAACCACAACTGGCACCATCCGCGTAAGATTCTGTGCATCAAGAGCGAATATAGGTTCAAACTTGGTCTAACGACCTTCGAGGGCTGTATTTCCTTTCAAACGCGGCGAAGCGAGGCAGACTAACCCGTTGGTTCCTTGATCGACCCGCTTAGCAGCTCCAGAAACGGCTCTGCGGAGTTCTTCAACTCTTCTTCCAGGCGTGCCGTGCAGTCGCAGTCTCCGCAAGCCCAGGGCTCGGAACCGTTCTGGTCGCGGCATCTGCGCCTGTCGTGCGCGTCCTGCACTTTTACCAGCTCGAAATACTCTTCCCAGTAGGGCCGCTCTTCCTGGAGCGGCGTGGTACAGTAGGACACTTCCACCCAACGGACGGTCTCGTCAGGAAAAGTCCGCGCCTCTTTCATGTTGCGCAAGTATTCCCCCTCGGCCACCGAACCCTTGCCCAACGTGCCGCGCTCAATCGCTTCCAGCAACATGCGCTGGCAATCATGTTTCACACGCGCTCTCACCAGGTATCGCATATTCCAAGGATTTTACATCGATACGGTGTCTCACGCCGGCCGGATCACAAAAACCGTGTGTTCACGCGTTCTAAACATGGCGAAGAAATCGAGAATCTGCTTCCACGGAAAATACTTCTTCTTGATCAACTGCGTCCCGTGTTGCGCTTCCGCCCCGGTCACGATTTCGGCCCGCGCATCCACCCATTCGCCCTTCAGTCTGCCGCGCATGTCGCAAGGAGCAATTTTGACGCGCGGGTTGTTCCGGATGCGTTTCACCTTTGCGGAAACCCCGATCGTGTACACGTACAGCTTTGCGTCGTTCGAATCGAGCTTCGTCGCCGGATCTTCCGCGAACCAGACCGGGGTCTTTACACCTTCGCCGCTCTTCTTGAACGTCTCCAGGTTCAGATACTTGTGCCCGGCAAACGCAGCAAATCCCATCGCATCGCTCCCGTTGTTCCATCACAACGCAACAACCGTTCGATGCGCACCATTCTACACGGGTCACAAATACAAGGGGCGGAACCCTTGCGGGCCCGCCCCTCGCACCGCTTCGAATTGCGCTGCTTACTTCGTGCGCACGTAGGTCACATCTTCCGTGAAAGCATCCTTCTGCTCTTTCCGAAACGTCCAGGTGGTCTTGAAGTGATCGTTGTCAATGAACGTATACGCGGCGTGATGCATGTGCCCATCGTCCGCGCTCTTCAGATTCGAAATGCGCACAAGCTCGAACTTGAGCGTCTTCGTCTCTGGCGCATATGTCCCGCGCATCGTCGGTTGATTTCCCGCCATGCAGTAGTGCGTCAGCTTCACGTCGCCGCCGTCGAGGTAGTAGAGCGTGGTCATTTCCACCGGCTTGCCATCCTCCACCATGTGGAACTTCTCGAGGACGGCCGTGCCCCCGGAAGTCAGCTCCAGGTCCAGCGACGCTTTCTGCACGTTTGTCTTGTCGGTCTCCCAGTGGCCCACAAGTGATTTCAATTTTTCGAATGCTTCCGCTCCACTGCCAGGTCCGGTATTCGCTTGAACCGGCATGACCCCAACAGCAAGAAGCAGCACACCCAGAATTTTTGCCAACTCTTTCATCGAGCTTTCTCCTTTCAGAAAGTTATTAGGACTCAAAAAAACGGCCATTTGAAACTCATCGCTTTGGAATTCCCGGCAGATTCATTTGGCATTTTTGTCGGCCTGCATCACGCCGAACATATTCCCTTCCGTGTCTTCGCAATAGGCAAAGTAACCTACGCCCGGAATGGGCGATTTAGGCATGATCTGCTTTCCACCGGCTTTCATGACCGCGGCGGTCGCGGCATCCACCGATTCCACGTCAATGGTATTCGTGGTCACCGAGACCGGGCCCGGCTTCCTCAACATTCCCCCGTTGATTCCGGGCTTTCCTTCCGGGCCCGTAGTCACCATCCAATACTCCATCGGCCCGGCCCACTTGTCGAACTTCCACCCGAAGACCTTTTGATAAAATTTCGACGCGCGTTCGGGATCACTCGCCGGTATTTCAAAATGGATGACTCGAGACATAATTTTCCCCCTAAATGGTTGGAACGGATTTTTTGTCTTTCTCAGGCATTGCTAACGCTCTGCCGCCGCAGGCACTCCGCCGTAGCGCTGCGTTGCGTAACCCACGATCATCCCGACGACACTGCCCGGCAAGATGATCTCGAAATAGTAGCCGTGCTGCATGTAGGCGACGAGGAAGGCCAGAACGAATCCCACGGCCACGCCGAACACGATGCCGAGCGGCACGGAATTCACTTTGCGGGCGAAAATTCCAGCGGCTACGCCGGCGATGAGCCCTTTGATGGTGGAACCGATAATGATGCCAGCGAGTTGCGCTCGAACGGCGGGAGTAAACCATGCCGTAGCTCCATCAATGGCCCCCAGCAATGCACCAAGCAGAAGCCCCAGCAGCACTTTGTTCATCGCATTCCTCCGTCGCGTTCGAATTGTTCTCTACTATTCCTTACAACAAATCCGGGAATTCCTTTACGCCTACCGGTGCATAAAAAGCAAGATAGCCACGCGCATCACCAAGTACGCCAAAATCAACAAGATGAAGAAGCGGTAGCGGCGGTAGAAGCGTACGGCCTTCTCGAAGATGGTCTCGCGACGGGCTTCCACAGCCAGGCCATCAAGGTAGCGTGATACATCCAGCGCTAGTTCCTGAACGTTTGGATAACGCTCGGGTGGCGCGGCTGCTGTGGCTTTCGAACAGATCGCTTCCAGCGATTTGTCCAGACGGAAGCCCATTGCGGGAGCAGTTTTTTCGGGATGGGTCGCAAGAAGGAACCGCAAGACCGCCCCGAGCGAAAAGACGTCGCTGCGCGCATCCAGGTTTTCCACGTCTCCGAGAGCTTGTTCCGGGGACATATAGCCCGGAGTTCCCATCACAGTGCCATGGCCGGTAATGACGGAGATTTCCTTCGAGCCATTCGAATCGGAAACGGCTTTCGGTTTCTCGAGAACGGTCGCATCGGGATCGGCGACCGGAGCGACATTCGAGGCGTCACCGCGGAGAATTTTGGCGATGCCCCAATCCATCACCAGGACTTCGCCGAAGGGGCCAACCATGATATTCGCCGGTTTCAAATCGCGGTGCAGAACGCCACGCGCGTGCGCAAAGGCCACCGCATCGCAAATACGGAGAAAAATCCTCAACCGGTCCGGGATGGACGCGACGGACTCGATATATTTGTCGAGCCGCCTGCCCTCGACAAACTTCATGGCGTAAAATACGCGGCCGTCGGCGAGGGTTCCCACGTCGTGTACGGGCACGATGCCGGGGTGTTCGAGACTTGCAAGCACACGCGCTTCGCGAATGAGGCGATTAGCAAGATCACCATCGGATCCCTGCACGTCCAGAATTTTCAGCGCGACCCGGCGGTGCAGATTTTCGTCTTCCGCGGCGTAAACGACGCCCATGCCTCCGCGGGCGACGCGCCCGAGTAAACGGTAACGCGTGCCGGCGAGATCGGGAATCTCCGTGGCGTCGCGCAACCTTTCGAGGGCGCGGTCCGAGAGAAATCTCATTTCGCATCCCAGCCGAACGCCGCCCGTGCTTCACGTTGAAACTCTTCTTCACTGCCACAGAGTTCGCGCAAGCGCTCGAGAGCGATCTTTCGAAACTCACGGCGAGCCCAAGCAAGGGCGTTGGTTACGTCCGTGACGGGAATTCCATATTCGTTTGAAAGTTGTTCGTAGGAGATTCGTTCGTTGCCCTGTAAATCGTACGCCTCGAACAGGTGAAAGGTGCGCTCTCGCTCGCTCGCGATGCACCGTTCGCGCAATTCTTCCACCGCGAGGGCAAAGAGACTGCGCACCCACTCCTTTTCAAAGAACTCCTCGAGCGATTCGGGCGAGGGGATGGAAGCGGGATCCATCACGGCGGCGTCCAACTCTTCCTCGGCGCTGGCAAAATCCAGCGCGACGTGCATTACATTGCCTCCGCGTTTTTGGCGGCGACCGGCTTTGTCTTCATTCGAAACAAAACTATCCACACAAACCCGCAAGTACGTGCGCAAGCGGCTTTTCTTTGGATCGAAGTTTTCCAGAAGCTCGCGTTCCAGCACTTCCACAAAAAAGCCTTGGGTTAAATCCTGGGCCATATCCGGCGGGCGTTTCCAGCGCATGCGAACGTACTTGTAGATTGGTTTCCAGTAGGCCGCGCAGAACGCCTCGAGGGCCAGTTCGCGCTCCTCCGCATCGATACTGCGCACAGCTTCAATCACCGAGCGCCGCGTCGAGGGGAAGCGGTCCCCGCCGGCTTGAATGTCATCCTGGCTCATTGCTCTGGCCTATTCGAACGGAGTTTCATTTCGGGTGGCGGATGCGTTCCGCGAGCGACCGGGCGCGCTGGCGGGCAATCTCCACGAACTTGGAATCGCCGGCGATCTGGTCAAGGATCGGCAGGACGCGCTGCGGTTCCGGCAGGAGACCACGGTTGAAATCCGATTCGAATTGCAGCAGCGCGTCGTTGATCCCCAGGCGGTCGTACTTCATGCGCCGAGTGATCAGATCCACGTGTTCCTGCTGGCGCGCCAGGCCTTCGAAGATTTGCAGAAGCTGTGCGGCGGCCGAATTCAGCGTGTAGTTGAATTTTGTCTCATGAACTTCAGAGCCGGATTCCCAGCGAAAGGTTTTCTCGCCGAGATTGGCAATCCTTCGGTGAACATCCAGATCCTGACCCTGAAAATGTTTCAATTGCGCCGCCAGGTCGAACATTTTCGCGCGCAACGCAGCGCCTACTTCGAAAGGAGACGATGCAGGATCGTCGTCGAGCTGGCGAATTTCGTAGGTGGCCGCGTCCGAGTCATCGCGCACGACAATTTGTATGAATTCCGGCGAACTGGACTTGAAAACTCTCCGGAAAGTTATCCTGGAGCCTGCCGGAGCAGGAGCGGCATGAGCCAGGCAGGCCAGCAAGGACGCAACGGCCATCAAGAAACAGAATCGCAGGAGGGCAGTTTTCATCGCGTGGATACGATGCGCGGCGGCCGAGTGCGCGTTGCGCCGCCCGCCGGAATGTTTACTGCCGCGCGTGCTAAGCCTGCCGCCACAGCCTGCGCTCGCGGCTTTACTCCACCATCTTTCTTATCCGGCAATCCAAAGCGCCGGCGCACCTGTTCCGATCGCATGTGGCACAAGGCCACAGCCAAAGCGTCCGCGGCATCCTCAGGTTCAGGCGTCACCGTCATCGAGAGCAGTGCCCGCACCATTAACTGCACTTGTTTCTTGTCCGCGTGGCCATGACCGGCGATATGTACTTTCACTTCGCGGGGCGCATAGCTATGCACTTCCAAGCCATGCTGCGCGGCCGCCAGCAAGACCACGCCCCTCACTTCCGCGAGCCGCAGCGCGGTTCGCATATTCAGGGCCGTAAACACGCTCTCGACCGCGATTACATTCGGAGAAAACTCGTCCATGAGCCGGCACAGCAAATCGTGTATATCCTGCAGCGCGGCGCCGGCGCATTCGTTGCGCCGTCCCGCAGCCACTTTCAACGCTCCGTAGTGGAGCATCCGGCAGCGTCGCCCGTCGCTTTCAATAATGCCATAGCCGGTGGGCCCAACGGCGGCAGGATCAACTCCCAGAACGCGCATCCAGCCGCTCTTTGCCCCTTGGTTGCATGGTACGTCTGTTCCGGACATGGGCACAGTCTACGGCCTTCCTTGAATCCCTGCCAGCGCTTTGTCATACCCGAGCCAGGCTGTGGCGGTCCACGTCAAAAAAAAATGGCCAGTCCACAACGCGGGCTGGCCGAAAAATAGGCTGCAAAATAATTCAGTTGGCTCCCACGGCGGCCTGGATTTCCGACTCGTCAATGTCAAAATTTGCGTAAACGTGCTGCACATCGTCGTGTTCTTCCAGCGCTTCGATCAGCCGCACCATCTGTGTGGCCTGCGGGCCCGTCAGCCTGATGTAGTTCTGCGGCACCATACCGATCTCCGCGGACGTTGGCGTGATGCCTGCCTTGGTCAGTTCTTCTTTCACTTTCTCCAGCGCTTCAGGAGGCGTCACGATGTACCATACCGAGCCATCGTCTTTCAGATCTTCTGCTCCCGCTTCCAGGACTATGTCCAGCATCCTGTCTTCGCTTGCCGCTTCTTTTGGCACCGAAATTTCACCTTTGCGGTGAAACATCCAGCCGACAGCTCCGGCTTCCGCCATGTTGCCGCCGTTCTTGCTCATCAGGTGGCGGAACTCTCCCACAACGCGGTTGCGGTTCGTCGTCACGACCTGGATCAGCATGCCCACGCCGCCCGGGCCGTAGCCTTCGAACGTCGCTTCTTCATACTGCTCGCCTTCGAGCTGGCCCGTGCCGCGCAGAATGGCGCGCTCGATGTTCTCGTTCGGCATGTTTTCGTTCTTGCCCGCCAGGATCGCCGTGCGCAGGCGCGGGTTGGAATTGGGATCGCCGCCGCCGATGCGCGCCGCGATCGTGATTTCCCGGATGATTCTCGTAAACGCCTGGCCGCGCTTCGCGTCTGTGGCGGCCTTCTTGTGCTTAATCGTGGCCCATTTTGAATGCCCGGACATGACACATCCTCTTTTGCTTCGCGTGACACCGGCCCGCCGGAGTCATCTTGGAATGAAATTTTCGCGCCACAAATGCGTCTTGGCAATAGACAGCCGATTCATGGTCGCAACGAAAAAACGACACCAGTGCGGAGACTTACGGTGAACCGCAAACCCCTGCGGAACTTCCCGAGTTTAGCATACCCGCCCCTCCCGTGAAACACTTCGTCGCCGAACCGGAGGTTAGAAGCCCGTCGGATTTCCTCACGCAACCGTTCGCTATTCAGTGATTCATTTCTCCCTTTCGCAATGCCATCGCATACGCGGCCGCAATAGTCCTCCAGGAAAAATACCGCTCTTGCGCATGCTTGCTCCGCTCCGCCAGCAACGCACGGTAGGACTCATCGGCAAGCACACGAAGCAGGGCTGGTCCAAAACCCTCCTTCGTGCCCTCCGGCACTAGCACTACTCCAGCCTCAGTGATTGGCGCCGCGGTTTCCCTTCCTTCCTGGGCCACTACCGGCAGGCCGCATGCTATGCCTGCCATGGCGCTGCCCCGCCTTGTTGAAAGCTGCCCCCGCACAAAGAGCATCACGTCGCAACGAGCTAACACTCGCACGACCTCATCCGCTGGCAAAAGACCATGCACTATCGTTTCCACGGGCGTCCCCGCAAACTTTTCCTCTAACTCTCTGCCTCCAAGCTCCGAGTTCCGTCCTAGCACCGCCACTTGCAGCTTTCCAATCCGTTCTGCAGCATGGCGCACGGCCTCGGCAATCAGTCTCACTTCTTCTGCCCGGATGGCACCGTCAGACAACGAGAAAATAGCCACTGCGGGCGGGTCCTGGCGGGAGTCCTTTTTATTCCTCCATGCGGCCTCGGGTGAAGCTAGATTCGCGCCAACCGGAATGAAAACGATGTTCCGGGCGTTTGGCGGGACCCAGGAGATTTTTTCGGCAGGAATAGTGAAGATCGCAAGGTCGGCGGCCTGCAGAGCTTTGCGCATCGTGTGGATTTGAACTACGCGCCGAATCCGGGCCACAGGGCTGTTCCCAGAATAGGCCTCCGCGTCATGAAACACTACGGCGCACCGCGCCCCTCTGTTTTTCAACCACCGAATCATTCTTACGAAGCGGACAGAAAATCCGCGTCGCGACCAAGACAGTGCGGTGTATTGCAAGAGAAACCATGCAGGATTTTTTTTGGATTCAGGACTGCGTTCGTCCAATCCGCGCATGGCCTTGAGCCAGCCGACCTCCGCCCAAGGCACGCGCTTACGTTCCAGGCAGACCCCTTCCGCGGCCAGCGCCGTGCCCAGGTAATGGCAGTACTCTTCAATGGCATCGGTTGGTGCGTCTTGCCGGCCCAAAACCGCCACGCATTGTATGCTCTTGGAAGAAATGTTCAGGAGAAGTGTTCCCCGCCACCACAAAAAAATGCGCAACGTCCGGCGGCTGCCGTAAGGTTAGCACGTTGTTCTTCCTCTAAGAACCGATATACTAACTGAAGAAATAAAGGTGAGACTTGGCATACACCCGTGCCGCATGCGACTAATTCAGATGCCTCCTTGCAAGGGGAAAGCTGCGCCCAGTCATTTTCCCGGGCTCAACCTGTAGCATTGCTGTTGTACAGCCATTTTTTTCCACCGAGTTTCGGCGGTGTCGAAACCATCGTTCTTTCTCTGGCCAAGGGACTGGCGGAAGTTCGAAACTCGGGCGGCGCCGCGCAATTCAAAGTCACGCTTGTCGCTCAAACTGCGAAGGGAGAATATAGCGACACAGCGCTTCCGTTTCGCGTCATCCGCCAGCCGGGCCTTTTTCAACTCTGGCAGCTCATTCGAAAATCGGACCTCGTCCATGTCGCTGGCCCGGCACTGGCGCCCCTCCTCTTGGCGCGGCTGGCACGCAAACATCTTGTCATCGAACATCATGGTTACCAGGCCATTTGCCCTAACGGACTACTGGTTCATCAGCCCGATGGTTGCATCTGTCCGGGGCACTTTCAAGCAGGGCGCTACTTGGAGTGCTGGCGTTGCCGAAGGAGCGAGATTTCCAGTCTTCGCAGTTTAGCCTCGGTGCTCCTCATGTTTCCCCGGCTCTGGCTCTCGCGCAAGGCCGCTGCGAACCTCGCCAATTCCCATCACGTACTTGAGCGTCACGCCCTGCCTCGCACTTCCGTCCTCTACCATGGTATTGAGGACCCGTTAGGAGGAGGATCAGCCCCTCTCTCGGCGGCGGACGCTCCAGAGAAACTCTGCTTTGCCTATGTCGGTCGTTTCGTTCCGGAAAAAGGAATTACGGTGCTGCTTCAAGCGGCTGCGATATTGAATAAAGAGGGGCGCGAGTTCAAGCTGCGGTTCGTCGGCGATGGTCCCCTGCGTGGGACGCTCGAAGAGATGATCGCAGAGAACGATCTGGGCTCACGTGTTGCGATCACCGGCTACCTAAGGGATGCGCATCTGACAGAGGTCCTTCGCGACGTTCGCGCTGTTGTGATTCCCACCACCATGGAGGAGACGGCCGGACTCGCCGCCATCGAGCAGATGATGCGGGGAAGGCTCGTGATTGCTTCCAAGATTGGCGGGCTCGCCGAAATCGTGGGTGACGCCGGGCTCACCTTCCCGCCCGGAGATGCTTCGGCCCTCGCGGGGTGCATGCGAGAGGTTTTGCAGGATCCCTCCATGGTCGATTCGATCGGCCGAAAGGCTCGCGATCGAGCATGCCACATGTTTCTGCGCACGCGAATGGTGGAAGAACACGCGCGGATCTATAGGAGCGTGCTGCTCGAATCTCACGCCGGCGTAGATCGCACCCTCACGGATCGCTGAACTTCTGGACGAGAGCCTATCACGTTGATTCTCGGACTCGAGCCGGACCACAAGATGTGCGTGTTATAATTCGCGGCCATGAATCAAGCGAAGTTGCAACGCCCCACGTGGATCGAAGTGGCTATCTGCTCATGGATTCTCTTCGCCCAAGTCTGGTATTACCTGCAATTCAGCGAACAATTCCACTCCGTTCTCAGTCCGTTGCTGCGTAAGGTATGGCATTACTAGCTTCCCTTGCCGCTCTTCTCGCAGTCGGACTTTTCGCCTTGATTGCCGCTGCTCTCGGCCATCGTATTCTGCGCCTCTCATCATTGGAGTCCGTCTCCGAGGCAGAGAATTTGTTGTGTTCCGCGGCCGTCGGGGTGATCTGCATCGGGCTTCTGCTGTTTCCGATCCAGATGCTGGGACACATTCGCACTGGGGTGATAGCGGTCATCGTACTGTCTCTGTTACTCGGCCTGGGCAACTTCATGACAGTTCTCGAAAAAGTCTTGCGGCTGCTGCGTAATTGCTTCCTCGGCTCCAGACTCGAGAATTTCCTGGCAATTGCGACGCTCGCGGTTCTCCTGACAGAGGGATTGGCGGCCATGGCTCCCCTCGCTGGATCCGACGCGCTCCACTACCATTTCACCGCACCTCGGCTCATTCTCCTGTTGGGGTTTCATCCCAACTTCTTTCTCTCAACCAGCTTTCTTACCGGCCAATCTCACTTGCTGATTCTAGCCGGCCTGGCGCTCGGCAGCAGCCAGCTTGCCATGGGGCTCTTATTCCTTGGAGGAGTCCTGGCAGCCGTTGCTTGCGCCTGCCTGGTGCGCCGCTGGGCGAGTCGCCAATGGGCGCTGACCGCCGCACTGACATTCTTACTGACTCCCGTGACGTTCTGGCAGATTTCTTCCGCTGGCGCTCCGGACATGTGGATGGCTTTCTTCGTGACTGTGGGTGTTCTGGTTATTTCGCAATCAAAAAATTTGCCTCATGCCTCTCACGCCGTGCTATCGGGAGCTCTGGCAGGAGCGTTGGCTGGAGCAAAGTACACGGGTTGCATTATCGCCGCAAGCATGGCCGTGGCTTATGTATGGGAATCACGATCCATCCGCAAATTGCTTCTGTTCTTTCTTGGATCGCTGATTTCCGGCGTTTGGCCGTATGCTCGAAATTTCGCCTGGACGGGCGACCCCGTGTTTCCTTTTCTCCTGCGCCATCTTTCGCCGGGAAAGCTGAACGCCTTTGCGTTGGCTTCTTATCTCGCGGAAACCGGCGCTGGGCAACACTTAAGTTTCTGGCAGATCCTCAAATTTCCGCTGTTTGCGGCGATCGATACTCAGCATCCGGGCTTTTGGCAATTCCTGGGACCTCTGGTTCTATGCTTTGCCCCTCTCCTTATTCTCGCGGTGCGCAACACCACAGCTTGGCGAGTTGCGTTGACGGTCTGGATCTTAAGCGCGCTAGGAATTGGCGTTTCTTCCGGCATGTCGCGCTATGTGTTTCCGCTGCTGCCTTGCGCCCTTGCGGGAGTGTTCGCAGGTGTTTCCCACTTGGCGACGCGCGGATGGCGTGCCGCAAAATACATCTCGGCCGCGACGATAAGCGGGTTCCTTTTATTCGGTGCAGCCGGCTTGCTGTTTTACGATCGCGCCGCATTGCTGGTAGCTGGGGGCTTCACATCCCAGGACGAGTATATGCGCGAGCACGTGCCGGAATACGAGAAGACGGAATTCGTCAATCGGGTTCTGTCGGAGAAAGAGGCAGGAGGGAAGACGCTGGTCTTTATGCGTCATGTGTTTTATCTGCGCGTTCCATTCCTATACGGTGATCCGTCAGCGAGTTGGGCCGTCGACCCCTCCGAATTGCAAACACCTGAAGAATGGCAGGCATTCTTCCAGGCGCATGATATCCGCTGGGTTGTGCGTTCACCCGAATATCCCGAGGCAATAGCTGCGCCTCTTAAGCAGCTCGAGACGAGCGGTCAATTGTCACCGATTGCGCGCTCAGAAATCTCCGACTTCCAGGGTTCGAGAGTATACGGCCAGCGGCAAACGGTCGCCGTAACAATTCTTCAAGTGAACCATTAGCGCCAGATGACGGCCGGCCTATCCGCCGCCGCATGCTCGATTTTTGGGACAGCAGACGTATGATAGAGGCTCCTATCCGCGTCCGTGGTTGTGCTTGGGCAGGAAATTAGTGCTTCATACGCTTACAAACAGCGGCCTTCACGAGTTTGTCGGGGACCGCGTCCTTGTGCGTTACGCCCGTCCCGGCATCCGCGCTGCCGACCTTGGCGCGGGACCCGGCGCAATGGCCGCTCGTCTGCGCTCCCTGGGATGTGACGTTCTCGCGGTCGATCGCAATCCCAACGATTTTGAAGCGGAGGTTCCGCATGTATCTTTGGACTTCGATCAACCTGATTTTGCTTCGCAGCTTGGCCCCGGGTCGTTTGGCCTCGTTACTGCCATCGAAGTGATTGAGCATGTAGAAAGTCCTATCGGTTTCCTGCGCAATGTTGGACGCCTTCTCGCGCTCGGGGGGGTCGGGGTGTTAACGACTCCGAACGTTGACTCCCTTCCAGCGCGTTCCAAATTCCTCCTCAAGGGAAGAATTCGCACGATGGACGAAAACAGCGAGCCCACGCATATTTCTCCGGTGTTCTTAGATCTTCTCCAACGTCAATTTTTACCGCGAGCGCGCTTGCAGCTTCGCGAACATCTCGTCTTTCCGCCTAATGGCTACCAGCTAACTCGTAAGCCCCTTGCCTGGACACTGCGGCTCGCTTCTTTTGTCTTTTCTGGAGAGGCGCTCCTAGGTGACAATCATATTTTTGTTGTTGAGGCCGCTTCGTGAATTTCGCCGCCCGCGCCAGTTTTGGCAATTCCCGCCGAAACCCGGTTTTCGCCTTCGGATTCCTCGTCTTGTTTGTTGTCGGCGCTTACAAATGTGCCGGCTATGTCATCAGCGGGGATATGACGAGCCTCGCTTTCGTCGCGATGGCCTTCGTGGGCGGCGCTTTCATCGTCGCCATGCTCAACAACTGGCGCAACGGCCTGTATGTTTTCCTGACCTGGCTGCTGTTCGAGGATCTCGCCCGCAAATTCCTCGGCAACAACATGGCTATTTTTTTTGCGAAAGACTTCCTGGCCGCTATTGTTTACCTCTCGTTCTTGGTTGCCTATCGCCGCAAGGAAGTTTCCTCCTTTCGTCCGCCATTCCTGGTACCCGTCCTTGTATTCTTCTGGTTTGGCGTGATGCAGGTTTTCAATCCCGCCTCCTCGCATCTTGGCTACGGCTTCCTGGGCCTAAAATTGTATTTCTACTACGTCCCGCTGACTTTCGTGGGTTATGCGTTCCTGGAATCTGAAGCGGTCCTGCGCCGTTTCTTCAGCTTCATCTTGGTCCTATCTGTCACCATTATTTCTCTCGGAATCGCCCAGTCGATTCTTGGCCATACCTTCCTGAATCCCGAGCGCCCCGCCGAGGAGCTTCGAGAGTTGAGCACGCTGTACAGGGTTGCTCCAATCTCTGGCGCCATCGTGTATCGGCCGACGTCCGTTTTCGTCAGCGACGGCCGTTACGGAGATTTCCTTCTCATTGCCTGGATGATGATTTTCGGTTTCAGCGGGTATCTTTTCTTGCGCCACCGCCGAGGTCGACTTCTTGCCTTCATAGCTCTTGCCGTTGCTGTAGGGGGTATCGCCCTATCTGCATCACGAGGAACTCTGATGTGGTCTACGGGGAGCGCAATCGTTGGGAGTCTCGCCTTCTTCTGGGGCGCTCCCTGGAGACAGCGAGAGGTCGTGCGTGTTCTGCGCACCGTTCAGCGCACCGCTCTTGGTATCGCTCTTGCTCTCGTCCTTCTGTTTTTCATCTTCCCAGACGCGCTGCTCGCCCGCTTTGCCTTCTATTCGGAAACTCTTTCTCCGTGGAGCGCCGCAAGCGAGCTGCAGCACCGTACGTGGAATTATCCCCTGGCGAATTTTCTTGGCGCGTTTGGTTACGACCGCTGGCTCTACGGGTATGGTATCGGCACAACGTCTCTCGGTGCACAGTATGTTTCCGCGCTCTTCCATACGAAACCCGCCGTTGTCGGAGTCGAGAGTGGATTTGGTACCCTTGTCGTCGAGATGGGTGTGGGCGGGCTGATCCTCTGGCTGGTCATGAGCGCTGCTATCCTGGTCTCGGCTTGGCAGGTGGTCAAGAAGCTAAGAGGTTCGCCCTGGTTTCCTCTCGCCTTTATGATCTTCTGGTACGCGGGAATCCTCCTCCTCCCACGGACGTTCACCGGCATCCAGGGGTATCAAGACTACGTTGTCAACGCTTTCTTCTGGTTGCTGCTGGGCATACTCTTTCGGCTCCCTACTCTTGTTCCCTCCGCGCAGTTCGCTGCTGGCGCTCAAGCCCTGCCAAAATACAGCCCGCGGATGCGCTGACTTGCGCCTGGCCGTCGTCTCACCTTTCGTGGACCGTCGCCATGGCACGGAACGCGCTCTTGCCGAGCTGCTTGAGCGTCTCGCGCGCGACGAGCATTGCGAAATTCACCTTTACTCCCAACGCGTCGAGGACCTTGCGTTTTGTGATGCTTTCTTCCTTGGCCCGGGAAATTCCGGCCGGATCCTCTGGCATAAAGTTCCTTCTATGCGCGGTCCCCACCTCCTGCAATTTGTTGCCTGGCTTTTGTTAAACGCGGTTTGCCGCGTTTGGGATCGCAGGGTTCGCGGACTGCGCTTCGATCTCGTGCTTTCACCCGGCATCAATTGCCTCGACGCGGATGTTGTCATCGTTCATGCCTTGTTCCATCGACTCCAGGAACTTTCGCGCGAAGAAGACCGCGACTCGGCAAATCCTGGCGTCTTTCGGGGGCTCCATCGCCGCGCCTATTACGCTCTTCTCACTAGCCTTGAGCGGTGGCTCTACTCTGATCCCAAAGTTGCCCTCGCCGCCGTCTCCGGCCGTACCGCGGACCTCCTCGCTCACTATTTTCAGCGTAAGGATGTCCCCGTCATTCCCAACGGCGTGGACGCAGCGCAGTTTTCTCCCTCCGCGCGCCTGGCTCGGCGCAAGGAAGCTCGCAGGGCCCGCAATTTTCAGGAAAATGATTTTGTGCTTCTCCTTATTGGCAACGACTGGCGCGTCAAGGGACTCCCGGCGGTTCTTCGCGCCATGGGGACGCTCCGCGGTTTGCCTTTCCACCTTATCGTCGTCGGTAACGATGCGCCGGAGTCTTTCCGCGAATGCGCAAAGCAACTCGGCATCTTGGAACGCTGCCATTTTGAACCGCCCCGCCAAGAGGTTCTCGATCTCTACGCCGCCGCGGATCTCTACGTCAGCCCGAGCCTCGAAGACTCCTTCGGCTTGCCCGTGGCGGAAGCTATGGCCTGCGGCCTGCCGGTCATCACTTCCCAATTCGCGGGCGTATCGGATCTCATTCACAATGCCGTGGATGGTCTTGTGCTGGGCGATCCCTTGGATTCCGAAGAATTAGCCGGCTCGCTAAATGCGCTCTTTAGTGATCCCGCTCGAAGGCAGAGAGTTGGAGAAGCCGCCGCCAAAAAAGCCCTCGAATGGAACTGGGATCGCAATGCGGCCGCCGTCTTTCAACTACTCAAGGAAGCAGTCGCGGGAAAATAATTCCGCGCGATTCCAGTTGCACGCGCGCGCTAATTCTGTGCTATCTTTCGCGCTTCGACGGCCTTTCTGGTTGCTCCCAGGGTGAAGGTCAAAGTTTCCCTCGGGATGCTGTTCACAAACGGCCCGATCATCCATCCCAATCCGATGGGAATATCACGAGTCAACGAAGCAACTTCGCTCTGCACATAAACGCCGCCATCCTGCTCTTCCATGCGCCACCAGGTCTCCATCCGCCATAGAAATCCACCATCATCGCCGGGCGCTTTTTCGCGTTCATCGCTCTTGCCCGCGTTTTCCACTTCCGAGATGCGCACCGCCGAGCTCCTGCTGTGCGCCCGCCCGGGCGCGTCGTGGAAATAGTCCACCGTATGCTGCGTGTCTAACACTACGGTGATCACTTTGTGCCGGCGGAATCGCAGGGAGACCCGGAAATGATCGCCGTCTCGGGACTCGACCCGGGACCGCTCCACGTCCGGTGCGAAATAGACAGCGTGCTTGTCATAATCCTCAAGTACACCCAGCACGTCATCCAGTCTTACTCCCGGGATAAATACGACGCCGGCCCAATGATGAATCATCCCGCCGGGACATGGAATCGCTCTCCCGTTCTCCCGCGTCTCCAGTTTTTGCATTTTCACTTCGTTGCGCTTCAGCGCAGCGTAGGCTTCCGTGCGTTGCGCTTCCGGCAAGCCATCGATCCACAGAAGACCCGAGCCGCGCTTCAATTCGGCTTCATTCCGCGCGTCCGTCAGTTTCACGTAGCGATCGAATGCTTCCTGGGTTTCCGGTTTCAATCTTGCCGGAGCGCGTGCAGCGGGCAAAGGGGTGCTTAGACACAAAGTGGGGAGCGAGAACATGGCCAGTAACAAGAACCGAGCGCTCACTGTTTTGTCGTTTGTGGCTATCACGTGTCGTACAAACCCGTCGTCACCGCACAGCGGCCGAGTTCTCAACTCCTTAATCTAGTAGATCGAACGGCGTTTCTCCGCAGAATCTCCGCTCGGGGCACCTTTAAGCTGCAAAATCAGCGCCACACGAGGCAAGTAAGAAAAAGGGCGTCGCTGCGTGCCCTATCGCGGTGCAACAGTCAGAGGGAAGCTGGACAGAACCAAGAAAGGCGGGTTGGGTAGCTCGCACACGACCCCTTGCGGGGCCGCTGTCCCCGCGCGGCCCCCAACCCGTTCCTAGGAGACTACGCACCGACTGTGAGAGCCTCAATGGTTCAGCGGAGCCACTCGGCAGGGTACGGGGGTTGTAGTACAGAATAGCCATTTGAAGGCGAAAACAAGGCTTGCATTTCTATGCAAGTGCTTTATTTTCAGATAGATACGAAAAGCCCAACAGCGATAATGCTTCTCTCGACGTCCAAATAGTACTAACCCAAATTCCTAGCCATTCGTCAATATTGGGTGCTCACCCCCCGGAAGTAGTCCGCCCTGTTCTGGCCGATGATAAACAGCGCTATGGGAAAGTGAATCAGCACTACGTGCTGGGCGTGTTTCGCTAATAGCACTGCTTTGATGTCAAATGGGTGCAAGGTCTCTCCTCACTCACTGCACGATGACTCTACCGGTCATCTTCGGGT
>DASSXG010000008.1:0-2435 GCA_035704085.1 Candidatus Acidiferrum sp. | reverse complement strand
GAGTCCAGCACCCGCTTCTGTACTTGCCTGAGTTCGATATCCAGCACCTCGTCCAGTTCTTCGCGCTGCAGGGGATGGAACACCACGACTTTGTCCAGGCGATTCATGAACTCTGGCGAGAACTTCCGCCTCGCCGCTTCCACCGCGGTCCTCTCCACTTTCTCCTGCAATCCGGTTGTCGCCTTGTCCTTCGGCTGGATGAATCCCATGCCTCCGTGCATGAGATCGGCGATCTGTCCGCTTCCGAGGTTCGATGTCAGAAAAATCACCGTCTGCGACAAATCCACTCTTCGGTTATCACCTAACGTCAGCGTCGCTTTATCCAGCATTCCTAACAGCAGCTGCCATAGCGCGTCGCTCGCTTTCTCAATCTCGTCGAACAGCAGAAAACTCAGTTTCAGGTGCTCGCGGTGGCTTGCGGCCAACGCTTCTTGCGTTATAAGCGGGTGCGTTTCGCGGTGCCCCAGATATCCTGGCGGCGAACCAATCAATTTCGCAATTTCGTGGGAGTGCTGGAATTCCGCACAATCCACTTTGATTACCGCCCGGCTGTCGCCGAACAGAATCTCGGCTGCGGCTTCGACGGTGCGCGTTTTCCCTGAACCGGTGGGTCCCAGAAACAGCAGATTCCCCACGGGGCGTCCGGGAGATTGCAGACCGGCGCAGAACACTTGATAGATATCAACAAGCGCTTGCACGGCCTCGTCTTGCCCGACGATTTTCTCCCGCATCGCATGCTCAAACTGGCAAGCTGTAGCACTGCGTTTCTCCGCGTCCAAAAACCGAGAGAGCCCCTGATCCGCCCCCTTTCCCAGGTGCGGACCGCGTTCTTTTTTATGGGTCGATTGTGTTGCTGTCACCATAAGTGCTCCTTTTACTGCACAAGCTCAAATCAGCAGGACCCGTTTGTTGCTCATCTATCCGAACTCTGGTCTGATTCTCTTTCCAGCCGCTCTCTCCTGATCCACTCTCGGATGTAAAGGCAGCAGTTCTTCAGCTTGATCGAGTCGGCTTCCCACTTCTCCAGAAATTTAACGGCCTCGCCATCTACTGATCTCAAATCTGTCAAGTCGAGGACAATGCGGCTCCCTTTCTTTTCTGCCTCGATCAGCGTTCCTACTTCCGCCACGTTTTCCGCGTTCAGTTGACCGCTAACCTTAAAGACCACTTCTCCGTTTGCCTTTCTCGTGATCCTGAGCATCTGCTCCCTCGCCGAAGTCGTGCACATAGATGGCAATTGGTGCTCCATTTGTAAGTCGTTGAAAAGACAAGCTGTGCATCGTCAGGGCGATGGCGAAACTTCGACAATTGGCGAGCGGTTGAACAAAAGCAGATTCTCCGGGTGTAAGATGCTCGGGCGAGGTCAGCATGGGAATAACACCCGGCGCCGAAGCTGTTCAACGATCAGGTACAGCCGAAGATCGCCTGCGGCTTGTCATCGATACGATCCCAGTGCAGGTCACGCGCGTTCGGCCTGACGGCTCCCTGGATCTCATCAACCATCGCTGGCTCGAATTCTTGGGCGTCTCTGTGGAGGTGGTCCAAGATTGGGGCTGGACGACCGTTACTCATCCCGAAGATGTTGACCGTTTCTTGCGCGGTTGGCGTTCGGCCATGGCATCGGGTGAACCTTTCGAGGATGAAGTACGGGTTCGCCGCGCTGACGGCCAATATCGCTGGTTGTTGATCCGCGCTGTCCCGCTTCGCGACGATTCGGGAAGCATCGTTAACTGGTATGCTGCGGCTGTCGATATCGAGGACCGAAAGCGAGCCGAAGAAGAGTTGCGACGGAGCGAGTTCTATCTTTCAGAAGGGCAGCGTCTTGCCCACATGGGAAGCTGGGCCTTCGATCCTGGCGGATTCGACTACTGGTCTCCCGAATTATTTCGAATGCACGGACTCAATCCGGCCAGCAAACCGCCTAGTGTTCAGGAATACCTGGATCGTGTCCACCCACACGATCGCGAGTCTATGGCAGACCTGATCAAGGGAGTCCTGGCGAAAACTTCGACCTTCGATGCTACAAAGCGCATCGTGCGTCCCAACCGCGAAGTTCGGTACATTCGCTGCGTCGGTGCCCCTGTCCTAGAAGACCAAAGCCTGAAAAAGTACGTTGGCAGCGCGCTAGACGTTACGGAACACGAGCTCCTGACCCAGGAACTCCGCCGGCGCGAAGCGTACCTGACGGAAGCTCAAAGGCTCAGTCACACGGGCAGCTTCGGCTGGAAACCTGCCACAGGCGAGATTGTCTGGTCGGATGAAACCTATCGCATTTTCGATTACGACCGCTCGGTTAAGCCATCAATAGATTCAGTGATGCAGCGCGTCCATCCACAGGACGGGGCCGACTTTCAGAAGGTCATCGATAGTGCCTCTCGGGGGGCGACAGATTTCGAGCATACCTATCGTTTGCTGCCGCCTGATGGGAGAGTCAA
>DASSXG010000123.1:0-62004 GCA_035704085.1 Candidatus Acidiferrum sp. | reverse complement strand
GGCTGGTGGTGCCGCGAACGATGGAATCGTCGACGAGGACGACGCGCTTTCCCGCGACGAGCTCGCGGACGGGATTGAGTTTCAGTTTGACGCCGAAATTGCGGATGGCTTGCGACGGCTCGATGAATGTGCGGCCGATGTAGTGATTGCGGATGAGGCCCATGCGGAAAGGAATTTTCGATTCGAGCGCGTAGCCGATGGCCGCGGGAACGCCGGAGTCCGGGATCGGAACTACCATGTCGGCTTCGACGGGATGTTCCTGGGCGAGGAGACGGCCGAGCATTTCGCGGGAGTTGGTGACGGAGCGACCGAAGATGATGCTGTCTGGGCGCGAGAAATAGACGTGCTCGAAAATGCAGTATTGGTGCGGCTTCGGCGGGCTGAAACGGATGGACTCGATGCCGGAGCGGGAGATGCGGACCATTTCGCCGGGTTCGACTTCGCGAACGTACGTGGCGTCGAGAAGATCGAAGGCACAGGTTTCGGAGGCGACGACCCAGGCATCCTGGCCTTCGGGAGAAGGAAGTCTGCCGAGGACGAGCGGGCGGAAGCCGCGGGGATCGCGGACGGCGTAGAGTTCGTCGGTGGTGAGGACGAGCAAGGAGTAGGCGCCTTCGACTTGATTGAGCGCATCACCCAGCGCTCCGGAAAGATTCCGCGCTTGCGAACGCGCGAGAAGATGAACGATCACTTCGGTGTCGCTGTTGGTCTGGAAGATCGAGCCGCGATGTTCGAGTTTGCGGCGCCAGTCGGCGGCATTGGTGAGATTGCCGTTGTGGCCGAGAGCGACCTTGCCCTTGTTGCAATCGATCATGATGGGCTGGGCGTTGAGCAGGGCTTTGTCGCCGGCAGTGGAGTAGCGCGTGTGGCCGATAGCCAGGCTGCCAGGGAGTTGCGCGAGGACGTTGGGTTGGAAGATTTCTTCGACTTCGCCCATGGCGCGGTGGACATAGAGATCTCTGCCATTGCTGGAGACAATGCCGGCGGATTCCTGGCCGCGATGCTGGAGCGCGTAGAGGCCGAGATAGGCGAGGTTCGCGGCTTCGGGATGACCAAAAACGCCGAAGACGCCACACTCGTCGTGGAAGTGATCGTCGAAAATCATCAGATTTTCGTTCATGCTACGGCGCTACCTTGAGAAAACCTAGTGCGAACTTGTGGAATCAAGAACCAGTAAAGCTCTGCACCGTAGACTAGAAGCCGAACTACGTGCGGTCTGCCGGAACCGATCCGAAACATTTCGATGATCGTGACCGAGAGAATCTCAAAAATGCAGATTGAGATCCCGAGGTAGCATCCCCAGTCTTGCCATCTGGCGAGTCCTAGGGCGATGCACACGTGGACCGATAGAAACGCAATCCAGAAAAACGGTGTGTGAAAAAGACTCGGATAGCTGCGCATGAATCCTGGCCCGTGTAAGCGTTCCGATGCGAGTGCTAATAGAGCCCCCAAAAGGCTCATTAGACTGAAGTGAGTGATGATGCACCAGCGTATGAGATTCATGCTATCGGTTCGCAAGGCTAATCGACCGTTCGAGAGAATTGGCCCATGCATCGCTCAGAGTTTTGACGGATGACTCGATCACTGTGCGCCCCTTACGTTCGATGCGGAAAGCATCGTTACGGGTGACCTGTCCGATTTCGTGCGCCGCCACATTATATTGTCTCGCAATTGCGAGAACAGCGGCAAGTTTTGTGGGGGCGACGGAGACAACGGCGCGTGCGCCGCGTTCGTTGAAGAGGGCGTGCTCTGAGGGCGTGTTGCTTTCGAGGGATGCGTTTGCGCCAAAAGAACCGGAGGCGAAGCAGGATTCGGTGAGAGTGACGGCCAGGCCGCCGTCGGAAATGTCGTGGGCGGATTGGACGGCGCCTTGGGAGGCAAGAGCGACGAGGCAATCGATGAGGCGCTTTTCGGAGGCGAGGTCAATGGCGGGGGGGCTGCCGGCGACGATGGCGCCGATGGTTTTGGAGTATTCGGAGGAGGAGAATTCGCGGGCGAATTCTGTTGTAGGGGCGGGCGACCCAAGGGTCGCCCCTACAGCAAGACCGTCGAGAAGCAGGATCACGTCGCCTTCGTTGCGGAAGGCGATTTTGAGGACGCGCGAGACGTCGTCGAGGACGCCGAGAACGCCGATGACCGGCGTGGGGTAGATCGAATGCCCAAGAGTTTCGTTGTAAAAGCTGACGTTGCCGCCGGTGATGGGCATGCCGAGGGCGGTGCAGGCTTCGGCGATGCCGTCGATAACTTCGCTGAATTGCCACATCACTTCGGGCTTTTCCGGGCTGCCGAAGTTGAGGCAGTTGGTGGCGGCGATGGGGCGCGCGCCGCTTGCGGCGACATTGCGAGCGGACTCGGCGACGGAGTGCATCGCGCCGACGCGGGGATTCAACTGGCACCAGCGGCCGTTGCCGTCGGTCGAAAGAGCGAGAGCGCGCTTGACGCCGTTGGTCCGGGGATCCTTGATGCGCACGACGGCGGCATCGCTGGCGCCGGGGCCGGCAAGCGTGTTGGTGCGGACAGACGTGTCGTACTGCTCGGTGATCCAGCGCTTCGAGGCAATCGCGGGAGACGCGAGCAGCTTTAGAAAATTCTGCGTGAGATTTGTGCCTTCGGCCGCAAAGGCAAACCAATCTTTTTCGGACTCAATGCGCGGAGCAGGCGCAGCGAGCGGGCGATGGTAAACGGGGCCTTCTTCGGCGAGGGGATGCGCAGGAATTTCTGCGGCGACAGCACCATTATTTTTTACACGAGCGAGGCCATCTTCGGTAACCTGGCCGACAACGACGGCATCGAGGCCCCACTTTTTGAAGACGGCGAGGACTTCGTGCTCGCGGCCTTTTTCGGCAACGAGCAGCATGCGCTCCTGCGATTCGCTGAGCATGATTTCGTAAGGCGTCATGCCCGTCTCGCGCTGGGGAACTTTGGCGAGATCGATTTCGATGCCGGTGCCGCCCCGCGAGGCCATTTCCATGCTCGAGCAGGTGAGGCCGGCGGCGCCCATGTCCTGAATGGCGACGACCGCGCCGGTTTGCATGGCTTCAAGGCAGGCTTCGAGGAGAAGTTTTTCCATGAAGGGATCGCCGACCTGGACGTTGGGACGCTTCTGCTGGGACTCTTCCGTGAATTCCGCCGAGGCGAGAAGCGATGCGCCGTGTATGCCGTCGCGACCGGTTTTTGCGCCAACGTAAATGATGGGATTGCCGGTGCCCTTGGCTTTGGCGAAAAACAAATCTTCCTTGCGGGCGATGCCGAGAGCGAGTGCATTGATGAGCGGATTCTGCGAGTAGCAAGGCTCGAAGGCGACTTCGCCGCCGACGGTAGGAACGCCGAAACAATTTCCGTAGCTGCCGATGCCGCGAATGACGCCGTCGAGGATGCGGCGGTTCGAAGAAAGTGGCGAGTGACGAGTGGCGAGTGGCGAGTCAGAAAACCGAGCGTCAACGTCGCCATCAGACGTGATCGGGCCGAAGCGCAGGGAATCGAGAACGGCGATGGGGCGCGCGCCCATGGTGAAAATGTCGCGAAGAATGCCGCCGACGCCGGTAGTCGCGCCCTGGAACGGCTCGACGTAACTCGGATGATTGTGCGATTCGATTTTGAATGCCGCGACGAGGCCGTCGCCGATGTCCACGACGCCAGCGTTTTCGCCGGGGCCCTGCACGACGAGCTTGCCGCGCGTGGGCAAGCGCTTGAGATGGACTTTGCTCGATTTGTAGGAGCAGTGCTCGCTCCACATCACGCTGAAGATACCGAGTTCAGTGATGTTGGGTTCGCGGCCGAGGATTTGCTTCACGCGCGCGTATTCTTCGGCGCTGAGGCCGTGCTCCGCAGCGATCTCCGGCGTGACCTTGATTTCGGTTGCTGTGGTTGCCATTAAGCGGTGGCCTTTGCGGCGCCGACAAGCGCTTCGACGAGGGAGCGGAAAATCACAAGGCCGTCGGCGGAGCCGAGAGCAGGCTCTACAGCGCGTTCGGGATGGGGCATGAGGCCGGCGACGTTGCGCTCGCGGTTGCAGATGCCGGCGATGTTGTTGATGGCGCCGTTGGGATTGCCGGCGGAATCGTTGGAGCCATCGGGAGTGGTGTAGCGGAAAATGACCTGGTGTTTTTTCTCGAGGCCAGCAAGGGTAGCTTCGTCGCAAGTGTAATTGCCGTCGGAATGCGCGATGGGAATCTTGAGAATTTGCCCCTTCTCGGCGGCGTTGGTGAACGGGGTGTCGGTTTGCTCGACGCGGATATGCACGTGACGGCAGACGAAGCGAAGGCCACTGTTGCGCATCATGGCGCCGGGGAGAAGGCCCGCTTCGCAGAGAATCTGGAAGCCGTTGCAAATGCCGAGGACGAGGCCGCCGCTGTTGGCGAATTTTTCGACCGACTTCATCACCGACGAGAAGCGCGCAATAGCGCCGGTGCGGAGATAGTCGCCGTAGGAGAATCCTCCGGGCAAAATGATGGCGTCGCAGTTCGCCAGATCTTCCGATTGGTGCCAGATGAATTCGACGGGCTTCTTCAGGACGTTGCCGATGGCGTAAAACGCGTCATGGTCGCAGTTGGACCCGGGAAAAACGACGACTCCAAATTTCATGCGGTGCAGCCCCCTGTTGCTTAGCGGGAACTCCTATTTTAGCACAGCATGACCCTGCACGGAGCGGCCGAGGACGGGGCGCGGGCGAGCCTCCTACCTGCGCTTCTTTGCCCTGTGGGGAGATTTCTTTCTGGCCTTGCGGCGCGAGGATTTAGGCGATTTTTTGGCGACGGCTAATTCGCGGCGTTTTTTTGTGGCCCAGCCGGGTTTGTTCACCTGGCGGCCGCGGGCTATTGCCAGACCATCGGCGGGGACGTTTTCCGTGATGGTGGAGCCGGCGGCGATGTAGGCGCCATCGCCGATTCGAACGGGAGCAACCAGAACGGAATCGCTGCCGATGAAAACGCTTTTGCCAATCGTTGTGGGGTATTTTTGGAAGCCGTCATAGTTACAAGTGATCGTGCCAGCGCCGATGTTGGTTTTGGGGCCGATCTTGGCATCGCCAAGGTAGGTGAGGTGCGGCACTTTTGCGCCCTCGCCGATGACGGTCTTTTTTGTCTCCACGAAGTTGCCAATCCGGCCGCCCCTTTTCACGTGGGTGCCAACGCGCAAACGCGCGAAGGGGCCGATGAGGACGCCGTCATCGAGGCGGCTCTGAACAACGACACAATGAGGCTCGACCGTCACATCGTCGCCGAGGATGGCATCGCTGAGCACGCTGCCGGTTCGAATGGTGCAACGCGCGCCGAGTTTTGTTTTGCCGAGCAACTGGACACCCGGTTCGATGACAGTGTCTTCGCCGGCGGTCACGTCGGGATCGACCAGCACGGTCTCAGGAAGTTGGATCGTTACGCCGGCGTCCATCAGGGCATTACGCTTCCATTCGCGGAAGATGCGATCCACCTCGGCGAGATCAGCGCGCGTATTGCAACCTAGGACTTCGCGAGAATCCGGAGCCACCTGTGCGAGGACGGTTTCGCCTTTGGAGCTGAGCGCGGCGATGGCATCAGTCAAATAAAGTTCGCGGTGCTTGTTGTTGGGCTTTACTTGGGCGAGGGCGGGCCAGAGTTTTTCCAGCGTGAAGCAGTAAATCGCGGAATTGATTTCGTTGACCTCGCGCTGCTCGGCGGTCAGCTGCGATTCTTCGACGATGGCGGCCACAGTAGATTCGGATTTGCGGAGAATCCGCCCGTAGCCCGAGGGATCGGCAAGCACGGCCGACAGAATCGTTGCGGCAGCATTGCCATTGCGATGCGCCGCAAGTATGGATTTCAAGGTGTCCGGGCGCACCAGCGGAGCGTCGCCGGGGAGGACAATTGCGATCTTTGCTCTGCCTAGCTCACGCTTGGCCACTTGCATTGCGTGACCGGTTCCGTTTTGCGGCTGTTGCAGGACCGTGACGATCCCGAATGGCTCGACCACAGCGGCAACCTGATCGGCCTGGTGACCGACAACGATGACCGTTCGCCTGGCCTTCAGCGGTTCGGACGCGCGAACGACTTGCTCGACGAGCGTGCGCCCTCCGGCGCGATGTAGGACTTTCGCGAGGCCGGACTTCAACCGCGTGCCTTTTCCCGCAGCCAGGATCACGATAACGAGGTCGTTGTTGGACATGGTTTTCAGCCCATTCTGCGGGAGCGATGGGCATTTCGCAATCAGGGGATATTTGTAAGGCGGCTAAACTCTAATCAGCGGCAGGGACAGGAGAAAGGGCGGCAGCATAGGCGCCGCTTTCGGCGGAAGCAAACTCGCCGGTGGTGATGGTCCAGAGCGAAGGATCGCCCAGCAGGCGGCTAACGAGCTGGGTATGCAGGGCGTGCCCGGCCTTGTGAGCCTCCACCCTCGCCAGCAGAGGCAAGCCCGCCAGGGCAAGGTCACCAATCAGGTCCAGGGCCTTATGGCGGCCAAACTCGTCGGGGAAGCGGAGGGGACCGTTCATGACGCCATCTTTGGTGAGGACGATGGCGTTCTCAAGCGAGCCACCGCGAATCAAGCCCATGGCCTTGAGCGGCTCGATATCGCGTTCGAAGCAGAAGGTGCGTGCGCGCGCCAGAAGGTGGCGGAAGGTTTCCAGGCCGACCACCATTTCGACTTCCTGCTGCCCCACCAGCGGGTGCGGAAAATCCACGTAACAGCGAACGCGGAACTCGTCGGCGGGATAAATGCCAATGCGGCGGTCGCCTTCCACAACTTCCAGGGGCTTCAAAACCTTCAGGTAGCGGCGCTTCCGGCGCAGTTTTCGAACGCCGCAGTGCTCCAGCATCTGCATAAAAGGCTCTGCCGAGCCATCGAGAATGGGCACCTCGATGGAATCGATGTCGATGTACACATTGTCTATGCCGCAGGAATACACGGCGGCTAGCAAGTGCTCCGTGGTGGAGAGTAACACGCCCTGCTTCATGAGGCTGGTGGCATAACTTACGCGCGCGACATTGTGGCCTTGCGCTTCGATGGGGAAGTTATCGAGATCCACGCGGCGAAAAACGATGCCAGTTTCTGCGGGCGCGGGCACAAAACGAACGTGGCCTTGGACCCCGGTATGGAGACCCACACCCTCAACGGAAGCTTCCCTCGCGATAGTGGTTTGAAGCATTAGCTAGTACGAATTATAGCATTTTGCGCACCAAGGTCTCCCATTTTTGCCCTTTGTTATCAATAGCTTAAGAGCTTGTTCTGGGCCTAGAATCAACTGCCTGTTGCATTTCTGCAACATTTGGAAGGTTCCGCGTGTCTCCGAGATGAGAGCGCCCTGGCGATTACTTCGGCGCAGACTTCCTTTTTCATTCCACGAGCGTCCCATTCTCTTACAGTGCTATAATGAATTTTCGGAGTTTTCTGAGGATGGGTGAGGAATGAATCGAACTGCTCGCATCGCCATTATCGTCGTTTCGGTGATTATCTTCTGCTACGCAGGCCTGGGACATGTGCTAGGCCGCACTCCGGATGACAAGGCTTACAAGTCGCTCACGGTCTACGGAGAAGTGCTGCAGAAGATCCAGCAGGATTACGTGGACGACCCCAACATGCGAACAGTGACGGCCGGGTCGCTGCATGGTTTGCTGGAATCACTCGATGCGCAGTCCAGCTATCTGACGCCGCGCGAATACGACGAGTACAAGAAAAAACTGCAGAATTCCGGGACGGGTGAAACCGGCCTCACGTTGAGCAAGCGTTACGGCTACGTGATCGTGCTCTCGATTCTTCCGGACAGCCCGGGGACCAAAGCAGGCATTCGCAGCGGCGACATTTTCGAATCCATCAGCGGATTTACCACTCGCGACATGTCCGTTGGGCAGGCTCTGAATCTCTTGAATGGACAGGCTGGAACGGGAGTGAAGGTTGGCGTCATTCGCCGCGGGAAAGCCACGCCGGAAGATGTGGACATCGTGCGCGAAAAATTGCTGCCGGCGAAGATAATTGTTCAGAAGACAGATCCAGACATTGTGGTGCTTCGACTACCGACACTGGATGCGGGCCGCGCCGATGAAGTACGCAACCGCCTGCTGGATGCGGAAAAACAAGGCATTCATAAAGTGATTCTCGACCTGCGCGAATGCGGCCGCGGGCCGGTTTCGGAAGCCATTTCCATCGCTCGCCTCTTCGTACCGTCGGGGACCTTGACCACGCTTCGCGGCCAGACAGTTTCGACGCAGGTTTTCGCGGCCGAACCCAAGCAGCTCATTTGGAGAAATCCGGTTTCCGTGTTGATTGACGCTACGACTTCGGGAGCTGCTGAAATCCTCGCGTCGGCAATCGTCGCGAATCACCGCGGCGACGTCGTTGGCGAGCGCAGCTTTGGTCTAGCCTCCGAACAGAAACTCATTACCCTGGACGACGGTTCGGCCCTGTTTTTGACCGTGGCGAATTATTACAATCCGGGCGGCAAGTCGATCCTGGAAGAAGGCGTGACACCCACGGAAGTAGTCCGCGCCGTTCCCGAAGACGATTCTGATGGTAGCGATGAAGAAGTAGCGCCGGCGCCCGAACCCTCGAAGGAGCCCGGGCTTGGACCGCGGCCGCTTTCGCCGGAAGATCCTATCTTTCACCGCGCGCTCGACCTGCTAAAAGCTCCCGTGAAAAAGGCTGCTTAGTTTTACGTGCGCGAAGTTCGAGCTTCTGTGCGAGCAGGGTCGTCTTTTTCGACCCCTAAAAATAGAAGCCTATTTCGCCCCACCCTGTTCCTTCTCTTGCTGACGCTCTTGTGGGCGCCCGGATGCAAGAAGAAAGAACCCGCGCCTCTGACTCCCGCCAGGATTCACTCGATCACAAAGGAACTGGCCGATGCAGCCGCTTCTGCTGCTCCTGGAAGCGTAATCAAGACGAGAAAGACCGTATCGGATAACACCGACGAAGTTGTCATCCAATACGAAGGTGGACAGGTGGTGCTCACGCGCGTGTGGCGAAGCATCGCCTCCGTAGCGACTCGGAATCGCTTAACTCAGGATCCACCCATTCCGACTCCGTCGTCCAACGGATTCTTGTTAATCCTAAGGCACTCCAGGGTGCCGACACATCGTATCGAGATATCGGAAACGCCGCAACCCCCTACCGGGGAGGCTAAAAAGTCTGCGCAGGCCCAGCTCGCTATCATTCTGGATGACCTGGGCAGCGACCGCGCCGCCGCCGATGCCATCTTCGCTCTTCCGTATCCGCTGACGATTTCCGTTTTGCCCCATCATGAGCATTCCGTGGAAATCGCCCAAGAAGCAAAGCGCCGCGGATACCAAGTCATGCTGCATCTGCCAATGCAATCCATCGCGAACGAGACGCCGGAGACTCGAGAGCTGCACCCGGGAATGCCCGCGGCGGAATTGGCAAGCTTAGTCGCAGATTTTCTGGAAAGCGTTCCCGGCGCCGTCGGGGTCAACAATCATCAAGGTTCGCAGGCCACATCCGATGCGGGGTTGATGTCCGAACTCATGCCAGTTCTCGGCGAGCGTCATCTTTTCTATGTGGACAGCCGCACCACCGCTGCGACCGTGGCTTACGACACCGCGCAAAGCTTCGGCGTTCCCTCCGCCTTCCGCAATGTGCCGTTCCTCGATGACCTCGCCCAAGTCCCCGCGGTTCGCAAACAACTCGAGTTGGCGCTGCGTGATGCGCGTGAAAAAGGGGAGGCCATTGCAATCGGTCATGCTCACCCTGCCACTCTCCAAGCCTTGCGCGAAATCCTCCCTCAAGGGCAGGCACGGGGAGTACGTCTCGTCTTCGCTTCGGAACTCGTGCACTGAGGGGGAGAGGAATGGCTAAGACAGGTTCCGGCTTGCACGTCCTGCTGGATACATCCGGTGGAAAATATAAAAAAAGAGAAGGACGATCAAAAAGTCGAAGACGCTGCCTTCGGGGCCCGGTGTCCCTCCCGTAACCCAGGCGGGTCCATGGAGCGTGGCGTTTGAGAGATGCCCGGGAAACGAAAAGCCGCTGTCCGGAACCGAGTAGAGAAATGTTTCTCCAAAATCAAAACTCGCGTGCATCCCGACGGCAAACCACAGACTCCCTGTCCGCCACAGCGTAAAGCTCCAGAACAGTCCGACAAGCATCACGCCGGCAATTCCCATCTTTGTCTCACCTGGGTTGTAGCGGTGTATAAGGCCGAATAGAACCGAGAGGGCCACAGCCGCCGGCCAGAATCCAATCCCGTCCGCCAAAGTGAATTGCGTATAACCACGGAACGTGAACTCCTCGGAGAGGCCCACGACTAGAAAAAAGACAGCCCACAAAGATCCCCAGCGAAGTATCTCTGTTCCGTGAAGCGCTAGCGACCCAAACGAGTAACTCTGGCAGAGTGCGATGAGACCTATCAAAACGCTGACTTCGCAAAAGCCAAAAAGGCAGCCCTGCCAGAACAATCTCTTGAACGCGTCTTGCGCAGGCAGGCCGTAAATTCCTGCAGGACGCTTTTCGATCCGGGCCATGACCAGCGCAGCACAATAAAAGGCGGCGAAACTCGCCAATTCCTGCGCGAACTGAAAACAAAAGGAAAATTGTCCGCGCGTTGGGGCGGGGAACTGATAAATGAGCAACTCCATGCCGAACCATAGGACGGCAACGAAAATGGAATAAACCAGCAGCCGCCATCCTGCACGGAGCCCCTCCCCTTTCAATAAGATCGTATGGAGGAATCCATCAGGCTGGGAAGGTGTCTCGGGCGGAGGCGCTGAAGAATTTGTGGATGGCTCAATTCCCATCAAGCAAGAGAATACTACAACTAGGAAGCAATCCTCCGGATGGGCGGCGGATCAGTGAAGTCTCCGTGAAAAATTGCAATGCCGGGTGTAAGAACGCTATGGGGTCACTGCCGAAGAGCCTGCTCCTAAGATCTTCCGGCTCTTTCGTTCCTGCACGAATACGATTACGCTCGTGTTCTCCCGTTTCCACGACGATTCGAGGTGCACGCGCTGGTCGCCAATAAAGGACTGCTCATTGCCGGGTTCCGCTTTGCCAATTTTCTTCAGTGAGCGCAACACGGAGGTGTGGCGCAGATTCTCGCCGGCATTCTCTCCTCGGGTTACTGCGGATTGGAGATTGCTCTCTGTCACTGCCAGCCACACCTCTGCGGTGTCGCCAGCCGCGTCCCCAGTAAGCTTACCGACGCGAATTGTGAACTGCTGCGTTCTGTCCGGTCCTGCCTTGTCCGGAGTGACGGCCACCTCCGTCTTCGCAACGCGAGCCGCTTGAAGGACTTCCCTCTCTGCTTGCCGCTCCCGGCTGCCGACGAACTCCGCCCGCCCGTCAATTACCATTTGAGGCGTGTAGACACTGCCGCTTGCGAAGGCATCGGAGTATTGTTGCTGGCGCGCAGTCCATTCGAACGAGGAATAAGGGTCCTTCCAACCTAGGGAGTCCCAGTAATCTACGTGTTCTTCTATAGTGATGATTTGTGCGCCATTGATGGGTTGTGCCTCTTGCAATTTCGCGAGCAGGGCGTCCGCGGGTGGGCAGCTGGAACAACCTTCGGAGGTGAACAACTCAACGATGACTGGAATGCGGGCTCCGCTGGACATTCCATCAGAATCCTGTGCCCGTGGACGGATGAGTGCCGTTGACGCCAAGAATGAAAACAAAGCGAAGACCAGTGCCGCCAAAGCGTATTTCATGGAATAGATCTCCCGCAATTCTAGGCCATCTGATTCCTGCACGGTTTAGAAGTTACCAGGAATCGTCATGAAGTGCAGTACGTTGGGCATAACCATTATGCTATGATTTAACGGTTATCGAGCGACTCAGCGGTTTTCTCTTTGCGCATCTTGGAGGTTCTTGCATGTCAACCTCTCTCCCCTCCAGCCATCTGATTGGAGGACGACTCGCGGCCGATTTCGTGAATGTTAGCGCAGGCACGTCAGAACTTTCTTGGGAACAGTTGATCGGCTTTCTCGGCGCGACCAGAATCGTCTCTGCCGAACGAGGTACCCAGCTTCTCAGTCTACCGCAATCCGACCCGCAAGCAGCGGAGGGGCTGCTCCTGAAGGCTCGGCGGCTCGGCGGCTCCCTCCGGCTGACCTTTTCCGCTATGGTGCTAAAGCAGGTGGTAGGCGCGAAATGGGTCGAAGCCGTCAATGAAATACTTCAGATCACGGAAGGACACGACGAACTCGTCCACGAGGAAGGCGTTTGGCGAATCGAATTCATCGCGCGGGAAGCCGGTCTGGATTGGCTGCTTGCGGCCATCGCGCGGTCCGCCGCGGAGATCATCGCCGAGGGCGCAAGGGCACGATTGCGCCACTGCGCGAATGCCAATTGTGGGCTGTTTTTTTACGATGATTCAAGAACGCGCCGCCGCCGCTGGTGTTCGATGGCGACCTGCGGCAATCGAAGCAAAGTTGCCGCGTTTGCCCGCAAGCGCGGTTCTTCCCGCCACATCCAATAGAAATAGGGCTCGCTTCGTGCTCATAACTATTTCACGTATTTCGGAGGGTTCCCCTTCGACCAGGGATCGTAGCTATGCGCGAACACCAGCCGCTCGGCCACCGGCGGATGCGAGTAGAGCCAGAACTTGATGACCGCCGGTGGATTCGGATCCGCCAAATCCAGTTCCCCAATTACCTGAAAGGCATGCGCTGCGACCGCTTCCGAATTTGGAATCAGTCCATGAATGACTTCCAGACCGTAGACGTCCGCGGCATGCTCCTGCATGCGGCTGACAGCGTTGATCACAGGCGAGGCGACAAACATTAGCACCTGCAGTAGTAAAAGAAGAACTGCGAGCGAAGCCCAATCCTCGGGTCCGTAGATTTTCCAATCCCTTCCCCAGCGGCCGAGCGCCCAATGCAAACCTCGGAAGAGTAAATAGAGCGCCAACAGAAGTCCGGCCGCGCCGAGCAGAGCGCCTTCGAGCACATGTCCGAGAACGTAGTGCCCCAGTTCGTGCCCGATAATGAACAGGGCTTCGTCATTTGTGGTCTTTCGAATGGTGGTATCCCAGACGACCACACGCTTGGAGGCGCCCAGACCGGTGACGTAGGCATTAATGGCATTTGTCTTTTGGCTGGCCATCATCAGGAACATGCGCTCCGGGGGGATGGGAACCCCGGCATGCTTGGTCAGTCTTTCGATGGAGACGACGAGGTCCTGGTGTTCTTTGCTCAGCGGCTCGAACTTGTTGAACAGAGGATCGATGAAGAGCGGCGTGATGACGATCAATCCCAGCAGGATCACCACCGCAGGAAACCAGAAAAACAGCCACCAGCGCCGCGGACTGCGGCGCATGACCGCAAACAAGATCAGCACTATCACGATTGCGAAAAACGTCCGAAGAAATTCTCCCTTTGCCCAATCCCCGAACCAGGAGCCCCAGCCCTGAATGGATTGCTCGTAACGCACGGAAAGCGCATGCCAGTACAGGCGCAACGGCAGATTCAGCAGATCAATCGCCAATCGAAGCAGCGGAACGAAGATCAATCCTTGAACCCATCTGTTGTCGCTCGCGTCCTCAGCGATATCCCGGAATTTCGCCGCGACTCCCAGGCCGAGCAGCAGGATCAAGACAAGAGCGCTGAAGAAGTAATAGACGAAATACAGCGTGTATTCAGCCCGCGAATAAGCCACAGCTTTCTGGTAGCGCTCATGCGAGAGCGTGTACTGCTCGGTTTTTGTTTGCTCGGGTGTTTTTGCATCAGGAGCCGGGGCCCGGGAGGAGCTGTCTAACTCTTGCCGAGCGTGAGCCGACTTTATCACGGCATTCGCTTGCACCGGCGTGCTCGCGGATGCCCGGTCACTCACGGAAAGGCACAGGCAGCCGCAAAGAACGCACAGCAGGCAGTGAATCGAAGCGCGCCTTGCCATCAGAATCCTCGTGAATTTCTCAATGCAAATCGCCGTGCTGCGGCCCCAAAGATCGAACGCGGGGCGAGTATGCCTCAGCGGCGCTTTGAACCGCAACAAACCATCCTTCCGATAAGACGGACAATAAACGCAGAAGTGTTCTTCCGGTTAACGCGCGAACGCCAGCTAGGGTGAGGTTCGAGGATGCGCCGTTTTCAGGCAGTAATTGCGCACCGCGCCTGTGGTTGCCAGCCCAATATGCACGCTCGAGGTCCAGCGTTCCAGTTTGTGGTGCCCGTAATGATGAAACAAATAGGACACGCCAATCGATGTTCCTGTCCCCGCCGCCTCAATGGCAGCGAAGGCCGCGTGATTGTCCACGGTTTCATTGTTAAGAAAAATTTCCCGTACCCCACGCCGTCTCATGTTCAGCGTCGAAAAATAGTCCAGCGTCCGTGACGCCCCTACTCCCGCAAACAACCACTCGTTCTTTTTGTCCCAGAAGCGATGCGCAGATGTCGGCTGTTCTAGCTCTGCTCTACCCAGCGGCAATGGATCCGGGATGGATGGTTTCTGCGGTTCCTGCAAACGAGTTTGCGCATGGACTTGAGCCGTCGCCAGCATCGCGAACAGGACGACTAGGGCCGTTCTCCGTAGGTTGAGCACTCGTCTTAATCCCCCGCGCTCCGCGCTTCTGCTGCGATTTCCAACTGAGTATAACCGCTTCGGCCCTCTTCTAGGCCACTCTCTGCGCGCAGGCGTCCTCCATGGAACTTTTCAGCCTCGCTCTGTCTTCGATTCTCGTACTCGCGGTTTTCGTTGTCCTCGCCTCTCCTTTGGTCCTCAAGCGGCCCACATAAGCAGTCAACGCCCTCCGTTGTCTCATTCGCGTCCTTTCTCGACTTGAGATTGTCATTCGCATTCTGCCGCGGTATCTTGAGAATTGTCTCAGCTCACCTTTCCATGAGGAGTTTCACCATGTTGCGTTGCATCTCATTGCGACTGATGGTTCCGGCAGTTTTGGCTGCAACACTGTTTTCCGGTGCTGCGACGGCACAATCCCAGGACACTCAGTCCGTCGCGGAAGCCGCCCGCCGCGCCCGCGAACAGAAAAAATCGCAGGCCAAAACCGCCAAAGTGATCACCGATGAAACCCTGGACGTGAAAAAAGGCGATGTGCAGAGTGCCGTTGCTGAGGTGCCCAGAATGCCCGGCTCCCCGGACCCGCAAGCGCAGCCCGCTAACGCTGCAGCGGCGGGCTCGGCAGCCGCTTCGGGCGCCAAAGACAAAGCCGCATTGGAGAAGGTGTTAGCGGAGTTGAAGGCTAAGATCAAGGAAACAATGAGCGACATTGATCTCCTGCAGCGCGAACAAGCTTTGGACCAGGACACCTATTTTTCGAATCCCGACTATGTTCATGACACCGCGGGAAAAGCTAATCTGGATTCCCTCAAGCAACAGTTGAGCGACAAGCGGCAGAATCTCGAAAACCTGAAGGCGCGCCTCTCGAAACTGCAGGCAGAATTGGATAGCTCCGTAATCGCGCCGGCAAAGCCTTAGCTTCCTCGACACTCTCTCCGTGTTCCAGAATACCGATCCTCATTGGCTCAGGGATATTTCAGCCATTCAGACAAGCTGATCGATCGCCAAAATTCCTCAGCCCACTCCGCAACCCCACCACAATCCATTGTGGTCTTTTCTCTTGACACCACAGCTGCTCTCGCAGCAGAATGCGCGCCATCATGTGCACAGTCCCCGCGCGTCCCGCACGAGCGGTGTAACGGCGGTCGTTGGATCACGCGCTTCTCTTTTGTGGAGTGCGATTAGGGGATCGGCCGCCAGGGGCTCGGTAGCTTTCTTCTGTGCGATCTCCAAGCAGACGATCGCTTTGCGGTCGCGCATGATGGACCGCGGGCCGTGCGGCCTTTGAGGGAGAAAATGCAATACTTGCCCGGCTTCACCGTGCAGTGTATCAATCCGCTTTGCGAAGCTCGCGGCCAATGGCTCCGCGCCGATGCTACCAATCCCATCGGCAACGACGGCCGTTGCCCCTGCTGTGGCGATTTCCTCCGCAACGTTCCGCCGCCGATCGGACCGCGCTTCCGCATGCGTCCGCGCTCGCTCACCGCGCGCCCGCCCCTCCGCCCGCGCCCCCGATAGTCGGACTGAGTCATGGCTCTAGCGATTTTCTGCATCTCCACTTTGCGGCAAGAGATTGGTTTTTTTGTCGTCGCGAAGCAGCGTGTTTCGAATCGCTGCCGTTTTTTCTTAGGAGCTCATCGCCTAACGGTTTTTGACCAAACAAAAAGGCCGGAGGCAATTGCCCCCGGCCTTTTTCTTCTGGATTGCAGCAGTTGCTAGCCCTCGACGAGGCCTTTTTCGACCATCTCCTCGTCGCTGAGCCATAGATCGGGGATGTTGGCTGAGCCGAGCCGAAGAATGTCTTCCAGCGCGCCGCGCACTTCCTTCATGTGAAAGTCCACGCCAATCCGTTCGAGCAATTCAATCAGCGCCTGCGCGCCTTCCGCCAGGGCCGGCTTCGGAGGCACTCTTTCGCCGGCCAGCCGGTGGTACGTCACGATGTAAATGGCGCTCGGTCCCCCGCCGTGCCTGACGATATGCAGGAACCCGTTGGTCTTGGGTTTTGCCGGGGCGAGCCGTGCGGCTACTCCTGAGCCGGATGGGAGCGCGCTCATCTCGTTTATGCTTTCACCTGTCCCTCGCGCCTCAACTGCAGCCGCTCGTGCTGCCGCAGTTTTCGCATTTATAGCAAGCGCCATTCGGCACCATCAGCATGCCGCACTCGCTGCAGGTCGGCGCCCCTTCGTGCGCGTTGCTCAACTTTGGCACTGACGTTCCAACTGGAAGAGCACTCAGCGTAGCAAGAATTGCCGGAGCAGGAACGGGAGCGCCTGCATTTTCTGCTGGAGCCATGCCATTCAGCTTCAAATATTCGTGCGAGATGAACCGGCCGCCTAGCCATCGCGCGATATAGTCCAGCACCGAGGAAACGAAGCGGATGTTGGGGTTTGGAGTAATCCCCGACGGTTCGAATCGCGTATTCAAGAGTTTGTCCACGAAGACTTTCAGCGGCACGCCGTACTGCAAGCCCAGCGAGATGGTCAGCGCCAAGCCATCCATCACACCAGAGAGCGTCGAGCCTTCTTTCGCCATCTTGATGAACACTTCGCCAGGCCGCCCATCGTCATACATGCCGACAGTGATGTAGCCTTCGTGCCCGCCCACGCTGAACTTGTGTGTTACAGACGCGCGTTCGACGGGCATCTTCTCGCGCGCGGCCCGAGGGAAGAGTTCGCGCTGCATCGGTTCACCCAAGCCCGTCCCTTCCGCTTTTTTCTCTTCTTGCTTCTGTCCCGCGGTCGAAAGTGGTTGCGAGCGTTTCGAATTGTCACGGTAGATCGCCACGGCTTTCAGCCCCATCTTCCACGATTCGATGTACGCATTGGAAATGTCTTCGACGCTCGATTCCTCGGGCATGTTGATCGTCTTTGAAATCGCACCGGAGAGGAACGGCTGCGCCGCCGCCATCATTTTCACGTGCCCGGTCCAGTTGATCGACCGCCCGCCGCCCTGCGGCGCCAGCGAGCAATCAAACACCGGCAAGTGCTCCTCTTTCAAATACGGCGCGCCTTCGATCTTTCCGTTCCTGTCGATGTGCGAGACGATTTCGCTGGTCTGTTCCGGTGTGTAGCCCAACTTCATCAATGCCTGCGGCACAGTGTTGTTCACAATTTTAATCAGCCCGCCGCCCACGAGCTTCTTGTATTTCACCAGCGCCAGGTCCGGCTCGATTCCCGTGGTGTCGCAGTCCATCATGAAGCCGATCGTGCCCGTCGGAGCCAGCACCGTCACCTGCGAATTCTTGAATCCAAACTTTTCGCCGTGATGTAGCGCCGTGTCCCAGGACTCCTGCGCCGTCATGAACAGTTCCGCCTGCACATGATCCGGCTGGATCCCGCGCATGGCGTCGCGGTGCATGCGAATCACGTCCAGCATTGGCTCGCGGTTCACTTCGTAGCCCGCGAACGGTCCCATGCGCTCCGCAATCCGCGCAGACTGTGCGTACGCTTCGCCGCACATCAGCGCGGTGATTGCTCCAGCCACGTCCCGTCCTTCGGGCGAATCGTATGGCAGCGCCATGGACATCAGCAGCGCGCCCAGATTGGCGTAGCCGAGGCCGAGCGGCCGGAAGCTGTGCGAATTTTCCGCAATCTTCGGCGTCGGGTAGCTCGCGTTGTCCACCAGGATTTCCTGCGCCGTGATGGTCACGTCCACCGCGTGCTTGAAGGCCGGCACGTCAAACTGCCCGCTGGCCTTCACGTACTTCATCAGATTCAGCGATGCCAGGTTGCAGGCCGTGTCGTCCAGAAACATGTACTCGCTGCAGGGGTTGGAGGCATTGATCCGCGCGGTGTTCTTGCAAGTGTGCCAGCGGTTTACCGTCGTGTCGTACTGCATCCCCGGATCGCCGCAGTGCCATGTCGAATCCGAGATCTTCCTCATCAGGTCACGCGCCCGCAGTTTGTCGGCAGGCTGCCCGTCCGTGACGTTCTTCGTCCACCAGTCTTTATCCTCGATCACCGCGCGCATGAAGTCGTCCGTCACGCGCACCGAGTGATTCGCATTCTGAAAGAAAATCGAGCTATAGGCGTCGCCGTCGATCGAGCTGTCGTAGCCCTGCTTGATCAATACGTGAGCCTTGCGCTCTTCCTTCATCTTGCATTCGATGAACTCGACGATGTCCGGGTGATCGATGTTCAGGATCACCATCTTTGCCGCGCGCCGCGTCTTGCCGCCGCTCTTGATCACCCCGGCGAATGCATCGAAACCCTTCATGAAGCTCACCGGCCCTGACGCAATCCCGCCGCCCGAAAGCAATTCCTTGCTTCCGCGCAATGACGAAAAATTCGTTCCCGTTCCCGAGCCCCACTTGAATAGCATTCCCTCAGTCCGCGTCAGCCCCATGATCGATTCCATGTTGTCGTGGACGGAGTTGATAAAACACGCCGAGCACTGCGGCTTGGGCTGTACGCCGACGTTGAACCAGACCGGCGAATTGAAGCTCATCTTCTGCTCGACCAATAGATGGGTCAGCTCGTCCCGGAAGGCATCGCGCGACGCCAGGTCCGCGAAGTAGCCCCCTTCTTCGCCCCAGCGCACGATCGTATTTGCTACGCGGCCGATCAGTTGCCGCACCGAGCTTTCGCGTTCCGCCGTCCCGGGCTTCCCGTGAAAATACTTGCTGGTGACGATGTTGGTTGCCGTCTGCGACCAGCTATTTGGTACTTCCACGTCTTCCTGGCGGAAGATCGTCACGCCCTTCTCATTCCCAATCAGTGCAGTGCGCTTCTCCCATTCGACCGCGTCGAAGGGAGCCTTTTTCCCGTCGGTAAACAGGCGCTCGAAAACCAGACCTTTTCCCGCGCCGCTCGCAGTCTTCTCTGCGGCCGTATCTGTCGCCGCGAATTTTCCGCCCAATGCGTGCTTCACTGTGGCCATCCGTTCCTCCGCGCCTCGGGGTCCCCTCCTATGCGCGGGGAACCCTACCATTTTACACCTCTGCCCTGGCAGAGGCGCCTCGTTTCGCTTCAGCGTCTGGACTGGAGCTAACGAGACTCGATTCGTGGGGTATGTGAAAGGCACCAGCGAAAAAAAGCTCGCGGCTGAGCAATTGCACTCAAAATTGCGCGCGAAACGCCAATGCACCGCCGCTGGCCGGTGGTTCGCACTCAGCCTAACAGCAGGTGCTCCGCCTCAAAGTACGGGCGCTGGGCAGGTACTTCGCGCTCGATTTTTTCGCTTAGAACCCGGGCCGCTTCGCGGATTCAAACGGACCTTGTTTCCATCCCCGACTCGGTCCGTCTGGCGCTTCCACGTCCCCCGAATCTGGATGTGCAGTATCAATGGATACGGCTTTCGTGTCAAGAGAAAAACGCTAAATGTGGTTGACATTTTCGTGTCACGTCTATCTGTAGTGGTGCTATTTCCTATCAACCGCCATGTCTTCACCAGTTTCGGCCGTCTGTCTCGCGCTACACTATTTGTATCCAACTTTTTATGAAACACCTGCTCTCTCTTCTGCTGCTCACTTTTTTTCTTACTGCACCGCTTTTCGCGCAAACAGAATCAACAGTCACCGCCACGCACATTGCAAAACCTGTCTACGGCCAAAAGCTTAGCCTCTCTGGAATTCACAACGCGGGAAAAATCAACGATTTGCTCTATCGCGGCGCGCAGCCGCACGAAGAAGGCCTCACGGAGCTTAAGAAATTGGGCGTCACCACCATCGTTGATTTGCGTGGAGAAAACCCGGATAAGACCAAATGGGAAAGGCACCTCGCTGAATCGCTCGGCATGCGCTTCGTGCATATCCCCGTCAGTGGCTGGTCTCCTCCCACCGACGCACAAGTCGCTGAATTTCTTTCTCTCTTCCGCAACGATCCGCAACAAAGGATTTTTGTGCATTGCCGGTTCGGAGATGATCGCACTGGCGTCTTCGTCGCCACCTACCGGATGGCCTTCGAAAAATGGACCCCCGAGGAAGCTATGAAAGAAATGTATTTCTTCGGCTTCAACGGTTTCTGGCACCCGGCAATGAAATCCTTCATACGCGATTTTCCAACTCGCCTCAAGTCCTTACCGACCTCGTATCCCTTCGGCCGCTAGCACCACAACGCTAAGCTCTTTGCCCTAAAATGCGGGGCCATCATCCGTGAGAACCCTCTTATCTGTAACTCATTCTATATGCGGAGGTTAAAGTTATTTTAGGCTGCTTTCTTCCTAGTACCTTTGTACCCTTCTCAACGGAACGCTTGCTTCATGTAATGGAACATCCCCTTCCCCTACCATCCATCATGTCCATAGAGACCTAGGTCGTCTGAGGGAGAGGTCACCGTGCAAGTTGGACGCTACGCAATTCTCGACATCATCGGCACTGGGGCTCATGGCCGCGTCGCTCGCGCCCACGATCCCATGATTGGCCGTCTTGTGGCCATCAAACTATTTCCAAAGGAATTGGCAAAGGGTGAGGCCCGGCAACGCTTTATCCAGGAAGCGCGCGTGGTCGGCCAACTTTCCCACCCTTCCATCATTACCCTGCACGACATGGGCATTGATGAAGCCACGCAAACGCCCTATCTGGTTATGGAGTTTTTGGACGGCCATCCGCTCGATCGCATTTTGGAGAAAGGCAGCATCCCTTTCAGCAAGGCCTGCGCCTGGGGCGCGGAAGTGGCTTCGGCGCTCGGCGTCGCGCATCGCAAAGGGGTAATTCACGGCGACGTCAAGCCCGCCAACATGCTTATTACCGACGACGGCCGCCTGAAATTGATGGACTTCGGTATGGCGCGCCTCGCCAGCCTGGACTCCAGAGACACCTCTCTTCGCGGCACCCCCGCCTACTGGTGCCCAGAACAAATTGTCGGCAAGCCACAGGATGCGCGCTCCGATCTATTTTCCCTGGGCATCGTTCTCTACGAAATGGTCACTGGCAAGCGGCCGTTCGACGCGGAATCTCTCCAAGCAATTTGCAGCCGTGTGCTTTCTTCCACTCCGCTCCCTGCGTCTCATGCGAATACCTCAGTTCCCGCGGCCTTTGACGAAGTCATCGCCCGTTGCCTGGCAAAAGATCCTGCAGGGCGCTTCGCCTCGGCAGATGCTTTGGCGGAACTGCTCTATCCCCTTGCTCGCCGCAAAGTCGTTACCGAAGCTCTGCCGCAGCCGGCCAACGGCCATGGCCTGCGTGATCGCGCCGCACGCCTGCTGCGCTCCGCATAATGATCACACTTCAAAAAGGCCGGTATGAAGCACTCGAGCCGCTCGGCGCCGGCGCTACCAGCCGCGTCGAAAGGGCCCGCGACAACGTCATCGGCCGCACCGTGGCCCTCAAAACGTTTGTGCACGGCTTCGGCGAAGGCCAGGAGCAGCAGTTCCTGCGCGAAGCCCAGATCATCGGCCAGCTTTCCAATCCCGCCATCGTCCAGCTTTACGACGTCGGGATCGACGAGCACGGTACCCGTTTCCTGGTCATGGAATACGTTGCCGGCAAAACACTCGAGCACCATCTCAATCCTGCAGCTCTCGGTGTCCAGCGTGCTTGTGCCTGGGCAGCCGATCTTGCCGGGGCGCTGGAGATCGCTCATCGCGCCGGCATCATTCACGGCGACGTCAAACCCGGCAATATTCTGGTAACGCAGGAATTCAAGGTAAAACTCGGCGATTTCGGCATTGCACGCTTCGCCACTCAGGTCTCCGGCTCCGGACGTCTGATGGGGACCCCGGCCTACTTGGCGCCTGAGCAGATTCAGGGGGAACCTCTGAATCCGCGCTCGGATCAGTTCGCTTTGGGCATCGTTCTCTATCAGATGGTGACCGGTGTCCGCCCCTTCGCCGGCACCTCACTCGGTGCTGTCTGCGCACAGATTCTCAACGCCGAGCCAGTGCCTCCTTCGCGGCACAACCCTGCGGTGCCTGAAGCTCTCGACCGAGTCATCGCTCGCTGCCTTGAAAAAAATCCAAGAGACCGCTTCGCCTCGTGCGAAGATCTTGCTCGTTCGCTCTACCCGCTGGCCCGTGCGCGCGTGGATGCCCGGGCTCCGGCTCTTCCTCCGAAAACAAAAAAGCGCTCGTGGTGGTCAAAGCCGTCCGGGCAACGCGATGTTTGGATTGTTGCGGCGGCGTGCTTGCTGCTAGCCGCCTGCGTCCCTGTCTCCCGCGATTTGCGCGCCCGCTTCGCAAATATCCCGGCGCCTTCCACCCAAGCGCCCCTTCCGTCCGTGCCGCGTTTTGCGTTCGCAAGTACGTCTCAAATGGTGGCCGAAGCTTCCCAAACGGAAGTTCTCATTGACCTCGCCCCACCCGCGGAGCCGGAGCACCCCGCTCCTCGGCGAAGCAACAAAGCGAAACCTGCGCCGGTTAAGCTCAAACGGCCCAGCAATCCGCTGAGCACCTCATTGAATGCCTCACTTGACTCCGTCCCGCCCAAGCCTTCTGCTGATAAACCCGCGGTTCCAGCGGTTCCTACAATTGGTCTTCACATCGAAATTTCTTCAACCATCAATGAAGGTACAGTGGCGATTTTTGCCGACCGCGAATTGTTGTTCAGCATGGACTTGCAGGCGGACAAATCTAGCCAACCACTCCGTTTCGAGCGCGCACTTCCCGTTGGATCTCATCAATTCCGCGTAGCTCTTTACAAACCAAACAGAAGTCTTCAGTTGGAAAAAGAAGGATTGGCAGAGATCAACTCTGACGGCCAAAATTCGCTGGCCGTACGCGTGAATCGCCGCACCAAGATGCTTGTTCGCAAAGAACTAGCTATGGAAGTCACCTGGCCCGGTTCGACAGCATCGTCCTTGGCGCACAACTCCACGCTTACAACGGCCTCCGCCGCGGTGAAGTAGCTTCTCTCGGGATTTATCCGAGCCGGGCTGGAAAAGAATTTGCCGCGCTACTCGTAGCGAAGGGCTTCGACCGGATCGAGTTTGGCCGCTTTCATCGCCGGCCAGACGCCAAAAATCAATCCGATACTAACGCTCACAACGATTCCCGTCGCCGCCGCCCAGACCGGAACCGCCCCCGGCCACTCGAGCGTCACACGGATCAACAGCACCAGAGCGTTCACCAGCAGCAACGCGACGACACCTCCGGCCCCCGTCAGCGTCATCGCTTCGAGCAGGAACTGCCAGGTAATGTCTCCGCTCTTCGCGCCGATCGCTTTGCGCACGCCTATCTCTCGCGTCCGCTCCGTCACGCTGACCAGCATAATATTCATGACGCCGATTCCACCGACCAGCAGCCCGATGGAGCTCAATACGACAGTTGCCAGCGCAACCTTGCCGACGATATTGTGAAACTCCTGCACCTGTTGCTCCGCCGTGGCGATTGAAAAATTGTCCTTCCCTCCATTGGGAACGTTCCGGCGCCGTTCCAGCACTTCCCGGATCTCTCCCACGGCATCTTCCAGCATGCCGGGATAGGCCTGCGCTCGCATATTGACTTCATCCGCGGTGGGATAGACCTTGCGAAATGTGCTGATGGGAATCAGCACGCGCCGGTCCTCGTCTCCCATTGCGAATCCGCCCTTCGGTTTTTCGACAACCCCGATGACCTGGAAATCCGAGCCGTCGATCATCACGTCCTTTCCGACCGGGTGCCCCTCGGGAAATAGAACTGGAGCGACGTTTTCCCCCAGCATCACCACTTTCTCTTTGTGGAGATCGTCACCTTCGCTGATGAAGCGGCCATCGAGGGTCGCGGCGTTGGCGTACACCTGGCCAAAATTCGGTTGCACGCCGCGGAAATCGATGGCTGTCACTTGACCAGCTTTGGTACGGACAGTATGGGCATGGTCCCAGTTGGTCATAAGAAACACGGTCACCCGCTTGACCGCAGAGCAGGTCGTCTCGAGGGCTTTGGCATCCTCCACCGTCAACGGCTTGCGCTGGCGTTCCTCCAGGGGTGGAGGTCCGCCGTGCCTTCCCTGGTCCCATTTGGTGATGAACGCGGTATCCGCGCCGTATTGTTTGATGTTCTCCTGGATTTTCTGGTCAAAACCGGAGATCAACGCGGCGACCAGCATGATTACACTGACACCTAGCACCACGCCGAACATGGTCAGCGCGCTGCGCAATTTGTGCGTGCGCAACGTGTCCATCGCCTGTTTCAAGTTTTCGCCGTATGCCTGCGCCATTTTTCCTCACCCGTCCGCGCGCAATGCTTCGATGGGATCCAGCTTGGCTGCCCGCATGGCCGGAAAGATTCCGAAGAAGAGGCCGACTCCGGTGGCCACGCATAGCGAGAGAATCACCGCGGTCAAAGGGGTCTCCATGGGGAACGAAAACAGGGTCTTCACCAGGAACACGATCGAATAAGCAGCCAGAATTCCGATCAAACCGCCCACAGCAGCCAGCACGGCGGATTCCGTCAGAAACTGCAGTAGAATGTGCCTCTTCCTGGCTCCCAGCGAACGCCGCAGCCCAATCTCTCGCGTCCGCTCGGTCACGCTGGCCAGCATGATATTCATAATCACAATTCCGCCGACCACCAAAAACACGCTCACCAGCGCCATCGCCACGAAGGCCAGATTTCCAGTAAGGTCATGCCATAAGGCCATGATCGAATCGGAGCCCAGAATGGCGAAATTGTCGGGGGCGTCGAAAGGCAAGTGCCGCCAGGCTCGAAACAACATCCGCGCTTCGTCTTGACTGGCCTGCATCATCTCCGCGTTCGGCGCCTGCACGAAGATCGCCACCCAGTCAGCGTTGGTGTGCCAGCCTTTGCGCCAAGCGGAAATCGGCATGACCATGTAATTGTCCTGCGACTCTCCGAAAGCGCTCCCCAGCGGTTCCGCCACGCCGATCACTTCGTAGGTGTGGGTCTGCACGCGAATTTCTTTTCCAATCGGATCCACGTTCGGGAAAAATTTTTGAACCAAATCCGGCCCGATAAAAACGACCTCCGATCGGTGTTCCTCGTCCGCCTGGGTGATAAACCGCCCTTGTGCCACGGTGAGGTTGCGCACCTGGGCAAAGTTCGGCGTGGCCCCCATCATTCTCGTGTTTTCCATGGTGAGGTTTCCGCTGCGGACCTGGACGTTGTGATCCTCTTCGGCGGCTACGGCGTTGGCGATTTTCATGTTGTCGCGAAGCCGTTCGTATTCCTCCATCGTAACCAGAGGCCGCTTCTGGGCCTTGATCCATGCATCTTCGCTGGTAATGATCCCGAACCGATGGACGAGGTACACGTTTGCGCCCAGATTTGCAACGCGATCCGCGACGTACATGTTTAGCCCGGCGATGACGCTCATCACCGCAACCAGCGTGGTCACCGCCAGGATCACCCCCAGCAACGTGAGGAAGCTCCGCAGTTTATGTGCCCGTAGGGCATCGATTGCCAGCTTCAATGTTTCGGAAGTCGTGACCCAGGCAGCCCGGATGCTGATCGCCCTGGACCGCGCGACCTCCCCAAGCGGAGCAATTTCGGTCATCCGGCCAATAGGAGCTACACCCAAGCAGACCTCCAACCTTTCTTACTAAGACGAGATACCCCGGCCTTTCGTTCCTTACTATTTCATATAGACGCTCCGAAGACTGCTTTGCTATCACCTGTCCTTGGAGTAGCCTGGTCCCACCAGGCGTGGCTTCGTACGCGGTTCGTTCTCGCTCTCCATTGTACGCTGTTCGACAGAGGTTGAGGGATAAACGAGACCCGGAAAACGCCAAGCCGACAAGCTATAAGGGAGGACTCTGTGCGCCGTATCTATATTAATTTTGTGTGACTTACGATACGCAGCCTAGTCTTCATGCCTATCGGCAGAACTCAGCAGAAGTCCACAGACAAGGCCCGAGCCTCCCCCTCCCCGTCCACATCTGGCCCTTGCGCCGAGTTCCTTGAAGAAATCGCCTATTTTCAGCAACGCTACACTCGCCTGGCTTAGGCTATGCCTGCGGAGAAGTACAGCTGGCGCCCGGGGGAAGGAGTCCGCTCGGTCGGCGAGGTCTACACACACATTGTTGCTGCCAATTACGGCGTCGCCGGGGCCCTCGGCACCCTCCCCCTGCAGGCTTGGATTTCAAGAGTCTCAAGGCCCTCGCCGGCGACAAACCGAAGGTTATCCAGGGCCTGAAGGATTCTTTCGCGCATTTCCGCCAGGCGATCCTCGCGCTCAACGATGCGGACGCCGACAAGCCGCAGAAAATGTTTAATCGGCAAACGACATTGCGCGGCTCCTTCCTGATGATCAACCGGCACTTCGGCGAGCATTTGGGGCAATCTATCGCCTACGCGCGCATGAACAGCATCGTTCCTCCCTGGACAGAAGAGTTTCAACAGCAGCAGAAGGCAGCCGATAAACCGAAGCCTTAGCGATTTCCCGCGCACCAGCCGCAGTTGACGGATTAGCGGAAGCCGCACCGTCTTGGGACGCTGGAGGTGTACAACAATTGTGTGCCCGGACGAATCAAAATAGGGTGCGCGCCGACGGAGATTCCACTGCGCATAACCATGGTCACCCGCACGTCCAATCGGATTGCGATCTTATCTTTCCTGCTTGCCGCAACTGCCGCGGCGCAGACGCTACCACCGGACTCCTCGTCAACGATTGGCCCGGCGAAACAAGGTCTCTTCGATCGCGTCATCGCCAAACAGAAAAACAACGAACAGGCCTTGGATCTGTACGAGCGCCTCGAGCGGGTGGAAACCCGCAAGCATTCAAGCGATCCTGCTGCGCCCTCCGTGAAGACTTTCCGCGTCATCCCTTCCGGCACGGGGATGGACCGCATTCCCGTTGGGCCCGACGGCCAGCCTGAAGACGCGGCCGCTTATCGAGCGGAACTTGAGAGGCTCGAGAAAGCCCTCGCGCTTGCCGCCCAAGAGGGCCGCTCCCAGCGCGCCGGCCTGGAAAAATACGCAAAGAGGAAAAAGGAGCGCAACGATCTCATAGAGGCGACGCGAAACGCGTTTCTCTTCAAATTCGCCGCCCGCGAGCCGCGCGGCGGCCGCATGCTCGCCAGATACACCATGGAACCAAATCCGGCCTTCAAGCCCACATCGCGGTTTTCAACCATCTACACCAGGGTGCGCGGTTTCGTCTGGGTTGACGAAGACTCCGAGCAGCTCGCGCGCATCGAAGGCGAAGTCACCGACGATATTTCCATCGGCCTGTTCCTCGGAAAGATTTACAAAGGCAGCCACTTCATGCAGGAGCGTTACGAATTCTTCCCCGGCCTGTGGCTCGCCAGCTTTTCACAATACGATTTCGACGGCCGCAAGCTTTTTTCGGGCTTCTCGATCCACGAGCGCACTTACTATTCGAATTACCGCTACATCGGGCAGCCCGCCGAGGCTCTCTCCGTCATCCGCAAAGAGCTGAGCAGTGCCAACTTGGGCAAGTCCAGCTCCACCGCCACGGACCGCTGAGACTTTTCCTCCTAAAATGGGTTTTTTAGCCCAGAGTCCTCGACCTGAGAGACTGGAGGCTTCATGCCCCGCTCGCTCTCATGCGTAATTATTTTGATATTTCTCGCGGCTCTTCCTGCCGCCGCGCAATCTCCCGATACCGCCTTACCACCACCGCCGCCTCCAGCACAGGGTTCTGCGCCGCCTGCCGATGCCCCAAAACCCAAGAAGGTCTGGACGAACGAGAATCTCGCCGGCGCGAATGGCGCGGTTTCTATCGTTGGAGACCCGAAGAGCAACGCAAAAATTTCGTCTCCCAAACCGGTGAACGCCCAATATGTAGCCACTGTTCGCAAACAGTTGGAAAAATTGAAGCAGCAGATTGACGATCTGGACAAGCAAATTGAGGACCTGAAGAATTTCAACGCCGGCGAGCCATCCACTTCCGCGAGCGGTCTGAAGCTCAACAAGAGCTACGAGCGAGAACCGATTGAAGTGCAAATCCGCGCGCTGCAGAAACAGAAGAAAGATCTGAAATCGCAGGAGGACGCGCTGTTCGACGAGGCCCCCAAAAAGGGAGTCGATCCCGGCCAGCTTCGCTGACTCCAGTCCGCGAAAGTGATTTGCTCCGGTGCCCAGCTAGCGAATGAGGGCCCACGGATAGGAACCAACGTTAATCTTCATGATCATGTAGCTGAAACCTCCGGGATCGGGTTTGGGCTGATGCGGTGTATCCGGCGGGATGAGCAGCCAGTCGCCGGGTTTCACCTTATACGTCTGTCCTCCAATCACGGGCTGCCCGCGGTATTCGCCCGGTATGATGCCGTCCTTATCCTTCAAGTTCTGTATGTTGGCGATTTTTCCGCCGACAATCATTTCGCCCGTGCCACCTGTGATCACATAGAAGTCGTACGCCCCAGCGTGCATCTCGGCGTCATCCCAAACGCTGTTCACCTTTGTCAGGCTCAGTACCGGCTGATCGCGATGCAAACGATACAGCATGAAGATGCCGAAGTTGCGCGTCGAGATATGCACCGGCCCGCCGCCGAACGACTGCGAACTGCCGCTGCCGGCTTGCGCTGCCGCCTTCATGGCCTTTTCGGCCAATTCGGTGTGCGCTTTTCGAATGTCGTCGATATTCCAATACGTAGTCGGCGGGGCATCCGGAGCGAGGGAAGGCTCACGAGGAGAATTGTAATGGAACGGCATGACCTCGGTCTTGTCTTCCTGGGCGTTAGCGCTCGGAATCATCGAGAGATCATCGATGTGTCCGGTAAGAACGGCTTGAGGCTCAGGATTCATCCGTGGCTTCGAAGCGTAACCGAGCATGAACCCCAGCAGCGCGGCGCCCAGCACGATTACAGCAAATAGTTTCTTCATATGACGCTCCTCCTTTCATCAATTCTCGAAAAGCCTTTCGCGTGCGACGGCCGCGGGCAGAACCGCATTTCTACTTCATTTCTTGAGAACGGGCTTCGCCGATTCGAAGCGAATCTCTTTGAGCATTTCCGATTGCCGGTAGAGCTCCGTCTTTCCAGCCGGAAATTTGTTGACGTTGAGCATAAACGCCAGAATGTCGGCGTTCTGCTGGCGAGTGAGCCGGCCGGGAGCGCTTTGGGGCATGGTCTTTCGAATGCGATCGAACAGGTCGCCCATCGTCAAGCCGTTCCAGTTCGCCAGAAATGCTCCGCCGGTTAGAGGCGGCGCGGATTCTCCGCCAGTCAGCATATCGCCATGGCAGGCCGCGCATTCCTTGTGATAAACCGGCTCGCCGCGCTTGGCCTGTTCCTCGGTATAAACGCCATCCCAAACCGATCGCGATTCCGGCGCAGGCGTTTGCGCGCGCAGGATGCAAATTGACGAGAGCATTACTGCGAGACTCGCGATGCACGCTGCTTTTCTCATTCCCCCGCCGCCGGCAGCGTGTACGCAATGTATTCGCCGGAATACGGACCGCCGCTCACCGCGACGACAATGTACTGTTTGCCGTTCACAATGTACGTCATCGGCGATCCTGTTTGCGGCGCCGGCATGTACACGGCGCCGACCTCTTTGCCGGTGGCCTTGTCGTAAGCACGCAGCATGGCGCCTCGCGGATGATCTGCCGTTGTCGTGACGTGGCCTTCCCCGGCGATGACCAGCGTCTTGGTCACTAGCGTGCCGACGTTGTACGTCTCCTGCCCGGTGCGAGGAATATTCAGACCTTTTAGCGCTTCGGAATTGCGCACCACGTCGGGCGTTTCACCGTGCGCGATCTGCCAGACGAACTCCCCTTTATCGAGGTTGATTGCCGTGATCGTTCCGTAAGGAGGCTTGACCAGCGGCAATCCATCCAGGTTCAGCGGCACGTATTCGCTCCCGGCGCGCTTCTTGGGAGGTCTCGGAGAATCAGCCCCGGCGTTTTCTCCGGGGCCGTGGAGGATCTGCACCTCTTTTCCGGCCGTTCCCGCAATGTAGCGGAGGTCCGAAACTTCTTTCGGCGGCGGGACAAGACCGATCGGCTCGATGCAGGAATTGCACGCGTAGACGTACACGTTGTGCGTTTCGGGGTCGTACGATCCGCCGGGCCAGTTTGTTCCTCCAGAGGCCGTCCCCATCGTCAATGTCCCAAGCGGGCCTTCGAGCTGGCTTTCCGTTGGCGGCGTGTAGACCGGGCCGAGGTGATACTTCGAGGCAATCTGTTTGGCGCGTTCCCGGAGCGCCGGCGTAAAATCGATCAGGTCGTCGATGGAAACGCCGTTGCGGCTGTAGGCCGCAGGTTTGCTGGGAATCGGCTGCGTGGGCGAATACCATTCGCCGGGCACGTTTCCAACTTCAACGGGCTTTTCTGGCATAGGCCAGATGGGTTTGCCGGTCACGCGGTCGAACACATAGAGGAAGCCCTGTTTTGAGGGCTGCGCTACGGCTTTGACCGGCTTTCCGCCAAAGGTAATGTCCGCCAGAATCGGGGCCGAGGAAATGTCCATGTCCCAGAGAGGGTGATGTACCAATTGGAAGTGCCACTTGCGCTCCCCGGTTTTCAAGTCCACACACACCAGCGTCTCGCCGAACAAATTATTCCCCGGCCGGTGACCCCCATAGAAGTCGCTCGTCGGCGATTCTACCGGAAGATAAACCAGTCCAAGCTGCTCATCCACGGTAATCTGCGTCCATACTCCGGTGTTGCCGGTATATTCCGCCGAGCCCTTCTCCCAGGTGTCGTAGCCGAACTCGCCCTTCTTCGGAATCGTGTGAAAAACCCAGAGACGCTTGCCTGTTCGAACGTCAAATCCGCGCACGTATCCTTTGTTGTTGCGCATGCTCTTGGGCGTCATGCCTTCGCGAAAAGCCGCTCCGATAATCACGGTATTCCTCGCCACGACGGGCGCTGACTGGATACCGATTTCGCCGGTCTCCAGATCGGGGAAAATGTCCTGATCGTCATTCAGCTTCAGATCCACCGCGCCGTTCTGGCCAAACGAAGGAACGCGCACGCCGCTCTTCGCATCCAGGCAGATCAAGCGGAAGCCCGGAGTCACGTAGAGAATCCGCTCCTCCTTGCCATCGGACCAATACGCCAGCCCGCGCCCGGAGAGTTGCCGCGGCGCCGCGCCGCCGCGTTTTCCCTCATGTTCGCCGTGAATCCACAACAATTCCCCCGTCGCCGGGTCGAGGGCAATCACGGCCCGCCGCGATCCGGCCGTCGCGTACAGAACGCCGTTGACCATCAGCGGTGTCCCTTCCAATTTGTATTCCGGGCGGTCCCCGAAATTGTCGGTCTTGATCCGCCAAGCGATTTCCAGGTCGCTAAAATTGGAAGCGTTGATCTGGTCCAGCGGGCGGTAGCGCGTGCCCGCGAGATCCGCGGCGTAGCTGGGCCACTCCGTATCTTTCGGACGGAATTGCGCCGATGCCGTTACGGGCATCAACGCGAGCGCCCCTGCCATACAAAACAGCAAGGTCATCCATTGAATCATCTTTCTCTTACACATATTGGCTCTCCACCGATTTCGGCTGCTCAGCCCATCTGTTTCATTTGCTCGAGCGCTTGCTTGATGATTGTTTTTTGCTCTTCCGTCACGTCTGCGTTGGGCGGCCGCTGATAGAACTGTCGCGTCCCCATCTGCAGGCTGAGCGCATATTTCATTGGACCGTACTCATCCACGCCGCCCGCACGCAGCAGCTTCAGCGCTGCTTCCAGCTTGGCGATTGACTCGCTGAGGTCTTTGCCGGCGCGCTTCGCCACAAAAACCGATGCAATCTGTTTCGTGAAATTGTTTCCTTCAGCCAGGATGGCGCCCATGTTGTGGTCCAGCGCGTACTTTAGATTTTCCGTCGTGCCGGTCCGCATGTTGAGCTTCAGAAATTCCGCCACGAAATCCTGATAAACCTTGGGATCACTTACGGAATCCTTGATTCCCGCCAGGTTCGGATACTTTTCCATGCTGCGCAGCAGTTCGTGGCTGATCGGCACGCCGGTGGCAAACGGAATGTGATACAGGTTAATCGGAATTTTTACTTGTTCGAAAATCATCGAAAAATACCTTGTCAGGCCGTCCAGCCTCGGATGCTTGTAATAAAACGGCGGAACGATGAGCAAGCCGTCCGCGCCATTCTCTTCCGCATGCTTGGACAGCTCGATGGTCTCCGGAAAATTCGAAGTCCCCGGACTCACGATGATGTTCAGGCCGTTGCGATGCTTGAACGCGGTCTCCGCAACTTTCTTCCGCTCCGCCGTCGAGAACGACGGAAATTCACCAGTCGTCCCCAGCACCACCACGCCGTCCGCGCCGTTCGCTTTCAAGTACGCGAGCAGATCCTTGTAGAGTTCCTCATCGAACTTCAAGCTCTTGTCGCAGGGTGTTGAAGCCGCCACCCAAAACAAAACTTTTTCATTCGAATTGGCGGGAACACGTGGAGCGTGCGCCTCAACGGCCAACGCTTCAGGAATTCCCGTTTCGGTTACAATCCCAAGCGCCGCTGTTGCTCCGACTGCTTCCAGAAAAGTTCTTCGAGTGGTTTGCATGCTTCCCTCCCCGGCACCAAGCCCGCCGAGTCTAATGCAACCGAGTTGAATCCACAAAGGGGCGATTTCCCTCCGCTGCTCACTAGTCCTATAGATCTTTCGAAACCGATAGGGGGCGGTAGCATCATCCGTTGCGAGGAGCCACACTTGGCGATATGATGCGGCGCGCAAGAACTCTTCGTCTCCCACTCCGGCGAAAGCCGACTCGCTGAGTGAGTTATTAGGATCTTCCATCGATCAACCTCGGAGTTACCATGTCGTCAAGCTCGCGATCCCTGATCTTCTTTGCTCTGCTGGCGTTGTTCCTTGAGACTGCATTCGTGAACGCGCAGGACCGCGCCATCGTGCTGAAAGCCGCAACGGTTCTTGATGGAAAAGGTCAGGTCTTTCACAACACGATTATCGTGGTCGAAGGAGGAAAAATCGCCCGCATTGGCGGAACTGCGCCGTCGGGAGCGATCACTTACGATCTCGCGGGCCTGACTGTCACGCCAGGATGGATCGACGCCCACGTCCATCCCACCTGGCATTTCGACGCAAGCGGCCGCCTCGCCGGTCAGGACGAACCCAAAGAGCAAACTATGATCGCGGCAGCCGCCAATTCCTGGAAGATGCTCGCTGCCGGATTCACAACGGTGCAAAGTCTCGGCTCGCCTCTCGACAAAGACCTGCGCTACGCCATTGACCGCCTCGGCTTGCCCGGTCCGAGAATCCTGACTTCGCTTGAGCCGATCACAGGCAGAGGCGAGGCCACAGGCACGCCCGACGAGTTGCGCGCCATGGTTCAGCAGCGCCACAAGGATGGCGCCGACGTCATCAAAATTTTCGCCTCGGGCAGCATTCGCCAAGGCGGCAAGCCTACGCTCTCACAAGATCAACTGAACGCAATTTGCGACGAGGCGAAAAAAGTGGGACTCCGCTCCCTTGTGCATGCCTACGGGCCTTCCGTGCGCATGGCCGCGCTTGCCGACTGCACGGAAGTCGAGCACGGCCTCTACGCTTCCGACGACGACCTCCGCTTCCTCGCCGAGCGGGGCACGTATTTCGATCCTCAGGCTGGCCTGATCCTCCAGAACTATCTAGACAACAAAGCTCACTACCTCGGTTCCGCGTTCTTCACGGAAGAGAGCTTTACCATCATGGAGAGAGTGCTCCCCGAATTTCAGGAGCTGTTCCGCCACGCAATTCACACGCCAGGTCTTAAAGTTGTTTTCGGGACCGACGCGGTTGCGGGGGCGCACGGCCGCAACGCCGAGGAATTCCTTTATCGCGTGCAGACTTGCGGCCAGGATCCCATGGCAGCTTTGGTTTCCGCCAACTCGTTGGCCGCCGAAGCACTCGGCCTGCAAAACCGCATCGGTTCGATCGCTCCAGGCCTCGAGGCCGACATCATTGCGCTCGATGGTGACCCTCTCAAGGACATTACCGCAGTGCGCCGCGTTGTCTTTGTCGTGAAAGGCGGAAAAGTGTTGGAGAATCTTGCAGCTGAGGCAAAACGGCCAGTAAACCCATGATCGCTCGCTTCGGTGGTTGCCGAGTAAACGCGGGAGGTATAGAGTCTCGCGCGTTAACGCAGTCGGATGGTTGCCCAATTGCACCCAGGAATTGTCTAACTTCGGGAGGGAACAATGGCCGATTCATCTGAATTCCGAGGGAGCGCGGACGAGCAAGCAAAGCATGATCCTGCAAACGATCTTGCGTTCTCCGACCAAGCGGATTCGCGAGCAGACCGCCGCACCTTTCTGCAAGGCGCCGCGGCGGTGGCCGCCACGCTCGCCATGCCGCCCTGGGCGCAGTCGCACCCAAGCGATCTCGACGCCATCCGCGCCGAAATCGAAAAACGCCACGACGAATCCGTGAAGCGTCTGCAAACCTGGATCCGCCAACCTTCCATCGCCGCCGAAAACCGCGGCATGAACGAAGGCTGCGAGCTCGCCATGCAGATGCTGCGCGAAGCCGGATTCCAGCAACCCACAAAAATTCCCACGGAGGGCCAGCCCGGAATTTTCGCCATGCTCGATGCAGGCGCTCCAAAAACGCTCGGCCTCTACTTCATGTACGACGTGAAGCAGGCCGATCTCGCCGAGTGGTCTTCGCCGCCGTTCGAAGCCGCTCTTGTCGAAAAGCCCAGCCTCGGGAAAGTCGTCATGGGCCGCGGGGCCGTGAACCAGAAAGGCCCGGAAGCTTCTTTTCTCGCCGCCCTCCATGCAATTCGCGGCGCAAGCAAGAAACTCCCCGTGAATCTTGTTTTCGTGGCCGAAGGCGAAGAGGAAATCGGCTCGCCTCATTTTCCGCAGATCGTGCAACGGCCGGAGGTCATGGCCGCGTTAAAAAATTGCACGGGCATCTTCATGCCCAACGCCTCACAAGGACTTGACGGCGAAGTGACCATCACGCTCGGTGCGAAGGGCGTCATCGAGTGCGAATTGATTTCCAGCGGCGAGCGCTGGGGCCGCGGCCCGCGCAAAGACGTTCACTCGAGCAACAAAGCCCGCCTAGACAGCCCCGCATGGCATCTCGTCGAAGCGCTCGCCACACTCGTCGCGCCAGATGGCAACGATCCAGTAATCGAAGGCTTTGCCGCAAAAGCGCGCCCGCTCTCCGACACCGAAAAGAAAATGATTTCCGAAGCCGCTCGCCGCCTGAGCGAAGCAGACGCCAAGAAATTGCTCGGTGTCGAACACTGGGTGCACGACGTGAGCTGGCAGGAAGCTCTCGAACTGCTGATATCCCGCCCCACGGTCAACATCGAAGGCCTTGTGGGCGGCTACACCGGCCCCGGCGGAAAAACCATTCTTCCCGGCAAAGCCACCGCCAAACTCGATCTGCGCCTCGTGCCCGACATGACCGCGGCGGAAGCGCTCGCTGCCTTGAAAGCACATCTCGCCAAAAAAGGCTTCGGCGATATCGACGTGCGCATGACCGGTGGCTACGACCCCACCAGCACCCCGCCGGATGCCGCGATCATTCGCGTCGAAACCGCCGTTTATCGCCGCGGCGGAATCGATCCCGTGCTTTTGCCGCGCAACGCCGGCTCCTGGCCCGGTTATGTTTTCACGGGCGATCCGCTCCGGCTGCCCGCGGGGCACTTCGGCCTCGGGCACGGCAGCGGCGCGCACGCGCCCGATGAGTACTACGTAATTGAATCGAAGAATCCCAAGGTTCAGGGCATAGACGGCGCCGTCCGCTCTTACGTCGAGTTTCTCTTCGAACTCGCACAAACAGGCTGAGCCGGCGCCCTGTTAACCAAGGCAACGATTTCGCCCCACCTGACGGAGCCGAGCTTGTCTCCGTTCAATACAAATGGAAATAGCCATCGTGCTGGTTCAGCAGTACCGCGGCACCAAACAGCAAAGAAAGATTCTCCTCCGTGAGGATGGACGCCTTGGGCCCATCAGCGATGATGCGGCCTTCGCGCAACAGCACCACGCGCTCGATCTCCGGAATAATTTCCGAGACGTGATGCGTCACCAGCAAAATCCCCAGGCCGGACTGTGCCAATTCGCGCATCGTCCCGCGCAGCTGCAATTGCGCGCCAATGTCCAGCGCGTTGCTCGGCTCATCGAAAAGCAGCGTCTGCGGGTCGTGCACTAGCGCCCGCGCAATCAGCGTCCGTTTCGCTTCGCCCGACGACATTTGCGACATGGGACGTTCCGCCAGATGCGCGACGCCCACCCTCTCAAGCGCCGCTCCGGCCCGAGCCAGATGTTCCGTGTCGGGTTGATGGTGCGGAAAAATTCGCGTGCTGCTGAAAAAGCCGGAGAGGACCATGTCGCGTCCAGTCGCGTCCGTCGTACACAAGGCCAGCAGATCCGGCGAGACGATTCCGAGCAGGGAACGCAGCTCAAAGATGTTCCAGCGCTCGCGGCCAAGAATCGCCATGGACGAGCCTTCCGCGGCCAACGGGTAGCACTCGCGGGTGATGGTCTTGATGAGCGTGGATTTGCCGCTGCCATTTGGCCCAAGAATGCACACGTGCTCGCCCAAGCCGATCTTCAGCGTCACGTCGTCCAGAGCGGGGCGCTGTCTCTGGTCCCCGCGCCTTACAGTGACGTGGCTCAGCGATAGGAGGAGGGGCGCAGGCGAGGCCATTTTCAGTGTGTCGGAAGCGACAGGGGCATCTTAACCGAGACTTACGCTAAGGCAAACCAGGGTCGGCAGGTCCGGGCTGACCCGCGAACAGAAACAAAATCGCAACGAAACAAAACGGTTTTCATCCTCGAGCCGAAGGAGAAGCTGGAATGTGCCAATTGACCACTCTTGACATTTAGCTGGCGGAAATAAAAGGGAGGTGAAAACGTCTGCGTTCTCACCTCCCGGGGTGGGTGGGGTGTTACGTGACATGCCCTTCCGGTGGCCTCAGCAGGCCTGCCCTGCCAGGCAGGTCTGCGGCCTCACTCGCGGACTGCATTTTGCAATTCGTTAGGAGACTCACCACCAAAGAGCTTGTCTTTCCACGGTTTGTAGCACCACAAAACGCAGGTGTCAACCGCAAAAAACACCAAATTCGTACTCAGGGGAGCATGCCCTATCTAGGAAACGGCCGCCCCCCGTGCCACGGGAAAGCTTCCTCTATGCGATTTCTCGTCCTGTTTCTTGTCGTCCAGGATTTCTCGCACGATGCGCCCGAGCGCTGTTGGACTGTACGGCTTTTGAAGGTACCGCGTGTCGCCCTCCTTCGGCAGTATATTCCTGACATCCTGTGAATAACCGCTGGTGAAGAGAATGGGGAGCCCGTCGAATCGCTCCATAAGCTTTGCGCCCGTTGCAGGACCACCGAGTCTTGGCATGATCACGTCCAGAATCGCCAACGCCGGCGTTTCGTTCTCGCACAGATGAAGCGCCTCCGCCCCGTCGCCAGCGGCGAGGACCCGATAGCCGAGGTTCGCCAGGGTCTGGCGCGCCATTTCCCGAATGGACTCATGATCTTCCGCTACCAGAATCGTTTCCGATCCTCGCATTTCCCCAAAAGAGGGAGCGGGCACTTTCGTGGAGATGCTTTCCCCGGCCAGGCCCGCCAACGTCGGCACGTAAATACGGAACAGGCTGCCTTGCCCGATCTCGCTATACACATGAATGAAACCACCGTGTTGTTTCACGATCCCGTACACCGTGGCGAGGCCCATTCCGGTGCCTTCTCCTCGTTCTTTCGTTGTAAAGAAGGGTTCAAAAATTCGCTCCCTCGTCTCCGCATCCATACCCTTGCCTGTATCGGAAACCGAGAGAACCGCGTACCGGCCTGGCGAAATATAGGGATAAAACCGGCAATAGGAATCGTCCAGTTCCACCATTTCCGTTTCGATCAGCAGGCGCCCCCCGTCTGGCATCGCGTCCCGGGCGTTGAGGCACAAGTTCATCAAGACCTGCTCGAGCTGCGTGGGATCCGCCTTCACTGCATCCAGCGGCGCAGTGATGACCTTCAGCTCGATATCCTTGGCAATCACCCGATCAAGAAAACTCACCAGACCACTGGTGACGTCGTTGAGGTCTACCGCGCTCGGTTGCAACGCCTGCCGGCGCGCGAACGTGAGCAGCTCTCGCGTGAGTGTCGCGGCGCGCTCGGCCTGTTCGCGGATGCGCGCGAAATGCTCGGCAGCCTGCGGGTCGCCGCGATTTTGTTCGTAGCCGAGTTCCGCCCACCCGAGAATAGCTCCAACCACATTGCTAAAATCATGTGCCACGCCGCCAGCAAGCTGGCCGATGACTTCAAACTTCTGCGCTTGGCGCAACTGGCGCTCCATGGCTTTTAGCTTGGTAACGTCTTCAGCAATGATCTCTATGGTTTCCAGGTGGTTGGCGAGGCGCAGTTGGCGCAGATGCAGCCGCACGGCGACGATGCCCCCATCCCTCCTGCGCCATTCGGCTTCTCCCCCTCGCACCTGTCCGTTCTCCCAGCACTTCCTCAGTAGTTGGCCGTATTGCTCCGGAAAGCGGAAAATGTCACTGAGGAGATTGAGTGCCTGCAGTTCCCGAAGCGATGCGCAGCCAAGCATGGACAGCAGCGCTGGGTTGGCATCCAGGAAGGCGCCGTTTCTCCCAATGTGCGAGATACCGTAAATCGAGTTTTCAACCAAATCGCAGTTGCGCATTACACTGGCTGCCAGAGCCTGGTGCGCTTTTTCAGCCTCATCGCGCAGGATCTTTTCATGAAGTGCGCGTGTCAGCGCGATAGGCAGGCGCGCGATATGATCCTTCAGGATGTAATCGCTGACGCCCTGCTTGATGCACTCAACCGCAGCCTCCTCTCCAAGCGCCCTCGTTACCAAGAGAAACGGCGTGTTCTTCCCATTGGCCTGCAGTTCTTTCAGAGCCTCCATCCCCGTCCAGTCCGGGAGGCAGTAATCGGCTATGACCGCGTCAAAGTTCTCGATTCGCAAGGCCTTTGAAAACTGTTCGCGGTTTTGCGCCATAGTGCATTCCGCCGTGACCCCTGCTTCTTTCAACTCATTGAGGATCAGCTCTACGTCGTGGGCAGATGGCTGGACGATGAGCAATTGCAGAGGCACTGTCGGGAGTGCGGTACGGATTTCTTCAAGTGTTCCTGGTTTCACTGCGCTCTCCCCGCCTCCGACGACGGGCCGGTGTTCCAATTCATGTAGAAGGCCAGGAGCAGAATGAAATGGGCAACAGCCCCAGTGCAGCCGTCACGGAAACGAAATGGGCATGCTCGATTCACCGGTCCTTAACAACGATACCTCTCTTGTTGGATTGGGCTTCGCGAGCAGCGGGATCCGGCTGAAGACGCGAGCCCTCTTCGATCCCATCCAATAATTCCGGGAACGTGATGTTTTTCTCCGGGGACCAGAATGCGGCATTCATACGCACTTCCAGCGGACCCCAGGGGCCAATGCCGATATTGAGAGCGGTCAGCCGTTTTTCCAGCCGCTGACGCAGCACCGGGCCGCTGGGTTCTATGGCATCGACGGCCAGTACCGCAAATTGCGCGTCTCCGATGAGCGCGACGATATCCGTCCGCCGGAAGCTCCCCTGCAGAAGCTTCCCCACTTCCCGCAACGAACTCTCCACGGCACTATCCCCAAATTCTGTGCGGATTTTCCCGAGATTGTTGATCCGCGCGCACACCAGCACGAGAGTGCTGCACTTCTCCTTCGCCGTTTCCATCGCTCGTGTCCCAAGCGTCAGGAAACCGTCGCGAATGTACAGCCCGGTCACCGGATCGCGCAGCAGATCGGCCAGCCCTCCCAGGCTGTTCCGTTCCAGCGCGATATGCAGTACACGCTCAATCGTCCCCGGATCTATGGATCCTTTCAGCAGGTAGTCCAACGCGCCCTCGCGCAGGCTTCGTACTGCGTAACCCTTCAGTTCCGCGGCTCCAAACACAATCAACGGCACTTCAGGCGCGGCCCGGTGCACCCGCCTTACAATTTCCAGGGGTTCTGGATAAGTCAGTGAAAGGTCCAGCAGGATCACTTCAGGATTGACGACACCGATCGTCGGAAACAGCGTGGCCACGGTCGTGACAATCGTTAGCTCCAACTCTCCCCGGCCTTCCGGATAAAGAACTCTCAGGGAACTGGCCATTTCTCCTGGATCGTCCTCCGCCAGCAACATGCGAAGACTTTTCACTGTCATTTGCGCGCCCTCTTCTTCGTGCAATCTCCCGGCCACACACGGTCCTCAGCTTTGTCATGCGCCGCTCAGGCGGATTTACCGACAATCAAACCACTGCGAATTTTCAACGCAAACGAGCGGCAGCTCCGAGACTGGAGAGGGCAGTTCTCTGGACGTGCAACTGCTTGGAAGGGGTAGGGTTATTCTGCGCTTGTGGTTCCAGGAGTCAAGCAATCTCCTGCCAAGTTGACGGAAGTGCAACGGTTGCAGCGGCTCGAGGCGATAAGCAGGCAAGCGGCAGCATTCTGGATTGAGAAGGGGCCATGAGCGCTCGCCGCCCCATTCTCTTTTTGTTTCGAAGTCGTCAGCCAGCAAAAATTTCGTTGATTTTTTCTGCCAGCGCAAAGTCGTAGTCGCTGATGCCCTTTACGCTGTGGGTGTTCAAGTCGATCACTACTTTGTTCCACACATTAAACCATTCCGGGTGGTGGTTCATTGCTTCCGCAACCAGCGCCACGCGCGTCATATTGCCAAATGCCGTTACGAAATCCTTGCACTCGAACGCGCGGTGCAGCTTTCCGTTGACCACAGTCCATCCTTTGGCTTTCGAAAGCATCGCCGTAATTTCCGTTTCATTCAGCTTTCTCGCCGGCATGGCATTCTCCTTCTCGGCCACTTCGAATCATTTGGGCCATTATGCGACGCAGGGCCGTCTCCGGCAATACGCGTCAATCCAGAATATGGCCTTAGCTCCTCTTCTTCGTTGCTTGCGCTTTCAAATTCCATTATCGTAATGGTTTCCTTTGAGCTCAAAATGCGCGTAATGCGCTGGCTTTCAGTCCGCCGGGCAGCCGGAGACGCGCCGAACGAAAACGGAGAACGACGTGAAAAAGAAAATTCGCGCCATCCAGTATGGTGTCGGCCCCATCGGCGCATCCATTGCCTGCTTGATGCGGGAAAAACAGGCCATTGAAATTATCGGCGCCATCGACTCCGATCCCGCCAAGGCCGGACGCGACCTCGGTGAAGTCGCTGGGGCCAGCGACGCGCCCTGGGGCGTCACCATCTCCGCGGATTCGAAAGAAGTGCTCGAGCAAAATGCCGACGTGGTGATCCACTCCACTTCTTCCTCACTGCCCAAAGTGATGGACCAGTTGCTCGCTTGCCTCGAATCGGAATCCAGCGTGGTCTCGACTTGCGAGGAACTCTCCTATCCCTTTCGCACGCACCCGGAACTTGCAGCGCAACTGGATGCCGCGGCGAAGCAATCGGGCGTAGCGCTGGTGGGCACCGGCGTAAATCCCGGCTTTGTCATGGACAAGCTGATCATAACGCTGGCAGCCGTTTCGCAGCGCATCGAGCACGTGAAAGGCGTGCGCATCGTGGACGCTTCAAAACGCCGTCTGCCGCTGCAGAAAAAAATAGGAGCGGGCATGAGCGTCGAGGAATTTCGCGCGCAAGTAAAGGCCGGCGTCATCAAGCACGTCGGCTTGCCGGAGTCCGTCGCCATGGTCGCGGACAGTTTGAACTTGCCCGTTGAAACGATCAGCGAAACGATCGAGCCAAAAGTCGCGACCGAGCGCGTGCAAACCGAATATCTGACGGTCGAACCGGGAAAGGCCGCAGGAGTTCATCAGATTGCGCGCGGCACCGGGAAAGACGGCAAAGAACTCGTCTACCTTGAGCTGCAAATGTACGTCGGGGCGAAAGATCCCGCCGATACGGTCACACTCACCGGACATCCAAACATTTCTCTCACGATTCCCGGAGGCTCGCCCGGCGATATCGCGACAGCGTCGGTCGTGGTGAATTCGATTCCTGTGATTCTTGACGCCTCCGCGGGCCTGCGCACTGCGCGCGATTTGCCCATCGGATTTTTCTCGCCCAACGCCAAGCCGTGAAGAAGTCCCGTAATCTTGACAAGGGAATCTGAAAAGCGCATCTTTCCGCCACTACGCTTTCCGGGGGCGCATCGCTCGGGTCCCACCAGTACATCCGGCAGGAGTCTAAGCATGATCTCGCCATCTGCGATAGAAAAATTCAGGGCATCTCTTCGCGGGCCGTGCTTCTGCCCTGGGGAGCAGGGGTATGACACCGTTCGCGCTGTTCCCAATGCGATGGTTGACCGGCGTCCAGCCGTCATCGCGCGCTGCGCGGGGGCGGCCGACGTGCTTACATCCGTGCGTTTCGCACGGGAGCATGATGTTGTAGTGTCCGTACGCGGCGGAGGCCATAGTGTTGCGGGAAAGTCGGTTTGCGACGATGGCCTGATGATAGATCTCTCGGCGATGAAGGGCATACGGGTGGATCCGGGAAAGCGAACAGTTCAGGCGGAGGCAGGGCTGACGCTGGGCGAGTTTGACCACGAGACGCAAGCGTTTGGCCTGGCGACGACTCTGGGCACAGTTTCCAAGACGGGCATATCCGGCCTGACGCTCGGCGGTGGATGGGGACACTTGCACGGCAAATACGGGCTGGCGCTCGACAACGTGAATGGCGTGGACATGGTGACGGCGGATGGACGCCTGGTTACGGCGAATGCATCCGAAAACGAGGAACTTTTTTGGGGCGTGCGAGGAAGCAGCGGCAACCTCGGTATCATAACTTCGCTGGAATACCGGCTGTATGAAGTCGGCCCCGTGCTCGGAGGCGGGATCTTTTACCCGGTGGCCCAGGCGAAAGAGGTGCTGCGTTTCTTTCGGGATTTCGCGGAGACTATTCCGGACGAGCTGGTCATTCAAGCGGCGGCGTTGACGTTGCCCGACATGGGGCCGGTGTTTGCCGTGGCGGCATGCTACAACGGAGCAATCCCGGAGGGCGAGAAGGCCCTGAAGCCATTGCGCGCGTTTGGCTCACCTGTTGTCGACATCATTGACGCGATCAGCTACACGCAAATGCAAACTTTGTTCGATCCGTTCTTTCCACCTGGACGCCAAACTTACGTAAAGTCAAATTTTGTTAGCAGGCTGAGTGACGAAGCGATCGAGGCATTTGCGGAATACGTGGGCAAGAGCCCATCGCCGTTTTCGTTTGCGCCGGCGCTTGAACACTGGCATGGAGCTGCCACGCGCGTCGCACCCACAGATACCGCGTTTCCGCATCGGCAGTTTTCATACAACTTCATGGTTTGGTCAAACTGGGCGAATGCCTCGGATTCGGCAGCGAACATCGAGTGGACACGTTCCTGCTGGGATGCAATGGAGCCGTTTTTGGCTGCAGTTTCGTATGGGAACTACGTTTCAGACGAGGGCGATGCGTTCGCGCGGGCAGCCTACGGGCCGAATTACGAGCGGTTGGCCGCTTTAAAGAACAAGTACGACCCGACAAACTTTTTCCGGATGAATCACAATATCAAGCCGAGCGCGGCAAAGTCGGCAGCAACGAGCGCCTAGAACCGGCTTGCCCGCCTGTGGTCAATAGATGGACCAGGTGCCCGGCGTGGCGAGTTCGAGCAAATGGCGGTCCGGGTCGCGAAAGTAGAGGCTCCAGCCGCCCGAATCCCACGCGCGTTTCTCTTCTACGGCGATGCCTCTTCGCTGGAGCCCGGACTCCCAGTTGGGCAATTCGGCGGATGGGATGGCGAACGCGAGGTGTAATTCGCCGTCCCCGTCATGAGGTGTCAACGTGGTGGCGCGCGAAGCCCCCTTCTTGAACAGCAGCAATACTTGTTGAGTGCCCGCCTGCACCGCGCAACCGCGTTCGCCGAACTCGTTGATAACGGGGAAGCCAAAAATTTCTTCATAGAAGCGAACGGAACGAGGCAAATCGCTGACGTACAAAGAGGATTCGAGAATGCCTTGAGTTTTGGGATGCATCGAGCCCTCCTGGCTGTTTAACCATAGCAGATTCCGGGGCGTGGCAATCGGCTCACGGAGACACCACGGTGGAATGGCAAGGGAGTGGGCATGAGACGCGTGGGTGCAAAAGCGCCTTTTCATGAGTGCCAGGGCGGGAGTGGGCGTCGGGCGAGGAGAGCTTCGGCGGCCCATTTGCCGAGGTGGACGGAAAGAGCGACGCCGTGGCCATTGTAACCGGCGAGGATCATAACATTCTTGTTGCGAGGATGACGCCGGAAGACTGGGAGCATTTTTTCCGTAAGGAGAATCGGGCCGCCCCAGCGGTGCGTGATCCGCACGGACTTCAGAGCAGGGTGCAAATTGCGCACGCGGGCTTCGAGCCAGCGAAGGCGGGCGGCGGCCTCTCCTTTGCGAACATCGAAGCGGCGCAAATGGAGCGACACGTTCTTATGCGACCGGGCTCCGAGAGGATTTCGAAGAAGCGCGCTTGGCGAGGCGGGCGCGGGGACGAGGCCGGCGCCAAAGATGACAGAATTCGAATCGAGCAAGCGGCCCCACAAATACGGGAGGTCCACAGTATAAAACGGGCGGCGGGAGGAGAGGCCGAGAGCCTTGAGTTGCGCGACGGAAAGCGGCGCGGTGGCAAGCGCAAATGTGAGTTTTGGGGCGGCGGCGCGCAAGGCGGACAATTCCAAGGAGAAAGCGTTGGTGGCGAGAAGGATTTGCTTCGCGTGGATTTCTTTCCTGTGGATACGGCTGCGGATGTTGCGGTGGACGTGCAGACGTAGCCGGTTCGAGAAATCGACAGAGTAAACTTGGGCGTGCTCGATGATCTGGGCGCCGGCGTTCTCTGCGGCACGGGCCAGACCGGCAAGGACTTTGCCTGGGTCTATAGTGCCGCCGGGGACGCGGCGGACGACTTTCAGCTCGCCGGAATCGCTCCAGGAGATGGGGGAATTTTTTCCGACAGGGCCGGAACCTGCGGTCGCGGGAGCGGAGCGGCCCAACTCCCAGACGCCGGGAAGCGTCAAACGGGAATCGATACGGAGAGCACGGAGAATTTCTTTGTAACCAGCAAGAACGTCGCCGAGTCCTGGGAGTGGGCCGGCGGCGGTTTCTGCGAGCGCAAGGCCGCCGGTGCGGCCGCTGGCGCCTTCACCGAGCGAAGCCGACTCTAGCACAAGGACGGACCGGTGAGGAGCCAACCTGCGCAACCAGGCCGCGGCGGACAGGCCCGAAAAGCCGCCGCCGACAATAGCGAAATCCACGTGGTCTGGGAGGGCGCGCGGGGCGGGACGAAAATCGACGGCCCAGGGCGGTGCGCCCCAAGGATGGGTTCTGCGTGGCATGGCAATAGTTGGATGCAAACGGAGGGTGAAGGTGAAGGCTGTCTGGCTCAATGCAAAGAGTGGGCCTCCAAATTGGATGTCACGATGGCGAGGCGAATCCCCTCTAATGTGTAAATTAGGGCCGGGCGCTCCGGCAAAAGGCGCCGGGATGCAGAGGGCACGAAGACCGCCCCTTCAAAAAGGAGCAAGAGAGATTTCTCGCTTCGCTCGAAATGACGGGACGTGGTTTGGGAATCAGGGGAAGGGAGGCGACGATGCTGGAGGTTATTCTGAAACGATTTGAGGAGCCGGACGAAGTGCGGACGTTTGAAAAAGGCAGGTTCGAGGTCGTGCGGCTGGGCGGGATGACCATCGGTCGGGCGACGTATGGGCCGGGATGGAAATGGTCGGTGCACGTGGGAAGAGCGACGGGGGCGAAAAGCTGCGCTGTCGAACACGTGGGGATGGTGCTCGCCGGGTGCGCGACAGCGGCGATGGACGACGGCCGGGTCATCGAGATGAAAGCAGGCGATGTCTTCTATATCGCGCCGGGGCACGACAGTTGGGTCGTGGGCGACGAGCCTTACGTCTCGCTCCATTTTCTCGGCGCGGACGCTTACGCTAGCGCGAAGAAAAGATGAGTCGAGATCATAGGCGCGTGCCAGAGCCAATGACGATTTCCAGGGGTATATTTAATTCCTTGCCGTTCCAGAACTTTTTCAGCTCGGCGAGACTTTCCGCGCGGGCTTGCTCTTTTTTTTCAGGAGTAAGCTGATCGAGCAAAGGGCGGAAGGGCGCGGCCACTTCCGTAAATTGCACCCAGTATTGCTCGAGAGAATCGGCCCAGCGGCCAGAGACGATGCAGTCTTCCTCATGAACGTTGGTGAAGCCCGCGGACTCCAGGGCGCGGCGAAGGCGACCGGGCTCTCCGAACATGAACAGGCTCGGGCCGTCGGGATCGGGAGGCGGAGGAGGAGCGGGGAGGTGCTTCAGGACAATTCCCGCCGTGGTGCCTGCAAAGGGCTGCTCTTTTTTTCCCCAGGCGACGAAGGCGGCGCGCCCTCCAGGTTTTAATACGCGGAAGCATTCGCGCAGTGCTCTGGCAAGGTCCGGAAAAAACATGATGCCGAAGCGGCAAGTAAGCACGTCGTAAGAGGCGTCAGCGAAAGGGAGCGACTCGGCGTTGGCTTCGCGGAATTCGATGTTGGTGAGGCCTTTTTTGCGGGCAAGCTCTTCAGCGAGAGACATCATGCCGGGACCCATGTCCGTGGCCGTTACGCGTCCTGAAGGTGCGACCTCGGCGGCAATGGAGAGCGCGGGATCGCCGACGCCACAAGCCAGATCGAGGACGCGCATGCCTGGGCGAAGATGGGCGGCTTCGAGGATAGCTTCCGTTGCGCCGCGTGTGAAAGCCGCGATTTGCGCTTGCCATTTTCTCCACGCGGCGACGGTCGTGTCGCAGGTCCACTCCACGCGAAGCCGCTCGCGAAAAATCTGAATCTTGGCTGGATCTGCTGCGCTCATTGGGTATTCTCCTGAGCAGGCAAGGTATTTTCAACCTCGGGATTCCGAAGCAAAACGAATCGAAATCGTATCGCCCGGTGTAAGGCTGAAAATAATATCATCGCCCGTTGCGACCCAGATCGGCGGAATTATGGAACCCGTGATAATAATTTGTCCAGCCTGCAAGGTCTCGCCGAAGGCGGCGAGCAAGTCAGCGACGTGGCGCACGATATCAATCAGTTCGCCTGTCAATACCTGCAGCGACGCGCAACCGCTGACCTGCGCAAGTTCAGAACCGTTTCGAAGGACGCGGCTGGTGAGGCCGTCGAGAATGCCGCCGGCTCGCGTAATATCTTTTCGTCCGAGGATGACGTGGCGTTGATAAATGTTGCGGGCAAGAGTGCCTTCGACATCGTCGGAAGGATGATCCACGTCCGCGACTTCGATAGCGGGGCCTATTCCAGCGATCGCATCTATCGCCGTGCGGCGGCCGGAGCCGGCGGGTAAATCCTTGCTGAGATACACGGCGATCTCGGGTCCGGCTGCTGGTTTTTTCCAATTCTCAAGAGAGAGCGTTGTGCCAGTAGGAACGGCAGCGCTCTGCATCAGGAAGCCGACTAGCGGCGCGCTGATTTGAAGCCGCTCCATCGCAGCGGGGCCTCCAAACGCGAGTTTCCAGCCGAGCGGTTTTTGGCCAGCGTTCAGGAGTTCTCGCCGATGCGCGAGTTGCACAGGCATGCCGCGCGAGATGCGCGGGTCGTCCCAGGCTGCTGTCATTGTTGTGAACGCATGCGGGATTCAGTAACCCTCAGGCGGAATTTCGTAACCTGCTGCTTCGAGCGAGCCGGCGCCGCTCCACCCCCAGGCCAGCACAACGTCTTCCGCGCCCGTATTGTCAAAGCCGTGCCAATGGCCGCGCGGGGTGAAAATAACATCGCCCTGGCCGGAGGCCTCGCGGCCCGTATCGGTATAGATGAAACCATTTCCTTTAATCACGATGAAAAACTCGTCGACGTTCGGATGACGATGTTTGTCGTGTCGCGCGCCGGGCGGAAGGACAGTCCAGCCGATGAGAAGTTTTTCCGAGCCGGCTGATTTTTGATCGATGAGGAATTGGACCTGCATGTTGATCCAGCCTTCCTCGCGAGTGAGGCCGCCGACCTGCGGAACATTGCGGAGATTGGTGCGGTAAGGCTTCATTTCAACATTCCTCCCAGCCGGCGGTAAACCTCGTACACGGTCACAAAATCGTGATGCTCGAGACCCAGGCCGCGACAAGCGTTAAGCATTTCGTTGGCGACAGCTGCGAGCGGAACCGGGACGCCCATTTTCCGGCCGAGATCGAGCGCCAGCAGCATGTCTTTTTGCTGGAGGTTGACGTTGCCATAGGTGGCGTCGGAAATGTGTCCTTCGAGAATTAGCGGAGCTCGGTAATTGAGCACCGGTGAGGCCACGACACTCTTCAAGAAAGCGTCCACGGCGACTTCGCGCGGCACACCGCCTTTTTCAGCCAGCGCGACGCCTTCACAAAAACCGATGACCTCGATCACCAGGGTCATGTTGAGCGCGACTTTGAGCTGCACTGCCAGTCCTTGCGCGCCGATGTGGGTAACTTTGGGACCGATGACGAGAAGCACGGGCTGGACGCGTTCGAACGCCGCTTTGTCGCCGCCGACCATGAGCGAAGCATTGCCCTTCGAAATCGTCAGCTTCGTGCCGGAAATGGGTGCGTCCATCATGTTTAAGCCCGCTTCGGCGAATTCGGCGGCGATGGCACGGCTGCCGTCTGGATCGATGGTGCTCATGTCGAGATAGACGGCGTCTTCTCGAAGGCCGGCGATAATTCCGTTTTGTCCCAGTGCGACGGACTTTACTGCCGCGGTGTCCGTCAAAATCGAGAAGACGATTTCCGACACGCGCGCGGCTTCACGAGGAGATTCCGCCCAGAGCATGCCGAGCTTGAGCAGAGGCACGGCTTTATCTTCCGTGCGATTCCAGCCAGTGACACTGTGGCCGGCGGCGAGCAGACGCGGAACAATGGCCTGGCCCATGTCGCCAAGGCCCACGAATCCTATTTTCAAGCGGCACCTCTCTTCACTCTGTGGCACGCTTCCTGAGATTTTTCGCCTTCTGAACGCTTATTTTTTCCAGAATTTCATGACGGCGGAATAGTCAAGGTCTTCTTTGGCGGCGCCTTTGACGTAGTTGTAGGTTTCGCGCGCGGCGGCGGTGGCGGGAAGGGCGACGCCGAGCTGATTGGCAAGATCGAGCGCGAGGCCGAGATCTTTGTGCATGAGGCGCAGCGGAAAACTCGGAACGTATTCGCCTTTGAGGAGATTCGGTGCTTTTACGTCGAGCACGCCGGAGCGGGCCATACTGGATTGCATGACTTCGACGAGCTTTTCGCCCTGAATGCCCGCGCGGGTTACGAGCGCGAGGGCTTCGGCGAGCGCGTCCACTTGGAGCGCGAGAATCAAATTCATCGCGAGCTTGATGGTCTGGCCGGCGCCGTTGGGGCCGAGGTGAAACCATTTCTTGCCCATCACACCGAGGACTGGTTCAGCTTCTTTCACCGTCTGGGCATCGCCACCGACCATGAAGACGAGCTCGCCTTTTTTTGCGCCCCAGTCGCCACCGGTGACCGGCGCATCGAGGAAGCGTACACCGCGTTCGGCGCAGGCCGCCGCGATTTTTCGGGCGAGCGCCGGTGAAACGGTACTGGAGTCCATATAAATGCTGCCGCGCTTTAGCCCCAGCATAGCTCCGCTATTCTTTCCATCGGAGCCCCACAAAACTTCTTCGAGAGCCGGAGGATCGCTGACCATGGTGAGGAGAAAGTCGGAAGCGGCGGCAGCTTCCTGCGGAGATTTTGCGAGCTTCGCGCCGGCAGCGACAAGCTCCTCGGCGCGCGAGGGCGTGCGATTCCAAACGGTGACCGGGTAGCCGGCCTTTAACAGATTCATGCCCATGGGGCTGCCCATGAGACCGAGACCAATCAATCCGATGGCAGGCTTCAAGTGAGACCTCCTGAAGAATCACGGACGCGGAACGCGCCAAAGATTTCGTTAAAACGAGACCAGAATTGTAGCCGAATTGAGAGGCGGGTGCAGGAAGCGTGAGGATTTGAGCCGGTTCAGGCCGATTTGGAGCGGTGGGAGAGAGGGAGGAGGCCGGAAGCGGCTCCAGCGGAAGCGCTGGCTGCGGCTGCAGCGCTGAGAGGCTTGTCGCTACGATCCGAATCGGGAGAGGGCTCGGGCGCGGGCCTAGGGATTACCGGAGAAGAAGCCGGACTCGTGGAAGCTCCGGAGTCGGGCCTCGCCTCGATTCGAATCAGGTATTGATAGGGAATTTCCCAGCGAAAGTGCTTGTGCTGGCCGCGTTGCTCGAAGTTTTGCTCGAGGAAGATGGAGCGGCCGGAATCCGCGACGAAAATACCGGAAGCGGGCAGAATAATGTCGCCGGCACGATATTGCACCTCAACCCGGCGCCCGAGAAAAGCGGAGTAGCGAGCCATCCTGTACTCAGTCTCGGCGGGAGAGAGTAACAGGGTCAATAGTACGGAAGGACCCCCCTTGGTGGGGTGTGGAAAAAGGTGCGAACGCACGGACAGAGTCATTGTGAACGACGATAAAATCAGTGCCTGCACTGCGCATAAGCGATCAGCATGGGGATTGTTCCTGCGCAAGACTGCGAAAATAAAGGAAGGTTTTCCACAGAGAAGATGGCAAAGCGCGACGCAGCAATCGAGCGCGAAATTATAGGAGGGCAGCCGTCTTAGGATGGGCCCGTCGAAATGGATTTACTTGACATTTTGCCGGGACGGGCTATTGTCGGCGTTCCGGGAACGGGAATAAACGAGAGAGCGCCGGAGTCCACAAGGGCAGATTCCGGGGTGGGTTGCGGAGGAGCTCCGATTCATGCCTGGACTGAACGAGACAGTGGGCGCAGGGCTGGCGGCGTATTACGAATATATCGCGGCGCAGCTGCACAAGTGGGTGGAACCACTTTCGAACGAGCAGTTCTGGCGCAAGCCGTATCCCTACGGAAACAGCGCCGGGCATTTGGTGCTGCACTTGACGGGGAATTTGAATTACTACATCGGGGCGCGCGTGGCGGAGACGGGATACGTCCGTGACCGGGAGCGCGAGTTTACGGAGAAACAGCCGCCACACAAGGATGAGGCGCTGCGGGCCTTTGACCAGGCGATTGCGATGGTGGTGGCGACGATTCGAAAGCAGACCGCAGAGGATTGGGGAAAGTCGTACACTGCCGAGCGGGAACCGGAAGCGAAGGATCGATTTCAAATTTTCGCGCGTTGCGCGGGGCATGCGTATCATCATGTAGGACAGTTGGTGTACCTGAGCCGCGAGTTGGCGAGAACTTAAGGCCAGGAAGAAGCGCCGGCGGGACGCAGAGTGGGCGTCGCGGCGGCGAGAACTGAAGCCCGAGTGGCCGAACAGAAGCGACTAACGAAGGGGACGGCTGCCCTTTTGCTGATACTTTCCGCCTTGGGCGCGGTATTGTCGGCAACGCAGCTGCATGGATGGCACGTTTATCTGGGATTTGCCATCGTGGGTGTGGTCCTTTTCATCGGGTTTATCCTCTGGAACCGCAAAGACTGACCACCTGACTTTGGAACAAGAAAAGGGAGAGAACGATGCACAAAGTGTCTCTAATCGCCGTTGCACTGGCCGCCTGCGGATGGCTGACGCTTTGTGCCGCCGCGCAAGAGGCCACGAAGGCGACGAGACCGGCGGAGAGCAAGACGCCGACGATCGACCAGTCGCTCGAATGGAAGAGCGTGTTTAATCCCAAAATATCGCCGGACGGGAAGCGCGTCGTTTACGAGCTGCAAAGTACGAACTGGGAAGAGAACGCGTTCGACCGAAACCTATGGATCGCGGAAGTTGCGACGGGCGAATCGCACGCGCTGACTTCGGCGAAAAAATCGAGCACCAATGCGGCCTGGTCACTGGACGGGAAATGGATCGCATTTCTCTCCGATCGGCCGGGACAAATCAAGGACACACCCGAAGGCAAAAAGCAGCTTTATGTGATCTCAACGGATGGCGGAGAAGCGCAGCAACTGACGAAAGCAGAAAGCGATATTGGCGGCTTCGATTGGGCGCCGGATTCGCGGCGAATTGCCTTTAGCGCGCCGGATCCCGAGCCGAAGACACTCAAGGACCGCAAGGAAAAATACGGCGAATATTCTGTGGTTCATGCGGATTATCAAATGGCGCATCTGTGGACCATCGATTTACCGGATAGTGCGACGAATGCATTGCCGGAGCCGAAACGGCTGACAGAGGGAGATGCTTTCAGCGTGGGAAGTTTTTCGTGGTCGCCAGACGGGACGAAGATCGCCTTTAGCGCGCAGAAGAATCCGGAACTGATTTCTTCAGAGACAGAGGACCTGTACGTTGTAAGCGTGAACGACAAGGTTGTGAAAAAAATCGTAAGCACGCCAGGACCAGATACGAATCCGAAATGGTCGCCGGACGGGAAGAAAATTGCGTTCGAAACGGCGGCGGGGTCGAAATATTACTACTACACGAATATGAAGATCGCTGTCGTGGGGGCGGAGGGTGGAACTCCGCAGATATTGACCGAGGCGTTTGACGAAGATCCGGGGCTGATCGACTGGGGGCCGGATGGGATTTATTTTGCGGCGGAACAAAAGACCTACGCGCATCTATTTCGCTTGAATCCCGGAACGAAGGCGATCGAGAAGTTGAGCGCTCCGGACCACCTCGCTGCGTTTTCCTTTTCCTTTTCGAAGGATTACAAGCAGGTGGCTTACCGGGCCGCGCTTGAGAACGAATACGCAGAGGTGTACGCGACGAGCGTCGCGCCCTGGCAAGGCAAGAAGCTGACGGCAATGGGAGAGCAAACCAAGGGCTTTTCTTTGGCGCGCCGCGAAGTGATTTCGTGGAAGTCGGCCGACGGCACGACCATTGAGGGTGTCCTCTGCAAGCCGGCGGATTTCGATGCGAAGAAAAAATATCCGCTGCTGGTGGTACTTCATGGCGGGCCGACGGGCGTGGACCAGCCTATCGTGTACCCGGATCGTTATTATCCGGTCGAGCGGTTCGCGGCCAGGGGAGCGCTGGTGCTGCGGCCGAATTACCGCGGCTCGGCGGGGTACGGAGAAAAATTCCGGGCGTTGAACGTGAGGAACCTGGGCGTGGGAGATTATGCGGATGTGATTTCCGGTGTGGACGCGTTGATCGCGAAGGGCTGGGTGGAAAGGGACCGCGTCGGCTCGATGGGATGGAGCCAGGGCGGATACATTTCTGCGTTCATCACGGCTTCGAGCGACAGATTCAAAGCGGCGTCGGTGGGAGCAGGGATTTCGGACTGGATGACCTACTACGCGAACACCGACATCACGCCATTTACGCGGCAATATTTGCACGCGACGCCGTGGGACGATCCTGAGATTTACAAGAAGACTTCACCGATCAGCTATATCGCGAAGGCCAAGACGCCGACGCTGATTCAGCACGGGGAGAACGACCGGCGTGTGCCGATTCCCAACGCTTACGAGTTGCGGCAAGCGCTGGAAGACCGCGGTGTGCCGGTGAAGATGGTGGTTTACAAGGGACTCGGTCACGGCATCACCAAGCCGAAGCAGCAGCGCGCGGTGATGGAAGAAAACGAAAAATGGTTCGCGCAATACATCTGGGGCGAGAAGCCCGCTCCGCCGCCGGGACCCGCGGAAAAGGAGAAGAAAGAAAAAGAGTGAACCATATCCAGGCTAGGTTTCGAGCTTGAAGCGGGAAGAAGCGAGGCGATAGAGGCGGCGCCAGAGCAGGCGATTGATGAGCACGACCACTGTGGCCATGATGAGCGTGGAGGCGAGCAAGACGTCGAAGCGGCCGGTGTCGCTAGCGCTGCTGATGGCGCTGCCGAGGCCGGCAGTCTCAACGATTTTCCCTTGGAAGTGAAAATACTCCGCCACGATGCTGGCATTCCAGGCGCCGCCCGAAGCAGTCACCATTCCTGTGACGAGATACGGAAAAATTCCCGGCAAGATGAGAAAGCGCCAGCGATCCCATGAGCTGAAATGAAAGATGTACGCGGCTTCCTTCAGGTCGGTGGGAATGGCCATGGCGCCAGCGATGACGTTGAAGAGGATGTACCACTGCGTGCCGAGAAGCATAAGCAGCATGGCGGCAATTTCGAGGCCACCGCGGAGGCGCAGTAAAAACAACAGGATAATCGGAAAAAGCGCGGTGGCCGGAATGGAAGCGGCCATTTGCGCGAGGGGCTGCGCGATGCGGGCTAAGCGCGGACTGGAGCCGATAGCAACGCCGACGGGAATGGTCCAGAGCGCGCCAAGAATGAGGGCAACGTTGACGCGCAAGAAGGTGAGGGCCGCATTCTCCAGGAGTTCGCGGTAGTCCTCGCGGTGCAGACTGGATAGTTCGCGCGCGGCGTGAAAAACGGCAAATCCCAAACCAATCAAAATGGCCAAGGCGGAAAGATAACCGAACCAGCGGCGAAGACGGTGTTGCTTCGGCGCAGCGAAGGTTTCCATGGCACCGCGGGCTCCCAGCGTGAAGGTTGAAATGAGCCAGTCGAAGATCGGCCGAATGAGGAGCCTGTAGAGGCGCAGGACGGTGGAAGCGCGGCCGATGAGACTGAGAAGAGTGGTCTGCGCAGTACCGGCGCTCTCCACCTGTTCAAATTTGAATTTGTCCGCCCAAACGATGATGGGACGCCAGACAAGTTGGTCAAGGAGCACGATGACGCCGATCATCGCGCCGACGCCCCAGAGAATGGCGCGCGTGTTGCCATGACTGGCGGCTGTCTGAAGGAAGGAGCCCAGGCCGGGGAGACGGAAATCGCGCTTGCCGAGAACAAACATTTCGCAGGCCATCAGAAAAAACCAGCCGCCTGCGACGGACATCATGGAGTTCCAGACGAGCCCAATGGTGGAGAACGGCAGGTCAAGCTCCGCAAAACGCTGCCATCTGCTAAAACGGTAGATGACGGCGGCTTCGTGAAGCTCGCGCGGCACGGTCTTCAGAGACGAGTAAAAACTGAAAGCGATGTTCCAGACCTGGCCGGTGAAGATGAGCAGGATGCAGCCGAGTTCAGGCCCAAGTTCGCTGCGTGGAAAGAGAGCTACCATGGCGAGCATGACGCCGGGAAGGAAGCTGAGGACGGGGATGGACTGCAGAATGTCAAGCAACGGAACCAAGATAACTTCGGCGCGGCGAGAGCTGGCGGCGACGTAGCCGTAAGCAAGGGCGAACGCAAGGCTAAGCCCGTAGGCGACACTTATGCGCACCAGCGAGTAAAAAGCGTACAGGGGAAGCACACGAGGATCTTGCGAAATCTGCGCCTCAGGATGGATGGGGCCGAGCCAGGACCGGCCAATGGCGTAGATGCCAAAAATGGCGGCGAATACGAAGAGAAAAACGGCGATGTCGATGAGAAATGCCCAAGCCCAGCGCGAGCCCGCGGGGCGCATCGCGGTGGGAGGCACGGGCGTGGCTTTCTGGACGGCAGCAACGGGCGCGGGCGCGAGCAGGTCAGGCCTCCGTGAGGGTCAGTTTGCCGGTGGCCGCGTCGTACTCGAAAATTTCAGCGTAGCGGCCCCACTGGATGGCGGTTTCAAGCTGGCGACGGGACTCCTCTTCGCCAAAATGTTCGTCGAGCAGGTCGCGAAAAAATTCCTCGTTGAGGGTGCGGTTGGCCTTGGCTTTCAGAGCCTGCTCCATCTGGCGAAGCAAGGGCACATTGGCAAGAGCGGCTTTGCGGAAAATGGCTTTACGCGCTTGAATGTCCGCCTGAGCGAAGGACTCGCCTTCTGCTGTGATGACGGCGTCGCCTTCTTCGACGCGAAGCAGACCGAGTAAAACGGCGGTGTCCACGGTAGGGAGAAGCGCGTCCACTTCCAGACTCAGTTCACCGGCGAGGCGATGGAGATCCACCCGGCCACCCTGGTCGGCGAGAATTTCCAGGAGGCCGGCCAATCCGCCCGGGCGCGTATGCGGCAGCATCACGGTCTTCGACGAGATCACCGCTCCGGAAGCGTAGGTGCGGGGCGGAGCAGGCTCGTCCTTGTGATCCGGGCGGGTGAGGACACGATAGATGGAATCCACGAGTGCCAGGAACCGGGGAGCTTTGCGGTCGCGAGGATGGGGTATCTCCACGGCAAGGTCGGCATGGATGTGCGCGGGATTGCGCCCGAGGACAATGATGCGGTCGGCCAGGACGACTGCTTCTTCGATGTTGTGGGTGACGATAAAAATGGCGCGGGTGGGGATTTTATGATCGAGCCAAAGCTCGAGGAGCTCGCCTCGAAGGGTTTCCGCGGTCAGGACATCGAGCGCCGAGAAAGGCTCGTCCATGAATAGAACTTCAGGTTCGACCACGAGAGCACGGGCGACACCGACGCGCTGCTTCATGCCGCCGGAGAGTTCCTTCGGGTAGGCGGTTTCAAACCCGTCGAGGCCGACGGCGTCAATAATGCGTAGCGCCCGCTTGTGGCGTTCGATAGGTGGCATGCCGCGGGCTTCGAGCGGAGCTTCCACATTTTCGAGAACGGTCAGCCAGGGAAAAAGCGCGAAGCTTTGAAAAACGATGGAGACGTTGGGAGATTTGCCCTGGACGGGCTGGCCGTGCCAATAGACAGCCCCTGCGGTCGCTGGAGAAAGTCCCGTCAGCATGCGCAGTAGTGTGGACTTGCCGCAGCCGGAGGCGCCGAGGAGCGCAATGATCTGTCCGGGATAGATGGCAAGATCCGTCGCGGCGATGATCTGGATGCGGCTGCCGTCGGGCTGCGGATAGGATTTCTCCAGTTTGCGGGCCTCGATGATCGGCGCCGGTGCGGTGTTTGCAGTGGCCATGGGCGCGTGTATTATCGCTCAACTGCGGCATGGCCGCACGCAAATGGATGGAGCGCAGCGGCACTTTTTTGCGATTACAATGGCATGAACACCGCATGACATCTCTCGTCGAATCCCCCAGCCGGTTAAAGACTTCTCAAGACCTCCGCGAGTGGCTGTCGGCGATCGGCATTTCCTTCGTGACGGCGCTGTTAGTGATTGCGCCATTTTTCTGGCTGGGAACTGCATCCGGGCATGACATCTCGTTTCATGCCTCCTCGTGGATGGATGTCGCGGGACAGTGGCGAGAAGGAATCGTGTACCCGCGGTGGACGGAATGGGCAAATCACGGGTTTGGCGAGCCGCGGTTCGTTTTTTATCCACCGCTATCATGGATGCTTGGGGCGGCGCTGAGCTTTCTGGTGCCGTGGAATGCGGTGCCGGCAGTCTTCATCGTTCTGGTGCAGACGCTGGCGGGAATTTGCGCGTTCGCCTTGGCGCGGCGATTTCTACTGGCGGATGCGGCGCTCTTCGGAGCGGCAGGTTATGCGGCAAATCCGTACGCACTGCTAATAATCTACATGCGGAGCGATTTTGCGGAGCTGCTGGCTTGCGCGTTGATGCCGCTGGTTGCGCTAGCGGTGCTGCAATTGTGCGGGCTGGTCGAGGATCACGGGCGTTCGATGGCGAAAGTGACGCCGTTCTTCGCGGTGGTATTTGCGGCGGTCTGGCTCTCAAACGCGCCCGCGGGAGTCCTTGCGAGCTACAGCGTGGCGCTGGTTTTTGCGTGGGCCGCGTTCGAGGAAAAATCTTTTCGGCCATTGTGGCGCGGCGCAGGTGGCTTAGCGCTGGGATTCGGATTAGCAGGCTCTTATCTCGTTCCTGCCGCCTATGAACAGCGCTGGGTGAACATCGCACAAGCGCTTTCGTCGGGATTGCTTCCATCGCAGAACTTTCTCTATACACAAATCAACGATCCCGAACACAATGCCTTCAATTGGATCGCGTCGAACGTGGCCGTCCTGTTGATGGTTATGACGACGATCGCGGCGTTGGGCGCCCGGCGACGGGCGACGACTCAAGAACAAGCCAAGGGTGGAACGACAAAACTCTGGCGCGCGCTCCTGGTGCTCTCCGTTGTGGCGGCAATATTGATGGTGCGCGTGAGCTCGATTTTTTGGGAGTACCTTCCAAAGTTGCGCTTCGTGCAGTTTCCATGGCGCTGGATGGCGATTTTGGCCGTGCCTTACGCCTATTTCATGGCCGCGGCGCTACCGCGGCCGGGCAGAGCACGATGGGCGGGTAGCATCGCGGTATTGGCAGTGATCGTCGGGACAGCAACTTTCTTGATTCACAGGGCATGGTGGGATTCCGAAGATCTTCCTGTGTTGCAGGAAGCGATCGCAAACGACCAGGGCTTCGAGGGCACGGACGAATACGATCCTGTGGGGGACGACCATACCAACTTGCCGGAGAAAGCGCCGCGGGTGCAGATCCTCCCGGCAGAAGAATCCGGTGGGGCCGCTCCGAAGGCAGAGATTCGCATTGAACGATGGACCGCCCAAGAGAGAGAGTTGCGAGTGACGACAAGCCAGGCCTCACGAGCGGCGCTGCGTTTGCTTTACTATCAGGCGTGGCGCGTTACAACGAACGGCAGAGTCGTCACCCCGCAGCGCGCAGAAACTTCAAGTCAGATGATTATCCCAATTCCGGCTGGCGAATCGCGCATTGAGGCGCATTTCCTTCGAACCCCGGACCGCACCTCGGGTGGCGCCTTGTCCGTAGCCAGTCTATTCACGTTATTCATGATTGTTTGGGTAAGCCAATCCAAGCGTTCCTAGGCCGCGGCGGCCTCTCCACTAGACCAACCCCCATATGACAAAGAGCGACACCCCCAACGGGTGGAGGAATGTCGCTCCATATCGCTTGCTCGGCGCCGGCAGGCGGGCTTAGACTCGCCTAATCAATTGCACCCACCGGATAGGTAAGAGGCCCGAATTCGTCCAGGTTCACCTGCCCTGTTGCTAAGGCCGGTGGTTTCACGTTCCCAGCCAACGCCAAAGAGTCGTGGTTGGGACAAGGAGATATGATGAAAGTACAAAAGCACTGGATGTTCCTTTTTATTTTCCTCATGGCGCTGGCGGCTTACGCCGACCAGAGTAAGCGGGAAAAGCTAATCCCTTACGGCAAGATTGAGGTTGCGCCATTCCGAAACAAAGTGGGAGATACACTGGACGAGAAGACGATTGCGGATACGCATACAATGATCGTCGAAAAGATTAACGAATCGAAACTGTTCGGTGCAGGCATGAACAACGATCTCAGTTTCCCCAAGAAGGACCCGGATGACGACAATAAGGTGGTCTTTACGGGCACAAACAAGGACGACGATGACAAGACGCTGATTCTCTTCGGCGAATTCATTACGTTTAACAAAGGGAGCCGGGCCAAGCGCTACATGCTCGGCGGCGGAACGGGCCGGGCCGAGTTGCGTGCCAACTGCTTTCTAGTGGACAAGAAAACGGGAAAGCAACTTTACAACTTCCAAACCTTCGGCGAAACGAACTGGGGCGCATTCGGCGGCGGCGCGGACAAGACTCAGAAGGGCATGGCTAACCGCCTGGTGGATTTTCTGAAGGGCAAATGAGCCGAGAGTGGGACGGAAGATCGTCCCCACCCGAAGCGGCGGGTACATGAGAAACGCGATGCGGTGGGCCCGGTAAAAATCGAACAGGGCTACCGCCGGTCGACGGTGGGGTGGCGGATGTCCTGGCCCTGGACGAGGTAGATGACGTCCTCGGCGATGTTGGTGGCGTGATCGCCGATACGCTCGAGGTTTTTGGCGACGAGAATCAATTCGAACGCGGGAAAGACCACGCTGGAATCGCCCATCATGTAGGTAAGCAATTCGCGGAAAATCTGGTCGCGGTAGTGGTCCACCTGGTCGTCGGTGGCCAGCACGCTCTGCGCGAGTTCCACGTCACGACGAACGACGGCGTTGAGGGCGTTGCGAACCATTTCTTCGGTAAGCTCGCTCATGCGCGGGAGATCGACGTAGGGCTTGACGCGGGGGTGGCGAAGGATGCGCAGGGCGCCCTGGGCGATGTTGACGGCCTGGTCGCCGATGCGCTCGAGATCGTTGTTGATGCGCGAGACGGCCAGCACAAAGCGGAGATCCGTGGCCATGAGCTGATGAAGAGCGAGAAGCTGCACGACACGATCGTCGACTTCCATCTGTAGCTCGTTGATGGCGTCTTCCTCCTCGAGGACACGCTTGGCGAGCTGTTCATCGGATTCCAGAACGGCGTGAACGGACTGATGGACGGCGCGTTCGGCAAGACTGCCCATCCAGAGCAGGCGCTCTTTCATTTCGTTCAGGTCTTTTTCGAAGTGGCGTTCCATGAACCCTTCCCGTAAATCCTCAAAACCCCAAAAGCAGATTCCTCGCCCCGTAGAATCATTCGGGGCGCAAAAGGCGCGCTGCGCTCGGAATGACAATCAAAAAAACAATGCTTCCAAAACAATACCTCAGCCGAAGCGGCCGGTGATGTAAGCCTCCGTGCGCGGATCACCCGGCGTGGTGAAAAGCTGCGGCGTGGGGCTGAACTCAATGAGCTGACCGGTGAGCAGGAAAGCGGTGAAGTCGCTGATGCGCGCGGCCTGCTGCATGTTGTGGGTAACGGTCACGATGGTGCAGAGATCTTTCAACTGTACGAGAAGCTCTTCGATTTTCGCTGTACTGATGGGATCGAGCGCGGAGCAAGGCTCATCGAGAAGCAGGACTTCGGGCTCGACGGCGAGAGCGCGTGCGATGCACAAGCGCTGCTGCTGGCCACCGGAAAGTTCATAGGCAGACTTGTGGAGATGGTCTTTGACTTCGTCCCATAGGGCGGCATGGCGCAGACTCTTTTCGACGGCTTCAGAGATGGGAGCTTTCGAGCCATTGATGCGCAAGCCGTAAGCAACGTTGTCGAAAATAGACTTGGGAAAAGGATTGGGGCGCTGAAAAACCATGCCGACGCGGCGACGATAGAAAGTGACGTCTTGCGCGAGGATATTCTGGCCGTCGAGAAGGATTTCGCCCTCGAGGCGTGCGCTGCGGACGGTTTCGTGCATGCGGTTGAGGGTGCGGAGCAGGGTGGACTTGCCGCAACCGGAGGGGCCAATAAGAGAGGTGACTTTGTTGGTGGCGATGCCCATGTTGACGTCGAAGAGGACCTGCTTGCTGCCGTACCAGAAATTAACCTTGGAGATGGTCATGCGCATGGTGAGCGCTGACGAGGTGTCTCTGGCTGCGGCGCTAGTGACGATGGGAGGTAGATTCACGGACAAAGCTGGCCTCACAGTAGCGTGCATAGGTTAGGTCCTTGGAACCGCAATGCCCCGGGAAAGAATCGCCCGAGCAACGATGTTAATAACCAAAATCAAGCCGAGCAAGACCAGTCCTGCGGCCCAAGCCTGACGATGCCAATCATCATACGGAGCGATAGCGTATCTGTAAATCATCTCGGGAAGCGCAGCGGTGGGCTGAGTCCAGCCAGCGCTCCAAAAGCGATTGCCGAAGGCGGTGAAAAGGAGAGGGGCGGTTTCACCAGCGACACGGGCAAAAGCCAACAGAATAGCGGTCAGAATGCCACGATAAGCAGCAGGGACAATGACGGTGGCGATGGTTTTCGACTTGCTGGCGCCGAGGGCCATGGCGGCTTCGCGCAAAGCGTTTGGGACGGCACGGAGAAATTCCTCGGTGCTGCGCAAGGTGATGGGAATCATCATCAGGCCGAGAGCGAATCCGCCGGCAAGAGTGGAAAAGCGCTTGAAGGGCAGGACGGCAACACTATAGGCAAAAATGCCGATGACGATGGAAGGCACGCCGTTGAGCAAGTCCGCGGCATAACGCACGACGAAAGCGGTTGTGCCGCCGCTGAATTCCGCGAGATAAATGGCACCAAAGAATCCGATGGGAACGCCGAAGAGCGTAGCAAGCAGGAGGAGCTTTCCGCTGCCGAGGATGGCGTTGGCCATGCCGCCGCCGGTTTCGCCGACGGGCGCCGGCAACTTGGTAAAGAAGTTCCAACTAATCGATGTTCCGCCGTGATAGACAAGGTAGCCGAGGATCAAGAAGAGCACGGAAACAGAAACCAAGGCGCACACACCGGTCATGGCAAGCATGAAACCGCTCACAAACTTACGCCAGCGCAGCCGCGCGTTCATGCGTTCCCCATTCCAGCACCGCGCTGGGAAGTGGCCACAATCAG
>DASSXG010000071.1:0-142511 GCA_035704085.1 Candidatus Acidiferrum sp. | reverse complement strand
CCGGAATGTATGGTCCGCCGCGTCGCCGCAAGCGAAAAAGTGAGGATGTCACAAGGTTGGTCTGCGCAAATGTATACGGCCTTTGTTGGAGTGAATCACCCCTGGCCAGGATGGAATGCGCTGCACTCTCTTCCCCATTAGTTAGGCAGTCTTGAGAGACTTTTCCGGGTTCCGGGTTTGGAGAGTGCCGGGTTCGACCGTTGTGCCATCTCCTTATTCGCCAGCAGACCTGGCAGGAATTCATGATCTCGCAGTCGTCGCTAGGCTGCAGCCACGTCGGCCAACACTTGGGGCCGATATTGTTCATTCTTGGCGAGCACGGCCCAGGCTATGCGGGCAAGCTTATTCGCTAACGCCACAGCGGCGACGTTGCGGTGCGTACGCGCAGCGAGCTGTGCCAGCCACGCACTCAGACCGAATGACTGCTTTAAGCGCTGTTGCATGACCGCACGTGCGCCTTGCACGAACAGTCTTCGCAAGTAGGAGTTACCACGTTTGCTGATACCGAGCAGCTGCTGCTGGCCGCCGGTGGAGTGTTCGCGCGGAACGATCCCCAACCACGCCGCGAACTCCCGACCCTTATGAAACGCCCCTCCGTTGCCGATCGTCGCGATGAGTGCGGTGGCCGTGACGGGTCCGATGCCAGGGATGGCCACCAGCCGTCGGCAGGCTTCGTTCTCATGAGCGGTCTTTCCGATCACCGCATCGGCCTCGTCAATGCGCGCAGCCAACTGATCAAGTTCCAGCTTCAGTTGGGCCAACAGCATGCGCGCTGCACCAGACAGTTTCGCGTCGGCGTCTTCCAGGATCAGTGGTAAAGCGGCATCCACATAGCGCCGTCCCTTCCGGAGAGTAATGCCACGTTCGAGTAGCAAGCTGCGAATCTGGTTGATGACTGCCGTGCGACGCATCACCCAGCGCTCGCGCACGCGATGCAGGGACTGCAGATCCAGCTGGTCATCGGTCTTGATCGGCACGAAACGCATCGTCGGCCGTGCAACAGCCTCAGCGATCGCCTCGGCATCGATGTAATCGGACTTGTTCGTTTTCACGTACGGCTTCACATACTGCGCCGGTATGAGTCGTACCTCGTGTCTCTGTTCCCGCAGTGCCCGACCAAGAAAATGCGCACCTCCGCAGGCTTCCATGCCAATCAATCCGACGTTTACGTTGGCGGTGAAGCGCAACAACTGTGTGCGCGAGAACTTTTTGCGCACTACGACCTCGCCGCGCAGGTTAAGCCCGACCAGATGAAAAACTGTCTTACCAAGATCAATGCCGATGGTGTGTAGTTCCATGGGACGCCTCCTCGGCAAGCCTCTCATACACAGGCTGCTTGCTAGCTGAAGCGGCGGACCATTCCATTAGTTATGGCAGATTTTTGTATTGCGGCGATACAAGGCGCCATGTTGATGGGCAAGATCAAGAGGAGCAGCCAAACCGTCGAAACAACCGTCGAGCAAGCTCTAGCGCACCTCAAGAATTACTTGGTCAAACCCCAACATTGAAAGGCGAGTGGCTCAAGCGTAGCAGTTTCCTTACCTTGCGGAATTTCTTCAAAAATAAACTGATCTAATTTACTGAACGATGAGCTAATCCCCTTTAATTTGCTTTTTCAGGACGCGGCAAGGGGACAATCAGAAAAAGGGCACGACATAGCGTGCCCGTACAAGGGCGCGTGGCGAACCTTGAGGGTGTTGCGTGTCAGGACTTTGGTGGAGTGGGTGGCGGTTCGGCGCCCACGGCGGCGCCTTTGGCACGCGAGGGAGGCTGAGGGCTAGAAGGCTGAGCCGGCTGACCTTTTTCAAGCGAGACGGCATCAGGCGACGCGATCTTGGGTGATGCGACTTCAAGCGACGCGGGTTCATGCGCGCCAGCTTTAAGTACTGGGGCTTCGGGTGACGCAGACTTACGCGTTGCCTCTTGAGGAACGACAGCTTCACTCAACGGGGCTGCGCCCGCTGAGGCTTGGGCTTGAGAGGCGGCAACCTTACGCGCTGCGGCTTGAGGAGCGACCGCTTTAGGGACGCCGACATTGCTATGCAAAATGGCGCCGTCTTCTATCATGATGCCGCGCGTGTCCATATCGCCAGTGACTTTGGCGGTGCTCCAAATCCGGATGCGCTCGTGGGCTTTGAGCGTGCCAATCACTTCGCCGCGAACGACAATTTCGCGGGCTTCGATTTCCGCGGTGACGCGAGCGTTGGGGCCGACCGTGAAGGTGCCGTGAGGAATGTGAATTTTCCCCTCGAACACGCCATCCAGGAAGAAATCGCCCTGCCCGGAAAGTTCCCCCTTGATGTTGATACCCTGACTCACGCTGTCTAGCGCGCTCGAAGTGTCCGATGGCGCAGCGGTACCTGGATGCTGTGCTGAGGGATCAGGAGAAGTCGAAGCGCCAGGAGATGACTTGAGTTTGCTTTCGTCTGATTTACGCCACATTGGACACCTCCACGTTGCGAACTCCAAAGCCGCGGAGCTGGGTGCCGGCGGACGAGCTAGAGGAGAGGAGACGCGAAGATAGTACAGGGAAGGGCCGGTGTAAAGAGGAAAGGACGATGCGTGGTGCGAAAGGGTGATAGCAAGAGCGGGCACGATGTATCGTGCCCGTGCAAGAACCGGCGGTTACTTGGTCGATTGTGATTTGAGGAAGGTGCCGCGGTCGAGGTCTTTGAAAGCTTGCTGAAGCTGCTCCTGGGTGTTCATGACGATGGGGCCGTACCAGGCAACGGGCTCCTCGAGTGGCTTTCCGGATACAAGGAGGAAGCGGATGCCGTCGTCGCCAGCTTGGATAACGACTTCATCGCCGCGGTCGAACAGGACGAGGGAGCGGTTATCTGCGGCCACGGGAGGCGTGGTGTCCAGCCAGCCGACAGGTTCGGTGGGGACGGCGAGGGGTTCGGAGGCGTTGCAGAATTTGCCTGAACCGGCGAAAACGTACGCGAAGGCGTGGCGAGTGGTGGCGACGGGAAGGGCTTTCCTGCGGCCGGGGGCTACCGAGACGTCAATATAAGTGGGATCGGCGGCGATGCCTTCGACCGGGCCGGTTTTTCCCCAAAACTTTCCAGTGACCAGGCGAACGTGTGTGCCGTCGTCGTCGGTGATCTCCGGGATCTCGGCGGCTTTGATTTCCTGATAGCGCGGGGCGGTCATCTTGAGGGAAGAAGGGAGGTTAGCCCACAACTGGAAGCCGTGCATGCGGCCGGCGTGATCGCCCTTGGGCATTTCCTGGTGGATTATACCGCTGCCGGCGGTCATCCACTGAACGTCGCCGGAGGCGATCGCGCCACGGTTGCCCATGCTGTCACCGTGCTCGACGGTTCCGGCAAGAACGTAGGTGATGGTTTCGATGCCGCGATGAGGGTGCCACGGGAAGCCGGCGAGATAGTCTTCGGGAACGTCGTTGCGGAAATCGTCGAGAAGGAGGAACGGGTCGAAGTCTGAGGTGTTGCCGAAGCCAAATGCGCGGCGGAGATGCACGCCCGCACCCTCGAGTGTGGGCTTGGATTTGATGAGACGCTTGACGGGGCGGATGGACATTAGGCCTCCCAGGGGCCAAAGTGTAACCTCTTGGATGCGGAGTCGACAATGTTGGACGCAGTAGTTAGAACGAGAGGAACGCCGACCGTACGCGGGGAATGCGGCGCAAAGCGGGCGGCCTCGGAGGTCGCCCCTACACACAAGCGGGAAGTTATTCTGCGGATGCTTTTTTGTGCAGGGTAGTGCAGAGGCTCAGAGCGGTGTTTGGGTCGACGGCGCTGTCGCCTTCGTCGATAAATTGGATGATGCCCTGCTTGTCGATAATGATGTTAGCACGAAGGGCCCAATCATAGGTCTCGTTTTCGACGTTGTAGCCTTTTAGGATCCCGTAGGCCTTGAGCATTTTCCCGTTCATATCGCTGAGGAGCGGAAACTTGACGCCGATCTGTTTTGCGAAAGCGCCGTTGGCGGCGGGACTGTCCATGCTGATGCCGAAGACCTCCGTGTCGGAAGTGTCGATTTTACCGGAAGCGATTCCAGCCTGGACCGCCTGAAGTTGCTTGGTTCAACCGCCAGTGAAGGCCAGGACGTAGACTGCGAGGAAGACGTTTTTCTTGCCGCGGAACTCGCTGAGCTTCACGGTCTTCCATTCATCGCTTAGGAGAGTGAAATCGGGAGCAGGGTCGCCGACCTTTAGGGTCATTTTGGCCACGTACGATTTCTGTGCCTGACGCGCCAGTGGAGATGCGGCAATAACGGCCGTCAGAATAAGCCCAAGTGCGAGAGCACGTTTCATAAGGACCCTCCCATAAAAGTCAAGATTCCGCGGATCGGCGTGCGCCCCGCCCCCTTCTTGTCTAGACTGGCAAAGAGTGAGAAATATTCCGCAAATTTTTTCTGTGGACAGCAGTCAAAGCGCTTTGCATGAACAGTCAGACGGTCCACAAAGAGTGCTGGAAGGATCGGAGAGCAAGGAAGAGCGAGCGTCATCATTAGCGGAGATAGCCCCAGTTATGAAGCTTATCCGAGTCCTCCGCCCAGCGGTCTCCGATGTCGGTGCGGTAGTACATGTTGGGGATGAGGATGTTCTTAGTGCGGGAGTAGACCTGAGCCTGGGCCTGCTTCATGGTTTGGCCGGTGCCGACCACGACGAGAACCACGCCGGAGGTTCCGGCGATGAGCCACTGGCCATTGACCTGTTTGACGTCCTCGATGTGGATGCCATCCATGTTGGGCTTTTTGAAAACAATGGCGTTGTTTTTTGAAAAGGATTCGAACGTCGCTTCGTCGTCGAAAGGGAACGGCGGGACAACGACGCGGATGCCGATCTGAAATCCGCTGCGCGTGCGCCATTTAGGTTCAACGCCGGTGGCCAGCTCCCAAAAAAAATCGCTGACTGGAGTGAGCATGCCTTCCTGCTGGATGCAGATGGTGGGATACCCGAAGCGCGAGGTGAATTCGAGAGGGTAGATGCCGTTGTTGTTGACGATGCAATTCAGATCAATATAGCCGACGTAGCCTTCCTCGGCGAGTTTGGACTCCATTTTCAATAAAGTGCGATTGAACAGGAGGTTGGGTTCGCTCCAAAACATAGCGGTGCCCATTTCGCCGGTGGGCGGCCCGACTTCTCCGGGAAAGAGCTTTTTGTGTTCGAAATTGATGTTCACCGGGGTGACGAATTTCTTTCCATTAAAGAAAGCGCCCACGGCAACTTCGACGCCGTTGATGCGGCGCTGGAGCTGGAAGACTTTGATCTCGTCCGAGAAGGCCTTTTTGTAAGCCTCAAGCATGCGGATAACGTCTTCGCCGTCTTCTTCTTCTCCCACGAAGAGGCGGCGTTTGACGTTTTGCGCTTCGCCGCTGGGTTTGATGACGTAGCGGTCGGGATTTCTCCTGACGAACTCGATGGCGGGATCAAACGAATCGAAGTCTTCGTAAGGAATGATGCTGACGCCTGCGGCTTTGAGCTCTTCCTGGCCGAAGGAGCGATCATCTTCGAGACGATCGGAGTAGGTAGTGCCGCCGATGACCGGCTTGCCGCCGGAACGCAGCGCATGAGCTTTCTCGCCTTGGCCAAGAGTATCGTCAAAAACGACGATGTCGGACCACTTGGCATCTTTTTCCCAATCTTTAGACTTGGGAACGAAGCCGTCGGCGATATCGCTCTCTTTTTCGTCTTGGATGTAATAGCGGACGTCATGGCCTTCCTTAAGGACTTGCCAGGCGATGTCGCCGATAAGACCAGAAAGCGAAACAAAAAGAAATTTGCGTTTGTCCATTTTAGGCGAGAGGCGCTGGCTTCCAGTTTGCAGGCAGTGGCAACCGCATGATGGCATTGTAGTTAGAGAAGCCGCAAGCAATTGTTACAGTATGTTGAAATTTTTCGCGACAGGGGTGAGGGACGAGGCAACCTGTCTGGACACACGGAGGCATCAGATAACCCTGGGGAAGCCCGGGCGGGACTTGGCCGAAAAAGTTCTTGTTCGGCCTGGCCATTCGTTCAGGGTATACTTGGCTGTTCCAACTGCGGTGTGCGGAAAGCGTGTGAGGCTGCGGCGGCGGCCGGGATTTCCAGATTCGAGAGAGGTGGTGGAGTTTGCGCTCTATGTTGGTAACTGCAACTGCAAAAAGGTTGGTGCTGCTTGGATTGACCGGACTCTTTCTGCTGAGCGCTTCCCGGTGTGATGCTCAGATCTTCCACAAGAAAAAGAAAGTAAACAAGTCCACGAGCGCGGACAATAACGCCGAGCCGGACAAGATCCTCTACAACAAGGCGATTGAGGATATTAAACACGGCCGGCACGAGGTCGGCCGGCTGAACATGCAGACTCTGATCAACACGTATCCGGACAGCGAGTACCTGGCAAAAGCGAAACTGGCGATCGCCGACTCTTTCTACAAAGAGGGCGGAACGGCGAATCTGACGCAAGCGGTCCAGGGATATAAAGATTTCATCGTATTCTTCCCTTTTCTCCCGGAAGCTGCTTACGCGCAGTTGCAAGTCGCGATGACACATTACAAGGAGATGGAGAAGCCTGACCGCGATCGAACGCAAGCGCGCGCCGCGGAAGAGGAGTTCCAGACCTTTTTGACCAAGTATCCGAATGATCCGTTGTCCGCAAAGGCGGAACAGCATCTTCGCGAAGTGCAGGAAGTCTTGGCGGAGGGCGACTACCGGATTGGCTACTATTATTACGTCAAAGGCGACAAGAAGGCGGCGGAATCGCGGCTGAGAACCGTGGTCACTCGATACCCGTTGTACAGCAAAGCGGACCGCACGCTCTGGATGCTTGGAAACATCTGGGAGGGCACGGAGAAAAAAGAGTTTGCGTCAAATTACTATGGGCGCATCGTCCGCAACTATCCGCTTTCATCGTTTGTTCCGGACGCGAAGAGCCGTTTGAAGGCGATGGGTGCGCCCGTGCCACAGCCGGACCCATCGGCAGTGGCCTGGATGACAGCGGAGCAGAATGCGCCGCGGCCGCGTACCAGTCTGGCAAAGAAACCGATGGGATTTTTCAAGTCCGGGCCGGGGCAGGAGCTACAGGTTGCGTCTCAAGTTGGAAAACCTAATTTGACCCCGGAGGCGGAAAGCGAATCGGGCACTGATATTCTTACTGGCGGAAACCAGACGCGAATTGGTGGAGGAGCGGGCACGGGAATCGTAGCAACAGTGACGCCGGGAGGGAGCACCGGATCAACGAATGGAGCGGAAAATGTGGCTCCTTCGACGGATAGTAGCACTCCAAGTACAGGAACAGAGGCGGATCCAAACGCGCCGCCGACGGGGGATCCTAAGACGACCGCGACTGCAGCGGACCCGAAGACAGAGGTGACAGGGACCAGCGATTCTGCACCGAAACCGGATGGAACTACGGATGCGGCAGCCCAACCCGCCGGCGGGGCCAAGACCGAAGCAGCTGGGCAAGATGCTGCCCAGAACGGCGCGAACGCGGATGGCAAGAAAGAATCAACGAGCAAGAAAAAGAAGGGACTGCGGAAGATCGTGCCCTGGTGAGAAGACTATAAGGCAAGAATTTGCAAGAAATACCAAGGGGTTGCAAGCGACGGCGACCCCCTTTCTTTTGAGGCTCAAGGGCGGGAAAAAGGGCCCAAACCGCCATATTCACTTCCGACACACGGCTAACCTGTTGACATTGACGCCTACCTGTTGGGATGCTCCAATACATTAGAGCGGGTCGTTTTGTGCGGCCATGAGGTCGTGGTGGCACGCGCGGTGGAATATCGTCGGAGGACGTTTAGTGGCGAAGATTCTGGTTGCGGACGACAACAGCAACATCCAGAAGATGGTGACGCTCGCCCTGAAAGATCAGGGTATTGACGTCGTTGCGGTCGGCAATGGCGAAGCGGCCGTGCGCAAAATCTCCGAACTTAGACCTGATCTGGTACTCGCCGACGTCTTCATGCCGGTGCGAAACGGGTATGAAGTTTGCCAGTACGTAAAACTGGATTCCGCGCTGGCGCATATTCCGGTGATCTTGCTGGTGGGAGCATTTGATCCGCTGGATGAGCAGGAAGCACAGCGGGTTGGCGCTGATGGCGTGTTGAAAAAGCCTTTTGTTCCACCGGATCCTTTGATTTCCATGGTGAAATCGGCGCTGACGCGCGCTGGTGTAGCTCTTGGCGCAGCTCCTGCGAAATCTCCAGAGCATGTAGCGGTGAAGCCTACGGAGTTCCCAAGGCCGCACGTTGGAGCAATTCCGAATTTGGCCAGCATCCCCGCGCAGGCGCCGCACGTGGAGGCGCCCATCGCTGCTGTGGATGGTCAAAGTTTTGTTGATGAAGTGCCGATGCGGCCGGAACCGGTAAGGATTGATAGCGGTTCTCAACCAGTGGCCTTCGGGAGTCTGCTGGAAACACCGGTCGTGGAAGAAGAAGATCCAGCATTTCTGCCGCCGGTGAACTCCGAGTTGGCGCTGGAACGGGATTGGCGCGATAAGGATGATGAAGAGTCGGAAGAGGGAGAGGAAGAAGAAAAGCCCGCCGCGGCATGGCGGCCTGATGGCGTGGAAACATTTGCTGATGGCGAGTCACCGACGGCGGCGACAGACTGGCGCGCCGGTGGGTTCGAGCAGATCAAGTCGAGAAAGTCCGAATACGAAGCGTGGGAATCGGAACAAGAGAACCCAAGCGTTGTGGAGACGGCGAAGACTACCCCCGAAGTGAACAAGGTGGTTGAGGAACCCAGGAAACCCGTTACCCGGGTTCCAGAAGTAGCGCAGCCGATACCCTTTGCCCCATTTTCTGCGGATAAGTGGGCGCCGCCAGTCGACGCAAACTCCCAGCAAGCAAGTGTCAGGGAGACGGTGACGGCTGTGGAAGAACCAAGGCATCCTTCGACGCAAGAAAAGATAACGCCCCCGACGACGGTGAAAGACATTCCGGAAGTAAAACAACAGCAACCGGAACAGAAACCTGCGAGCAGTTCGTGGTATTCCGCCGCGTCCAGCCCATGGGATTCGGAGATTCAGAAAGCAAACAAGCTGGCTTCTGCATGGGACTCAGCCGTGCCGATGCCCAGCACTCCTGCGGCAACCAATGGGACAGAGAAGGTCTCGGGGGAGAGTAAGGAAACGGCAAAAGCAGCGACCGAACAAGCAACATTGCCGGCTGCCGCGGTTGAGGCTATTCGCGAAGAAGCGGCGCAGGTTGCCGAAGACGCCACAAAGGTGGTTACTGAACCAAGTTCCGGGGAAACGGATTTCTATGCACGACAGGAAGAGATGGAAGTCGCCGCGCCGGCGCCAGAGCCGAGCATGGATGACCTGGTGGCCAAAGTGCTAGCTAAGATGAGCCCGGAGGTCGTGCAAGCAGTTACGCGAGAGATCCTGAAGCCTGTGGTGGAAGCCATGGTCAAAGAAGAGTTGAAGTCGAAGAAGCCTTAATTTCCCTGCACTGCAGTTCCTGAAACCGTTCTAACTACGACGGTCAATCAAGCATGTGGTTTTTTCATTGTCCTCAGGCGAATTGACGCGGCCGGTTGGCCCCTCGTATAGTCGAAGATTACTCTGAATGGTTTAAACCAATCTGGAACGGATAGGTCAAGAGCCGTCCCTACAATGGTTTGAACGCAAGAAAAACGGGACGGTCACGCCCCCTGCACTGGAGAACTGCACCGGATGGCTCGCGAAATTGCAAAGGCGTACGAACCGCAACAGATCGAGCCACGCTGGGCGGAGTTCTGGGTCAAGGAAGAACTGTTTAAGGCCGACGCGAATGCGCCGGGGCCGGTATTTTCGATCGTCATCCCGCCGCCGAACGTGACGGGCTCACTACACATCGGGCACATGCTGGAGCACACGGAAATTGACATCCTGACTCGTTGGCACCGGATGCGTGGGTACAACACCCTTTATTTGCCTGGGACGGATCATGCGGGCATATCGACGCAACGCGTGGTGGTCAAATTCCTTGCTGACCAAGGTATCGACTACCAGAAGTTAGGGCGTGAAGAGTTTGAGAAACAGGTCTGGAAATGGAAGGAAGAAGCGGGCGGAGAAATCACGAAGCAGATGAAGGGTATTGGGGAGAGCTGTGACTGGTCGAGGGAAAAGTTCACTCTGTCCCCGGAGATGTCGCGCAAGGTGCGGGAGGTTTTTGTTCGGTTGTATGAAGAGGGGTTGATTTACCGGGAAAACCGCCTGGTCAACTGGTGTCCGGTGTGTCTGACAGTACTGAGCGACCTGGAGGTGGTGCACGAGGAGCGGCAAGGGCACTTGTGGCACATCAAGTATCCGGTGGCGGGAACGAATGAGTTCTTAGTGGTGGCGACCACACGACCGGAAACGATGCTTGGGGACACGGCGGTCGCGGTTAATCCAGAGGACGAACGTTACAGCAGGCTGGTTGGCAACAATGTAGTGCTGCCGCTGATGAACCGCGAGATTCCGATCATCGCGGACGAAATGGTGGATCGCGAATTCGGAACCGGAGCGGTGAAAATTACGCCGGCGCATGATCCGAACGACTTTGAAGTTGGCAAGAGGCACAAGCTCGCTGAAATCGACGTGATGACTGATGATGCCCACATGAACGCAAATGCGGGAGCCTACGCAGGGCTGGCCCGGTTCGAGGCGCGAAAAAAGATTGTAGAGGATTTGAAGGCACAAGGACTGCTGGAGAAGATTACCGAGCACACGAACGCTATCGGGATTTGCGAACGCAGCAAGACGATTGTGGAGCCACGCGTTTCGACGCAATGGTTTTGCCGGATGAAACTGCTGGCGGAGCCGGCCATTGTCGCAGTGGAACGGGGCGAGATTCGAGTCGTTCCGGACAACCGGCGCGAGGAATATTTCAACTGGATGCGGAATATCCGGGATTGGACGATTTCGCGGCAACTCTGGTGGGGACATCGCATCCCGGCGTGGTATTGCAAGGAAAACAATCACGTGACGGTGGCGCGCGAAACGCCGGCAAAATGCACGACGTGCGGATCAACAAATTTGGAACAAGATCCCGACGTATTGGATACGTGGTTCAGCTCGGGACTTTGGCCGTTCGTTACCCTGGGCTGGCCGGAGAATACGCCCGATTTTAGAACTTACTACCCAACGACTTTGCTGATCACCGGTTACGACATCCTGTTTTTCTGGGTGGCGCGGATGATCATGCTGGGCCTGCATTTTACCGACAAAGTTCCCTTTCGGGCCGTGTATCTGCACTCGCTGGTACGGACAGCGGGCGGCGAAAAAATGTCGAAGTCCAAGGGTACAGGGCTCGATCCGGTGGCACTGAACCAGCAGTATGGAACGGATGCCATGCGGTTTTGCCTGGCGTCCATGGCAGCACCAGGGACCGACATCATTCTGTCGGATGACCGGCTGGCGAGTTCGCGTAATTTTGCGAACAAGATTTGGAATGCAGCGCGATTTTTGTTTGTGAACCTGGACAAGTTTGAAGAGAGCGGCGCGAGACTTGAAGAACTCGCGGCGCCGGAAGTGCGCGCGAAAGCGCCGTACGGCTGCGGTGGGAAAATTCCGCTGGTGGATGCGTGGTTGTTCGCGCGGCTCGCGGCGACGATAGAAATGATGAATGACGCGCTCGCGAATTACCGGTTCCACGAAGCGGCGCAGGGTGTCTATCAGTTTTTCTGGGGCGACTTCTGTGACTGGTACATCGAGTGGGTCAAACCAGAACTGCAAAGCGCGGACCGCGAACGCGCGACGGTGGCGTGGAAGAACTTGTTTGCAGCGTTCGATGCGGCGCTGCGGCTGTTGCATCCGTTCATGCCGTTCCTGACGGAGGAGTTGTGGCACCAGTTGCCGCAAAAGGCGAGCGCGAAGTCTATTGCTTTGGATTCATTCCCAGGTGTGCGGTCCGATTGGAAAAATGACGCGGTCGAAAGAAAGATGAGATTCTTGCAGGAAATCGTTACGTTTTCTCGTAACCACCGGGCCCAGGCGGGCTTATCAAACAAGCAAAGATTTCCTCTAGGACTCGGCAACCTGGATCAATCATATCGTGAACTAGTTCATGAGAACGAAGAGGCGGTCCTGAGGTTGGGATCCTTCAGTTCCGTGGATTACGCGGTTCTTCGTATAGACCCTAAGACTGGTGTCGTTCGGCCCACACCGCAAGGAGATCTTGTGATTTCCGTAGAGCGTGAGGTTAATACTTCGGCCGAGATTGCCAAGATTCGTAAGAGTATTGAGCCGCTAACGAAAACGATCGCATCGAAGGAAAGACAACTCGCCGATGAAACGTTTCGGAGCCGGGCGCCCGAGAAGATTATCAAGGGCTTGGAAGCAACGCTCTCACAACAGAAAATTGAACTTGAAAAATTGCGAAGACGCCTCGAGGAACTGGGAGGGGGCAGCCAAGAGGCTGCGGGCTGAGGCATGAACTGGCATTCGCAAGAAATCGAGAGAATCGTGCGCCTCGCGCTGACCGAAGATATCGGGCCAGGGGACGCGACGACGGCGGCTACAATTTCGCCGCATGCGGCTGCGCGGGCGCACATTGTATCCCGGCAGACCCTGGTTTGCGCCGGCTTGCCGCTCACCGAGACGGTGTTTGGAGCTCTGGATCCGGGAATGGAGGTCGTCAACCTCCACACGGACGGGTCTTTTGTAGATGCCGGCGTGACGCTCGTTGAGATGCGAGGAAATGCCGCGGCGATCCTGACGGGCGAGCGCACGGCGCTGAATTTTCTCGCGCACCTTTGCGGAATCGCGACGCTGACGCGTCGTTTCGTGGAACAACTTGCGGCTACAAAAACTCGCATCCGGGATACGCGAAAGACGACGCCGGGTTTACGTGCGCTGGAAAAATATGCCGTGAAGACGGGTGGCGGTAACAATCACCGCTTTGGACTCTACGATGCGATTCTTTTGAAAGAGAATCACATCGCGCTGGCGGGCGGAATCAAAGTGGCGCTGGATAAAGCGCATACGTATGTTTCGCCGAAGACGCCACCGCCGCGGACAGCCAGCGCTTACGATGCAGCGGGACTGGACCCGGAAGTCGTTGGCCCCGGGCCGCTGCCCGTGCAGATCGAGGTGCGCGACGAGCGTGAACTGCGCGAAGCGATCGGCGCTGGCGCGGAGTCCGTGTTACTAGATAACATGACACCGCTGCAAGCCGCGGACTGCGTCAAGATCGCGCGCGCACTTCGCCCCGGCTGCGTGATCGAAATCTCGTGTGGAATCACATTGGAAAACGCGCGAGCTTACGCGGAGACCGAGGCGGATTTTCTTTCGTCCGGGATGCTTACGCATTCCGCGCCCGCGGCCAACTTGAGCCTGCTTGTGGACAGCATCGAGGAAACGTAAGCTTAGGCGTCGCAAGAATGCGCTGCGCTCCCATGGCACAAGACACTCTCCCAGGAACAACGGACCGGCGGCTGGCAGGGTTGCTCACGTTGCTGGCGGAAAACGCCACCATTGTGATCAGCGGCGCGCGGATCGCGAAAGAAATTGGTGTGTCGCGCTCGACTGTGTGGCGCTGGACGCAGCGTTTGCGCGGATTGGGAGTGAAAGTGAAGGGCCAGCCCGCCACAGGGTACTTTCTGGAGCAGGTGCCCGATATATTGACGCCGGACATGGTGCGACAGCGGCTCAAGGGCAGTCTCTTCGGCAAGCGCATCCATCATTTTTTCAAGACAGACTCGACGAATCGCGTGGCCCTGGAACTGGGTCATGCCGGCGAACCGGAAGGCGCGGTGGTGCTTGCGGAAGAACAAGCTGCCGGGCGCGGCCGCGCAGGCCGCTCCTGGCATTCAGAGCGAGCCGCGGGAATCTATGTAACGCTGCTGTTGAGGCCCAGACTGGCCCCAGTACAGGCTCCTTTGCTGACGATGATGGCAGGGCTTGCGGCACACTCGGCAGTACAAGCGTTGACCGGTCTGGAAGCAGACTTGAAGTGGCCGAACGATTTGCTGATTCGCGGAAAAAAGGCGGGCGGAATCCTTACGGAGATGTATGCGGAACCGGGACAAATTCGATTTGTAATTGTAGGGATCGGCTTGAACGTGAATCAGGAGAAATTTCCGGGCGAGCTCTCGAACCTGGCCACTTCCCTGCGCATCGAGACGGGCAAGCCGCAATCACGCATGGAATTGCTGGTGCGGTTGCTGCGCGAATTCGAGAGCGACTACAATCAGCTTCTACAGGAAGGCGTGGCCGGCGTTATCAAGAAATTCGAGGCGATTTCGAGTTATGCCAAAGGCAAGCGCGTGCGTGTGTCGAACGGAGCGGAGAGTTATACAGGCACGACAGCGGGGCTGGGACCGGACGGTTTGTTGCACGTGCGGCGCGACGACGGGCAACTGGTGACCGTGATTGCTGGCGACGTGGCGGAGGCACGATAGATGCTGCTGACCATTGATATAGGCAACACGAACACGGTGCTGGGAGTTTTTCGAGGCGAAGACCTCGTTGCCAACTGGCGGCTGACGACCGCGCATCAGCAGACGGTGGATGAGTACGGCGTGTTGACGCGGAATCTGTTTACGTTAGCCGGATTGGACCGTGAGTCCATCGTTGGCGTGATCATCAGCTCGGTTGTTCCGCCGGTGAATTGGACACTGGCCGAAATGGCGCGGGTTTATTTCGGAAAGAAGGCGCTATTCGTTGAGGCAGGGATAAAAACGGGCATGGCCGTCCTCGTAGACAATCCGCTGGAATTGGGCGCGGACCGGCTCGTCAACGGCGTGGCCGCGTTTCACAAGTATGGTGGACCGTGCATCGTGGTGGATTTTGGAACCGCGATTACCTTTGATGCAATTTCGGTGCGTGGCGAATATCTTGGGGGTGCGATCGCGCCCGGGCTCGGGATTTCCTCGGAAGCGCTATTTGCACGCGCGGCCAGGCTGCATCGTGTCCAAATTAAGGACCCGGGAACCGTGATCGGCAAGAATACGGTGACCCATATGCAAGCAGGGCTGTACTACGGCGCAGTGGATATGGTCGATGGCATGCTTGCACGCATGAAGGCGGAACTTGGTGACGACGTGAAGGTCGTTGCGACTGGAGGCCAGGCGAATCTGGTCGCGAAAGGGACAAAACATATCCAGCATACGGATGAGTTTCTGACGCTGACAGGGTTGCGTTTGATATGGGAGAAAAATCAGCCGGTGGAACACGGGAAGAGCGCAACCGCGGAAGCGCACGGAATGCACATAGCGCCTCCGCCCAAAAAGGCACCTCGATAGAGTGGCCGGGGAGTCGACGGCTGCAACATGACACAATAGAGCGGTTGCTGCGCGCTAACCATCGAAATGGACGGCTGGAACTACTTCAACTACTTCACGGAAATCGAAGAATATTTCTGGAAGAAGCGCGGGGCGCACCTCCTGGTGTCGCCGCTGGACTGGGCTATCATGGAGACTTGGCAAAAGGCGGGCGTGCCGCTGGAAGCCGTGCTGAAGGGAATCGATAAGGCATACGAGAGCTACCAGAGATCGAGGCGCGCGGCCGGCAAGCCGTTGAAGAGCCTGGCTTATTGTACAGACGCCGTGCTGGAAGCCGCCGAGGATCAGCTGGAAGCTGCGGCGGGAAGCTCACCGAAAGCCCCACGGGCGGCAAACGAAGCTTTTTCGCGAAACGAATTAACGCTGTACTTCGCGAAAAACGTCGCGCAGTTAAAGAAGGCGGCGGAGAAGAATTCGGTGGCCCACCCGCAAATGGCGGCACGATTCGGAGAAATTGCGGAATATCTTGAGTCTAGTGCCGCTCTACTGGATACCCCGGGAACGCTGGATTTGGAAGACCTGGAACGGCGATTGACGATTCTGGAAGAAAAGTTGGACGCGGCGCTAACAAGTCATGCTCCGGAAGAGGTCATGCTCAAGATCCGCCGTGAAGTGGACGGGCAGCTTGCGACATACCGCCGCAAGATGAAAACGGAGCAACTGGTGATGGTCGAGAAACAGTATTTGCAGAAGCGGCTGCTGGAAGAGTTCGGGGTGCCGCGGCTGAGTCTCTATTATTTCTCCTGATTGGCGCATCGCATTAAAGCGGCCTTCGGAATGCGCGCCTTTCTTTTCCTCGCGAATTGTCGCAGAATGGAGTTTGTGTAGATGGCTGATGAGTTAAGATTATCGATTGAGAAGCTTGTGTATGGGGGCGAGGGATTGACGCACGCCGACGGCAATACTGTTTTTGTTCCGTATGTATTGCCCGGGGAAACGGTCCGGGCGGCCGCGAAATCGAAGAAGAAGAAATTGATTTGGGCCGAACTACTTGAGGTTACTTCACCGGCAAAAGAGCGGATAAAGCCGGAATGCGCGCACTTTCAGAACTGCGGAGGTTGCCACTATCAGCATATCCCAGCCGCGGAACAGGTACGGCTGAAAAAAGGGATTTTGCGTGAGACGCTCTCCCGGCTTGGCGGAATCAACTGGGACGGCGCGATTGTGGAGCATTTCGGCGAACCCTATGGGTACAGGAATCGTGCACAATGGGCCGTTCGGAGCGGGATGCCAAGAGCGCTGGGATATTTTTTGCCGGAGAGTTCGGTGATCGCGCCGATCGATGAGTGCCCGGTGCTTTCGCCTCGTTTAGCGCACACGTTCGCGCAACTTCAGGAGATGGCGCGTTCAGGCACGTTGCCCTCTGAGATTCAAGAGATTGAAGCTTTTGCTGACTCGGCGGACGAAAAAATCGCGCTCAATGTGGCGTTTGAGAAGTTCCCGAAACCTGCTACTGAGCTAGCGGCTACTTTCCGGAATGCGCTCCCGGAGACCGAGAGCTTGCTCTTGTTGGATCAGAAAAAGAACCGGTTTGAACTGACCGGTCCGGGGTATCTGGTCCATGAAGCAGGCGGGTACAAATATCGCGTGAGCCATCTTTCGTTTTTCCAGGTGAACCGGTTCCTGATTGAGGACTTACTGAAGACCGTGACGGCAAGCGCCGGCGGCACACTGGGTCTCGATCTGTACTCCGGAGTGGGATTTTTCACTTTGCCGCTCTCCAAGGCTTTCCAGAAAGTGGTGAGCGTGGATGCGAATCTGGCGGCTACGCGGGACCTCTATGCTAACGCCGAAATTGCGGGCGCCACCATCACATCGCATAACGAACACGTGGAAGACTTTCTGAAGAAGACCAGAGAGAAACCGGAGTTCGTGGTTTTGGATCCGCCGCGTGCAGGGCTGGGGGCTGCGGCGGCGGAGAAACTTGCGGAACTCGGTGCTGCGAAGATTGTCTATCTTTCTTGCGATCCTTCCACGTTGGCACGCGATTTGGCGGTCCTGACGGGCTCACCGCGAAAACCGAAGGAGATTTCAGGGCCAAGCATCCGGTACGAAATTACGGAAATGCATCTGTTCGACTTGTTTCCCCAGACATTCCATATCGAAACGCTTGTGAGACTGAGAAGAGTCCCATGAGGTTGTCGGCCGTAGCGGTCGTCGCAGCGTTTGCCTGCGGCATTGCTCTCGGCCTGCATCCTGCGGTTGCGCGAAGCGCGTCGTCGCCTGGAATTCTCCTTACCTTTTTTTGTGTGACGGCAGTTCTTATCCTCGCTGGAATTACCCTGACAAGAGTTAATCGTCTATTGTCTGGGGTTACCACTTCCCTGCTGAGCTGGGTTTTGCTTGGGTTCCTTGGAGCTTGCATTGCGGAACGACCGCGGCCTGCAGAGCATGTGATTTCGCTCGTGGAGCACGGACGCCTCGATTTGAGAACGCCGCGGCGCTGGCATGGGCGACTGCGCGACGAGCCTGCACGATTGCCGTGGGGCCATGGGTACGAAATCGAGCTTTCGGGCGTCGAGATGGAAGGCTCATTACAACGCGCGCTTGGCGGCTTGCGGCTGAGCTTCGCGAGTACGCCGGATCACCCGCTTCCGCCTGATATTCATGCAGGAGATGAAATAACGGTTTTGACGGAAGCGAGACAGCCACAAGTTTTCAGGGATGACGGGGCATTCGATCGCCGTGCGTATTTGGCAGCGCAAGGTATCGACCTTGTAGCGACTCTGCGGGCGCCGCAATTGTTGGAGCTTGAATCTCCTGCCGTTCCGACGATCGAAACACGCCTTGCGGGCGTGCGTTCGCGGCTACGCGCGGTGATCGACCGGCTCTTTGGACCGACTCCCGCAGTTGCAGGAGTACTGCGGGCCATGCTGCTGGGCGACCGCACTTTTGTCGAGCGCGCGGAGGCCGTGGATTTTCAGAAGACCGGCGTTTTTCATGTGCTGGTCGTTGCCGGCCTGCATGTCGGAGCCTTGGCGTTTGCGCTCTTCTGGATCGGGCGCAAGCTGCGGCTCTCCCCCGTGTGGATCATGCTCTTCACGGTCACGCTGTTGTTCGCCTATGTAGCGGTCGTGGAGCAGCGTCCCCCTGTGCTGCGCGCAGCGATAATGACCACCATGGTCGTGCTTGGCGGATTTTTCTTTCGGCGTCTGGATCCATTGAACTCGGCTGCGGCGGCCGCGCTTGTTTTGCTCGTGGGCAGACCCCTGGCGTTGCGCGACTCGAGTTTCCAGCTCACATTCGCCGCCATCGGGTGCATCGCCGGGTTGGCCGTGCCATGGCTGGAAAAGACGATCCAACCTTACGTGCGCGCGCTACGAGGCTGGAGAGACGTGACGCGGGATGCCGCCCATGAGCCGCGTGTTGCGCAATTCCGGATCGATCTGCGTTCCTTAGCGCAGTGGATTTCTGCGCCGCTGCCGCAACGATTCGCAAGAATGACGGAGGACTTGTTCACGCGCGGACTGTCCATGGCGTTTCGCGCGTGGGAACTCCTGGTAATCACGGTGATTCTGCAAATCGGGATGCTGCCCTTGATGGCACGCGATTTTCACAGAATTGCCCTGTCTGGGCCGCTGGCAAACCTGGCTGTTGTACCTTTAACCGGGGTCATCGTGCCTCTGGGTTTCCTTACCCTGGCAACCGGGCTGTTCTTCTCGACTGTAGGCAAAATTCTTGCTCTGCCTCTGGCTTGGTTAACGAGCTTAGTTGTCCACTCGGTCCAATGGTTCGCACACTTTCCCCGCTGGAGTTACCGGATTCCTGGCCCGCCTCTTTGGTTGATCGCTTTCTCTTTCCTCGCTGTCGCGCTCCTTGCCGTAATCGTTCGGTTGGAGCATCCGTTGCGGGGAAAGATTGCCTGGGGAGTCTGTGTGGCATGGCTTGCATGTGCACTCGTCGTTGCGATCTACCCCTTCGGTTCGCACTGGGCGAAAGGAAAATTGGAAGTAACGGTGCTGGATGTGGGTCAGGGCGACTCTTTGTTCGTCGTATTCCCCGGGGGAAAGACGATGCTGATCGACGGCGGTGGGGCTTTCGGCGGGTTTCCGGGGCAGGAGCAACATACTGGTATTGATCCTGGGGAAGAGGCTGTCTCACCCTACTTGTGGTCACGTGGATTTCAAAAGCTGGATGTTGCTGCGCTGACGCACGCTCATCAAGATCATCTCGGCGGCCTTACAGCGATTTTGGACAACTTCCGCGTAGGCAGATTGTGGATCGGGCGCGAAGTCTCCTCCACCGCACTGGTGAGATTGGAAGATCTCGCGCGGCAGCGCAGAGTCCCTGTCGAACATGAACTGCGCGGAAAGTCATTTTCAAGGGACGGCGTCGAAGGATCGATCCTGTGGCCGGAGAATCCCATTGAAGATGTTGTCCCTTCTGCCAAGAATGATGACTCGCTGGTGCTGAGACTAAAATACGGCCGCATGGGAATCCTGCTACCCGGAGATGCGGAGAAAGACGCGGGGCGAGGAATGTTGTCGGAGAACGATGCTGACGCAATGCAGGCGGATGTGTTGAAGGTCGCTCATCACGGAAGCAAGAATTCCTCGACGCCGGAATTTCTGGCTGCGGTCAGGCCGCGCGTGGGAATTATCTCCTCCGGGGAAGGCAATCCCTACGGTCATCCCAGCCAGGAGCTCCTCGAACGCTTGGAAAACGCAGGCGTGCGAATTTTGCGGACCGACCGGGATGGCGCCGTGCATGTTTTGACGGATGGGACACGTTTGGAGATCACCTGCTTTAGGGCATGCCTGGATAATGCGAACATTGCTGCTTCAGCGAGAACTGAAAACCCAAATCACAAGCAGGACAATGAGAAGAAGTAAGAAGCCAGCGGCGGCCTGCCATTCATGGTTTTTCTTGTACTGCGCGAATGAGAAGGAACCCGCTGAGCCTCCCGACAGCTTCAAGGCCGTCAAACGCGGAAAGAATAGCGGGACGGCGCGCGCATACCCTTCGAAGGCAGCACCGTGACGCAGTTGAAGCTCTTTCTCTTCGCGGCGCATGACTACGGAATAAAAAAGCGCAAAATAGGCGATGAGGATTGCAGTAGAGGCCCATGAATACGTGGCAATGCCCGCGCCGAGCGCGAGGATGGCACTGCCAAGATAGAGCGGATTGCGCGTGTAGGCGTAAGGGCCAGTGACCGTGAGAATTTCCTGCTTGTGAAGATAGCCGGCCGCAAAGCCGCGCAACCACAAACCAATTGCGCCCACCACTGCCCCGCAGAGAATACTGCGAAGCGTAGGCTGGGCAAACAGGAGCACGGCTATCGCCAAGGGATAGCCGAGGCGAACGCGCCAGCGGACAAAGTAGCTTCCCGCGCTCACATTGCGGCCTTAATGCGGCGACAGACGGCGTCGAATACCGCATCCACCTCGATGGATAACATGGAAGGATGGGGCTGCTCGTTCCGAGCGTATGTGGAAGCTACATCTTTCGCGCGAAGAACAGGATCGTGTGTGCCGTACGGGCCGTTTCGTGCCGGATCGGTTGGACCAAAGAGAGCCACGGCCGGCGTGCCGAGTGCAACAGCGAGATGCAACGGCCCCGTATCACCAGCGACGATGCATGCCGCATTACGCAGAAGAGCCATGAGTTGGCCGAGGGAGCCATTGTACGCGACGGGGTCTGCCTTCCCACTAGCCGTTTTGACGGCGGCAATCAGGTCTTCTTCGCCGGGACCGTGGTTCAGTACACATCGCAGTCCAAGCCGGTCATGGACTTTTTCGCAAAGTGAACCATAGCGATCCGGCGGCCAGCACTTAGAGCCCCATCCGCCTCCTGGGCTTAATACCATGTAGCGATCAATCGAAAAACCTCGCAATAGCTGCAGCACGAAAGCTTCTTGAATCGAGGACACCCCCAGAGTAAAAGGCGCTACACCATTGCGAGCGCCCGCGCAAAGAGAAAGTTCTCCATTCTGATCAGCAATATGTGTCGCAGTAGACTTGACGCGATCGGTGTAGAGAACTGGTACGCCGAACTCGCGGATGGTTCCCGAAGAAAAACCAATTCTACGGCGCACTCCGCCGAGGAATGGTAGTGCTGCGGACTTCCAAAGGCCCTGATAGTCAATCGCTGTAGAGAACTGTTTTTTGCGGATCCGCCTGATGACTTCTCGAATTGAAGCGAGGGAGCGATTGTCGGCGGTCCAGACTTCGGTCGCCAGTTGACCGCTCTCCACGAGGACCTGCCATCTCGGATGCGTGAGCCAGACAATCTCTGAATTGGGGAAAGATTCGCGAAGGCCAGCGACAGCGGGAAAGGTGTGAACGATGTCGCCCAGGGAGCTGAGCCGCACGACCAAGAAGCGATGCTCACTCATGAGCGGCCTTGCGGATATCATCCAGAAATTGCCGGGTCGAGTGGTCCTTCGCATCGCCCACGATAGCTACGCGGATGCCGAGCCGCGCGGCAACGGCGCGCTCCGGCACCGTTTCCGCTGTGTAATCAGTGCCTTTGGCGTGGACATCCGGCCGTAACGCTTCCAGTAGCGCCTCCACATTGGGTTCGGGGAACAGCACGACGTAATCCACGCAGCGGAGTGCGGCGACAAGTTGAGCGCGCGCATTTTCGTCAAGAATCGGGCGTTCGGGCCCTTTCAGATTGCACACGCTGGAATCCGCATTGACCCCTACGACAAGGATGTCGCCCTCCTGGCGGGCGCCCTCGAGATAACGAATGTGTCCGACGTGGAGGGTATCGAAACAACCGTTGGCGAAAACGATGTGCTGATCCGCGCGCCGGTGTTCCGCGAGTTTTTCGCGCAGGGCATCGCGCGTGAGCACTTTGGAGGCAGCTTCACGCATGACTCAGGAAGCAGCTCCAGAAGCTTCGTTGCGAATAACTTCAAGGAGCTCATCGCGCGAGACTGTCGCCGTGCCCCGTTTCATCACGACCAGGCCGCCAGCGATGTTGGCGATGTGCGCAGCTTCCAGCGCGGAAGCGCCGCAGGCAAGCGACAGCGTGTAGGCAGCTAGCACCGTGTCCCCCGCGCCCGTGACGTCAACGGCTTGATCGCTGCCGTGAACTGGGATGTGGGTGACGCTATTTTCCGACTCAAAGAGTGTCATGCCGTGGCGGCCGCGCGTGACGAGCAGCGCTTCGAGCTTCATCGTTGACAGAGTTGCACGGCCCACCCGCGTGAGTTCGCTGAGATCCTGGCCAATTGTCGTCCTATGCTGAGCTTCTAACTCGGCCTCATTCGGGGTGGCGGCTGTGATGCCAGCCTTTGCATAACTGTGCAGCCGATATCGCGCATCAAGCGTGATGTGAAGTGAGCCCTTGCGTTTTGCTGTGGCCCACTGGACGAGCTCTGCTGTCGCGACGCCTAGCCCGTAATCGGAAATGGCGAGTGCTTGCGCTTTGCGAAGTTTTGTAGAGAGAGAGATTCGCAGCTTTTTCAAGATGCTGTCCGGCAAGGCCGCGTTTGGTTCGCGATCGACCCGAAGAACCTGCTGAGCCACGGTGTGAGCCCAGCCAGCGAGGAATCGGCACTTGGTCGGCGTTGTCCAGCCCTTGACGCGCAGAATTCCGGAAACATCAACGCGCTTGCGGCGGAAGTGAGCGATCAGCGCGTCGCCGGCGAGGTCATCGCCCACCGCGGTAACCGGCAGGACGCGGGCGCCCAGTGACGCGAGATTGTTCGCAGCATTCGCGCCGCCACCGGGGACAACTTGCGTTTCGCGGTGGCGAAGTATGAGGACCGGAGCTTCTCGCGAGACGCGCGAGATTTCACCGTATTGAAACTCATCGGCCACAAAATCGCCGAACAGCACTACAGTTTTTGTTGAGAACTGCTCGACGCACTCTGCCAGAGCGAGAAGATCAACGGAAGGTTGTGAAGTGTCTTTCGCCCGGGAGCGCTTCATTGAATTTGCCTCAGGATCCAATCCTCCGCACCAGTCCGGTACCCCACTTCCTCAGCGATGTGCCGTCGCGATCGAGGAAAACTGCAGGGCGCAACACGGATGGATCAGGCACGTTGCACCTGGCTCGAAGAAAGCCAAGGCCTGATTGCGGCTTCTACCATGTCGGGGGTAACTTTCGTCATGCATCGATGATCGGTCGGGCAGCGGCGAAGAAAGCAGGGGCTGCAGTAAGGCTTCTCCTGAACGATGGTGCAGCGCGGCGTGAGAGGAGCCGTGCCGTAGGGATCCGTTGGACCGAAAATGGCCACGACTGGCAGACCCACGCCTGCCGCAACGTGCATCGCACCGGAATCGTTACCCACGAAGAGATGACATTGCGACAGCACGGCGGGGAAATCCGCGATGGCTGTCTTCCCAGTTAGATCGACGGGAGGAAGCCTCATCTCTGCGGATATGGCATTGGACACGTTTGCTTCAGAAGCGGTTCCCAGGAGAATGATGTCGGCGTCGGCTTGAAGCTGTAACCGATTTGCAAGCTCTGCGAATCGCGGCGGCAGCCAGCACTTCGCCGATCCGTAAGACGCGCCCGCACCGATAGCCACGCGCAACGCATGAGGGCGCACACCTGATTCCACGAGAAAATCAGCAGCGCGGCGACGTTTTTCCTCTGGCACGCATATGGCGATGAAGGTCTCGTCCATGAGCGAATCGATCCAGCCGGCGCGACGGAGGAGCTCCAGATAGTAGAACTTCTCATGCGCTGGAATTTCTCCCGGCTTGGGAACCGGGACGGCTTTCGTCAGAAGAAGGCTGCGACCATCCCGGGCATAGCCAATCCGTTCAGGGATATTTGCACGCCAGGCCAGCCATGCCGCGTCGAACGCATTTTGCAGCAGTAGCGCAACGTCAAATCGCTGCGCGCGAAGCTCTGCGGCAAGGCGCTCCCGGCCGGAAAAACCCGCGTGGCTGCCTTGCGGATCGTAAGCCACCAATCGATCGCAAATCTGTTGGTCGCGGTAAATATCCGCGACGTAGGGCCGCGCTATGATCGCAATTTCCGCGTCAGCAAAACGTTGGCGCGCCGCGCGCAACGCAGGGAGCGCCATGATCGCGTCGCCAATCCAATTCGTCGCGCGAATGAGGATCTTCACGCCGCCGCTCCCGCGCCAACTTCTAGCACTTGACGGAGCATGTTCTTGAAGTCCGCCTCCGGGCTCACGACGAAATCGATTGCGCAAACATAGACTGGCATGTCCTCTATTCTCAGCCCAGCGAGATTCTGCGCGTCTTTCTCCGTTGTCACCAAGACACTCGCACCAGCCTCTTTCGCCGCCCGTTCAATCTGCAGAACTTCCTTCTTCGTATACCGGTGATGATCGGGAAAAATCATCTGTCCGCAAATGGCCAGCCCCCAATTCTTGAGATCGCAGAAGAACGCATCAGGATTGCCCAGCCCGCAGAACGCAAAAAAAGGGCCCGCACCAATTTCGTCTCTAGTAAGTAAAGTGATCTCGCCGGTGAAGTGCCGAAATCCAAGCAAGCGCGTCGCGGCCGCGAAAACCGGATAGCCGTGAAGCTTTGCAATGGCCTCGCTTGTTCCGGGTATCGTTTCGGCTCGAGTGAATACGACGAGATTCGCGCGTGACATCGCGGAGAGTGGTTCCCGGAGCAGGCCCGCAGGCAACAGAGATTCGCGGCCGAGCGAATGCAATGCATCCATTAGCAGAATGTTGAGGTCGCGCGCGAGCTGGAGGTGCTGGAAACCGTCATCCAGCAAGAAAACATCCACAGTCTGCGCGGCTTCCAAGCGACGGCCCTCCGCATAGCGATTCTTTCCGACGCCGAACGAGACGCGGCCCTGAAGGCGGAATTTCATGAGTTCAATTTCGTCGCTCGTGCCGTTCGCGCCGCGATAGCCTCGGCTGAGGACACCGACGCGTCTTCCGTCCGAGAGAAGCTGCTCCGCGAGCCAGATGACCATGGGTGTCTTCCCGGTGCCGCCAACCGTCAAGTTCCCGACGCTGATGACCGGCGCGTTCAGCCGCTTCTGTTTTAGCCAGCCATGCGCGTAAAGCCAGGCCCGCAATCGAACAGCGACACCATACGCCAAAGACAGTGGCCACAACAGCGTCCGCAATAGTGCCGGAACATTCATCGAGCGGCACCATCCAAATGCTTGGCAATTTCCTTCACTGCCCGGTCGGTGGCGCCGCGAGACCCTTCGACAAGCTGACGAGCCGTTTCGCCCATCCTTTTCATCCGCGCCGGATCGCGAAATAACTCGATCCAGGTAACGCCCACGTCTTCAGGGCTCTCCACCTGGACGGCAGCGCCTGCGGAAACGAAGCGCGAAGCGATCTCCGAGAAATTCTCCATGGACGATCCAAACACTGGAATTTTGCCGAAAGCCGCGGGTTCGAGAATATTATGGCCCCCGGATGTAACGAGCGAGCCGCCGACAAATGCGCCGTCCGCCAATCGATAAAGAGAGGCAAGCTCGCCAATGCTATCGAGAAGAAGTACGGTTACGTTGTCGGGGATGGTGGGGCTCTCTGTGGGCTGGGCCGTCTGCGCGGGCATGGGAACAGGCAATCGCGATCGCCGGATGAACTTACGATGTGATTCGTCGATGAACTCCGCCGCCGCATCGAACCGCTCCGGCTTGCGAGGCGCGAGGACGAGCAGCGCTCTCGGATACTCACCCTGGAGAGTGCCGAAGGCAATCAGTGCGTGTGGCTCTTCAGTGGCGACGACGCTGCCTGCGACAATAATCGGAGTCCGGCCACTGCGCTTTGCCTCAGCCTCGAGCCAGTTTGCAAGTGGTGTCGGTGCGGGAAGTTCCAGGTCATATTTCAAGTTGCCACTGACGTGCACGCGATCCGCGGGTGCGCCGAGAATGCGGATGCGCTCGGCATCCTTTTCGCCTTGCATCAGAAAGGCGCTAGCACGCGAAAGCACGTCCTTGAGAAACGGCCGCAGGAAGAAACCGAACATTCCGAGATATTTCTGGTAGCGCGCAAAGGAACGGTCGGAAATACGTCCGCTGACAAAAACAACCGGGATGTTTCGTTTCCCCGCTTCCCGTAGAAAATTTGGCCAAATCTCAGTCTCGAGCACCAGAACAAGCGAAGGCCGGACAGCATTTAGCGCCCGGCGAACGCAAAAAAACCAGTCGAGCGGGAAATAAATAACGGCGTCGGCAAAGGGCATCCGTTCGCGCGCCAGCGCCTGCCCTGTAATCGTAGTAGTGGAGACGATCAACGGCCGATCCGGATAGGCTTCCTTCAATCGGCGGGCGAAGGCGGCTCCTGCGAGGGCTTCGCCGACGGAGACAGCGTGAATCCAAATGGCCCCCGCGCGCTCTGGGGACAGTTTACTAAGCGCTGGAAACGAAAAACCGAGGCGCTGGCCAAGGTTGGATAGATACTTGCCCTGGCGCAGACCCTGCACCAGCCAGTACGGCGCGAGTAAGAGGGCAGCAAGACCCATCAGAAAGCTATAAATGAAATACACTAAGCGTGGCTCCGGTCTGTCCGCGCTCCGCTGCAATCAAGCGGTGCGCAACGCAGGGCAACCCTGCGCGTCCCCCTGGAATCGAAGGCGTCGAGATGAGAAAAGTCTATTATATCCTGATGCGAAAGCTAATCCTTATCGTCGCGGTTTTGGCCATTGTCTCGCTGGCAACGATTTTGGCAGCTGCACAGCAGCCCGCTTCTCTGCGAGCGGCCTCCTTGGAGTCCCACGAAGGCATGACCGTCTCCGCGCAGCCGTGGACGGAAGCCTCACTCTACAAAGAAAAATTCCCTAAGAAGTCTCCTTTCGCTTCGGGGATTCTGGCAGTGCAGGTTGCATTTCGGAATGATTCGGACGAGAGCGTGAAAGTGGACCTCGAGCGGATTCGGCTGACGGTACGGCTCGACGAAGAAAATCGCCAGCAGCTCGAACCGATGACCGCAGAGCAGGTTGCGAACGTGACGCTCCTGCTCAATCGGAAGGACCCCACCGCGACGAGAAAACCATTTCCTTTCCCCTCAGGAGCTCCGAAGACTGGCAGAGACAAAAACTGGACTGAATTGCAGAAGAATGCCGAAAATGCTGCCGTTCCTTCGAGCGTGGTCGCTCCGCACAGCACCGTGCATGGCTTACTCTATTTTGACCTTCAGGGCCAGTTCGATCTGCTCAGCACGGCTCATCTGTACGTGCCCAACCTCATCGTCTTGGAGAGAAATCGATCTTTACTCTACTTCGATGTTGACTTGAGCCGCCCCGGCACCACTTGATCGCGAGCTTGCCACCATCGCGGATTGGTGTGCGAAAAATTCTCCGGAATGAGAATGCACAGGAAAACTTCAAAATAGCCCATCAATTCAGGCCGTTTGCGCGGGCCGTCCCGGTCGGCTACCATGACTTGTGCAAACTTTCTTCGATCGCCGCGGCCAAATGCTCACCTTACTCGACGAATTGAATCCCGAACAACGGCTCGCTGTGGAAACGACCGAAGGCCCTGTCCTAATCCTCGCTGGGGCGGGGACGGGCAAGACGCGTGCGATCACTTATCGCATGGCCAATCTGATCGCCAGTGGCATTCCCGCCGAAGCGATCCTCGCGGTGACCTTCACGAACAAAGCGGCGGAGGAGATGCGGAATCGCGTTTCTAGTATCCTGCTCCGCGCCGGGATTCCCCCGGCTCAGCCTTGGCTTTCCACTTTTCATTCACTCTGTGCGCGGCTTCTGCGACGCGAAGCCGCCGCCGCGGGGCTTCCCAGAGATTTCGCAATTTACGATGACGACGATCAACTGGCCGCCGTGAAACTGGCGATGACCAAGCTGCAAATTGAAGATGACGCGCTGACTCCGCGAAACGTCCTGAGTAGCATCAGTTATGCCAAAAATCAAGGGCAGACAGCGGAACAGTTGCGCGGCGCAGCGATTGATAAAACCGGGCGTCAAACGGCGGATGTTTTCTCCGCCTATGAAAAGCTGCTTCACGACAGCAAGGCGCTGGATTTTGACGACCTGCTGCTGCGCTCCGTGCGTGTCCTGCGCGAATCCACGGCGACCCGGGAGAAATGGCAGTCGCGTTTCCAGTACGTTCATGTGGACGAATACCAGGATACGAACCGCGTGCAATACGAACTGATGCGGCTGCTGACTGAGCCAAATCAGAATGTCTGCGTCGTCGGGGATGAAGATCAATCGATCTATCGCTGGCGCGGCGCAGACGTCTCCATTCTCCTCAGCTTTTCACGAGATTTTTCTGCGGTACGCATCGTCAAACTGGAGCGCAACTACCGTTCCACGCAGAACATCCTAGATGCCGCAGGAGCAGTCGTTGCGAATAACCCAGAGCGGCTGGGGAAATTCCTCAGCGCGGAGAAAGGCAGTGGGGCGAATCTGAAGTATTTCGAAGCGCGGGACGCGCAAGCCGAGGCGGAGTTCGTCGCCGTAGAGCTGGAGCGCGTCCTGAACGACGATTCGGAGCAGACCTGCGCGGTGGAATACCGCACTAATTTTCAGTCGCGCGCTTTCGAAGAAGTTTTTCGGCGACGCGGTTTGCGCTACAGGCTTGTTGGCGGTTTCGGCTTTTACAGCCGCGCGGAAGTCAAAGACGCGCTGGCTTACGTGCGTCTGGCGATGCATCCCGAGGACGACATTTCGCTGTTGCGTGTGCTGAATGTTCCTCCCCGTGGAATAGGTAAAACTACCGTGGATACGGTGCGCGAAACGGCTCGCGTGGACGGAACACCCCTGTGGACAGCCATAGAGAAATTTGTTTCCGGTGCATCCGCGGGCCGCGCTGTGACGCCCTTGCGCGCCTTCCAGGAGCTCATCCGCAAATTGCAAGAGGCGCTCTCCACAAAAGAACCCGCTGAATTCTTGCGTATTGTTCTCGAAGAATCCGGCTACATGGACATGCTGAAAGACCGCAACACTCCGGAAGACGTGGCGCGCATCGAGAACCTGGAAGAACTTGTCCGCGCGGTCGCCGAGAGTATGGAAGCCGGCGAAACGTTTACCGATTTCCTAGATGCTGCCGCTCTCGTGAGCGATGCGGATCAATTTGAAGGCAAGCCGGGCGTAACGCTAATAACGCTCCACAGCACGAAAGGACTGGAATTTGATCACGTTTTCCTGACCGGCATGGAAGAAGGTATCTGCCCGCACAGCCGCTCCGTGAACGAAGAGAAAGGAATCGAGGAAGAACGCAGGCTGGTATACGTGGGCATGACTCGCGCGCGCCAGTCGCTGACCATGACGCGCGCCGTTTACCGGCGTATTTTTGGCAACGAACAGCAACTCCGGGCTTCCTTACCGTCTCGTTTTCTAACGGAGATCCCCAGCGAGCTGGTAGACACCGTTCGTGGTTCCATGGCGGAAATCGGCGAAACCCGGCGGTACGAGCCTGATCCCGAGTACTCCTATTCGCCAGAGGAATTCCTGCGGCGAGTCCGCGGTGGAACAAAACCTGCTCCCGCCGCAGCCCGGCGCCCGGCCGCTCCAGGTTCGTTTGGTCGCCCGGCGACCAAGCGAGGGGCCGAAGCGAATCCCATGCTGGGGCGAAAAGTACGCCATCCGAGCTATGGCGTCGGAACCATCGTCGGCGTTGAGGGTGACGGCGAGGATCGCCGCGTTTCCGTAAGCTTCCCCGGACGCGGAACGAAAAAGTTCATCGAACGCTACGCACAACTCGAACAGGCTTAGCAATAGAGACTCCATTCCTAAAGATGGTTTGGTCAATTGGGTCAATTGGTTGCGCAACAGAGCATCTCAGGGTACATTGAGGCACTCATTCCCGGGAACTGTCGCGACTTAAGTCCCTTTGGGTATTTCCGGATGCAATCGGAGAGCATGGGTGGGATCACAACTCTTTTGCTGTAAGAATATCGACCAGCTCATAGCAGACGCTGAGCACCCGGAACGACGACTCAAAAAGTCCCTCGGCTGGATTAGCCTTACAGCCCTCGGAATCGGTGCCATTATTGGCTCGGGCATATTCGTGCTCACCGGCACGGCCGCGGCTGGTGAATATTTTCAAGCCCCTTCCCTGCTGCACGCCCAGGTTCTCGACATCATTGTCAACTTCCTGCGCGGCGGCGGTACCGCAAACGTGTTGATGCATGGCCGTCCCCCAGCAGGGCCATCCATCGCTATTTCGTTCATTCTCGTGGCCATCGCATGCGGTTTTGCGGGACTGTGTTATGCCGAGCTTGCTTCGATGATCCCCATTGCTGGCAGCGCCTACACTTATTCTTATGCGACCTTGGGTGAAATCTTCGCGTGGATCATCGGTTGGGATCTCATTCTCGAATATGTCGTTAGCAACGTCGTGGTGGCCATCGGGTTTAGCGCTTACGCCAAAGCGCAGCTCTCATCTTTCGGGTTGGACTTGCCCAACAAATGGTCGACGCCCGTCTGGGAATCCGGTCATTGGACCGGCGCATACTTCAACATTCCAGCCTTTCTCATCATCTTTATCCTCACTGTCTTGCTCGTTCGCGGTGTGCGCGAATCAGCCGAGGTGAATAACGTGATGGTAGCCATCAAGATCGGCGCGATCCTGGTATTCCTCGTGGTTGGCGGCATGCTGGTCAATCCTGGCAACTGGAAACCATTTGCTCCTTCGGGGTTCGGGGGAATCGTAACTGGAGGCGCGATCGTCTTCTTCACCTACATCGGTTTCGACTCTGTGTCGACCGCCGCCGAAGAGTCGAAAAACCCGCAGCGCGACTTGCCCATCGGCATCATACTTTCCTTGATCGTCTGTACCATTCTCTACGTTGGCGTTTCTATCGTTCTCCTCGGAATGATGAAATACTCGACGTTTGTTTCCGGTGATGCCGCAGAAGCCCCCGTGGCTTATGCTTTGCACTTTCTCGGCGCCAGCAGATTCTCGCGTTCGGTGATTGTGATCGGTGCCCTGATGGGCATGATTTCCTCCCTGCTGGTCTTCCAATACGGGCAAGCCCGGATATGGTACGCAATGTCGCGGGACGGTCTTTTTCCAAAGATATTCTCGAAAGTACACCCGCGCTTCAAAACTCCTCATTGGTCCACTTGGATCGCAGGTCTTGCAGTGGGTATTCCTGCCGGCATCTTCGCTATCAGTGACGCCGCAGATTTGTCGAATATCGGCACGCTTTTCGCTTTTGTTTTGGTTTCGTTTGGTGTGATCATCCTCCGCCGTAAGCAGCCAGATCGTCCCCGCGCTTTCCGCGTTCCCCTTGTCCCGTGGTTTCCGATTGCCTCCATCGTTCTATGCGGCGGTCTGATGACCGGTTTGACCGTGATCACCTGGCTTCGTTTCCTGATCTGGCTCGGAATAGGGCTTGTGATTTATTACTTCTATAGCCGCAAGCGCAGCCCCTTGAGGATGGCAAACCGGGCGTAGAGGAAACGCATTATGCAGCCATCGTTTTTTCACTACGGTTCTTGGAGACTGGGCACCGCCCTCGCCTGCCTCGTACTTTCCATCTCTGTTCCCCCGCAGTCGCGGGCTTGGGGACGCAACGGGCAAAGGCTGGTGGTCAACAAAGCAGTAGACACCCTGCCGGCGGAGATTCGCTCATTCTTTGAAACAAGCCGCAGTGCGCTGCTGCAACACGTGACCGATCCTCTTGATTCCATCACAAAAAATCCCGCCGAGCGCCACAATCACTTTGTCCTTCTCGACAAATACGGACGGTTCCCCTTCGGGGCGCTTCCGCGCGACTACAAAGCCGCGGTCACGAAGTTTGGAAAGGTGAAACTCGAAGCAAGCGGCCTTTTGCCCTGGCAGATCGGTGTCTACAGCGAAAAGCTCACAGAAGCCATGAAGTCCGGAAAGTGGGATGAAGCCCGGCTGAACGCTGCCATTCTCGCGAACTACGTGGCCGAAGCGCACGATCCCTTTAACACCACCGATAATTTTGATGGTCGACTCAGTGGCCAGCCGGGCATCAATGAGCGCTTTGGCACCACGCTTATCGACCGCTATTCGTCATTTTTCCCGATGCGGCCGAACGACGCCGTTTTCATCAGTGACCCGACCGACTACGCGTTTGAAGCTTGCTTGCGCTCACACAGCTGGCTGGAAACGATTCTTCTTGCAGACCGCAATGCCCGGCGCGGTGAGAGTTCCTTCACAGACGAATACTACGACCGTTTCTACAATCAAGCCGCAGCCATCCTCATCCGCCAGCTCTCCGATGCGGCCACGGATGTCGGTTCATTCTGGCTCACCGCGTGGCAAAACGCAGGCCGCCCGCAATTGCCACATTGATCGCTCGAAAATGACGGCGTCGTTGCTCCCGGATCGCATCGCTTCCCTTCCCAAGGCGGAACTTCATCTCCACCTCGAAGGCTCAATTCAGCCATCTACTGTCTGCGCGCTGACTGCCCGCCACGGCGTTGCCATCGCCCAAGAAGAAGTGCGCCAGCACTACGCGTATCGCAACTTTCCTGAATTTATTGAAGCATTTAAATGGGTGACGTCGTTCTTAACCGAGCCGCAAGACTATGCCCTGATCGCAAGCCACTTGGGGGAATATCTACTGACGCAAAACGTTGTGTACACCGAAGTGACGCTTTCCATTGGTGTGATGCTCCTCCGAAAACAGCGGCCGGAAGCAAATTTCGAAGCGATTCTCAGGGCGACCGAAACCTTTGAAAGCCGAGGCCTGCAATTTCGATGGATTTTCGACGCAGCGCGCCAATTCGGCGCTGAATCCGCCATGGAGGTGGTGGAGTCCGCCCGGCGCTGCGATTCGAAAGCGATCGTCGCGTTTGGTATCGGTGGCGATGAATTGAGCGTCACGACTGCGGCCTTCCGTCCTGTCTACGATAGGGCTGCGCATATCGGATTACACCGGCTGATGCACGCCGGGGAGATCGGCGGGCCCGATAAAATCCGCGAAGCCATCGAACTTCTCGGCGCGGAACGCATCGGTCACGGAATTGCCGCCATCAACGATCCCGCGCTAATGGATCTCCTGACGGACCGGAGGATTCCCCTCGAAATGTGTCCCGCTAGCAACCTGAGAACGGGGGCTCTGGCCCGTCAGCTACAGCGCGAGGAAGTTCGCATTGAGGATCATCCGCTGCCACAACTCTTGCGGCACGGAATCCCCATAGTGCTGTCCACCGATGATCCAGCCATGTTCCAAACCACTTTGCGGGAAGAGTACCAAAACGCCGTCTGCATGGGACTTCGCGAGAAAGAACTCTCAAGACTTGTCGAGATGAGTTTCGCATCCGCATTTGCTTACTACAATGCACAGCGCCAACCCTGAACCGCATGGGGAGGAATGTTATACTGAAGCCATGAAGGCACACGTGTGGGTCATGCCAAAACGCACTGTCCTCGATCCGCAGGGACAAACCATTCAACATGCTCTCTCCGGCCTGGGCTACGCTGCCGTAAAAGATGTCCGACAGGGAAAGTTTTTTGTCTTGAATCTCGACGGCTGGACCCGCGACGAAGCGCAGAAGCAGCTCGAACGCATTTCGAAGGAAGTGTTGACCAACACGGTCATCGAAGAATACCGCTTCGAAATCGTGGACTGAAATAGCCCTTTATGAACAGCTATCCTGCTCAAGCTTCAATTCTATGGCCTTGACGGGGCGTCCTCCCGTAAACGTATTCTGATTCACGATTTCCCGCTCGGAATTTCCTTTAACTGGAACGTTGGCATGCTACGCTCTACAAATTGTTTGAGGAGTCCAGGCGCATGTGCGGAATAGTCGGCTACATCGGCCCCAAGAAAGTTGTGCCCGTAATTGTCGAAGGTCTACGCAAGCTGGAGTACCGCGGCTACGATTCCGCTGGCATCGCCGTCGTGGGCCAGAAGGGCAAGTTGGAGGTTCGCCGCGCCAGTGGCAAGCTCCGCAACCTTGAAGAGGTTATCGCCAAGTCGCCCCTCGAAGGCACCTATGGAATTGGTCACACGCGGTGGGCCACCCACGGCCGCCCCACGGAAGAAAATGCTCATCCTCACCGCGATTGCACAGGTCAAATCGTCGTAGTCCACAACGGCATTATCGAGAACTATCTCGAACTGAAGGAACAACTGCAGAAGGAAGGCCACAAGTTCGCCACCGAAACGGACACGGAGATTGTGGCCCATCTTGTCGAGAAGTATTCGCAAGGGGGCGTCCCGCTTGAGGAAGCAGTGCGGCGTTCTCTAAAAGAATTGCGCGGCATTTACGCGTTGGTTTTCCTCTCCGCGAACGATCCGCAGAAAATCGTTGCGGCGCGTCTGGGCCCACCATCCGTAATCGGGCTCGGCCAGGCAGAATATTTTGTCGCCAGTGACATTCCGGCGCTGCTTGAGCACACCCGCGAAGTGTTCTTCCTGGCCGACGGCGACATTGCTGTTCTGACCGCGCAAGGCGTGCGCGTCATCGATCATGACGGCCGCCCCGTCGAGCGGCCCTCGCACCACGTCGCCTGGGACCCCATCATGGCGGAAAAGGGCGGCTACAAGCATTTCATGCAGAAAGAAATCTTCGAGCAGCCGCGCGCCGTGCGCGACACCCTCCTTGGCCGCATCTCGCAAGAAACGGGAAAGGTCTTCCTCGACGAAATGCAAATCCCGGAAAAGCAATTCCGCGAGTTTCAACAGGTGCGCATCGTTGCTTGCGGAACCAGCTGGCATGCCGCGCTTGCCGCGAAATTTATGATTGAGCGCCTGGCGCGCCTTCCCGTGGAAGTCGACTACGGCAGCGAATTCCGCTACCGCGACCCCATCATCGATTCGAACACGCTCACGGTCTGCATCAGCCAGTCTGGCGAAACGGCGGACACTCTCGCGGCCCAGCGCGAGGCAAAAAGCAAGGGCTCGCCCACGCTCGCAATTTGCAACGTATTTGGATCCATGATTACTCGCGAAGCGGCGGGAACGATTCCGACCCACGCCGGGCCGGAAATCGGCGTCGCCTCCACGAAAGCCTTCACTTCGCAATTGACGGCACTTTTGCTGCTCGCTTCTTATCTCGGCCAAGTGCGCGGCAAGATGAGTGAACAAACGGCGAAAAACTTAATGCAGGAATTCACTCGCATTCCGCACAAGATTGAGATGGTCTTGCAAGCGGATGAATCCGGATTCTACGAAAACCTCGCCCGTCAATTCTTTCGTTACACCGATTTTCTTTACCTTGGCAGAGGCATCCATTATCCTATCGCGCTCGAAGGCGCATTGAAGCTCAAAGAGATCTCCTACATCCACGCCGAAGGCTATCCTGCCGGTGAAATGAAGCACGGGCCGAACGCTCTGATTGACGAGAATTTGCCGGTGGTTGTCCTCGCGACGCGTGATGAGTCCGATCCCGAGGCCATGACGCGCTATGAAAAAAGCGTATCGAACATCAAGGAAGTCAAAGCTCGCGACGGCATCGTCATCTCCGTCGTCACCGCGAAGGACCGTCTTGCTCGCGAGGCTTCCGACCATATCATCGAGCTGCCACCTGCTCCTGAACTACTGGTGCCGCTGCTTGAAATCATTCCGCTTCAGTTGCTCGCGTATCACATTGCCGTTCGCCGCGGCTGCGATGTGGACCAGCCACGCAACCTAGCCAAATCGGTTACCGTCGAGTAACGCGCCTCGTTTTCCGTTAAAATAGCGGGATGCTTCGTCGCTGTCGAACTTATCTCCGTTTGTTTGCCCTGCTGGCGCGTGTGAGCGCACTTCCCTGCTCAGCTCAGCAAGAGGACACTGCAACAGCGCAATTGAAGGAAGTCCGCGCCAACGGGTTCAGGACCCTCAGCGAACCAAAAGTCATCTCGCTCACGGGCCTGGAGGCTGGATCATTCGTCGGGAAAAAAGAACTTCAGGCTGGCGCTGACCGTTTGGTGCAGACGGGGCTGTTCTCTAAAGTGAGCTACAACTTTCAGACGCGCGCCACCGGTGTCTTCGCGACGTATCATGTCGAGGAATCGCCGCGAATCCCGGTATATTTCGACAACATTCCGTGGTTTTCGGATTCGGAGTTGCTCGATGTCATTCGCAAAAAACTTTCTTTTTTTGACGGCTCTCTTCCGGAAGGAGGGGGCATTTTGGATCAGGCCGGCGATGCTCTCAAAGAACTGCTTTCCGCCAGAGGTCTGCAGGTTTCGCTCGAGCATCTGGTTATCGCCAATCCTCTGGGCGAAGGTAATGTGCAGGAATATCGTATCGAGGGCGCATCCTTACAGATTGCGGCGCTGGAATTCGGCGATCCCGGTCTGGCCGACTCAAAAATTGTCCGGCAACATCTTGCGGAAATCGAAGGCAAACCCTATTCCAGAATCGCCATTGAACTGTTTCTCTCTGAAGCGATCAAGCCCATCTATCTGCAACAGGGATACTTGCGTGTAAAACTCGGCCCGCCCGAAATCCACTTGACCGGCAATCCCAATCAGAAGCTGCCCGGACAGTTGCCCGTGTTTGTGCCGGTCGAGAGCGGGCCGGTTTATCACTGGAGAGATCTCCGTTGGACCGGTAACACGCTGCTATCCGAATTTGCCCTCAACGGCCTGCTGGCGATAAAGTCAGGAGACGTCGCCGACGGAATGAAGATCGAAGCAGGATGGGACCGTGTCCGCGAAGAGTACGGTCATCGCGGTTATCTCGAGTCCAAGCTCGATCTCACCGCCACGTATGACGATCAGGCTCACACTATCTCTTACGAAGTAAGTGTTCGGGAAGGAACGCAATTTCATTTTGGCAAAATGGTGCTCACCGGGCTTTCCCCCGCGGGTGAGCGCAAGCTCCACGCGGCATGGCCCATTGCCTCTGGTGAAATCTTCGACAAAGCTCAATTCGAGGAAATCCTCACGAAACTCCAATCCCATCAGGAACAGATCTTCGGGGAATTGCCTTTGCACTACGAAACCGTAGGGCATTGGCTGCAGACCGATCCTGCCAGCGCCAGCGTTGATGTGCTTTTGGATTTCAAATGAGTTTGCAAAACACCGCGCAAACCTACAATCCGAACCGGCGTATGAGATATACTTCCTGTTGAGATGCAAGAACTCATACAAATTAACACACCTGCAAAGTCATCTCTCTCAACGGAGCAGAAGGAAAGTCTTCTTCTTTCTCAGCTGGCGGAGGTTCCATCACTCATTGTGGCACTCTCCGGTGGTGCAGACTCCGCTTATTTGGCTTGGGCTGCATATCGCGCCCTCGGAAAACGCACTCTTGCCGTAACCGCCCTTTCGCCAAGTTATTCTGCGTTCGATCATTCCGTCGTAGAGGACTTCGTAGGCAGGTTGGGCCTCCAACATGAATTCATTGAAACGCATGAGATGGAGAATCCTGGATATCGCGCAAACAATTCGGACCGCTGTTATTTCTGCAAAGACGAATTGTTCACCGTGTTGGACGATTTGGCCCTAGCCCGCGGATTTGCTGCTGTCGCCTACGGTGTCAACGCCGATGACACTCTCGATTTTCGTCCCGGACATCGCGCCGCCACTAAGCATCATGTTCTCGCACCATTGCTTGATGCTGGGCTGCACAAGCCGGAGATTCGTCAGCTCTCACAGCGTGCGGGTATCCCCACCTGGGACCGGCCCGCCTCCGCCTGCCTCGCCTCGCGTCTGCCCTACGGCACCGAAGTAACTGCAGAGCGGCTCACCCTGGTGGAGCGCGGCGAATCCGCGCTGCGCGAGCTTGGATTCCGCCAGTTCCGCGTCCGGCTGCATGATCAGCTCGCGCGCGTCGAGATCTCTCAAGACGAGATGCCGAGCGCGCTGGCGCCACAGATGGCCGCAGCCATCGCGCATCGCTTAAAAGAGGCCGGCTTCAGCTATGTCGCCCTGGACCTGGAAGGCTATCGGCAAGGCTCTTTGAACGAAACTCTTTCGCGTCCCAGGCAGCTCCCGGCAAAGGCCCTTCCTGGAACATAGTTCCCCATTCCTGCGTAAATATAAGTAGGATGCCCCAAAGCACGGCTATCTAACCTTACGGAGGATGAATGGCGCGGCACCGCAAACTTCGCATTTCGCTCGTTCTGCCTGCGGTCTTGCTCGTGTATGCAGGTTGCAGTGGCGGACCTTCGGTTAATGGCAGCTTCGAACGCGCCTATGAGGTGAGCGGGCCCGTTCGTTTGGAATTAGCGAATGCCGCTGGTGAAGTAAACATCTCCGGCGGCTCCGACGGCAAAGTGCACGTGCACGCGGATGTGCGCGCGTCGGACTTCGGTTTTGACAATCCACAGAAACGCCTGGACGATACGATTGCGAATCCTCCCGTCGAGCAGAAGGGCGACACGATCCGGATTGGCAAGGATGCATCACACTTGCGCAACATCAGCATTGCATACACGATTCAGGCGCCTCACAACACCGAAGTGGATGTCAGCGTCGCCTCCGGCGCGCAAACGATTCGCGGTGTGCGTGGCCCGGTAAAGGCCCAAGCGGCGTCAGGCTCGATTCGCGTGGAACACATCGACCGCGACGTCCAGCTCACCACTATGAGTGGAGCAGTTTCTGCTGCCGATATCGATAGCGATGCCCGCGTGACCAGTGCTTCGGGCAGCGTGCGCGTTTCAAACGTCAAAGGCGATGTTCGCATTAGCGCTTTCGCTGGCACCATCCAGGTTTCGAATCCCGGTGGCCGCGTCGAGGCGGATACCAAGAGTGGCTCCGTCGAAATTCAAGGTGCCTCCAATGACGTCAAGGCCCACGCCGTCTCCGGCAGAGTCTCAGTGCAGGGGAATCCAAAGCCGGATTGTTATTGGGATCTGAAAACCATTTCAGGGGGCATCCAACTTATCGTTCCGCCATCTGCGAATTTCCATCTTTCAGCGGATGCGGTTTCAGGCGAAATTCGCGCCGATATTCCAATCATGATCGAGGAACAGGGGAAACACACCCTCCGGGCGCGATTGGGTAACGACGGCGCGCGTGCCGAGGTACATACGGTCTCCGGGGAAATCCGTGTGAGCGCTTCGAAGTAGACCCAGCGGCGCTTGCTTTCCCCAGCCTCGAAAATACAAATGAAGATTTAGCGACAATTGTTCTCGATATCATTAGAATTCCCTCGTATGCGTTCCTCGCGTCCTTCCATCTTTGCGATTTCGTTTCTCGCTCTTTGTGCCCTGCCGCGAGCCGTCAGTCGCCCGGACGCGCAGGCGGATAAGAATCAGACCGCAAAGCCACCGGCTCCGAAAGAATCGCTTTCGAAGCAGGCAACTGCGGCGAGGCAGCCATCGCCAGAAGATGAACTGCAAGCGGCCATAAGCAACGCCGGAAACGACCGTGTGGCCCTGGTCCGCAACCTCGAGGATTTCTTGAAGAAATACCCGGATCCCCAGAATAAAGTACAAATCTATCGTGCCATCGTGGAAGCCAGCGTTCAGTTGCGCGACGATGCTCACGCCGCCGCTTACGCCGAACGCATTGTCGCTCTTAAACCCGAAGATATAGCGATGACCGTCTTGGCGATTCAACTTCTCGAACGGACCGGGAGCGAGGCCGAATTGCGCAGGGCGGCGAATTATGCCACGCGCGTCCTCGACTACGTTGATAGGAGCTCAGTCGAGGAGAAATCGCCGCGCGTATCGCGGGAGGTATGGACGGCGGATAAGAAACGTGATCGCGCGTCAGTTCTGTCCTTGCGCGGAAGACTCGAGCTGAAACTAAAGGACATGGCGGCTGCGCAAAAAGACTTTGAAGAAAGTTATTCCGTCCTGCCAAGTGCGGCCGCAGCCGAGCAGCTTGGCGAGATTGCCGAATTGAAAAAAGACTTCGCCTCTGCCATAGAGCAATATTCCCGGGCATTCGCGCTATCGGACGCCAATGCTGGACCAGCAGGCCGCCACGAGGTCCGCCAAAAACTGGGCAACGTTTGGCGGCTCGCTCACGGCTCGGACCTTGGCTTAGGCGAGTATTTGCTCCTTACGTACGATGAAGTTTCGCAGGCCGCCGGCAGCGCCAAAGCCAGAAAGAACACGGATGCCCATGAGCTGTCGCAGTTTATCCTTCGGAAAGCTCCCGAAAGAATCCCCTACCTGCTGAAAGAGCTAAAGGGAAGAATTCTCGTCGTGGATTTTTGGGCGACCTGGTGCGGGCCCTGCCGCGCTCTTGAGCCGCAATTCAGCCGCGTAGCCGCTGAGTTTCAGGGCAATCCGGACGTCTTCTTCCTGGCGGCGAATTGCGATGAAGACGAAACTCTTGTGGCGCCCTATCTTGCAGAGAATAAGGTGCGGACAGCAGTTGTTTTCGCTGACGGCCTCGACGGCTATTTTTCCGTCAACTCATTTCCAACGGTGATCGTGATGGGCCGCGACGGGAAAACTGCCTATCGCTCCGAAGGATTCGCAGTGGAGAGCTTTGAGCAGGATCTGTCATCCGCAATTCACCGCGTACTTGCTGGGATAAGCGTCTCGGGTGTTTCGCCCAAACCCACTCCCTAACCGTGAGTGGATGTAGATTGCGAATGTTCTTTGGCAACGTCGCGCGCGGCAAGAATTGTGTTGACGTGAATCCGCACCGTGTCTTCGACCCGCCGCGCATAGCCGCCGGCAAGCGTAGTAACAACCGGAATGGCGCGCCGGCGCGCTGCTTCGAAGACTTCGCGGTCCCGTCGTCTTAATCCCTCTCTGGTTAGCGCCAATCCTCCGAGCTGATCTTCGCAGAACGGATCCGCCCCGCCCAGATAAAAAACAATTTCCGGCCGGAACTCGTCAAGCGCCCGCTGCACCACGGGGATAAGGGCGCTCAGATACTCTTCGTCATCCGCGCGGTCGTCCATGTTCAGATCTATATTCGAGGGCGGCTTGTCCGCCGGATAGTTATTGAGTTGATGGATCGAAAGCGTGAACACCGTCGCGTCGTTTCGAAAGATCGCCGCGGTGCCGTTGCCATGATGAACGTCCGTGTCCACCACTATGGCTTTCTTAATCGCGTCATCCGCCTGCAGCTTTCGAATCGCCACCGCCACATCGTGGATCGCGCAGAATCCTTCACCATGCCCTGGATAAGCATGATGGAATCCGCCGCTGAGATTCGAACCGAACCCATCGCGGAGCGCGGACTGCGCCGCGAGAATCGTTCCGCCCGCCGCCAACCACACCGCTTCCACCAGCTCTGGAGAATACGGCACTTCGAGTTTCATCACGTCACTGGCGGTCAGCGTGCCGGTCTTGAGTTTGCGCACCCATTCCGGAGTGTGTACCCGCAAAATATCTTCGTCACTCGCGGGATTTGGCTGGAGAACATCCCCTGGCGTGGCAATGCGCTCGCGCAGAAGCATTTCGAGGATCAAACGGAATTTCTGCGACGGAAAAACGTGCGGGCCGAGATTCAGGTCGTAGCGTTGGTGATAAACGAGTTTGAACGGCAGCATGGCATGTCGAGGTGCTAATTCTCGCGCTCGAGTATAAAATCCGGCAGCGTGGCGAGCGCCCGGGCATATTCGGAATCCCTGTGGCCGTTGAGGCAGTCTTTAGCGCGTTGCGCGTAATCTTGCGCAAGGTTGCGGGCGCGGTCGAGCGCTCCCGAATCCTGAACGAGCGAAACAAGCGTTTCCGGACGCACGGAGTTGAATTCCTGTTCTTCCAGGACACGCGCCACCAATTCGCGCGCTTCGCGATGGCCATTTTCCATCGCGTAGATCAGCGGCAAAGTCACTTTCCCTTCTTTCAAATCACTGAGGACCGGCTTGCCGAGCTGCTGTGCGGATGCCGTGAAATCCAGGAGGTCGTCCACCAACTGGAACGCCAGGCCCGCGTATCGCCCGTAATCGGCCAGCGCCTGCTCCTCAGCGCCTTGGAATCCGCCAAGCACAGCGCCAAGTCGCGCGCATCCGCTGAACAAGCACGCCGTCTTGTAAGTGGCCAGCCGCAACGCGTCTTCCTCCGTCACATCAATGCGGCCGATTTTCGCGAGCTGAATCAGCTCGCCCTCGACCATTTTCTGAGTCAGATCAATCAGGATGTCGAGAATGCGAAAATTGCGCTCTTCCAGCGCCATCTGGAAAGACTGCATATACAGCCAATCGCCGGTGAGGACGCTGCGATGATTGCCCCATTTTGAATTGGCGGAGGGGCGGCCGCGGCGCGTATCAGCCCCGTCGATTACGTCGTCGTGAATCAATGTCGCGCTGTGCAGTAGTTCGACGACCGCGGCAAGCCGGATGGCACTGCGATCCTTCCGCCCCGCGTAGCTGGCAGAGAGAAGCAGAAGCGCGGGACGCAGGCGCTTTCCGCCACCGCCTAGAAGATACGCCGTGATTTCGGAGACGGGTGGAAACGCCGCTTCAGTTTGCCGCGCGAGTTCTTCCTCGACGAGGACAAGGTCCTCGCGAACCAGATCAAATATCTCTTTGACCGTCAGAAGGGCGATGACGTGTCTCCCAAACTATCCCTGTTCCCTGAGACCTGGGGCCGCTAGACTCGCCGGCCGGGCAAGACCGAAGAAGCGCCGGAAATTCTCCGAGGTGGCGGCGGCAACTTCGTCCGGCGAACAGTTTCTCACATTCGCGAGCATGCGCGCCACTTCCGCTACGTAGGCGGGCTCGTTGCGCTTGCCGCGCCAGGGCTGCGGCGCAAGGTACGGAGAGTCCGTCTCCATCAAAATCTTCTCCAACGGCAATTCTTTTGCAACATCGCGAAGGTTCTGCGCTTTTGGATAAGTCGAATTCCCCGCAAAAGAAATCAGGAAACCCATCTCGATTCCGCGGCGCGCGTCTTCGAGCGTGCTGGTAAAACAATGGAGGATTCCTCCTAATCCCGTGCGACGCCAAGATCCATCCAGCAGATTCAGGCAATCGGTCCACGCATCGCGGCAATGAATGATGATAGGTAGTTTCGCTTGCCTCGCCAATTCCATCTCGTCGCGAAAAACTTTCTGCTGTATGTCACGCGGCGAATGATCGTAGAAATAATCGAGACCGATTTCGCCCCACGCAATAACTCTCGGATGCTTCGCCAATTTCGCCAACTCATCCAGATGCTCTGGCGTGACTTCCTTCGCTTCGTGCGGATGAATCCCAACGGTCGCATAGATCCAATCGTGCTGCTCGGCAAAGGGTAGCGCGGAGTCGAGCTTCTCGAGGCCAGGACCTGTGCCAATCGCAAGAAGTGTCGTGACACCCGCGGCGCGCGCGCGATCGAGCATGGCTTCGCGGTCCTCCGCGAATTGCAGGTCGTCGATATGCGCGTGTGAATCTACAAGTTCCATGAAAAACTGGTTTAGTTTTTGTGGCACAGGTTTTAGCCTGTGCAGTCTGGGTGATTCATCCAAGTTGAAATCCACAGGCTGAAGCCTGCGCCACCACTCGCCCAACTACTTGAGTCTCGCGCCGATTTCCACGTCTTCATCAGGGAAACCAGCGAGGACCGGGCGGCCTTCGGGACCGACGGAAGCCGCGACAATCATTCCGTTGGACTCCACCCCGCGCAATTTCCGCGGCGCAAGATTCACGACTACGGCGACCTTGCGGCCGATCAATTTCTCCGGCTCGTAATATTGCGCGATGCCCGCGCAGATCTGGCGAATCTCCGTGCCGATGTCTACGGTTAGCTTCAGCAGCTTGTCCGCGCCCACGATCCGTTCCGCCGTCTTGATCTGACCGACGCGCATCTCCACTTTAGCAAAGTCTTCGATAGCGATTTTCTCCGCAACGGCAGGCGCCGCAGCAGCCGCGGTGCCAGCGACAACGGGTACCGCGGGAGCAAGCCCCGGCTTTGTTGCGGGTGAAGGTGCGTTTTGCGCTTCTCTTTCCATGGCTTCCATCCTCTCGATTGCTTCTGCTCTTTCGATGCGCGGGAAGAGCGTTTGCGACTTGCCTAATGCCGTGCCTGGCGCAAGCTGTCCCCAACGCAATCCGTCCAATGCTGTGGCTCCGGGTTGTCCCGCCTGGCCGAGCAGCGACCACACTTTGACGGTGCTCTCCGGGAGAACGGCATGCGTTAGCGCGGTCACAATTCGCAGAACTTCCGCGGTGGTCCAGAGAATCGTCGCGCGCCGCTGCCGATCCGCGTCGCTTTCATTGAGCGACCATGGGTGTTCGGTCGTTATGTACTTGTCCGCAGCAGCGATGACCGACCAAATTAATTCCAGCGCCCGCGAGAACCCAAGATTGTTGTATTGCTCCATCACTTCGCCGATGGCGGCTTGCGTCTCTTTTGCCAGCGCGGTGTCTTGCGGCTGAAGCGCTCCAGGCCTCGGGATTTTGCCGCCGCAGTTTTTCTCGATCATGGCTGCAGTGCGGCTGGCGAGATTGCCTAAGCCATTCGCCAGGTCGCTGTTGTAGCGCGTGACAAGCGCGTCGTAGCTGAAGTTGCCATCCTGGCCGAAAACAGTTTCGCGCAGCAGATAGTAGCGCAGCGCGTCCATCCCAAGCACATGCACGATCGGCCGCGGCCGCACCACATTGCCCAGCGATTTGCTCATCTTGGCGCTATCCATGAGGAGCCAGCCATGCGCCCAAACTTGTTTCGGCAACGGCAAACCCGCAGCCATCAAGAATGCCGGCCAATAGACTGCGTGAAAGCGAATGATCTCTTTCCCAACCAGATGAATATCCGCGGGCCAGTATCCCGATTTTTCATAATTCGGGCCGCCGACGGCGCTCAGATACGCCGTCAGCGCATCGAACCACACATAGAAGACGTGCGGCTCTTCGCCTGGCACCGGAATTCCCCAGCGAACGGTCGTGCGCGTGATGCTCAGATCCCGCAAGCCTCCTTCGACAAAGCTGAGCACTTCGTTGCGCCGGGTTTCCGGCTGGATGAAATCCGGATGCTTGGCATACCAGTCGAGCAGCGGGTTTTGAAATGCGGACAGTTTGAAAAAATAATTGGGCTCGGTAACCGTTTCCGTGGGACGCCCACAGTCCGGACAATTCTCGCCCGCCTTTACGTCCACGTAGGCGTTGTCATAGATGCAGTACTGACCGGTGTAGTGCCCGGGATAGATGAAGCCATTTTCGCGGCACTGCTTGAAAAGCCATTGCACCGTATGCGCGTGCTTCAGGTCGGTGGTCCGGATGAACTCGTCCCCTTGAACACCGAGCTCGTCCCACAGCGCGCGCCACTCCGCAGCCATTTTCGCGACGAACTCCGATTCGGGGATACCGGCCTTCTTGGCAGAGCGCTCGACATTCACGCCGTGTTCGTCCGTCCCGGTGGTCATCACCACGTCGTAGCCCAGCATGCGTTTGTAACGGCGAATGGTGTCGCACACGATCGTCGAATACGTGTGGCCGATGTGCGGCAGGCCGTTCGTGTAGTAGATCGGCGTCGTGAGATAAAACTTGGGTTTATTGCCTGGCATGTCTAATTTGTTTTTCCGCCCGCCTCGTACGCACGCAGGGCCTCGCTGATAACCCGCTGCAACGGCACATTTTTTTCGACGGCGAGCTTGCGGCAATCGTCGTATTCAGGCGCGACGTGAAGGATGCGGCCATTCACGCGGGAAATCTTGATGCGTACGTCTCCAAAGCTGGTAGAAATACTGACGTGCTCGCGAGGTAGGGTTCGGCGCTGCGCCCGGTACGTACGCGCCCCAAACGTCGTTGTTTCCGCGAAAATCAGCGATATCAAGGAATTCGTGTCCTGCGGTTTGCACAGCACGCTAAGCAAAGTGCCTGGCCGGTTCTTTTTCATTTGCACGGGCGTGGTATACACGTCAAGCGCGCCCGCGGATAATGCCTTCTCCAAAAAGTAGCCGTAGATTTGCGGGTTCATGTCATCCAGATTCGCTTCGACGACCGCGATCTCTTCGTCAAAACCGGCGACGGATTTTTCCGCCGCCTCTCCGATCATGATGCGCACGACGTTGGGCTGACCTTCGAGGTCGGCAGTGCCGGCGCCGTAGCCGATGGCGGTGACACTCATCGGCGGCTGGAGCCCAAAAGAGTCGCAGAGTGTCGCGACGATGGCCGCGCCCGTCGGTGTGACGAGTTCCTTTTGCACGCCATTCGAATAGGTCGGTTTCCCTTGCAGCAAGTTTGCGGTGGCAGGAGCAGGCACCGGCAGGACACCATGCGCCGTCCTTGCCGTGCCGCCGCCGACGTTCAGCGCCGAGCAAGAAAATTGTTCAATGCCGAGCGCGTGAAAACCAATGCAAGACCCGACGATGTCTACGATCGCGTCTAAGGCGCCGACTTCGTGAAAATGAATTTTTTCGAGCGGCACGTTGTGCACGCGGGCTTCCGCTTCACCGAGTTTCGTGAATATGGCAGCGGCCTGTTCGCGAACCTGCCGCGTAAGCTGCGACTTTTGCAAAACTTCCAGGATCGCGCGGAGCGAGCGATGCTTCGATTGATCTTCAGTTTTCACCTTGACGTACGTAGCCGCCATACCGTTCTTCCACACTTTTTCGACCGAAAGCTCCCAGCCGGGCACTTGAAGCCCGCGCAGCTCGGCGCGGAGATGTTCCACGTCGCAGCCGGCATCCACCAATGCGCCCAGCGTCATGTCTCCGCTAATGCCCGAAAAGCAATCAAAATAAGCCAGTTTCATGGGAATCCGCCGCCGCTCCGTGGGACCGCGAGGTAGAAACGTCTCGCCGCCGGCTGCAGATTGATACTATCGGCGCAGCCAAGGAGTGTCAAACGGCGCCAATGCTCGGTAGCGGTACAGCTTGGCGCAAAACGAGGTGAGGATATAATCCAATGGAACATCCTCGCGCCTAATACTTTTGTGCTATTCCCATCTTTCTCAGGCAGCCTGTAAAGTCCCTTGAACTTATTTCTTTCGCTGTTTTCATCAGGAGTCGCTCCAAAGGGGGATTGCTATGTCCGCGCAAACTTCTGTCCTGAACCTGGATTCGGGAATCGGCGGCACGAACGCCAGGCGTAGCCGCACCCTCGCCGTCATTCTTTTGGTCGCCATCGCCAGCGTTTTCTGGATCGATTCTCGCTATCCGGCGCTCTTGAAACGCTACCATGCAGGCACGCAAGTCAAGGCCGCCGGCGCGCTGACCTTTGGTGCAGTCTACTCGGTTGATCACAGCATGCCGCTCACTACACGCGTGTGGCGAACCACGTTGAACTGGCTGGACGCCAACCGTATCGGCATGACCTTCTCGTTTCTATTCGGTCCTGCCGCGCTTACCTTTCTTGCCACGCTGCGGCGGCGCCGCACCGGCTCCCGCTGGCTCAACACGCTCTTTGGCGCTCTGGCTGGCGTCCCGCTTGCTGTTTGCACTAACTGTGTCGCACCGATCGCACGCGGCCTCTTCGCTTCTGGCATGAGCACGGAGTCTGTCCTCGCCACCATGTTTGCTTCGCCGGCGCTTAACGTCGTTGTCCTTGCCATGACTTTTGCTCTCTTTCCCGCTTCCATCGCCTTGCTCAAGCTTGCTACCGTTCTCTTTTTGATCCTCGTGTTTTCGCCCCTCGTCGCTTCCCGCCAGCAACCCCAGGCTGTGACGATACCTTGCCCCATCGAAATTCCGGTTTCCGAAAGCTGGACGAAGGCATTTCTGGGCATCGCGCGCTCCTACGCGAGGAGCTTCTGGTATGTCTTCCGCGTTGCGTTTCCGTTGATGCTTCTCGCTGCCTTCCTCGGCGCCCTCCTTATCGAGCTGCTTCCTGCCCAGGCGCTCACCGCACAAGTTACCCCTGGTGGCATCCTTGTTGTCGCGCTGGTCTCCGCGTTCCTGCCGGTGCCCATGGCTTTTGATGTGGCCATCGCCTACGTCGCTATGACTCGCGGCGTCCCCGTGCCTTATGTCGTCACCATTCTTTGCACCCTTGGTATCGTCAGCGTCTTTTCGCTCTCCATCGTCGGGAAATCCATCTCCTGGAAGGTAGCCGCTTCTGCATACGCCACCGTCGCAGCCCTCGGTGCCGTGGCTGGACTCGTTTCGCGCTGGATCGTTTGACCGCTTCATTAGGTAGCAGATGGAATCCAGCAGCGAACTCAGGCAAAGTCACAAATTAACGCGGTTAGCGGAAACCGGCCCATTACCATCCTCCCGCCCTCTTTGACCCCCGTTGCGGGCATCTCCTATACTGGCGTGATTCAATTCAGGCGATTTTGTTGTTAGAGGACACGTGTATCAAACACTGACGAACCGATTGCGCGAAGTTTTGGCGGCGCACATACGCGAGAAGTATGGCGTTGAGTTGGCGATTGTGCTGGAGCGGCCGCCGAAGATTGAGATGGGGGAGGCGGCGTCACCGGTTTGTTTCGAGTTGGCGAAGCAGCTGAAACGCGCGCCGCGACAGATTGCGCAAGAGATTGCGAATGGGCTCGGGAAGGTCGACGGAGTCGCGCGCCTGGAGGTGGCGGGCGGCGGGTATCTGAACGCATTCTTTGACCGTGTAGCGTACTGGGAAAGTGTGCGTGCGAAGGCAGCTGACCAGTCACGCTTATTGAGCGGCGAGCACAAGAAAATTATCGTGGAGCACACCAGCATCAACCCGAACAAGGCAGCGCACATCGGGCATGTGCGAAACGCCGTACTGGGGGACACGATGGTACGCATCCTGCGGCATTCCGGCAACCGCGTGCAGATTCAAAACTACATTGACAACACGGGCGTGCAGGTGGCGGACGTGGTCATCGGCTTCCTGCACATGGAGCAGATGCGACCTATCACCGTAAAGGTGATGGCCATGGAGCCGAAGTTCGATTACTACTGCTGGGATTTGTATGCCAAAGCCACCAATTTTTTCGCGGAGGACAAGGCGCGCGCGGCGGCGCTGCGCGGAGCAACGCTGAAGGCCATCGAGGAAGGCAAGGGCGAAGACGCGGAAGTGGCACAAGTCGTGGCGGACGCGATTGTGATCTGCCACCTTCGAACAATGGCGCGATTGGATATTCATTATGACTTGCTCGCGCGGGAGAGTGAGATTCTTCATCTGAAGTTCTGGGATGCGGCCTTTGAGATGTTGAAGAAATCCGGGGCGATCCAACTGGCTACGAGCGGGAAAATGGCGGGCTGCTGGATCATGCCGTGGAAGGAAGAGGTTAAGGAAAGAAAAGAAGTAAGGGGGCTAGAGGAGAAGAACGAAGCAGAAGAAGACGAGAACGAGCAAGACAAGATCATTGTGCGTTCGAACGGCACAGTAACGTACGTCGGGAAAGATATCGCATACCAGCTCTGGAAGTTCGGATTGCTAGGAAAAGATTTTCATTACCGTAAGTGGCCGAACCCACCCGAGGGACAAACCGTTTGGGCCACGACGGCCGGTAAAAGCGATGCGGATGCGCCGCACTTTGGCGAACCAGCCGCGACCGTTTGCAACGTCATTGATGCGCGGCAGGCGTATCTCCAGAAGGTCGTCGCCATGGGTTTGCAGGCTTTGGGGCATGCCAAAGCGGCGGAGCAATCGATTCACTTGTCTTACGAAATTGTAGCGTTGACTCCACGCTGCGCGGCGGAAATGGGTTACGAGCTTTCGCCAGAGGAGGCCAAGAAGCCGTACGTGGAAGTGAGCGGCCGCAAAGGACTGGGCGTGAAGGCGGACGATCTGCTCGACAAGCTGGAGGCGGCCACGCTCGAGGAGGTGCGGCAACGGCATCCTGAAATGAGCGAGCCAGAACAGCAACAGACGGCGCACGCCATTGCGGTGGGAGCGTTGCGATTTTTCCTTTTGAAATTCACGCGCAACGCGATTATCGCGTTCGACTTCAAGGATGCATTGAGTTTTGAAGGCGAGACCGGGCCGTATTGCCAATATGCCGTCGTTCGAATTCGCGGGATTCGGCGAAAGGGCGCGGAATCGGGCGTTACAAATGCCTACGTGACGCAGGAAACTGCTGGTCGATTGCTTGCTGGACCAGATGACAACGGTTTGTGGGAATTACTGCTCGCGGCAGGATCGCTCGATCATGCTATGGACGCGGCCATCGCCACACAAGAACCGGCATTCGTGGCCAAGTATGCGTTTCAATTGGCGCAGGCGTTTAATTTGTTCTATCACAAGCATCACATTCTGTCGGAAGCCGATGACCAGAAGCGCGCATTTCTCATGCAATTAACGGAATTGGTCGAAACACAGCTTGTTCGCGCACTCAGTTTGCTGGGAATCGAAGCACCGGACAAGATGTAGCAATTCTGCTGGGCTTGGGCGCACCATTCCTTTGCTGATGGTCCGGATGAAACTGCGCAACAGCGAGAAATCTAGTACGACATCACCAAGTGCACCAGCGTTCGCAGCGCCACGCCGGTGGGGCCCTTGGCGAGCCAGGGCTTGGCGTCGTCGTTCCAGGCGGTGCCCGCGATATCCAGGTGGATCCAGGGCGAATCGCCGGTAAATTCCTTGATGAACATAGCGCCGGTAATCGCGCCGCCGCCCTTACCGCTGCCGATGTTTTGAATGTCGGCAAAGCTGCCCTTGATAAATTCGCGATATTCGTCGTCAATCGGCATCTGCCACATTTTTTCGCCGGCGGCTTTCGCACTGGCGAGAAGCTTGTCGGTGAAAGCCTGGTCGGAGCCGAAGACGCCGACGTTGACGTTGGCGAGCGCGACGACAATGGCGCCAGTCAGCGTGGCGGCATCCACAAGATGCGTGGCGCCGAGTTGCTTGGCATAGTGAACGCCGTCGGCAAGAATGAGGCGGCCTTCGGCATCGGTGTTGAGGACTTCGATCGTTCTGCCAGACATGGCGGTTTGGATGTCGCCGGGTTTTTGCGCTGTCCCGCCCGGCATGTTTTCCGTTGAAGGCACGACGCAAATGACTTTGACGTTAGGTTTGAGCGCGGCCAGCGCGCGCATGACGCCGAGCATGGTGGCGCCGCCCGCCATATCGTACTTCATTTTTTCCATGCCCTCGGAGGGCTTGATCGAGATGCCGCCGGTGTCGAAGGTGACGGCTTTGCCGACGAGTCCAATGACGGGTGCTCCCGGCTTGGCGTTCGCTGGAGTGTAGCTGACCACGATCATGCGCGGCGGCTCGGGACCCCCTTGAGCGACGCTGAGCAACGCGCCCATCTTCAAGTCGGCTATTTTCTTTTCATCCAGGATTTCGACGGCGAGGCCAGCTTCTTTGGCCATAGCTTGCGCTTTTTCGGCCAAGATGCGCGGCGTAAGTTTGTTCGAAGGCTCGTTAACCAGTTCGCGCGTGAAATTCTGGGAGTCGGCGATGATGCGGCCGTTCGAGAGACCTTTTTCTCCTCCAGCGAGTTCTGCGGCCGAGTAGCCAGCGAGCAAGACTGTTTCGATATTCTTGTCGTTCTTTTTGTCAGTCTTGTATTTGTCGGTTTCGAAATTAGCGGCGAGCGCGCCCTCAGTGATGGCCTGGGCGGCATCCTCTTTGGCATCGCCTTCCCGGACGAGAACCACGAAATTCTTTGCCGAGCGGCCTTTCAAATAGCGCAAAGCAGCGCCCGCGATTTTGCGGAGCGTAGCGCCATTGAATTGCTCGCGCTTCCCCGCTCCAACGAGGAGCAAGCGAGCTGCCTTCAGTCCGCCGGGCGCGTGCAGGAGGGTGAATTCCAACGTTTTGCCGGTCAGCTCCCCGCTCTTCGCGAGCTTGTTGAGAAGGCCGCCAGTGGCCTTGTCCATTTCCGCGATGCGCCCCTGCACGGGATCGAGCTCTTCAAATACGTACGAAACCAGAGCATCGGTTTCGAGCGTTGCGAACGGCTGAGTTGCGAGCGTAATCTGCATGATTCTTTATCGCCTCCGATTGCGATACATGGATTCTTCGACTTCTCTGCGGGCTTCCTTGGTGCGTTCGTCCTGGCGGCGGTCCCAGGATTTCTTGCCTTGCGCCAGCGCGATTTCTACCTTGGCGATCCCGTTTCGAAAGTAAATCTTTAGGGGGATAACGGTCAAACCCTTGGACTCCGTGCGGCCGGAAAGTTTGTGGATTTCGTTCTTGTGGAGCAAGAGCTTGCGAGAGCCGAGCGGCTCATGATTCCAGGGCCCACCGGGTAAGTACTGTGCAATGTGTGCGTTAACAAGCCAGGCGCTGCTGGGCTTGAATTCCACGTAGGCGTCGCGGATGTTGGCCTTGCCCTCGCGGAGGGCCTTCACTTCGGTGCCATGAAGCACCAGGCCGGCCTCATGTCTTTCAAGAATATGGTAGTTATAGGAAGCAGCGCGGTTCTGCGCGACGATTTGCTCGCCGGACTTCGCGGATTTCTCGCTCTTTTTCGCTGACTTGGCCACAACTTTCCATCATAACCGCTGTGTTAATTCTTGGCTACCCGCTATTAGCCGATGATAGACAGCCAACCCCAGCCTCCTTGCCGCACCTCTAAAGCGAATGATAGACTGCATGGGCTTCGTGTCGAGGCCTCGGAGAGTGCATGCGTCGCTGGGGAAGCCTGTTTCTTAGTGTCGGTGTGGGATTGCTTGCCGCTGGCTGCCCAAAGGGCAAGCCAGACTTTAATCAAGGCAAGAAGGCTGAGACTCTCCAGGACTACGACGCCGCCTTCAACTACTACCAGAAAGCCCTCAAAGCGGATCCTTACAACGCGAACTACAAAATCAAGCTGAACCAAATTCGTTTTGAAGCGGGCGAAATGCACGTCAAGCAGGGCCTCGACTTTCGAAAAAAAGGCGACCTGCAGGGCGCGGCGCTTGAATTTCAACGGGCTCAGGCCATTGACCCCTCCAGCCCGGTGGCAGAGCAAGAGCTGCGCAAGACGGTCGAGATGATCTCGCAGAAAAACCACGAGGCCGATGCCGCGGTCGAGCCCACTGATCCCAGCCAAGCAGGTTTGGCCGCCATGCCGCCGGAGATCAAGCCACTCTCGCGTGCGCCGATTAATTTGAAGATGTCCAATGATGCGAAAGTTGTCTTCGACACGGTCGGAAAACTAGCCGGCCTGACTGTCATTTATGATCCGGACTTCCCCGCTCGGCGCATCACCACCGAACTGAACAACGTGACGCTGGAACAAGCGCTGGAAATCGTGTCGATGGAAAGCAAGGCGTTTTGGAAGCCTGTGACCGAGAATATCATCTTCGTCGTTCCAGACCAGCCGCAGAAGCGGCGCGACTATGAAGAACAAGTTGTAAAAACTTTTTATCTTTCAAACACAGTACAACCGCAGGATCTAACCGAGGTTGTCACCGGATTGCGGCAATTGCTGGACCTGAAGCGCATCCAGCAGCTCAACTCCCAGAATGCCATCATCGTGCGGGACACTCCGGACAAGTTGTTGCTCGCGGAGAAGATGATTCGCGATATTGACAAGGCCAAGCCGGAAGTCATCGTCCAAGTCGAAGTGTTACAGGCACGCACGGACCGCTTACGGGATTTGGGAATTCTTCCCGGCCAGCAAGCATCCATTAGCATCAATCCCAACACTACCACGGGCGGGAGCGGAGCAACGAACAACACGACGCTGAATACGCTTCGTCATCTGAATTCCACGGATTACACCGTTACGCTTCCGAGCCTGACGGCGAACGCCGTCTTGACGGACGCAACCACGAAGATCATCCAGAACCCGGAGATTCGTTCCGTGGACGGGCAAACGGCGAAGCTAAAAATAGGCGACCGCATTCCTGTTGCGACCGGTAGCTTTCAGGCCGGCGTGGGCGTCGGTTCGACAGGGGGCGCTGGGTTCGTGAACCCACTGGTGAACACGCAGTTCACGTATCTGGATGTTGGCGTGAACGTGGACATCACGCCGCGCGTGCATCCGAATCACGAAGTCAGCTTGAAAGTGGTGATTGAAGTCTCCTCTCAGACGAACACCGTGACGATTGGCGGCATTCAGCAACCGGTAATCAGCCAACGCAAGATCGAACACGATATCCGGCTGAAAGAAGGCGAGGTCAACATTCTCGGAGGGCTATTCGAGAGGACGGAATCCAAGACCGTCAATGGCTGGCCGGGGTTCGCAAAAGTTCCTTTCCTGAAGTATTTAACCTCTGACACCAAAACGGACCTTCAGGATAACGAAGTTCTAATCGTGCTCACACCACGTATCGTGCGAATGCCGGAGTGGACAAAGGCGAACCTGCGGCCGCTGTTCTCCGGTACCGAGACCAACGTCCAGGTCAGGCGCGAAGACGAAGTTCGCGTGCCGTCGCAGCCTCCGTCACCTCCTCCGCAAGGTGCGCAGCCGCCACAAACGAATCCAAATCCTGCGCCGGGAGCAGGGACGGCACCAGGTGCGCCCTCTTCGACACCCAGCGCGCCCGAAGCGGGCCAGACCGCCAAGATTCGATTCGAACCGAATACTTTGTCGTTGAAAGCAGGGCAGACAGCCACCGTCGGAGTCGTCGTCGAAAATGTAAAAGATCTGTATTCGATACCCATGCTGCTGCAATACAACCCCGCTGTGATCAGCGTAGAAGAAGTACAACATGGCGGATTCCTTTCCGGCGGCACGCAGGAAATCGCCATTGTCCAGAGAGTGGACAAAGAACATGGGCAAGCCATTATTTCCGCCACGCGGCAGCCAAATACGCCCGGCGTGTCCGGAAGCGGGACGCTGATCGGCGTGGTGATCAAGGCGCTTGCGCCAGGATCGTCAAATCTTTCGATCGTGCAGGTGAATGCGAAGGACTCGCAGCAGAAGCCTATCCCGATGGTGACGAGCGAAGCATCGCTGCAAGTCCAGCCGTAGCTCATTCAGCTAAAGATGTTGATCCATATTCCATTTTACGGGCGGCCCCAGAGACGAAAACCGTTGCGCCGGTTCAGCTTGGAAAGGGGAATGACTCTCCTCGAGCTGATCATCGCTTGCTCGATTCTGCTGATTCTTTCTTCCGCCGCGCTGCCCATCGCGAAGTACACGGTTATCCGGCAGAGAGAAGCGGAACTTCGCCATGATCTGCGCGACATCAGGGACGCGATTGACCGGTACAAGGACGCCGCGGACCGCAACCAGATTCGCGTGGAAATTGGAAGCGAAGGCTATCCGCCGGATCTCGAAACGCTGGTGAAGGGCGTGCAGCTTGGCGCTGCAACTGACCGGAAGATCCGGTTTCTACGTAAGATTCCCGTGGATCCGATGATGGGGCGGGCCGAGTGGGGCTTGCGCGCTGTGCAGGACGATCCCGATTCGACGAGCTGGGGCGGAAAAAATGTGTTCGACGTCTATTCAAAATCAACGGGAACGGCATTGGACGGAACGAAATATTCGGATTGGTAGTTCGAACGGGGATTCGAATTGAAGCCAGTGATGAAATTCCAGAAAGATTGGCGGTCGCTGCAGCGACGTCGTCGAAGCGATTTCGCCAGCGGGTTTACGATCATCGAGTTGATGATCGTTATGTTGATAATTACCATTCTTATCGGAGTAGCGGCGTTGAAGTATGACAAGGTCGTTATACGCTCGAAAGAAGCAGTGCTGAAGACTGATCTCCGGACGATTCGCGATTCCATCGACCAATACACGCTGGATAAGCAAGCCGCGCCGCAGTCGCTTGACGATATAGCCCAGGCAGGTTATCTCCGGGAGGTCCCGATGGACCCAATGACTCGGGCAAAGGATTGGGTGCCCCAGTTTGACAGCGTGGTGCTAAGCCCGGAGCAGTCGAGCACGGGGATAGTTGACGTGCATTCCAATTCCGCAATGAAATCGTCCGATGGCAGGGCGTACAGCGAGTGGTAGCTATTCCCTTGCCCTTTCCCTGTCCTCAGGGCCGGCCTCCAGCCGCGCAATGATTTTCACGCATTTGACGGAGCTTGGTGTGTCCGATATAGTGGTTGTGCGGGGTGGAGCAGCCTGGTAGCTCGTCGGGCTCATAACCCGAAGGTCGTCAGTTCAAATCTGACCCCCGCAACCATGGGCGCTTAAGAGGAAAATCCTCTAAGCGCCCTTCTTATTTACGATTACGGGATGAGCCGTAACAAATTCTTCTCCTAATTTAATGCCGCAGAGTTGTTCCTGTTCTCGATATTGGGAACAACTGGGAACAAATCGCCGTAGATTGCCCGCTCTACAGCGAGCGCAGCCTCGCGTTCCGCCTCCGCAGAAGGGTGCGTGTAATTGTCTGCGGTCATCTTTATCGTGGAATGCCCGAGGAACTTTGGGCCAGTTTCAGGTTCCCCGTCTTCGCATTAACAATGCTGGCAGCCGAATGCCTGCATGTATGAAAACCTGACGCGACCTTCTTTCTCGGAATCCCGAGCCTGTCCAGAATTCGGTAGAGGGTGTCCTTTCGAATTCTCTCTCATTCCACTTGGTACAAAAAATCCCGGTCAGGTCAACGGCCTCTGGGCATCTTTACACTCCGCACGGGTTACCTGAATTCTTCCATTTCGGATGAATCCTTGGGCCTGCTTGCATTTTGCATTTTTGCTTGCTATGCGAAGCAGCCTTGCGATTCTGCGAATGACACCTATCACCCCGCCTACAACTCAACCTTTCGCCGATTCACATTTGAGGGATCGCGGGAAGGTCGCGCTTTGTGCTGATCTCGGCGCCGCATACTCCTGATCCATCTTTAACGGCCAGATTACAAATCGTTAACATTGAGCGTGCCCAGAACGTGCTCTACTTTAAGGCTTGTGCCGAGGAAAACCACCTACTCGCTTGCCTATGTACTGGAGATCGCTGCGTCACGAACGAGGAATCCAGCGATTGTGGGAAATTGTTTTGGACAACCATGAATGTACCTCCTCCGATTTGCCTGACGTTTGATGTTAAAGTTCCTGAGCTCCAGCGTGCGAGAATTTCCTACGCCTTCCGCGTGTTTTCGGCAATTTACAACTACCGGGTAGTCAACGATAACGCGGAAGAGGCGGCGATCCGCATCGAATACGGAGAAAAGGCTTCATCTGTGTCTCGGTCCAGATGCTTTCATATTCCTGCGCTCTACCGGGCAAGATCGCTGCAAGACCCGCCAAACAAGCCACTCAACCTTCGATACAGCGACGAAGATGTGTTTTTGTTTTATGGTATCGATGGAGTAAGCGGAAAGCCGGACTGGCTCGGCGAGATTTTTGAATGGATTTCCTCGATTCATGAGTCATCTGTAACGAACCGCGATTCGGCTGGACGCATTCCCAGCCGCTATTTTTTCGAGACCTTTGGAATTTCTCCCCGAAAACCGCATGCAACATTGCTGATGGCCTGGATGGAAAATGCCCTGAAAAATGGGCACAACAAAGAGGCTCTCTCGAAAGCGCCATCCCCGATTGCCGGAGCGGAGCACATTGTCGTTTGTTCGCAAGACGTCGACTTCTACAACGTTGACAAGTTTTCGGCTGGATTTCGACTGATCAAAAACATGGCGATCGCGGTTCGTCCATATCGCAGTTGGTCTTTTCTGCATTCGAATTCAAATTTGTTTCTTGATCTGCTCAGGGGACGACGGGTGGGAGACTATTTGCCTGAGCTCCTCGCAAGAATGGAGAGGCACGAACTGCAATCCACGATATTCATGGTCGCGCGCCAGGGCCATCGCCGGGACCCGAACTATCGTCTGCAGGCGCTAGCACCGTATCTTTCTGAGGTGTCTAAACAGGGATCGTCAGTCGCACTGCATAGCTCTTACACCAGCATCGTTGAAGATGGCACGCTGATTCCAGAGTTGCAAGCCTTTGAAAAGGCAACTGGCAAGAAACCAATGGGTAACAGGCAGCACTGGCTACGATTTGATGATCACAAGAAACTTTTTGATGCTGTCGAAGGAGCAGGACTGAGCTTTGACTCAAGCTTGGGATTCACAGAAATAGTAGGTTTTCGAAACGGAGCAAGCTTTGCATTTCCTCCTTACGACTTCGAAGGCGAGAGACCCTATCATTTCCTAGAGATTCCGCTAGTGGTTATGGACGTGAATCTGGAGGCCGAGTCGCGAAAACAGAAAAAGGATGCGCAAGGCCTAGCTGATGAAGTATTAGGAGAGAGTAGGAAATGGAGCTGGGGAGGAATCTCTGTTTTGTGGCACAACCCCATCGAACACTTGCAAGTGCCAAAGGAAATCAATCAGGTATTCTGGAATTGCGCGCCAAGACCTCAATCTGGAGAGAAATGGATGAGTGGGGAGCACTTTGTCAACCAGTGCTTGAGCCGATATCAAAATGCCGGGCTTTTGGAAGGCGTACAAACCAGCGCCTAGGCTCGCGCTCGCGGGATGGCAAAATGGAAAATGAAGAGAGCTCGTTATGGAAAATACACACGACCTGCTGAACCTGAAGGAAGAAGTACGCCGAATACGTGAAGTGTACGCGGAACGAAAAGAAGAGCGCGTCTCGGAATGGATACCTTACATCAATCTTTATGGGCGGTACGTATATTACGAACGCACTGCAATGCTTATACAGGCCATACGTCAATCACACGTGAAAACATTGGCTGGAATGAAGATGCTGGACGTTGGGTGTGGTTCGGGGACACTCTTAAGGTATTTGTTTGACTTTGGGGCCAAGCCAAAAGACTGCTTCGGAATCGATGTCTTGGAGCACACCTTGGTGGGGGCGAAGGAATTGTGCCCAAACCTGGGTTTCTCCGTGGCAAGCGCAGCTCGTCTGCCTTTTGCGGACGGAACTTTTGATATGGTATTTCAATCGATGTTATTTACTTCGGTGCTCGATCCGAAAATAAAGGAGGCGATAGCTTCCGAGATGCTTCGTGTATTGCGGAAGCGTGGGCGTTTTGTTTGGTACGACTTCATATACGACAATCCGCAGAACAAAAATGTGAAAGGAATCGGACGGAGGGAGATTCGAGGGTTGCTAACGGGCAGCAAGTTGCGATTCTGGCGCCTCACGCTTGCTCCTCCGATCGGTAGGATCCTGGGAGGCGTCTCTCCTTTTATGTTTCACCTGCTGTCCCAAGTGCCGTTCCTCTGTACGCACTACCTTTGCATTGCGGAAAAGCAGTGACAGCCAACACGATGTGCGAGTTCTTGGCGTAGGCTTCATGCCGCGCGTTGAAAACTCAGGTCTGCGGGCGTGACAGAGGAAGCGCCGGAAGAAATCGCATAGCTACAGCAAAACGCTTCTTACCCAGTGATGAGGAGGCGGGCAAAAAGCCGGGTCTCGCATTGCTCAACGTGGATTGATTGCCCAGAGGCAGCCGTTTTACTGGGGATCGAAAAATAATACGCCCGAAAAAACGCCGCTCTGAATGCCAATGACGACAACCTGATTTGGGCCGATGATATAGCCAAGAGAGAAAATGGGCTGATTTGCACCGAAGACGCCAAAAAACTGTTGCGGCAACCGCACAAGGACATGGCCAAGGCCTGCGTCGTTGACGTTGTACGTTCCATTGAAGGTTATGTCTGGCTGGAGGCCGGCCTGAGAATCCAGCGAGGTTAGGTCGCCCTTAGCATTGTAGGTGCCTGCTGAAGCGTTGAAGGTCACCCCAGCATCGACGTTCGGAATGGCGGAGATCGCAGAGGCGCCGGAAGAAAAAATGAGATTCCCCGACAAGGTTTGATTGCTGAAAGGACCCGCCACTTGCGGAGTGAACGTGCCGGAAAAAGCATTGTTGGTGATGGGGTAGTTGTTGGGCGGTACGCCACCAGGGCAGACTGGGCCACCAGGCACACAGGTCGAGATGTCTGCGTCGATAATAAACCCCTGACCGACGTCGTTTAAATAGAAGACTGATGAATCCATGAAGCCTACGCCAAAACCACCGGGGACCGTGATTGCACCGCGACCCGTCGTGGGATCGAAAATCAAGAAACCGGCGGTCGGCTTGGCGGTGAAAATGGTCGTGCCCAGATCGTTCTCATCAAAAGTTAGATTGAATGAGTAAGAAGGCATGTTGGGAATCGCGGCAATCTTCGCGACGCCGATGATCACGTCAGGACCCGCCTGGTTCGATGCGCTGCCAGGAACGGCATCCATGCCGGTGACCTGAAGAACGGAGGTGGTAACGACGCTGTTGAGGTCGAGGGGTTTCTGAATTCGCGCAACGCCGGCATACACCGTGCCAAACGAGGGAGTATGGTCGATTTGGATGAAATTGAGCTGCTCTGAGTTCAAGATGTAGTAAGCATAGTTATTCGAAGCGGCAGGCACCGTGGCAGTTGCAGCAACGCTGACCGTGAGAGTCCCGCGGCCAGAGGAGTCCGGAGGTGTGAATGCGCCACCAGTTGCTAGCGGTGCCGCGGAGTACCTTGGGAACGGGGCGCCGGCCCTGCTCTCGTCGACCATACCGCTTGTGATACCACTAGAGCCGAGCACAAAGCGGCCGACTTCGACCGTACGCCCGCCAGGGGGTGAGTCTGAATCAAAGCCAAAAACGTAGGTCCCAGCGGGATTGGCCGCGGACAGCGCAGAGGGATCCTGGAGCTGGAATATTCCGACATTAAGGAAACTGTTCCCGTCAAGCTCCAGGATTCGTCCGTGGTTGCGATCCGTCGAGAGATCGAAACGGAATGAGTAGGGAATTTGCAAAGAAACGGGAGTAGAACTACCGGGCAAAACGCCGCTAGTAATGTTGATCGTTCCTCGATTGGTGCCATTAAAAGAACTGTCGACCATGAAGGTGCCGGACAGCTGAGAGATGAAAGTGATTCCGCCTCCATTGTTGATATCCAAGTCGCCGGCGATAACAGCACCATTAGAGTCGAAAGTGACACTTCCGGCCATGGACATAGGGGAGCTTAAGACGTCAAATCCCCGCAGAAGGAAGGCGTAGCTTCCGGCGAAGGGAGCGGTCCCGATAGAAATGGTGAAGCTAAAACTATCAGTCTTCGTTGGGTTGGTGACTGATTGGGCCGTAATCACCGGATTCGCGTCTGGACCGAGCGGTTGAGTCGTTGGGGGCGTGTAATTCGCTGAAAACGAAGGCGAAGGGGGCGCAGGGACAGCTACGAGGGTGCCGCAGTTGGAGCAGGGCGTGCCGTCCTGATGCAACAGAGTCCAAGTGACGCCCGCATTGGCAGCGTCATTGTCGACAGACGCATTTATCGTTACGGACGGGTCCCCAAAGTGTTGAGTCTTGAATGGGTTGGTGATGGTTACAGTAATTCCAGGAACAATCGTGAACATAAAACTGTCGCTCTTGGTGGGGTCGGTAACAGATGTGGCAGTAATCGTGGGAGTAGCGTTGGCGCCCGTAGGTGCGGTGGCCGGGGGTGTGTAAGTCGCGGTTAACGTGGCGGAGGGGGGCGAGGAAGGAAATGTGAGAGTGCCGCAGGTGACGGGACAGGGCTGGCCATTGGCCGACAAGCTCCAGTTGAGGCCGAGGTTGGAAAGATCATTCGTCACCGTGGCGTTTAGCACGACAGAAGGGTCGCCGGATGTCTGCGTGGTGAATTTGTTTACAATGCTGACGCTGATGGGGGCGAGGATTGTAAAGTTAAAGACGAATGCTGCGGCGTGGTCGTCAGCAGAAACGGCCGTAATCGTGGCAGTCACGTTGCGAGGTGGGACGGCGGGTGGAGTATAGACAATGCTGAACTTTGGATCGGTAGTCGACTTTGTGAGGATACCACAGGCCGGGGAGCACGAGGTGTTCGCTTGGGAAAGGCGCCAAATGATGCCGCCATTGGCGGGATCATCATCAAGGGATGCCGTTAAAGTGACTGGAGCACTTCCTGCGTAGATCTGAGAGAAAGCGGCAGGAATAGCAACGGTTATCCCCAATCTGCTAAGATTCACTTCCTTCGCGCAACCACACAATCCGAGCAGCGTTGACACAGCCAAAACCGCGACAAATAAGCGCCGCATAACACTCCGTGCATCGATCAATATTTTCTAGGGAGGTGCTCCCCAGGACTGGGCCGAATCCAAGAAAGTTAGACAAGACTTGTTAACGGCACAATACAAATGAGCGAATTTTGCGCGAGTGAGCCGGTGACGGACCGCTTGGCTCTACGGCGTATCGGCCGGGTACAAAGGCCTTACGTATCTCAAAAATGGAAATGGGGGTGCCGGCCGCCAAGGGGGGCAGAGCGAATACCGTTCATACCCCCACGGGCCGGGAAGGCTAGTCCATTATCAGGGCTGAGCGGGAGCCTGTTCGAAAGGTTTGCCTTCAGCCGGGTAAAAGTGAACTCTTTTTGACTTCTCAGCAACGGTTTCTGCAGTCGCGTTGGACTGCAATTCCTGCCGCAGCCAACTTGTGATCCCCGAGCCCGGCATCATCGAAATCAAGACTCGATAGTCACCGAATTGGTTGATTTGCGCCCAGACTGGCGCCGCTTCCTCTATTTTTTCCTGTGACTCAACAGGAACGGAAGACTCCTGCCGGACGTTCTCGATTCGTACACTTCGTGCTTTCAACTCCGGCAGCCACCGAACGGGGTCGAGGGGTGCGACGGCCGCCAGGAATTGAGGGTCGGTATACTTGAGACGCTGGTCGCGCTCGTCGGGAATGACTTTGGACCTGGCCGCCCAAGTAGGCCAGTCGCCCCACGGATTCAGGACATCGACGGCCTTGATTCGAGCATCCGCAGCGGAAGCCAGAATGGCGATGGTACCGCCGGACCCAGCTCCAAACATGCCGACGCGGTCCATATCAAGGTCTCCGCGGGAGTTCAAGTAATCCAGAATCAGCTGTACGTCGTGGACAGAACTTGCCAGGGATTGTGGAAGCATACCTAGAAACGTTTCGTCCAGGGGCCTATTCAGGACGCGCTCGGCAGTGAGGGCGGAGACAAAACCAACGGCGGCATAGCCCTCCACGGCCGTGCCGGTGTACCAGTCATTGTTTGTGAAACGCGCAATGCCCTCTGGATTTGAGTAGAGATAAAGGATAACAGGAGATTTCTTCGCGCCTTTGGGAAGGATCACATAGAGATCGAAAGTGTCGTTGGGCCGCCAACCAACCTGAATGTGCTCACGGACATTTTTTCCATCGGGGAGCTCGGTCTTTTCAAGCAATACCGGCCTCTCTGGCTTCAGGGTACTGCTCTCCAGCGTGAGGGACCTCCAGTCCTCGTGAAAGCCCTCCGGCCATTTGGCGACGGCCCTAGTGCTCGCGACCCGGCTCGAAGCATGATCCGACGATGATTGCTGAGCGAAGGCGTCTGGCGCGGCCGAAAACAGATAAAGACAAATAAGGGCGGCTAATGGCTGCCTCCCGACTCTGAAACGAACTTTCTTCAGCATTCTTCCTCTCCAGGGAATTTCTAAATATAACGACAGCATGATTCTCAAACGGCCGCGGAACCGACATGTCCAGAGAATTTTTCGAACGGCTTAGCCCCGCGTGAAAATGACTGACAGACTTGGGGATAGTAAGAAGGAGAGGCAGGCGGCCAGAACGCAGCCGCCTGCCTGACTCCCTCCAAGTTATGGTTATGAGAATTTACTGGTAGTAGCCGGTAAGTTCCGCCGTGCAACCGATCCAGTTAATGTATTTGAGTTCATAGTTGATCGAGAACTTGGCACCCGCCATGTCACCACCAGCTTCTGGGGTGGAGGGGCAGGGCGGCGTAGGAGTGTTGCCGTTGTGGCCGAATACACCGCTAACGAGGTAGTGAGCGCGGAAGAAGTTGATGCCCGTAGTGGTGCTCGAGCAACTCGCGTTGGCGCAGAATACGAACGGAACGTAGTCGCGAACGTTGCCGGTGGTCGGATTGGCCTCGTCCTGAGCCGCCTGAATCAAGCAGCCCGCGCTCACAGCCGTGAATGGAGCGGAGCAGACCGATGTGGGGCCATAGTAGACGGCGCGGATGATGTTCCAAAACGGGTAGCTGCCGTTGAGAACGCCGGTAAACGTCGGTTGCCCGCTGGGGCAGGTGAAAGTACCCAAGTTCACCTTGCCCGTGCAGGTCGGGAAAACGCCCGTGCCGTAGGGGTTGCCGTCAGTAGAAGAAGGAGGGGTATTGGGGCTACCAGAGGTACCTTCGTGGCTGGGCCAAAGAGGTTCAGCGCCATCTACGGTCACATACTTTACGTTGCCTTTTCCGCCGAAAGTGCCCAGGCTGTAGAAGGCATAGCCAATCGTGTTGGTCACGTTGGTGGAGTTGATGACTGCAACCATTTCACCCGTTCCAATAGCGCGGGAACGATTTCCGCCAAAGCCTGCGTAAGGACCTGCCTGCGCAGAATCCGTAGAGTAGTTGGCGCTCTGAATATTCAATGGGTTGCCGCAAGTGCCGGTCAGTTGGGTCGCGAACGGCGGTAAGGTTGGATTTGTGGCAGTCGCAGTCGGAAGAGCAGACACCCAAGCTGGGCAGGTTCCGGTACTATTTCGGTTGGATTGTGGATAGCCAACGTTGCCGTTCTCCTGAGACCACCGGCCAACGCCGCCGCTCTGGGAGCGAACCCCCTGAAATTCGAAGGTGTTGTAGGTTCCGGAAAAGGGCTCGCGCACAATGACATTCAGCGGAGTGGGGCAGGGGTTGGGGGCAATGAGGGCCGGATTAATGTCCTGGGTCGCGCCGGTCCAGCCTCGGAAAGCGGCCTGCAAGGCTTGCAGCGTGATGTTGGTAAAAGCGGCATTGCCCAAGCCACAGGCAGTCGTATCCCGGTTGCTGGCGATGAGCATGATCGGAACAGCGCCAATATCTGCAATGGTGGCTGCAGGAACCGGAACCGTCGTGATTGGGTCGTTGCCACCGGGGAGAGCAAAGTCAAGTCCGAAGGAAGCGGCTTGGGAAAAGGCGCTCTTTACGCCTTGGGGCATTGCGGGATTTGAGCTGTATCCCATGAAGGCTGTATTTGGATCGTTCGGAGTGATGGCCGTGGTAGCGCGCTGAAAGGTGAAGTGCGCATCTTCCGGCCGGATGTCGGTAAACGCCATTGTGAAGTGGGGATTGGCAGCGATCAGGTTAAAAACGGCGAGAGGGACGCCAGGGCAGTTTGCGGTAACAGTGGCCGTCGCGCCTCCGGTCACATCCGAAGCCGGGGCGGTAGCGGTGGTTACGATGCTAAATTGAGTAGGGTCAAACTGAGTGATGCCGCTAATCGTAGGCGCATGCCCCGCCGCTGTGCCTCCATCGTAGATGAGGTTGAAGCCAGAAACAGTAGAGCCAGTGATGGTTACAGAGGCGCCGTTCGAATAGTAGTCGGAAAAGCTACCACCCGAGTGTGGCGTGACGGTGGCCGTATTGCCAGAAGGTTGGTTGATGTCCACGGCGAAAGAGAGGGTACCGTTGCTGACCGAGCAGGAGTCAGCCGCAAAGGATACCTTGTTGGCACCGACATTAAACTTCGCGTTCGCTTGGATGACCAATGTGCCGTTGCCAGACCCAGTCTGCTCCAGGAACATGCGATCACCCACAACGGAGTCAACCGAGAGATAGGTGCAGACTTTCATTGGCGACGTGCCGCTATCCCAAGCGACCCAGATGTTTCCGCCCTCATCGGGTATGCCCGAATTGCGGCCATCATGTGCGGCAGCACGACTGCTGCTGCCCGACCAAAAGTTGGTACCGCAAAGCGCAGCAGCCGAGGTGATAGGATCCGGCGTGATGGCCGCAAGACCCGTCGTGGCGAACACACCCGACGAGCCGACGGCATTCAGCACCGTTTGACCCTGAGCCGCGGAGGCGGAGAGTAAAGCAAGCGTTAAAACCAAAACGACTGCTAACAAATTACATTTCTTCATTATTGAGTTCTCCTCAGATTTTGAAATGCCAAACTACTGGGCAAACAAGGTTCCGATCAGAGCTACGTGTGCAGGCGACAGCCCGCGTGAAAGAGGCTGGGACAGCGTCTCGTTCGCGAAGAAACAGCACAGGCTCGCATGCAGCCTGCAGATACTGGGTAGACAGTGAACCTACGTGGTCCAGCTTGATCTCGCGATCGGCCCACTACCAAAAACCAATTGTGTAAGACCGAGCTGGAATGCACCGGGTGAAATTTGCCGGAGGCTCCTCCAAGCTAAATGTTTGGAAGGCAACCTTCGAGAGCCCAGCGGCATGTGCGGGAGTATCGAGGCCCTCTGTTAAGGAAGAATGAAGCTGGAAGTAAACTCGTATGAAACTCTCGTGACATTCACTGCGATCGCGTTGGGCCAGCGTTGTTTACGTTACTGTTCACGCCAGCTTCTGTGAATGGACAATAAAAGGATGGCGAGCGATTTGGTATTCTTCCAAGAACGCCTCCAGTCGCGGCTCGTGATGATCGAGAGCTGAAAGGAAGTCAATAGCATCCCGATGTTTCTGACAATCCCGAAACCTTGAAATCACAGGTTATATTATTCAGTAATATAAATGGTCGGTTTATTGAAGACTGTGAATATGCCTTTTGACCGTTTTGCAGCTGCGAAAATGAGCCAGGGGGAGTTCGGGAGCCACTCAGCCTCGTGCCTATTTTGATGTGATTTCAACTGCTGTCTCATGCTCTCGTAACACAATGGCTGCCACCATAGGCGAGTTTTCCCAGCCTGCTCATTGGAGAATCCGCGTGAAATTTCCGCGCATGTTGTTCTGCGCATTGCTGTTAGTGTTCAATTTTTGCGCACTGGCGTACCCCCAAGGCCCTGCATCGGGGTCGATTGCGGGCAGCGTGCAGGACAACACGGCCGCTGTCGTTCCGGGTGTTACGGTTACGCTCACCGACGCCGCTGGAGTGGCGCAAACAGCCACTACCGACGAAAAGGGAGAGTTCGTGTTTGCGGGCTTGGCGCCGGGAACCTACACGGTGAGCGTCGCGCTGGCAGGATTTAAGGAGTTCAAGTCCCAGATCATCAAGGTCGAGGAAGGTCAGCCGCCGCGTATTGACGTGACCCTCGAACCTGCAGCAGTGGCGACAAAGGTAAACGTCGAGGGTCAGACGGTAACCCAGGTCGAGACGGAATCGGCGCAAATTACGGGGGTGATCACCAACAAGGAGATCACCACGCTGGGATTAAATGGGCGTAACTTCACGCAGCTCATCGCGCTAGCGCCAGGGGTGAGTAACCAAAGCGGGCAGGACGAGGCGCTCGTTGGCGTCAAGGGCAGTGTGAAGTACAGCGTCAACGGTGGCCGCGTAGAGTACAACACCTACGATGTGGACGGCGGCGACATTCTAAATGCCAGCATCAATGGAAGCAGCAGCACGCTAATCGTCTATCCCAGCATCGATGCGATCAACGAGTTGCAAGTATTGACCTCAAATTACGGCGCCATGTACGGGCGTAGCGCTTCTGGCACAATCTTGGCGACAACAAAGAGCGGCGGCCACGAATTTCACGGCGATGGATACTTCTTCGCGCGAAATAATCATTTCAACGCGCGCAATTTCTTCGATCAAACGCAACGCGCGCCGCTTTATGAGAAATATGAGCCTGGTGGAACGATTGGCGGGCCGGTCTATGTCCCGGGGCACTACAACCTAAATAAGGACAAGACGTTTTTTTTCCTTTCGGAGGAATACCGGCACGACAAGGAGCCCATTACTTACAACCAGGCGGTGCCCACGCTGGCCGAGCGGAATTGCCAGTTGAATCCGAACCCCACTCCCATGCAAAAACAGTTCTGCGACGATCCCGCGTTTTTCTATGGATCACCGGCAAACTTCCCCTTCGGCCCGAATACCGTGTTTGCCGACTTCGGTGACGTCTGCCCGGGGCTGGACGGACTTAACTCAACTACATTCGTGCGAGACGCTGCCGCGGCAAAGCGATTTAAGTTGCATTTCGCACCAGACTGCCCAGGGACCAAGACCACCGTGGGAACCGGCGCCGAGCAACAATACACCACCTTTCCTGGTAACCTCATTCCGATCGATCCCCGGTCGTTTGCCATTCTTAACTCGGGGCTCATCCCAGCACCCAACTCCACCACTGGATGCAATTCCTCGATTAATTCCTGCTACAACGCGTCCGTCTCACCCTTGACCACCTGGAGAGAGGACCTCTTCCGGATCGACCATAATTTCAGTACCAAGCAGAAGATCTATTTCCGGTACATTCACGATGCTTGGAACACGGTAGTGACGACGCCACAATGGGGTGTGGTTCATAACAGTTTCCCGACAGTGGAAAACGATTTCGTGGGTCCCGGCACGAGCATGGTTGCGCACCTGAGCAGCACAGTCTGGAATCGCCTGGTGAATGACGTGGCCATGAGCTACACCACAGATCACATCAAGATCACAAACGTTCCAGGGCCCGGCCTAACAGCGAGCGCCCTGCAGCGCCCCGCACTGTTGGACAACCAGCCGTGCGTAGACACACTGAGTTATCAAAATGGGAACGGAGTTGGCTGCGGACTGGGATACTTTTTCAACAACGGCGGTGGCGGAAAGATCCCGGGAATTGTCATTGCTGGAGCGAACTTGGCCTACGGCGGCAAGGGTTTCGCCGTGGACTCAGGTTACATGCCATGGACTCACTCGAATCCGACGTACAGTCCCAGAGATGACGTCACGCTGGCCCTTGGGAAACACACGCTGGAATTTGGAGCCCTCTTCATCATCGCGCAGAGAAACGAAGTGAACCCGCCCGTGGGAGCAAACATTGGGGATCTGCAAGGGCTGGCGACATTTTCCAACGTCAACAATGGGGGAAGCAGCGGAAACGCGTTTGCCGACTTTTTAACTCCGAGGATGCTGAGCTTTCAGCAGGACAGCGCGCAACACGTATATCACAATAACTACAAGATTGCCGAACCTTACCTTCAGGACGATTGGAAGGTTACGCGCCGGTTGACATTGAACCTGGGCCTGCGCATCAGTTTGTTCGGGCTGTATCACGAAAAGTACTTGGCCTCTTACAATTGGGTACCATCGCAATTTACTTCCGCGCTCGCTTCTCAGGTGACTGTAGAGCCGAGCACGGGATATCTGTACACAGGGCAAAATAAATTTGCTGGCGCCATACCCTTGGATGTGAACAACGTCGACCCCCATCTGTTAAACGGGTTGGTGCGCTGTGGCGTTGACACATATGCGGATGGCAGACACGTGCCCCCAGGCTGCATGACTGGACATGTATTTAACCCGGCGCCTCGCATTGGCGTAGCTTTCGATCCGTTCGGCAACGGCAAAACGTCGATTCGCGCCGGATACGGAATATTCTTCGAGCACGGCACCGGCAACGAAGCAAATACGGGCTCACTCGAAGGAAGTCCAGGAAATGCAAGCGCCGGGGGGGTTCTCGATATGACCCAGTATTTTCCCTCCGATTGGGGCTGTTTGGGAAATGCCGCAGTGCAGTTTCAGAAATTTTCTTGTAATTCCGGCGGCCAAGCCTTTCCATTGAACATAACGGCGATTCCTACGAAGGCGGTTTGGCCATATGCGCAACAGTGGAGCTTTAGCGTGCAACGCGAGTTGCCCTGGAATTTGCTCGGGACGTTAGCCTATGTAGGCAGCAAGGGCACGCATCTGACCGCCGAGGTTCAGGTGAACCAGTTGGTGCCCCTAAATGCCTCACAAAATCCGTTTCTGCCCGGTCAGCCCATCACAACGGACCTCTGTAACAACTTCGGACGCGGCAATTACCTAATTAACGGTCAGACTTTTAATGCGGGAACGCCGGTATTCACCAGCGTCACCACCGCTTGCACCGGGCTAAATCCCGGTATTCCCGTCCCTGATTCTCTGCGCCAAACTGGCGGAGCCATCGCCCCTAGCCTCGGGCAAATCTTCTCACTCCAGAACGTCGCCAATTCCAGTTACAATGCGATACAAGTAACCCTGCGGCGGACCAAGGGGCCACTCTCGCTTGGCGTTTCTTATACCTACAGCCACTCCAGCGATGATTCCTCCGACCGAAGCGAAGCGATTCTGCCGAACGCCTACAACCTTTTGCAGAATCACGCTAGCTCGGACTATGACCAGAGGCATTTGCTCAATATCAGTTATATCTACCAGTTGCCGCTGTTGCGGTGGGCCGAAACCGCCACGAAATGGACGGACCAGGATCCGACAAACCAAATTGCGTCGCATGGCTCCTCGCCATTCACGAAGGGCATGCTGGAGGGCTGGGAGTTCTCAGGCATCACATTGTTTGCGTCAGGCACGCCGTTCAGCGTAGTAAACGGGGGAAGTACGAGCGGAATATCGGGCATCGATAACGCGGGAGTTGCCAGCGGAACTGCGCCTGATTCATATCCCGATATAACCCGGAACCCACAAAAATTCACTGGGAGCCAGTTTGCGGGAACTGGAGTGTTCGGTCCGTTGCTAGGGAATCCGAATGAGTTTGCGGCTCCTACAGGATTAACCTACGGCAATGCGGGGCGCAACTTCTTTCGTAATCCGAGCCGCCTAAACTTCGACATGTCATTGACGAAGAACGTCAAGCTACGTGGGGAAAGCCAATCGCTCCAGTTTCGGCTCGAAACGTTTAACACGTTTAACCATACGCAATTCCGGATCTACGACCCTGCGAACCCAGGAAGCACAGGGAACAACGTGATCACTTGCTATGCGGGAACTAACAATTCCGCGGGAGACTCCTCCTGCCTGGCTGGAAATTCGTTCCTGCGGCCCGTTGACGCGCACCGGCCGAGAACCATGCAACTAGGCGTGAAATTCTTTTTCTAAATGTGGAACGGTGCAGCACATTGCAGGATTCTGAAAATCTCGACCTAACAATTCACATCCGTGTAATCGCAGCCTTACAAACACAATGCACCCTACTTAGCGATCCACTTCAGCCAGTCTGAGAGAGTTCTTATGTCAAGGCTACGCATTAAGGATCGGGCGAGAGGTTCAATTTATTCTAGCGTTTGAGCAGGAGCTACACAGACAGCGCTCTCATTTTCGATGGGAGCAATAATGATCGCGAGGTAGCAACCGTAGTATGTGTAATTAGATCTGCCCGGGGAGCCTGAGACATGCAGAGAGATATGCGCCGTTGGATAGAGCGTTTAGTGCGAGTCTTGGTCGATTTTGTTGGCGTTCAATCTGCTGGCGTGGTGGCGTTGGCGCTTGGAGGACTGCGTACTCCCGGCATGCCCCCACTGGCTGCGCAGCACGCAGAAGGACAGCTTGCCGGATTTTACTTTCGCACTTTCTTGCCGATTTCACTGCTCTTTGTACTTATAAACGCGCTGTTTTCGCTCTATACGAAATCGCGCGGATATACGTTGCAGTACAAGTTGCGTCGAGCTGGCTCCAGCGCGTTGGTGGCTTCCGTTGCCGTACTGTACGTTTGTTTCCTAGTCGATGGCTCTGCTGCGTTTTCAGTTAGTTCAGCATTACTCTTTGCGTTCTTTGCGGAGCTTATTATTCCGGGTTTACGCTGGTTGAAAGATTGGATGTTTCACCGTGAGTCCGAATCGAACGCGGATGGGGCCAGCCCTGGTACGGAGCAAACTGTACTCGTCGTGGGTGGTGCGGGCTATATAGGCTCGCTGGTGGTTAAAAAACTGCTATCGCGCGGCTATAGTGTAAGGCTTCTCGACAGTCTTGTTTATGGTGACCAAGCCGTCCGAGGGCTTTTGGGTCATCCGAAGCTTGAATTCATCAAGGGCGATTGTCGAAATATCCGGGACGTCGCGCGAGCGATGGTAAACGTGCGGAACATTATCCATCTGGCTGCTATTGTGGGTGATCCCGCCTGTGCTGAAGACGGCGAAAATGCGTCACAGATCAACTACGCTGCTACGCGGATGATGGCGGAGATTGCTGCCGGCCATGGGATCGAACGATTCATCTTTGCCTCCACCTGCAGCGTTTATGGGGCATCCGACACTTTGATGGATGAGAACTCCGAGACCGCTCCGATTTCTCTCTATGCCCAAACCAAATTACAATCCGAGCAGGTGCTGCTTGAGGCCCGGTCGAAGTCATTCCACCCAATTATATTGCGGTTTGCTACGGTGTTCGGGTTAGCCCCCCGCCCACGATTCGATCTGGTTGTAAATCTTCTCGCGGCCAAAGCTGTCCAAGAGGGATTGATCACGATCTTTAACGGCGATCAATGGCGGCCTTTCATCCACGTGCAAGATGTGGCGGAAGCCGTTGTAAGAGTCTTTTTGGCGCCTCTGGAGTCCGTGAGCGGAGAAATCTTTAATGTCGGCGATGACAATTTGAACTTTACACTGGGCCAAGTCGCCGAGAAGATAAAGCAGCAGTTGCCAGAGACGCGGGTCGAATACGTCGACAATTCCGATCGCCGCAACTATCGAGTATCGTTTCGCAAAATTCGGGAGTGCGTAGGTTTCCAGGCGAACCTCACCTTAGAATCCGGGATTGCCGAGATCCGGCAAGCATTTTTGTCGAGGCAAATCTCCAATTACCGCCAGTCCTTCTACAATAACGTGACATTCTTGAAGGAAAAAGGGCGAGTTAACGTTCAGGATGAACTCGATATGAAAGTGATGGCGGCGTTTGCGAGCGCGGGCTCGCGGAGTGCGCACGCAGATAGTGCTTCTCACCATGCAGTACGGCTCCCGGTTGAAGCTGCCGAACACATGCAACTCGCAGAAGATCTGGGCGCCTCTTCGGGGAGCTAGCTTCTGTTTTAACGCCTCGCACCGGTCACGGCTACGTTGGATTCTGTGAGGTCGTCTTGAGGTGCCTTGGCGGATAAATTATTATGGTCAGCGAAGCGAACAAGGTGTGGCTCTGACGCAGAACACCCTCAACCTCAAAGGGGAGAACCGCAAATCATACGCGGAATGCAATGTTACAAACGACCGAAGCCTTTCTTTGAGTTCGTTCTCAACCTGGCCCTCCGCCATCCACCTAGATTCCGCGAACGAGGCGTCCGCTTCGATGCTTAACCTTCGAATTGTCCGGGGCCCGTTACAGCCTGTGGAAAACGCGACAATCCTTAGCGAATACAACCGCCTCAAATCATCCCGCATTCCGATGAATGAGTTTTTGCGCTGGGTTCAGAATAGTCCTGAAGGCCCGGCTTGGCATGCGATTCTGGAAAAAGATTCCGTGGGTATCGTGGGACATCAATGCCTCATTCCCCTGCGGGCAAATTGCGGAGATCGGCGCATTATTGCGGCCAAATCGGAATACACCTTTCTCCACGAGGATTTCCAGACCACAAGAATTCGCGGATTTGAGGGAGTCAGGCGGCCAACCCACATCGTCGCTGCCGGTCAACTATTTCAGCATTGCCAGGCGAAAGGTTGGGGGCCAATCTTGATGTCAGCGGTTCCAGCGCTTCACCGGTGGGGTCGAACCGTGGGGTGTGAAGCAACTAATTTCCCTGGATGGGAATGTTTGCTGGTCTTGCGGCCGTGGAAGGCCGCCACGAAAACGCCGAACCTGCTCCAGTGGCAACGTACATCTCTGGGTCTCACCGGGGTAGTTCAACGAATCGGATGGTCGTCCGCTTTATTCGTTTCTTCTCAGCCTGCCGGAATTCGATCGGTGTCCGTCGGTGGTTGCCCGTTGCCCAGGAATGGTGGCTCACTTTCCTTTTTCGAAGACCCCGACTCCTTACGGTGGCGATATCCGACAGAGCAATACGAACGGCTTGCGCTGGGTGCAAATGACGACCAATTTGTGATCGTAAAAGGAGGGTCCACTGATGGTTACTCAAGGGTGTGCCAATACGGACTGGGTCCAGATCAGCCATCCCTGGCTCTAATCACTAGCTTGGTTCGGCTTGCTAAGGAGCACAGAACGATCGGACTGCGCTGGACTGTTTACGGGGATAGTCTGGCAACAAGGAAGCTAGTTCGGCGGATGCGCGTGTTTGGCTTCCTCTGCGTGCCCCGGGTGCGCACCCTGCTGATCCATGACAAGGAGAAAGAGTTTCTTGACGCGCAGAGGTGGAACCTGTTTGACGCAATGTTCAGTTTCCATGCATAGACTGCTTCCCCCAAGCAACCGCTTCGTTGACAGAGCAGCCCCAGAGTCCCATCTTTCGTTAACCAAATTTTAAGGAATCATTAACGCCAGCACCTCACCCACCTATTATGGTTTTAGTCGAAGCATCGGGGACAGTAGCCCGTCCCGGTCGGCGATGCTCCGTGGGTCTTGAACTTCCAAATGGGTGAGCTGTGGTCGGGAATGATATTGTCGATCTTACTTTCTTTGAATCGCCGAGCAGTCAACACGTTCGATATCTAGACCGAGTGTGCGCTCCCGAGGAAGCGAGAGCCGTGCGCAATTCGTTGGACCCTTGCACATGCTTGGCAGTAATTTGGGCGTCGAAAGAGGCCACCTACAAATTGGTTTCAAAGCAACTTGGGGGTTCCCGATTCGTCCCGCGACAGTTCGTGACCCAGTTCAATAGACATTTTTCCTTCGATAGCTACGACAAGTTAGTGATTTTTTATGGAGGGGCTCAAATAAACGTGGAAATAACGCGCACCGCACAGTGGGCGCACGCGGTCGCGACATTTCCGGGCATCAACGCGGTCCGGTGGGCGGTTCGTGAGATCGAGAAATGCACTCCACCTAGCCACCAAGCGCAAACTGAATCTAAGGCGGCTCGACAATTGGCCAGTGAGCTCCTTTCCAATTGCGGCTTTGCAGACATTGTTTTGACGGTTGCAGGCGGGGCTCCCACAGCAACGCGTAATAACAGAGAAGCTGTTGGTCTCGGAATCAGCCTATCGCACCATGGTGCATTTGTTAGCGCCGCAATTGGTTGGCGCTTGACGAATTACTTACCGTCTTTGTCAGTTTACAGACTGGCGGAGAGTCCCACCCTGGAGGAGACATGCTCTACCTCCACGGCATAGGACACTTTCATCCACAGACAAAAATCGACAACGAGTTCCTTTCTTCTCTGGATATCGGTGTCGATTCCGAATGGATCGAAGAGCGTGTGGGTATTCGGGAGCGCCGTACGACGATGTCACTTGACTACATACGAAAAACTCGTAACGTAGATACACGAGCGGCGGCGGAAGCGTCAACCACCTCCACAACCGAAATGGCGCGGCAGGCTGTCGCATGTGCCTTGGGACGAGCCGGGCTCGAAGTAGCCGCGATCCAAATGGTGATAGCGGGTGGATGTTGCCCTGAAATGCTCATCCCGGCCGAGGCGTGTCGCTTGGCGGCGGCCCTGAATATTCGGGCGGTGGCATTCGACGTGGTTGCAGCGTGTGCTAGCTTTGCTGCGCAGCTTCACTTTCTTTCACAGATGAAGCCCGAGGTGCTTCCGGACTTTATTTTGGTGGTGAACGTTGAGGCTTTCACGCGAACCATCAACTACTCGGATCGACGGAGCGCCGTACTATTCGGAGACGCTGCCACTGCCGCAATTGTTTCTCCTCGCATTGCTTCCCACACGAGAGTAGTATGCTCAAGTTTTAACACGGACCCCTCGGGACAAGGTCAGATTACGATTCCGGCCGGTGGCCACTTTGCTCAGGACGGCCACCGCGTGCAACTGTTTGCCATTCGTAAGACCGTCGAGTTGATAGGTTATTTTCGCGAACAACATAATGGCCATCCCAAGTGCACTGAATTCTTCATTGGACATCAGGCAAACCTTCGGATGCTGGAGGCCGTTTGCGGACGTCTGAACATCCCCGAGGAAAATCATCTCGCAAACGTGACACTGTTTGGCAATTGTGGCGCCGCAGGAGGACCTTCTGTGCTATCCCAGCACTGGGAAACGCTGGGCCCCTGCGCGGTTAACATGAGTCTCGTCGGTTCGGGATTGAGCTGGGGAGGCCTGAGGATCTGCAAAGACTTAGAGAACCCGAATTGAGACGACGGAATGGATTGAAATAGGGACTTTGCGTCAAAAATCCCACAAGATGGCCCGAGCCAAGAATTCTTTGAAGGGAATGACACCAAGCAAAAGGAGCAGCCCGTGAATCGTGACCAGGTCAGAAGTACATTTCTTGAATTGATTAAGCCACATATCCGTATCGCGGATACAGGTGCTATCTCAGACTCAAGTCTCCTGGTAAACGACCTAAAAGTGAATAGCACGCGGTTTGTGGACATCATCTTGGAAGTCGAAGACAGATTCAATATCACCATCCCAGACGATGATATGGAGCGTTTTGGGCGCGTCGGCGACGCCATCGAATTCATCTGCCAGAAGGCCGACGCGGCTTAGTCAAAAAGTAGAAGCGCTCTTACATGCGAGCTATCCATTGCGGCGCTCCTGGGCCGCCAGCCGGAGAGAAGACTTCGTGAACAGAGTCGTAATCACAGGCATGGGAATCGTCGCTCCAAATGCAGTCGGCCTCGATGCGTATCGACGCGCGTTGAATGAAGGTCGGTCGGGGATTGGTCATGCGGCGCAGATGAAGGAACTCGATTTTGCATGCCAAGTGGCCGGCATACCGCAGGTTTCGGACGACACCGCTCGCGAGTATCTCGGGCCCGAACTACTCCGGAACTCGAATTCTTGCATGAAATACGCAGTGATCGCTTCGCTCGAGTGCTGGCGGGACGCTAATTTGCCCCCACCTCAAGTAGATTCCGATGTGGATTGGAACACCGCAGCGATAATTGGAACGTCCAACGGGGGAATCGACACCATTGGCGACTTTGTGGTTCCAGAGACAGATGGGGGGCGAGTACGCCGGCTGGGAAGCAGCGCAGCTGAGAGAGTGATGGCTAGTTGCGCAAGCGCGAGCGTTGGCGGCTTATTGGGATTGGGAGGTCAAGTCACCACGAACAGCAGCGCGTGCGCGACTGGGACAGAAGCGATCGTCAATGCCTACTGGATGATTCGCGAGGGACGAATCGAGCGCGTTCTGGCGGGCGCCTCGGAAGCCTCATCGGTCTACATTTGGGCCTGCCTGGATGCTCTGCGAGTGACGATGCGCAAATCCAATGATCGGCCAGAGGCAGCGTGCCGGCCGCTGAGCGCTACGGCCGGGGGTTTGGTGCCAGCCGCCGGAGCAGGCATATTGATGCTCGAAAATCTGGCTTCCGCCGAATCACGGAAGGCCCATATCTATGCTGAGGTTTTGGGTGGGCTCACGAACGGCGGCGGACAGCGTAATGGGGGCAGTATTACAGCGTCCAACCCCGAGGGCGTTCGGCGGTGTGTTCAGGAAGCTCTGGAGATTTCAAGAGCCAGGCCTTCCGAGATCGACTACATCAACGGACATCTGACGGGAACAACTGCGGACGCTAAGGAGATCCGGTGTTTGTCGGCAGCGCTGGGCCGAAGTCTCCGAGACATGCCGTGGGTGAACGCTACGAAATCGCTGATCGGCCATGGCTTGGGTGCGGCAGGTTCGATGGAGTCGGTTGCTGCCGTCCTGCAACTTGCCGATGGTTTCCTCCACGCGTCCATCAATTGCGAGGATTTTCATCCGGAAATTGCGGAACTTGCGCCTCGCGTGCCTCAGGCTTCAATTTCGGCTCAGTGCCAGTTGGCCCTGAAAACAAGCCTGGGATTTGGTGACATCAACTCATGCGTTGTGTACAAGCGCTGGCAAAATTAAGGATTCAGCTGCGGCGCCGCAACGTGCCATCGGCTTCAGAGTGCTTCATGTGGAGATTCTCAGATGGCTGACGTGCGCCAAGATGTTAAGAATGCGATCCTGATCACGGGCGGGACCGACGGGCTCGGGCGCGCGACGGCCGTGCTGCTTGCCGAGCACGGTTACCGGGTGTTCGCAGGGGGACGCCATCCGGGAAAACTAGCGGAGCTGGGACAACTGGCGCACGAGCGCGAACTCCCCCTCAAGCCCATCGAGCTCGATGTTTGCAGCGATGCTTCCATCGACCGAGCTTTCTTGGAAATCGCCCGCAGCGGCAGTTTGATCGATGTTCTGGTAAACAACGCAGGAATTTGTATCGTGGCTGTGATGGAAGAAATTTCGATCGAAGATCTACGCAAGCAATTTGAAACAAATTTTTTTGGTGCTGTTCGCATGGTGCAGCGCGTGTTACCGGAAATGCGCCGGCGGGGGCGCGGGCGGATCATCAACATGAGTTCACTTTCTGGGAAGGTCGTGCAGCCGCTTTGGGGCCCCTACGCTTCGACTAAGTACGCGCTCGAGGCTATCAGCGATGCTATGCGGCTCGAGCTTTATCCGTTCAATATCCAGGTCGTCCTCGTTGAGCCGGGCTACATCGCGACAAACATAAAAAACATCGCTGAAGAACTGTCCGGAGCTTATGCGGCTGGCGCCGAACAAAGTCCCTACGCCGGCATCTACCGGCCGATTCTGAAGTGGTTGAGGTCCGCGAATCATTCGCGCAGCACACCTGAAGATTGTGCGCACGTAATACTGCGCGCGGTGGAGGACACCCCTCCTAGGACGCGGTATCCGGTGACACGCGGGGCAAAGGCGTGGCTTCTTGCCCGGCGCCTTCTCTCGGACCGCGCCCTAGATCATCAATACCGAAAGATGTTCGGCCTCAACGAACTCCGCGCCGCGATTCAAAAGGGCGCACAAGGTTAAGTCTACACGCCGCGCTCCCAGGTATCGTTTAAGGAATAATGGCGCGGATTTTGGTTACTATGCATTGGAATCTTGAAGGCGGCGTAGCGGTCATCACGGGGGCGGCGTCTGGCATCGGACGCGCGCTCGCGAAACGTCTAGCACGAGAAAAAATGTCGCTTGCACTTGTCGACGTGGATGCTAACGGCCTGGAACAAACAGTATCGCAGCTCGGAATTACGCGGGAAAACATTTCAACTCACGTGGCCGATGTCGCGGATGCGGCGGCCATCGAGCGCTTGGCCACGCAAGTGATAGAGCATCATGCGCACGTCACCTTGCTCGTCAACAATGCCGGTGTCGCCGTGCTGGGGACATTTGAGGAGATTTCGCTCGAGGAATTCAATTGGCTGATGCGAATCAACTTCTGGGGTGTTGTTCACGGTGTGAAATGTTTTCTTCCCCTGCTTCGGCGCGAGCCCCGCGCCCACATCGCGAACGTTTCAAGCGCCTTAGGACTTGTGGCTTCAGCGGGTAATGTCGCATATTGCGCCAGCAAATTTGCTGTTCGAGGATTCACCGAGGCTCTGCAACACGAATTAAATGGCACGAACGTCCGAGTTTCGTGCGTACTACCAGGAAAAATTCGCACTCAGTTTTCGTTGCGGCAGCGTATTTCCGCAGGCGCCATCAGGTCGTCAGACATTGATCGCTATGGTGTTCACCGCTTGGGATTGACTTCGCCGGCGGCGGCGGCGGATCGGATGGTTGAGGGCATCATTCGCGGTGAGAGGAGAATTCTAATTGGCCCAGATGCGATTTGGTTCGAACGGCTCCAGCGCGTGTTTCCCGCGCGCTATGAGCAAGCACTAAGGTCCCTTAGGATAATCCGCGGACTTATTGGCACACACTCGGCGGCTCGACCCGAGCAAAAAGACGCCAGTGACGCTCAGTAGGAAAAACAAAAAGCAAGCCAACGAGTGTTTTGCTTCAGCATCACTCGGAGTATCCCTGAATAACTTCAGCGATATTCATCGTCCTCCAAGGGTTGCTCTGGAGCAGATCGATCATCTTTCTGCCGCCAAATTCTCGCAGAAATCTATGGAAGCGATACTCAAACCAACGCCTTCCCAATCCCTGGTGAAGACGAACACTGAGGGGCAGCTTCAGAGGAATCTCTTTGAATTCGTGTGGATCGAATTCATAAGGATGACAATAAAGGACAAAAGGGGAGACAGTGAGGGCTCTTTTGGCAAAATATCTGATAATGCCGCCTGGCAGCAAGCGGTGATACCCTCCCCCGCCTACTGGCCAATTCGTTCCAAGTCCGCGAAAAGTTGCGATCGGTAACTCGTAAATGCTGATGTTTCCTCGGAACAACAGGAGGACCGGCTCTGTCGGCCATTGGGGAATTCCGTAGCGAGTGTGCCACACGGGAAAGACGCTCGAATCATAGGCAAACCCTTCTTCAGCGAGGACCGCGAGCGCCCACAATGTCTCCCGCACAATTGAAAAATCAGGCGCTCGATAGCCAGATACCCGGTGCCCAATCGCTTGCTCTAATAGATCTTTCCCGTGGCGAATGTCTTCGCGAAAAGTTTTTTCGGATTGTTTAAATATTGCCGTGTGGGCGTAACCATGACACGCAACTTCGTGACCTGAGCTTTGAATCTCGCGAACTACATCCGGATATTTTTCCGCGAACTTGCCGAGCACGAACATCGTTGCCCGAATGCCAACGCGGCCAAGCAAATCCAAGACATGGCGCGTATTATCAGCAGAGCGCTGTGAAATCGGCAGGGTCTGATCCCAAGTAGACTGGGGCCAATCCTCTACATCCACAGAAATACAGGGTGGACCAAAACTCAGACGCTCAGACATACATGATAGTCTTGCCCGGCCCCCGGAATCTTTCGAATCCGTACGTCCGTGAAATTGCTGGCAGAGCAGAGTTCTTTAATCTGACTTTCGTCATAGAAGTAAACGGGACATCTTCTGACCGAATAACGGAACTTCCGGAACGGTGTGCGGAACCAGTGCTTGCTCGGGAATGAAACTGCCGCCGAAATCTTGGTGATCTGACGCAGCGCGGTTAGAAATCTAAGAGGATTGGCAACGTAATCGAGCACTCCCATAACCATCACATGGTCACAGGCGGGCGGCAGTATTTCCGGAATGGCTCCTCCAAGGACAGTGCACTTAAGGTTGTTGCCCGTATCAGCCAATCTCAGCCGCAGCAAGGACAACATGCCCGGAGCGGGATCGAGAGCAAAGACATGGGCGGCTCCCCGCTTCAAGGCCTCAACTACGTAGGGGCCCGATCCACAGCCAATATCCGCGACTGTTTTGTTCTGCAAATCTCCAAACACCTCGAAAGTCAAGCGAAATCGGATGAACATATCGCTGCGATAGCGTTCATCGGCCCAACGCATCAAGCGACCGCGCTTCTTGTCGTAGAGCGTATCGAAGGTGCACGCGAAGCCATCAAAAAACTTTGCCGTTGCTTCGGCAGAAGCCCCCTCCCCGCGGACAGACTTCAGGTTCACTGCTCCCTCTCTTATATCGTTTGAGTTGCTCATCGTGTTTTCCCTGGAGCTAACGCAGTCGGGCACTCTTGCTCTTTGTACCTCGGGTCCCTTATCCGAATGTTGAGATTCAGCGGAACCCCAGTTGAAAACCACGCTCCGGATCGACTGGCTGAACGGACTAGTTGGCCCAAAGTCTTTGTTCTCGTCAGACTCCCGCCGTAGCTAAATTCTGGTCTGTGGAATCAGGAGGCTTGGCGCGACTCAGGAGAGCCCAGAGTGTTCCTATGCCATAAGACAAATGAAACGCCAGAAAGACGAACGGAAGCCATATCGCGCCGGGGAATCTCTCGTGGAATCCAATTTGCGCGGCCGCAGCCGATCCGACCACTAAATGCATACCGACAATAACGCCTAGCGAAATGAATCCGACGACCGAATTGGGAAGGTGTGCGAACGCGCCGACGAGGCCAAGCAGGACCGAGAGCAGCACGCTTACGACAAAAACAAATGGGATGAAATGCCTGGATGACATGGAATCGGCATTTCGTTGAAGAGTCAGGCCATTCCAGAATCCATTGTGGTAGCCATAGAGCAGAAGATCCTTCACCTTCGCTTTAGGGTAATAAATGCACGAGGTTTTCCATGTATGGAACAGTTTGTAGCCCCTGGCGCAGAGTTTCTGATCGATGTCATTGTCCTGGTTGCGAAGCAAACTTTCCTCGAAGCCCCCTGTTTCAATTAACGCTTGCTTCCGTAGCACGGGATAATTGACCGTGTCGGAGAAACCCTCACGCTGAGTCCGAAATGATTTGGGTGAAGATCCAAAGGCATGGCCAAGAGTCGAGGCAACGAGGCGTGCTTGGACCGTGTTCGCAGAAGGGCGAGTGATCACACGGCCGCCACAGAGTACCGCGCCGCGCCGATTGAGCTCACGCAAGCAGATGGAAATATAATCTCTCTGATAAACGGTATGTGAGCCGAAAATACAGACATATTCGCCTCTGGCTTGGCTCAGGCCGAGGTTGAAAGCGAAGGGAGCTCTCCTCTTCTCATTCAGCACGACTCTTACGCGTGGGTCAGCCGTGGCTGTCCTTTCAAGATATTCTCGGGTCCCGTCGGTAGAGATTCCGTCGACGGCCAGTATTTCAAGGTCGAACTCAGACGCTTCTTGCCCTAGCAGAGAGGTCATACACTTCTGAACATGGTCCACTTCATTGAAAGTAGCGAGGATGATCGAGACCAGCGGGCGCTTTTGGAGTCTTTCCTCTGCCATGGCTCACGCTCAAGTATTTAGCAGGATCGGTATGCCTTTAGGTCGATGCCGTGTTTCCGGCCTGTGAATTTCTGATGAGCCGGCTATATTCACTTTGTAGCAAAACCGCGTCCTGCACGGGGAATGATTCTTCGGGCACCCAACTTGAGTTGATTGCCATTTCAATTGCTGCAACTACATTCGCACCGAACTGCCCATCGGTGCGAGGACTCCGCTTCGTTTCGATGGAGTCCATGAAATGCTCAATTTCAAGCAGCAGAGGCTCAACATTTGCAAGATACGGTAGATGAACGTCGCCCATGCGATAGGTCAATTGAAACTCTCCGAAAGACTCGGGGGCGCGAAAAATAACTCCGCGATCGTAAATCTTCACCTTTTCGCTGGGTTCTGTATCGTCGTAAGTGATCATGCGCTTGGATCCCACCACGCAGGTGCGACGCATCTTATACGGTGAAAGCCAGCTCACTTCACAAGAAGCGACAACGCCGCTCGGGAATTGGAACCACAAATAGGCAACGTCACGTTTCGCTTTCTGAACGCATGAGCGCCCGAAAGAACAAGCACGTAGGGGAAACTCGCCCAGCCAGTAAAGAAGGATGGAAACGTCATGGACCGCGAGATCCCAAACAACATCCACATCTTTTTGGTAAAGCCCCAGGTTGACACGTGAAAAACTCAGATAGTGAAGGCTGCCCAGCTCACCGGAATCGATTAGTTCTTTCACTCTAACAACGGGAGGGCTGTACACGAAGGTATGTCCTGTCATCAGCGTTCGTCCAACGTTCTGCGCTAGCTCGACGAGCTCTCGGGACTTCGCAAAACTGTCAGCGAGAGGTTTCTCTACGAACACATGTTTGCCCCGGCGGAGCGCCTGTATGGCGAGCTCATAGTGACTGGATATCGGAGTAGCGATAAATACGGCCTCGATATTAGAGTCCAAGAAGGCTTCGGCGGACTCAAACCCCTGAAGATTCGGATACTGTCGAATGGTCTTTTCGACCTTTCGGGCATCGAGATCACAACAAGCTATGAATTGGGAGCGGGAGCTCTGGTTCAGGACGCGCGCCAAATTCGGCCCCCAGTAGCCAAGGCCAATCAATCCGGTTCTAGTCATTTATCATTACCTCGCGATAGCTGCGAGAAGCTGCTGATGTTTCAATTCGTTGGACTCCACAATGGCGTCGAGAAACTTCGAGCCAAAGTGGGAGCGAAGAATCTCAACGTTCGGCATAACGCAGTGTCCACCGATGTGCCCTGGAAAAATGTGTGATGGGAGAAAATCGATTTCTTCTATGAACGCATTTACGTCTTCGGCGGACCCGCCACAGCGGACAGCAAATCGCTCGACTTCCTGGGCCCATGCGACCAGGAGGCCCAGATAGGTGGTTTCGACAAGTTTGCTGAGTTCACCAATTTCCGGCGTGCGAAAGGTTGCCGTGTCAAAGCCCGCCTGATTTAGGTGGTTCAGGGCCTCCACCGCGATTTTGGGGGACGACGCAGCCACAAATTTCTTGTATCGCATCATGTCGGTCTCCATCCGGACGTGTTTCCCTCGAACCGGACTATAAGCCACCCGTTCATCGCCGATCGCCCCTTGCAGTTCTCGGATGGTCCCAGGCCCAACTGTGCTGTGAACCAACGTCAGTCGCGGTTGATATTTGGCAATATAGTTCGTCGTTGTCGCCACGAAATCGCGAATCTGAAACGGATAGCAGACATGAAGGACAGAGCAGGGTCGATTGATGTCAACAGGGGAAACGTCAACGCCCACGCACTCAAAAGAGTTGCTCAAAATATTGAGTAGTGGTCGCCCTACCTCACCAAGACCGACCACCACCACTACTTCCTGCGTTCCCAAGGCTGCCTCCTTTGAGATTCAGTTTTTGTCCGGCCGGGTGCGCTTGCGATTCGCGGAGACCGTTAAAGGTTCACAGGCGAGGCCTTGGCGTGTTTGACCTAGGATAGCTTCTCGGGAGCATGCACTAACGAATTCGAGATGCCGTCAGACCTGCGGAAGATCTTCACAAATGTGGCGAAGATGATCCTAAGGTCTTCCGTGAACCGCACATTTTTGCAGTAGGCCATATCAATCGCGACCTTAGCCGGCAAGAGTACCGCACGATAGAACCGCTCCTTGTCTTGCTGCGCTGCCAATAGCTCGTCCTCTTGAGCATTATTCATGGCGGCCAGCCCCGTGATACCCGGCTGAATTAGTAGAACTAACCGCTGACTCTCCGAATAGATCGCCACATATTTAGAGACTTCTGGCCGAGGGCCTACAAGACTCATTTCGCCCAGCAGCACGTTCATAAGTTGCGGTAATTCATCTATCTTCGTCTTTCGCAGAAATCTCCCAACCGGGGTGATTCGGGGGTCGCCCGAAGCTGTGATCAAAGAAGCGCCTACGGCGTTCTCCACCCTCATGGTTCTGAATTTCAGAATGCGAAACAAATCTCCAAATTGCCCCACACGAGTTTGCCTGAAGAATATGGGTCCATTGCTGGTGAGCTTAACGGCGAGCGCCACCAAAAGGAAAATGGGCGAAAGAACTATGAGCCCTGCGAAAGAGCACACTATGTCCAGCCACCTCTTGCCGAATCTCTTGTAGAACGTCTCTGTCATCGTGGACGGCTCCGCCGATCTTCTCTTATGCGAAATGATTCTACCTGCTATACTCACGAGCAATCTCATGCAGTGCCGCGACCACACGCTCGCAGTCCCCACCTGTCATACCCGGATAAATGGGGAGAGAAATGGCGCGCTCAAAACGCTCTTCGGCATTCGGGAAACTCCCGCTAGAGTAACCAAGCTGTTTTTGATACAGAGTATGCATGTGCAAAGGGATGAAGTGCACCGACGTCCCGATCCCGCGGTCCTTCAATTCATCGATAATGCGGTTGCGGTCGATTCGCAGGACCGAGCGGTTCAGTTGCAATACGTAAAGATGCCAGGCGTGTTGAGCGTCAGCCGCAGGAAGGGGAGGAGTGGCGTAAGCGTCCGACGTAGCAAGCGCGCGATTGTAGTATTCCGCGATCGATTGCCGGCGCGCCCACATCGCGTTGCACTTGTTTAGTTGTGCCAGGCCCAACGATGCCTGGAGATCCGTGAGGTTATATTTATAACCCATCTCGAGAATGTCATATCGCCACGTACCGGCGGCGGTGTAGCGTTTCCAAGCGTCCTTGGAGATTCCATGGAGGCTCAGAATACGCAACCGTTCAGCGTATTCCGGATTTTCCGTGGTTGCCATTCCACCTTCACCAGTGGTCAGTGTTTTTGTCGCATAAAATGAAAAGCAGGTAATGTCTCCAAGAGTGCCGATCATCTTCCCCTTGTAGCGACAAGGCAATGCATGCGCCGCGTCCTCGATTACTTTCAAACCGTGCTGGTGGGCGATGGCAAGTATGGCGTCCATATCACAGGGGTAGCCAGCGTAATGCACCGGCAGGATGGCCCGAGTGCGGCTGGTTATTGCGGCAGCGACCTGATCGGGGTCCATGTGAAAACTTTCTCTTGCGCAGTCCACGAGCACTGGGCGCGCTTTGAAGTAGAGAACCACTTCACCCGAAGAAGCGAACGTCATGGTCGGCAGAATTACTTCGTCATCTTCCGACAGACCGATAGCTGCAAAAGCAAGGTGAAGAGCTGCTGTGCATGAACTCATCGCAATGGCATGCCTTGCCCCCACGTATTGCCCGAAGGAGGCTTCAAACTCGCGGACGCGTGGACCGCTGCTCAGCCACCCACTTTGCAGCGCTTCGGTTACGGCCCGGATTTCTTCTTCTTCGATCTGCGCCCGGTGGTAAGGAAGAACGCTGAGTGCCGTCTTTGCAGCCACTGACATCGTTGATATTCTCCGGAGTCGGATTTAAAAACGTTCGAGCCTAACAGCGAAACGCCGCACGCTTTACACTCTCATGTAACGTTGTGCACCCTGGCCCACAGTTCCAGCGAGAGCGCCTTGAAGAGTAAATCAGCCGGGAAAGCCGTCCGAGCGCCTTGTATGAATTTATGGCATTCGCGCGCGACACTTGGGCCATTCAGGAATCGCTCCATCCGGAGTCTGGGGGTTTCCCAAAGCTCGCGATAACCATTCTGAAGTCCCAGACGCAGCCAGCTTGCGACGGGGGCGTCGAAGCCAAGCTTTGTCTTTCGCAGACGAACCTTCTCCGGCAGCGTGCCCTTCATAGCGTTTCGGAGGATCCACTTGCTCCAGCCATCCCGCAGCTTGATGGACGGCGGGCACCGAACGGCGAATTCGACGAGCTGATAGTCCAGAAATGGGAGGCGGGATTCAACCGAATGCGCCATCGAGTTCCTCTCTTCATGCCGCAACAGCAGCGGAATACTTGAATAGGTCAGATCGATTTTCTGGCGCGCGGCGATGCTGTTTGTGTAGCCAAGTCCGGATTTGAAATCCCGCAAAGCTCTCCGAAATTCTTCTGTGCCGATTCGTTCAGCCACGGAAAACGGCTGCCGAAGGGCCGCAGGCAAATATCTGGTGGCAGCAAGAAGGCGCCCATGTGGGGAGGTTGTCCCGTTTCGCAGCCACAGAATAATTTCGCGAACGACCTTCGGGTCGCCGCGGCGAAGCAGATGCCAGAAATAGAAGTATTGGTATTTCTGGTAGCCGCAAAGTGATTCGTCGCCGCCTTGTCCGCCCAAAATGACGCTGATACCGTGACGCCGCGCCGTTTCCATTACAGTCCACTGGGAAAACGTACTGGCTCCGGCCAGAGGCTCGCCATGATGCAGTGCCATGGCCTGTATGCTTTCCCAAAATGCGTGGCCTTTCGGAAACGCCTTGTGACTAATGCTCTTTGTGGCTGACACGGCAGCCGCGATGTATTCACGTTCGTCAATGGCCTCCTCTTCAAAACACGCTGAGAAGGTCTGAAACTGAATTTCTGGAGCAATTTCTTTTGCCTGGCAAAGGACCGTGGACGAATCCAGGCCACCGCTCAAACAAATCCCGATGGGGACATCGCTTCTCAGGCGGATCCTAACGGCATTCTTGAAGAGCCTCTGAAATTCCTCCGTGGCTTCCTCGGGGTTCAAGCTAACCTCCGGCTCCGTACGCAGTTCCCAATAGCATTGAATAACTGGTGTAAAAGGACTGCGGAGATCGAGTGTCAAGGAGTGCCCGGGTGTTAGTTGATGGATGCCTTCAAAGAACGTTTCGGCTGAGTGGTCCATCAGGCCCCATTCCAAAAAGGCGAACACGGTGTTCGGATTCGGTCTCCGCTCCATTGAAGAAACGAGGTGAATCTGCCTAATCTCGGAGCCAAAAAAGAAAGAACTGTTTGACACTGCGTAATAGAATGGCTTCACACCGAAGCGATCCCGCGCACAGAAAACACGCTGTCTTGAACGGTCCCAGAGAGCGAAGCTCCACATGCCGTTGAACCGTTGAAGGCATTCATCTCCCCATTCGCGATAGGCATTCAAGATCACTTCTGTGTCGGTAGCTGTGCGAAAATGGTACCCAAGCCCCTCCAACTCCCTCCGAATCTCCCTGTAGTTGTAGATCTCACCATTAAACGTGATCGAGTACGCGCCATCTTCGATTACCATCGGCATGTTGCCGAGTGGGGTAACATCCAGAATGGCCAGACGACGGTTCCCGAGCCCGATAACAGGCCGCGCGAGATGCGGTAGCCGATTTTCATTGTGAATCGTTTCGACGGGAGCGTGCGGTCCGGGTTCGCAAAACGTGAAACCGAACCCATCGGGACCGCGATGGGTAACAAGATGCGTCATTGCGACTAATGTCTGCGGATCGAAGCCGTCCAAATCGATGATGCCTGCTATGCCGCACATGTCGTTGCGCTCAATCCCGCATAGAATTCAACAAGTTTCTTGGCTTCGATATCCCAGTTGTAGCGTTCCAGGACTGCGGATTGGCCGCGTCTTCCCATTTCTTCGGCTTCTTTGGGGTGGGTAAGGACGAACTCGATGGCGCGGGCGATTGCGTGTGGATCGCTCGGGTCAACCAGGATCCCGCACCCGGTGTCGCCCAGCACGCGGCGCCAGAGCGGAAAGTCCGAAGCAATTACGGGTATTGCTGCGCCCATATATTCAAATATTTTTTGTGGCATGGCCTCGACATGATTGGGTTCCGGATGAAAGAGCACCAAGCCCGCACGTACCCGATGCAGAAGGCGAAAAGCACTCGGTTGATCTAGCAGCCCATGGTAACGGACGTGCGCCCACCCTTGATGCAGAGATAACTCTCTCGAGCAAAGGTCCTCGGGGTATTGGTTTCCCGCTAGCTCGAGTCTGACCGTCGTTGTCTTTGACAGTAAATCCAGGGCTTGAACAATCTCGCGGATTCCGCGTTGCACGCTGACGAGACCGATGTATCCAACAGATGCTTCGCGTTCCTCCCAGGCCGAGCCCTGCGCTTGCGAGACAATTTCTCTATGGTGCGGATAATTGTGCACAACAACTGTTCGTCGACCCGGTGCCTCAAAACGCCCGGCTATGGAAGGTGTGACTGCTACCAGCCCTGAGAAATGCCTCGATACCGCGGACTCCAGTCTCTCCATCAGCCAGGCAATCGTCCCGCGACTCCAAACTGGAAGGTATGTCTTGGAAAGAATATCTTTCGGCACATCTTCATGAATGTCGTAGATAACGTGTCTTCCGGTCGCTCGAAGGAGAAGCCCGGCGGGAATCAATTCTGGATCATGAAAATGATAGATGTCCGCCTGCTGCTTTCGTGCCTCACGGTAGACACGCCACACAGTGCGAGTCATACGGGCAAACCGGGAGCTCTCTCTGTGAATCGATTTGATGTGAACCCCATCGCTGATCAGGTCCCTTGACTGCGGAACAGCGCCCACGATGGTCACTTGAAAGCCGGCACGCGCCAGCGAACGGCACTCTTTATGAAAAATACGGCCGTCCAAAGCAGTATGCACAGAGGTCATGTGAACTACTTTTACGGGCTTGTTCGCCATAGCGTTGCAATAGCAGGACAGACTGATGGAGATTTCTTACCGGTTCATTAGGATAGGGCCAATTTTCGGTGACCATTCGCGAACAAAAGTTCATCCAAAATTCTTTCGGCAGCCCTTCCGTCTCCATAGGGAGAGGAAGTGCGCCATTCGCCTACATGGTTCGCCCTTGCCGCTTCGCAAATAGCTTCGGGGCTATTGCCGACAACCCGATTTGCGCCCAACTGTACGGTCTCTGGCCATTCCGTTCGATCGCGCAAGGTGACGCAAGGTACCCCAAGATAAAAAGCTTCTTTTTGCACCCCGCCGGAATCTGTGAGGATCTTTCGAGCATGTTTTTCGAGCGCGAGCATGTCCAGATAACCGACGGGTGACACCGGCCGCACTTTGTCCGGAATCGGTGTCTCGTGGTGAGCCAGTATTTGTCTCGTTCGCGGATGGACTGGGAACAAGACCGGGAAATCAAGACCTCCTACTGCTTCCAATATCCGCTGAATGCGATCAACGGTATCCGTGTTTTCCGCGCGGTGCAACGTGAGGAGATAATATCTGCCTCGCTCAAGGCCAAATTGCTGGAGATTTTCCTCGGCGAAGGTTTCAATCAGCTCCAGATTTTGTACGAGCGCGTCATGCATAACGTCGCCGACCATTTTCACCTGACGATGAAAAGGATCGCTTGCCAGTCCGATGCCCTCGCGATGAAGATTTGCCATTGCGCTTTCGGAGGGCGCCAGCAGTAATTGGCTGAGGTGGTCAGAGACGATCCGGTTTTGTTCCTCGGGCATCCCAAAATCGTCGCTGCGGCATCCAGCTTCCACGTGCGCAACACGGAGCTTCATGCGAGCCGCAAGCAACGCTCCGGCCAGGGTGGAATTTGTATCACCATAGATGACCACCCAATCCGGACACTTGGACGCCAAAATAGGCTCCAATCTTCCCAGCATCCTTGCAAGCTGCTGGCCATGTGAGCCTGAACCCGCCCCCAGATTGACATCCGGTTCGGAGATCTCCATTTGCGCGAACATCAATTTGTTCAGCTCACGATCATAATGTTGCCCGGTATGGATGATGCAGTGATCTATACGTGGCAGAACCTTCTTGGCGTTGTGTTCACGAATGGCGCGCACCACGGGCGCTAGTTTCACGAATTGTGGGCGCGCGCCGACGATGCTGATCCACTTTACTGCGCTGCCGTTGTTCCTCGGCTCAGACAATTTCATCGAGTGCCGCTCTCCAGTCGTAACGGTCTGTCCCAGCCAACTCTCTTAAGAATCTTTTATAGACGCGTAGGTAATGCCGATTCATCAGCGTGGTATTGTGCCAAACCAGTGTGAACACGCCCCCCACTGTGCGGCATCGCGCGGCGTATTCCTGGAGCTGCGTGAGCGCCTCCTCGGGACCGAGCTTCATGTACGCGAAAAGTGTCGAATCCATTGCAAGAAGTGGAATCTCCAAGAGCTTCGCTTCACGATTCTCAGAGAGCAACCAAGGGCAAAACGGGTATGCAGTACCGGCACGAAACCCAATGTGGTCCGCAAATCCAACGGAAGCATCATAGGAAAGACCCAGGGAATCCCACTGAATCCACATCTGCGGTGTCCATCGAAGGAAATCCTGACGACCGCCCAGTCTATTTTCGCCAAGCAATTTGCGAAGCGCCGAAACCTCCGCCGCAAGTATCTCCACAGAATCAGCGGTGTCATAGCCCGGGTGAATTCCCATCTCAATGCCCTGGCTGCGAAAATCCGCGATCATATTCTTGACTCGATCGTGATTGGGATCGTAACCGCTGTCGTGCGGGCCTTGCGAACTGGCCTTCCAATAAACTGCAGAATCGAGATCACGTTCCAGCGAAAGCTCAACAATCGTCCGCAACAACTTCTGATAGGTGGTCTCGACTCCTATGCCTGCTGCCAAAAGATCGCGAAAAGACGCCAATGGCCGCTTGCGCCGTAGGGTATGTCCCACCGCCGCCCGGACCGAGAAAGGAATGCCGATGTCATCGACATCGTGGCCAAGCTTCAAGCGCAAGCGCCTAACCGGCGCAGTCCATCCGGGCAATAGATACGAAAGTGCCTGTTCGAGTGCTAAGCCGTATTCGTCTACAATCGGCCGATAGAGAAACTGGTCCTTCCAGGCTATGCTCGAACGCGCGGGAAACCTCCCGTGAGCGTCGCGAGGAACCGGAAGCGTCTCTTCGAACCGCGCTAAAGTGAGGACAGTAGAGCTAAGCAGGTCCACCGGACACTCGATGCAGTCCACGCCGCAGGCTCTAAAGAGCGGCCCAATTTCGCTCCGATGATCGGACGAAAATGGGATTTTGAAGTCACGAACTGGCGACCACTCGGGATCTCGCATCCATCCCGCAGTCGAGGTGTGAAAAGCTCCAGAACCAAGATTGTTCCAAAATCGCTGCGAGGCCGACGCGAAGCGGAGGCGGCTGCTTGTTCCGGGCTTTACGAATACGGTGACGGCAGTAGGATCTTCGAAGTCGATACGCCACGTCCGGAATTGTTCCGAAGAGACGCCTGCTCGCCGCGCAAGCTCCCTAATACCGTAGATCAAGGCGGCGCGAGGAAGCTGCGCCGATTTCTCAATGCGAAGGCGCGTCCTAAGCGGCACACCGGCAGACATTTTCGATTCAAGGCGGAAGTTCGTCATAACTGGCCTGTCGTCGGTTGGAGAACTGGTATAAGGCAACTTGGTTCCCTCAGATTGGGGTTGCGTCTGCTGCTTGGTAAGCTTTGTCTTTTCCGCTTTCACGTTCGTGCTTCAAGAATTGCTGCGAAACGGCGGAGCACTTGGTCCTTCACAGTTCCCGGGAGATAGCCGTCTGCTATAACTCGAGCGCCGGTGGAATTTACTTCCAATCGGCCTTCTTGATGAAGGGCATGAAGCTGTGAAATAGCGGCTTGAGCTTCCGCAGCGCAAGCAACTTGCACGCAGCCGGGGAATGGATAAGTCCAGAGAACATGCCGCCCGTGACCAAGCGCCTCGAACACCATGGAAGGCATCCCATCGTGTCGCGTCGGTCTCCAAAGCACCGCTGCTCTCTTATAGAACTCTTGTAAATTCGGAATTCGGCCATGAATCCTCAGATTGGAAGGCGGATTCTGAATCCTCCCTTCAAGCAGTCCAACCAACTCAAATGGAACGTGAGGGAGTTCCTGAGCTACTCGCAGAATCTGGTCGAGCCCGTAGAGTGAGCCACGGCCCACATTAGGCATGTAAACGAGTACGGAAAACTCACTCGGCAGCGGACTTGGCCCTTCCGGCACATACGAAGAGGGAATCGTAACTAACTCACAAGAAACTCCTAGCGCCTGCACCTCTCGAACCATCCACTCTGAAACGGCCCAATGGCGCACATTGTGCAAAATCCATGGTTCAACGGTTTTTCTTCCCATGTTCTTCTGTTCGTCCAGGGCGTCACTGCCAGCCCAATGCATGACTATTTTTTCCTTCTTCAATAACTTGGCGGCCTGAAGGAACTTCCCTGACCTGAGCCGCCCCCCGATCTGATAGACCAAGTCGCACGCAGCTAAGCGGCCTGCCATAGCTGCAAAATTGCCAATCCCCCCGTCCGGATAGTAATGGACATCCCAGCCATCTCCCTTCATGAAATCAGCAAACATCCGGCCGCAATAGTACAAGCCGTGTACAAGGACCCGACGATCCCGCTGAGCTTCCCGCTTTTGGAACAGCATTCGTTGTATTCTGATTAGAGTTGCGCTCTTCCAGTTACGCTCGTGCGTTTTTCAGCTGACGGGTGCTCGCTTCCTAACGCCTGTTTCTCTCGGGCGGAAATGATTTCCCCCCATTTCTGAAACAGATTCGCCCGCACTCTCTCCGGACTGTAGTCCTGAGCGATCAACCTAATTCCGGCTTCATTTAGATTCAGCGTTCTCGATTGGTGACGATCCAACAAGCGCTGTAGTTGCTCGCGCACCTGACTCGCGGAGGTTACTTGAATACAAGCAGAAAACGGATAGCTATAAAGAACATGCCGTCCTTTGGCCAGAGCCTCGAGCACCATGAAAGATATTCCGGCGTCGTGGCGCACTGGTCTCCACACCACGCTTGCCCGGTCAACAAACGGACCCAGCTCACCCACACGATTGTGAACCTTCAAGTTTGCTGGGCCCTCCAGCGACTCGCTCTCCCATCCAACCAGCACGAATTCAACTTGCCGCAGCGTCTCCGCAACCTCCAGAATGTGATCTAACCCATAGAGCTCAGCCTTTTCCCTGCTCGGGACGTAAACAAGAACCGAGAACTTCTCAGGAAGTGGCGCGGGGGATTGTACTGGTTGAACGAACGAGGCCTGAACATAGTCACAGGTAAGTCCCAGGGCGCGCACTTCTTCCGCAAGGACTGGTGACACGGCCCAGTGAATTTGGGACGCTGCCCAGGTATCCATTTTCCCTGCGGCAATATCCTTCTGCGCGTATAAGACATCGCTACCGCACCACAGGATGACGATCTTCTCTTTCCTAAGGCACCGCGCAGCCCAAAGGAATTTACCCATGCTGATGCGCCCACCCCAGGTGAAGGCCAGATCGCATCGATGCAAATCGGCAAGAAGACCGGCGAGCGCCACGGGAGTGTGGTCTGTACAGTAGCGAACGTCCCAGGCTGGGTCTTTCAAAATCGCTGACAACTTGCCGCAAAAGTAAGGCAACCCGTGAATTACAATTCGTTGTGGCATGTTGGATCCGGTCCGGCGCAAGAAACTCTCCTCGTCACGTCCCCAATTCAAGTCCTGAGTCGCTGACGTAAGTTTCAGTTAGTCTTGCCCTGCTACCGCCACCATGCTTCGCGGAGGAGCGGTTCTTTGCAGATCATCTGTTTTGGCAGCGGCCACTAGTTTCTCGTCCGCCAGCGAATACACATGGCCGCACGCTTCGCATCGCCCGATCCCCGCAGTCATATTGAGGCGGATTCCACACTGGCACGCCCAGCCGACCTGGCGTGCCGGTACGCCGACCACCAAGGCGTAGGCAGGGATGTCATGCGTGACGACAGCGCCCGCACCCACAAATGCGTACTCGCCTATGGTGACACCGCAAACGATGGTCGAGTTTGCGCCGAGGGTTGCTCCCCGTTTCACCAATGTCCGGCGATATTCCGCCTTGCGATTCACATGACTCCGCGGCGTAGTCACGTTGGTGAAGACCATGGAGGGCCCGCAGAACACATCGTCTTCGAGCTCTACTCCCGTATAAAGCGAAACATTATTTTGTATTTTGACTTTGTTGCCTACGCACACGCCACTAGCCACGTGAACGTTTTGACCCAATACGCAACCGCTTCCGATTTGGCAGTTCGACATGACGTGGGAGAAATGCCAGATCTTCGTTCCCTCGCCAATCTCACAAGGTTCGTCAACGATCGCTGAAGGATGCACATAGAAGAGTGCCTCCACTTTTCTTTCAGCGGAGACCGGATGCCCCTGCTGCCGGATGGATTGGCCAGCGGCGTGCAACACTTTGAGCACGCGCAAACCGTTTTCCCCGTCAGTCCGTGGTGTCATTCGGTCACGAATACATTCGAGAAAATGAAGGCACTCGAGCCGCAGTGGCTCATCATTGCTCACAGGAACCACTTCTCCCTCTGCTTTTCTCGCAATGGGCACGCGATCAACCCAATCGATGCGATGTGGGTACAGCACGAGCTTTTGTTCGGTCTGCGTGTCGTCAAAGACCGCCATTTTTCGATCACCAACAATCACGAGTTTCTGCTCTTTGAATGGGTGTAGCCAGCTCACGAATACGTGTGCTTTCACTCCACTCGCGAAGCTCAAAATGGTCAAGGTGACGTCCGATATTGGGTGATTCAGATAACTGGCGCCTTGCGCCAAAATCTGCGTTGGCGCTTCGTCCAGAAGGTGAAGAATCGCAGAGATATCGTGAGGAGCAAAACTCCAAAGGATATCTTCCTCCGTCCTCAACTTGCCAAGATTCAGACGCGAGGAACTGATGTACTCTACCCTGCCCAGCTCACCCTTTCGCAACAGCCGACGGAGCTCGATGATCGCCGGATGATAATGCAATAGGTGTCCCACCATAAGGATGCGCGATCGTTTCAGCGCCAATTCCACCAACTCTTCGCCTTCCTCCACGCGCAGCGCCAGCGGCTTTTCGACAAAAACATCCTTTCCCGCGAGCAGCACCTTCCTGGCGAGCTCAAAATGCTGGGCCGCCGGGGCTGCTATCACCACGGCTTGCACTTCAGTCATTGCCAGCAACTCCTGGATGTCGGTAGTTGCCACTACCGAATTGTTTTTCTTGAGGTCTGTGAGGCGTGCAGGTTCTACATCACAGACTGCAGCCAGGCTTCCTAATTCGGCGAAATTCCGAACCAGATTGCGACCCCAATATCCACAACCGATGACAGCGACGCGCGGAACAATTTGGTTTGTCATATACCCCTTGCCCGGAAGAAATTCCATCAGCACACGGCGGCCTAATCGATGAGCAGGACTCTGACTTTCTGGCTCTCAGTTTTAATTGAGGTAGAAGTTTGCAATGCTGCGGACTACGGCTTCCTGTTGTTGCTGTTTTAACTCAGGATAAACGGGCAGGGCAAGAACCTCCCTGCTGACTCTCTCCGCGTTCGGGAACTGTCCCACCCGGTAGCCCAGATAAGCGAATGCCTCCTGAAGGTGAAGAGGGACAGGGTAATAGATCTCCGTCGGAATTCCTGACTGCCGCAGGAATTCGCGCAATTCGTCCCGCCGCTCACAGCGAATCGAAAATTGATTGTATACGTGACGTACATCGGATTCCGGTGATTGTGGAAAACGGACGAAAGGTTGCAATCTCATGCGTGTAAATAGCTCTCGATATCGTTCTGCTCGAAGCTGTCGTTCACTGGTCCAATCGTTGAGGTGTCTCAGTTTTACGCGCAGGATTGCTGCCTGCAGGGCGTCGAGCCGGCTATTCGTACCCAGAATTTCGTGGTGATACTTCTTTCTGCTGCCATGGACGCGCAGCAACTGAAGCCGGTCGGTAAGTGCGCCGTCTTCGGTGGTGATCAGACCGCCATCTCCGGCTCCTCCCAGGTTTTTGGACGGAAAGAAACTGAAGCAACCGAGTGTGCCAATCGTTCCCACGGAGCGACCGCAGTAGCGCGCGCCGATGGCTTGGGCTGCGTCTTCAATCACTATCAGCCCCTTCGCAGTTGCGAGCTTGAGAATGGGCTGGAGTTCAACCGGCAGGCCAAAAAGATGCACGGGGAGAATGGCACGCGTCTTCGAAGTCAGAGCAGATTCAATGCCGTTCGCATCGATGTTGAAAGTATCGGGGTTAATGTCCACGAATACCGGCCTGGCCCCGGCGCGCGCAATGGATCCACCGGTTGCGAAAAAGGTGAACGGAGTCGTTATCACTTCGTCGCCCGCCTGGATTTCGCTTGCTGCCATCGCCAGAACCAGCGCGTCCGATCCCGATGCACACGCAATTGCATGCTTCGCGCCCAGCATCGCTGCGATCTCTTCTTCAAGCAGCCTTACTTCGGTCCCTAGAATGAAATGTTGGCTGTCCATGACCCTCGTGACAGCTTCCATTATTTCCTCGCGAATCGGAGCGAACTGTGCCTTCAAGTCCAAAAAGTCAAAACCGGCAACCGCTTGTGCAGGAGTTCGGTACGCCTCAGCGGCGCGTGCCACAGTGGATCCTGCACCTTCGGGCGAACAAGTAGACGCAGACATCGCAGTCCTCTCTAAGTGGTACTGCTAGACAAATTTTTCAGGTTTATTGATGGGTTCCGATCCGGTACCCGAGACCGTAAATCGCAACTCCATTCACGGCCGCCATGGCGATATCTCCCATGACCTTCAGCGTTTTCTTTCCACCGCTTTCCGGAACAAAAAGAATGTCGTTCGGCGCCAGCAGCAAATCGGTTTCCTTGCCGGTCATCATTTGAGCAAGGTCCACGGGAATCTCCCGGCGCGCCTGCTCATTGGTAGACTGACGCACGATCACAGCGCGATGTGTCGCCGCGACGGACCGGAAGCCTTCGGCCAGTGCAATCGCCTGAACGACGGAGATTCCTTCGCTGGGATTGCTCATCGTAAATCCCCCGGGCTTGGTGACGGCGCCCACGACGTACACCACCTGGGCCGCGGACACGCTCAATACGTCTTCATTCCTGACTTCGACGTTCGCCGCCGAATCCTCGCCCTTCACCAGCCGGCCCATGTCGATGATCTGCACGGAGCCCACGGGTGTTCCGGTGGCCTCCGCGCTGGCGCGGCCCCTGACAATGGTGACTGTGCTTCCCGCGTTTGGCAGCGTACCGCTGGCCATCGACAGCGCTTTCAGAACCGTGGTTCTTTTTTGCAGGGAATAAACAGCGGGTTTGTTCACGGCACCAAGAACCGAGATCGTGCTTCCGTGGTATTCCTCGACAAACACGCTTACGCGCGGATCACGCAGTTGTTTGGCCTCAAGCAGGGTCTTTCGAATCTCGTGGGAGAGTTCCAGGGCGCTTAGTCCTTCGGCGTGGATGGGGGACGATATTCCAGGAATTTCAATGAGCCCCCCGTCGTTCACGCGGAATTTCCCTCCGAACTCAAGCGCGTCGGCGACTGTAACCAGCAGCACGTCATCCGGTCCAATCTTGTATTCCTCCACGCCCGGACGCGGATTTGCTCTCTCGTCTTGGTTGAGCGGGCGAGCAGTTTGTGCGCTGATCGGATTGCAGGAAAGGAACATCAACCCAAACAGGAGGAGGATCGATTTCCAGGTACAGACAGTCTGTGGTTTCTTCTTTGGCATCGTTATTTCCCACCTAGCGGTGCGCCCGCCGTTCTCAAACGTGCGCGCTTTTCTTCTTTACCGGGGCTTCTGGTTCCGGGGGCGGCGGCGACTCTTCGTATACGTTCGTTTGGTAAGGATCGAGTCGGCGCATGCGGCGGCTGAAGCCGTAGTTGTAATAGTGGTAGTCCGGCGATTCGAGATCGATATCGTTCAAGATGACTCCGATGACCGGCGCCCCGACTTCGTCCAAAATCTGTGCGCACCGCGTAATCGCCCGACGTGTCGTGAGCCCATAACGACCCACTAGAATCACTCCATCTGCATAGGTCGACAGGATGCGGGAATCGGAGAAATCAATCACCGGCGCTGAATCCAGCACCACGTAATCAAACTTGTCACGAATGGTGATCACCAGGGCCTTCATATGCCCGGAATCAATGAGCGACTCGGGGTTCGCAACCAACGGGCCGCACGGAAGCACGCACAATTCAGTGTTTCCGGGCGCGTTCACGAGTGCAGCATCGAGAGAGACTGCTCCAGAGAGTACCTGGCTCAGTCCAGTCTTCGCCGCTGAACCTAACGTGTTTGCAAAAGTGGACCGGCGTAAGTCGCCTTCGATGAGACATGTTTTGCCACGCTGCGACAGCGCCTCGGCCAGGTTGAAGGCTACCGTGGACTTGCCTTCACGCGCCGACGGCGATGTCACAAGGATTACACGCCGCGATACGCCGGGCTTGGAGAACAACAGCGAAGTGCGAAGCTCGCGTATAGCCTCTGATTCCGCAGTGTGAGACTTTGTCAGCAGGATCTCCGAGCTGCTTCCATTCTGCGGTGCCTCCCAACCAACCAGTCTGCCCCGGGCTGCCTGCAAGAAGCCATGATTTCCATTTTCCCCAAACCGAGGAATTGTCGGTAGCATGCCTAGCGATGAAAGTCCCGTCCAACTCCGTATGTCGTCTGGAGTTCTCAGCGTGTTCTCGAAACTCTCACGGACAAAGGCTAGGATAACGGCAAAGACTCCACTTAATATCACGCCGGCGCTTATGATGAGTTGCCTATGCGGACCCGTGGGCCGGGGAAGTCTGGCCGCTAGGTCGACCACGCTGATTGTGCTGGACCTCAACCCCGCAAAGATTCCCGCCTCCTTCAGCCGGGCCTGCAGCATGTTGTAGAGTTCAGCCTTCGCAGTGGCCTCATTCCGTAGCATACGATACGCCACCATATGCGAACTGGCGTCGCCCATTTGAGTTTTAAGCCTTTCGCGCTCCGCCAGCATCATCTCTTCCCGATCCTGTGCTGCCGCAAAAGAGGTTCGGATTCGGCCGACCATCCGTGACTTTTCCGCTTCTACCTGCGCGGCCAGTTCGCTGGACTCGTTTTCCAGCTTCTTTACGTTGGAGTTTTCATCTCCATAGATTGTCCGAGCTTGGGCTAGCTGGGCGCGTACCTCTGCAAACTGGGTCATCAGGTTTTGGTAGACCGAATCGTCGCGCACGGCGGGGATCGACTCCGCTTGGCCCAGATCAATCATTTGAACGTATGCCTCAGTTTCGATCCGGTTGGCTTGCGCTTCGCTAAGGTGGTGGTTGACCTCGTTCATCAGCTGACCCAGGGGAACATCTCGCTCGTCGGACTCAACAAGCCCATAGTGTTTCTGATAATCCGTAACGGCCTGGTTCGCTTCTTGCACGGCTTGCCGGAGATCGTTGAGTTGCGCGGAGAGCCATTCCGAAGCTTGCATCGTTGACGTGTAACGATGCCTAAAGTTCTGCTCGATAAACTGGGTCACCAGTGTGTTCGTGATAAGTTGGGCCATGCCGGGGTCATGGCTGGCAAAACTCACTTCAATTAAACGGCTGTTGCGGATCGGATTTACTGTCAGCCGTTTCTGGAAGACCTCTTGCGCGATGGATTGCAAAGGAGTCCGGTCTGCCAAATCGTATTGCTCTTGAAGAAAATCGCCATCGTTGACGGCATGCGGATTTGTCTGCCGCGTCGCCGCAAGTCCCCCAAACTTGGCAAGATCACTCTTACTCACAAACTCGGGATTGCGGTCGAGGTGGAGCACCCGGATCACGCCAATGGCCAGAGCATCGCTCCGCAATTTCTGCACCTGAGTCTCCACATACTCCTGATGGTCGATGACGCGGTTTTCTTCAATTTCTTGAACGGTCTTGATCCCGCTGTTGAGTGGATCGAACTCCAGCCGTGCCACTGGCTGATAGACATCCTTCATCGAGAACGCGGCGGTGGCGACAACCGCGGTCATTAGGACCACAAACAGGACGACAAAACGGCTGTTTTTGCGCAGGACCCGGACAACCTGCTCCCAATTGAAAGGAGAATCAATCTCCGGGTCCATGACGTGGCGGAATGATACGGCATGGTCGCCCAGCCTCGAAAGACCTCCCTGATTTTCCCCGGAATACTCAGACGATCTCATCGTTCTATTCCCGCTGATTTCTGTAGAATCACAACCAGCTTTTCTTGTCTTTCAAGCAACTCTTTTCACCGTTATCGGGGAGGCCGGGGCTCCCCCTAATTGGCGGAGGGGTTCCAAATCCAAGAGATTCACTTCTACCGCGACTGATTTCTGCAACAAATCCACGGACAGAACCACGCGATCTCCATTCTTTTGGCGAATCAGGATCCCTTCGATCCCTGCCAGCACTCCCGTGCGTATCCGCACTGCCGTGCCGCACTTCAGGTACGGATGGGGTTGTATTCGTGTCGGAGTGTGCGAAATCACCTTCATTGCTTCAATGTCTGAATCTGGCACCGGGCAGGCGCGACCGCCATTCTCAACCAGGCAAAACGCTCCGGGCGTCCGCAAGATGTCCAGTTTGCGATCCAGGCTGGTCCGTAGAAACACATAACAAGGAAAAAGCGGAAGAGAAACTACTTTCACGCGGTCCTTCCAACGGTGCTTTACAAGATAGAGAGGCAGTAGGACCTCAAATCCCTTTCTTGCGAGCAAGTCCACAACGGTCTTCTCGTGCTGATGTTTCGTATAAAGCGCGTACCACTCAAAATGGCGTGGATATCGCTCAACTTCCCGGTTTTCGATTTTCATCGACTGCATAAGGCTTCGCCCTCTGACTTACATCAGCCATGCCTGCAAGTCACTACGCGTTCGGGCACTCTGTCAGCGCCCCGGTATTGTCCATCCAGTCCCGGCAGGATTCATAGAAGCTCAGATCCGGCGGAGAAGGGAGGCTAGCTACAACGCTCCACTTGATATCCTCATGTTGTTATTGCGAGATGAACGAGCCATAAAAACTAGAAGGCCGAATGATGGGTCGCAGCCTTAGGCGCCGCTCAATGGCTAAGAGAACTTTCATCGGGCTGTCATCGAGCAATAATAAGAAGCGCGTAACAACAAACTCTTGCCGAGGGTCCCTGCAGGATGAATGTGGTCACTCGATGGGTTCTTGGGAAACTTTGTGAAATCTGGTTATAAGCCTGATTATATGTTGTCTTTGGGTTCCCCCTTTGAATCCACAAGCGAGCCAGGATTCGTTGACTGGGACGCTATCCCCATTTGCGCTGGCTGCCTAACATTATGAAAACTGCCACTGCGGATGTGGATTTGCCAATGGCCCCTCCGGATTCTCGGGTCAAAAAAGCTCCCTCGGCCAGTTTCACCTCGAATTTGGTTGCTGTCCTTGGAGGCCAGGTTTCCTGCTCGGCCGTCGCATTGATTCTTCAGGCCTGCTACGCACGGTTCCTCGGGCCTGCTGGCCGCGGGCAGATCAGCTTGTGTCTCATGGCCGCCTGGCTCGGCGTGCTTCTGGGAGGACTTGGCATCGAGTACCCCCTTGCTTTGTGGACTGCCGACTCCAAAGAGAAGTCCTCGCAATGGCTCCCAGCTGTTTTCCTCGGGGGAATTCTCGGAAGCACCGTTGCTTGCTGCCTCTGGACTGCTGTTTATTGGAAGTGGCACCCCGCCTTTCTCAAGGGCATGACGCCCGGTATGGCGCTCATCGTGCTCCCAAGCATCCCCCTCTGCATTTCCGTTACTTATCTGATGTCCATTCTCGCCGGGCTGGAGCGCTTCCGCTTGCGGTCTGGTTTGGCGCTTTCAAACCAGGCTATGGGTCTACTCGGGATGGTATTGCTTGTCCTGCTCTTCGGCCGGAAGCCTGAGGTGGCCTTGCTGGGGAACCAGCTTGGGCTCCTTATAGGCTTCCTCGTGACTGCTTTCATCTTGCGAGACTTCCTCGGCGGCGCCTGGAATCTTCGGGCTGCTGGTCACAGGTTTTACCCCGCCGTCCGTCTTGCCACTCGCGGGCAATTGGGAAACCTTGCAACTTTCTTTAACTATCGGCTCGACGTTTTCATCGTCAACTATTATCTCGACCCTGCCCAAGTCGGTCTTTATGCCGTCGGCGTGCTCGTTGCGGAAGCCCTCTGGCACATCCCCAATGCCGTGGCGGTCACGCTCTTTCCTCGTACCGTTCGCACGCTGGACGCGGGGGCTGCCGAGTTCACCTGTTTCGTCCTCCGCCAGGTTCTGCTAATCGCCTGTATTTGCGGTGTGGCCCTCGCACTTCTCAGTCCGGTCCTCGTTCCCCTGGTATTCGGGGCGCGATTTACCCCAAGTGTGCCTGTAATTTGGCTGATTCTTCCCGGGGTTATTGCTCTCTCGCTTGCCAAGGTGATTTGCGCCGACCTCGCCGCGCGCGGCAAGCCCGAATTCAGCTCCATTTTTGCCGTGGTTGCGCTTGTAGTGACCGTGGTTCTTGATCTTCTCCTGATTCCGCGTATGGGCATCAAAGGCGCCGCAATAGCCTCCTCCGCTACGTACATCGTGCAAACCACCCTCCTGGCCATAGCCTTGAAGCACCAGCTTAAAGTTCCCTGGAAGTCCTTCTTCATTCCGACTTCATCCGAACGCGTCGCTTATCAACTGGCTTGGTTTCGCCTCAAGTCACGGTTTTGGCCGGCCCCTGCGCCGGGCCTCGGGCGCGTGGACTAGCCCGATTGTGGAAATCGATGCCATCGCTTAGCACAATCAGCGCCACAACCATTCGTACCTTCGGGCATCACTTGTCCTTCTCACGTTCGATTTTCGCCGAATTGCTTGCCCAGACCACAGTCATCTCACTGATTTGCATGTCTCTCGTTGCCCCTCATTTCGTTCTTGGAGGGGACGTTCTCTGGTTCAAGGCGGAAGTCGTTGCTCTTCCACTCGTCCTTCTCGTGTATGTTTGGCTTTTACTCGCCGGTCTCGTGGGCACGATTCGCTTCAACGGCCTGTTCCTGGTCGGTGCTCTCTATTCCATCTCCGTCGCGGTGTCTATTTGGCACGGCTCCTTTCTACTGGGGCAAGCCGTCATTTTTCGGGATTTCTATGAATTTCCCAAACTGTGGCTCCCAGTCATCTTTTTCACAATCGCCTACGAAGCCAAATTGTCCGAGGCGGGACTCCGCCGACTCTTGACGTACTTCGGCGCGGCGCTCGTGCTGGTCTGCCTTTACGCCTGGGCACAATGGGCCGGCCTGAGTTTTTCCCAATGGTTGAACAACCTGTTTTCCGCTGGTGAGCACGTTCAAGGTTCCTTGCAATACGCCCGCCGCGTTTACTCAACCATGGGCAATCCCAATCTTCTCGGGCAGCTCATGACTTGGTCGATCACCGTGTTCCTGCTCGCCATCTGGCTGCATGTGGGCAGCCAGGCCCGCAACATCTTCCTGGCAGTCGCTTGTCTCATCACTCTCGCCATGACCGGGTCACGTTACGGCCTTCTGGATACCGCCCTCGCTTTCGTTCTCGCCGTGGCCGTGTCTTTCGGCTCTTCGCGCCGTCGCCTGTCCCGGCTTGCTCTTCCCCCCCTGCTCTTTCCGCTCTTTGCCGCCGCCATCTTTTTCGTTTCCAGCAGCAACCAGAGAACTCTCCAGCGCTTCCAAACCCTGCAGAATCCCTTGACCACTGATTCCTTCCGCCAGCGCGTTGACGACACCTGGCTGGCGGCTGCCGATTCCTTCTACCAGTCCCCCTGGCTGGGCCGCGGTCCCGCCAGAACGACATTTGAAGGCCTCATCACCGATTCCGAGTTCCTCGACGTACTCAAGAAGTTCGGCGTAATGGGCTTTCTGTTCTATCTGGGCTATTTCTTCGTTCCCCTCTGGCTGATTCGGCGGGGCATGCGTGCCGCCAAGCGTGCCGGTCCCGACTTAGAAAACCGTCTCCCCGCGAGCTTTCTAGTCATGCGCCTGGCCTTTATCATGATTCTTACCGCCTTGGTCATGAACATCGGCATGTCCACTTTCTATAACCTATTGACGCAGGGCTTTTTGTGGATGTGGATGGGCCTGGGCGCGCGTTCCGCTAAATCCATCGCGGACGCTTCCCAGGAATACTTCTTGCCATTTCAGGCCGGAGCTCGTTGATGTGCAGGATGCCATATCGCCGCAAATCTCGTCAGAGGGGCATGAGCCTTCTCGAGTTGATCATCGCCTCTTCCATTCTTCTTATTCTGGCTTCCGCCGCATTGCCCGTCGTTCGTTTCACGGTCGTGCGCCCCAAGGAAGCCGAACTCCGCCGCGAACTCCGGGAAATGCGAAATGCCATCGATCGTTACAAAGACTATGCTGACCGGAATCTCGTCCGCACTGCGCTCGGGAGCGAGGGTTATCCGCCGGATCTCGAAACCCTGGTGAAAGGCGTGGAGTACGGGGGCAGCGGTACCCAAAAGGTTCGCCTCTTGCGGCGCATTCCCGTGGACCCCATGACCGGCCGCGCCGAATGGAATTTGCAGTCCGTTCAGGACGATCCCGATGCCACTTCCTGGGGTGGCGGGAACGTGTTCGACGTCCATTCCAAATCCAAGGGAATCGCGCTCGACGGAACTCATTACTCCGATTGGTAGCCGAATAAAGCGCTGGTCGATTTCAAGGGATATCCAATGCCAACGGAAAGTCACACTTGCTTTGATGGGCAGACCCGCAATTGCGTCGGGCTCCCTGGTGGATAAAGGCAGGAGCGCAAGCCGCCTTAGCTTTGATGCCTTTCGGCGAAGCTTTGAACCACCGGCTCCAGATTTGGAACGGCTTCTACGCCAACTTTCGCTGGTCCGTTGAATGCAACATCGGCTATCTTTGCGATATCATTCGCGCAACCTCAAAATGCGGACTCCAGCTCCAAGGCGCCAGGACGCTCGAAGTCGGCACCGGATGGATTCCGACCTTGCCGTTGGGTATGCATCTTCTTGGCGCGCAAGTCCATACTTACGACCATGTTCGGCACTTGCGAACGGTCAATCTTGCCAAGCTGGTGGACCTGTATCCTGAATACTTGCTTACGCTGGCTGAAGCTGCCCAGTGCGATGCGGCCCTCTCGGAAGGCAGTTTACGTGACTTCAAGTCTGAGGGGAGTGCGGCTTCGCTGGACGACTGGTTCCGTCCATTCGGTGTCCACTACCATGCCCCGGGTGACGCGTCTCAGAGCGGGATTCCAGACAGCTCCTTGGATCTGTATTTCTCCGTTGCCGTCCTCGAACACGTCTCCAAGACGGCCATCAAGGCCATGCTCGGGGAGGCCCACCGCATCTTGCGGTCCGGTGGTCTCACCTACCCTGTTATAGGAATGTTTGACCGCTACACGAACGTGGATCCCAGCATCACGCGAGTCAATTTCCTCAAATTCAACGAATTGACGTGGCGGCTGATCGGACAGAACAAAATCAACTATCACAATCGCCTTCGTGAGAGTGAATTCATCGCTCTCTTCGAGGAAGCAGGGTTCGAGATCGTGGACCGGCGCTCCGAAGTCGACGAGCCTAGCCTCAAAGCCCTGGAGACGATGCGCCTCGCTCCGAAGTATCGCTGTTTTGATAAGCGCGATCTAGCGACCTTCGGAGGTATCCTCACCGCCAGAAAGCCTTAGGAAAAAACCACTGGCCCCTACGGCGTGACAATCAGCGTGATCCTGCTGTCGTGGTTTGCCAGGTTTAGGGGCGGATACCAAGCACGCTCCGTGGATTAAGGAACGGCCGACCGTCCGCGGCTACTGGACTTTTCTTGCTGAGACGATGATTTTTCCGCGCAGCGCTGGGAAACGCCGCTCGAGGGTTCTCTCGTAAAACACTCCAGCCAGGAAGGCGAACTTGTTGAATCGGAGGTAGCCCGGAGGGAGACTGTGAAACTCGATTTCGCAATCAAGGCCGCAAGAGCGTAGCTGCGTCCCGATGGACTGGCTGTCATTGAGACGATAAAACGTCGGAAAGACCTCTTTTTCCGTGCGGCCTGAGCCGAAATGCCTGACGTAGAAGGCATGGAACCAGTGAGGCGTGACGCTCGCGACGACACAGGGGTAGTAATACCGGCTGGGCGTCTGAAATAGCAGGAGGCCTCCCTTCTTTAGAATTCTCGAGATTTCGCGGTTGCAGGCAAGCGGTGATTCAAAATGCTCTGCGACGTAATTATGAAAGACGAGATCGAACGTCTCATTTTCAAAGGGAAGTGATTCCGCGCCCGCTTGGTAGCTCGCATCCAAGAATGCGTTGCTCAGAACACTGGGATCGAGATCAACCCCCACATAACGAGCAACTTTGCCGCGCAGCTCGAAGTGGTTCTGGTGATTTTTCCCTGATCCGGCCCCGATTTCGAGCACGTGATCAGTGGAATTAATGTTTTGCAAGACGAGCTGTGCAAAGCGGTCGGAAGAATAGTCCGGGTAGTACTTGGAAAGAACGATTCGTACCGAAGGAATCCAGTTTTGGTCAATCGTTGTTTGTTCGCCCATCGAATATTTCCGGACGCGCGGTCTCGGAAAAACCGCCGGAGCAAAGGTCGCCTTCGCGGGTTCCCTCTGCAATTTATCCGACGAGGACCTTTGCGTCAACCGCTGATTCGATTTTGCGATGCTGCGCCTTGAGCTCATGGGGTAGGGTTGCAACGGGTCCAAGATGCGCCTCAGCAAGGGCCCAGACGGCTGCCCCAGGCATCCCCATCCTTAATGGTAGACGTCCACCTCTTCTCTTCCACGCAATTTTCTTTTCAAGCGAATTAAACGTTGTCTTAACAATCCACCACGGAATTGGCTTCATCCTTTAACGCCCGCTAATCAGCCTGCCTCCGAGGGTAAGCGATGCTCCGTTGTGTTTTTGTTGGTTCCCCCAATCGCTTCACGATGCTGTTGACGCACTGGCTTTCAATGCACACCGATCTTCGGGGAGTCATCCGCACTTCTTCAGCCTATTGGTTCAGGAGTCTGAAAGGACGTCTTCAATTTGCAAGAAAACGCCTGAAGCGTGTCGGCTTTCTGAAGACTTGCGATGAGGCTCTCTACTACCTGCTCGTTCATCGCAAATTCTTGTACTCCTCTGCGAACACCGAAGCGCAAACCAGGCTCATCGATTTTTACGTCAGCAACTATGGCTTGCCGGACTGGCATGGGGACTCTATCTCCACGGACAACATCAATTCTCCTGCCGTGCTTCAGTTTGTCAGTGAACGCCAACCGGATCTGATCATGTCTATGTGCCTCAATGATTATTTCGGCCGTAATCTGCGCGAGATTCCCAGGCTCGGTTGTTTTCTCTGGCACGAGGGCATCACTCCCGAATACAAGGGCCATTACTCTCCTTTCTGGGCCATCCACAATCTCGATCTGAACATGCTCGGCTATACCGTTTTGCGAATGAACCATCGCTACGATGAAGGCGAAGTCTTCTTGCAAGGACCCGCAGTGGGCGTAAATCCCGTTGCCGATTCGCCTCACTACATTGGCCACAAGGCAGTCTTGGACAGCCTCCCCGCAGTCGGAGAGTTCTTCGGAAAATTGGAGAAGGGGAGCGCCGTCCCACTCTCCACCGCGAATCGCAGGCCAGCGACCTACACTTATCCTGGCCTTTCCGACGGGATGCGCTTTGCTGTTAGGCTCAAGCGCCTCAACGCAGGTGATCTACAATCGCGTGAACTTGTGAAACCTGTCAGCCGGAAGAATGCCTGAGGGTTCGATCAATTTGGAGCTCATCTGTCTGTGTTGAACTTCAAGACCCACGGGCAGCAGGTGGCCGAGACCAGGGTGAAGTTTGAGGCCTTCCGCGGGGCCTTGTCAGTTATGTTGCCAAATTTCTCCAAGCCCCAGATCCAATTGTTCGTGTCATGGGCCAAATATCTAGTCATTTCTGTTGAGGCCATCCATTTTCCTGGACTTCAATAATTTAATGATTTCGACCAGATTTCCTTCCTAAAAATTACTCTTACAGCAAAAAAAGCGTTGAATGTTACAAAAACTTTACCCAGATTTACAAACTCCGTCATCCTTGCGCAATCTTTGACGCGCAGGCTGCTACCAGTTGGCCCAAGGTTCGCCAGGCACTCTAACGTTCCCCAATGAGGAGCCTTCATGAAAATGTTTGGCATTCGCAGAATTCTGGTGGCATTGTTCGTTCTTTTACCGTTGATCATTTCGGGTGGGTCCGCTTTGGCGACGATACCAAACCCTGTTCCGCACCTTAACCCGATCGTCCCGGCGTCGGCTGCTCCAGGCGGGCCGGCGTTCACCATGACTGTCACCGGCACTGGCTTTGTTTCCGGGTCTGTTGTTTCCTGGAACGGAAGCCCGCGAACAACGACTTTCGTCAGCAGCTCCAACTTAACTGCTGCGATCCTGGCAACGGATATTGCACACTTGGGGGTCGCGACCGTCACGGTTGCCAGTCCAGCCCCGGGTGGCGGCACTTCCAATTCTCAGTTTTTTTCGATTACTACCGCTCAAGCCCAGCTATCTTGGACGGTCAAGGACGTCACTGGCAATTCCCCCCTTACTACGCCCGTGGTCAGCGCCGATTTAAACAACGACGGCAAGCTGGACCTGATGGCGGCTGTTGGGCCGACGATTTGGGTGTCGCTCGGCAATGGCGATGGAACCTTTCTATCTGGAATTCCCAGTTCCGGGCCGGCCGGGACTATTACTGCAATTAATATCGCCGACGTCAATGGCGACGGGAAATTGGATCTAATCGTAACCGGGTCGAAGGATTCCACCACGTCCTTCGTCGCCACCATGCTTGGCAAGGGCGACGGTACGTTTCAAGCCCCAGTAGAGACTGATCTTGCAGGGGCGCACATACCACAAGAGGTGATAGCGGCCGATCTAAATGGCGATGGTGTGCTGGACTTAGCCTACGCTTCCGGTATGAGCGTGCAAACGCTTCTCGGGAAGGGGGATGGAACATTTCAGGAGGGTCCAAGCACGACGCTCAATCAAATCCCTCTCAAGGTGGTTGCAACCGGCGATTTCAATAAAGACGGAAAGGCCGACTTGGTGGTTACCGTGTACGACCTTTTTAGCACCGGTTTTGATTTCGTGGTCGTGTTGCCCGGCAACGGAGATGGAGGCTTTGGCCCCCCCGTTAATGTGGCTGGTTCCGGAAGCTCGTTTGTTGGCGCGATTACCGCAGCCGTCGGCGATTTCAATGGCGATGGCAATCTCGATATCGCGACTGGCATTCAAACCGCGGGTGCCACAATCCAGGCCTTCATTCAGATTGCTTTCGGTAACGGTGACGGGACATTCCAAGCTGTTACCAATGTTCCGAACGTCAGCGCGGTTACGACTCCCCTGTTAGTGGCTGACTTGAATGGCGACGGCAATCTGGATTTGGTTACTGGTGGCTTTGGGTACTTCGGCCGAGGGGACGGAACTTTCCCAACGTCTCAGGGCTCCACCGGCACGCCTACATATGTGTTCGTAGGAGATTTCAATGGAGACGGCTTCCTTGATTTAGTTGACGAGACCATCACGCTCAGCGGGCCAACCACTATGACGTCCATTGGCCTTACTCTTCAGGCCCCGCCAGCGCCGGACTTCAGGGGCATCGTTGCGCCGTTCACTGCCATTCTCGTGCCAGGCTCGAGCCTTCAAATAAAAGTGAATGTGCAACCGCTCTATGGGTTTACGGGTGACGTCATCGTAGGTGCTACGAACCTTCCGGCGGGCATCACACCCAGCTATAATCCGGTGCTTGTGAAAGGTGGCAACGGGAGTACAACGATAACGCTGTCTGCCGCCAGCACTGTCCCGCTTGGCAACTATTCCGTAACCCTAACTGGAAACAGCGGAAGCATTACCCATACCACCACGCTCCCGATCACCGTGAACAGCACCGTTGCAGGAGACTGGATCGGCACCGTGGTTCAACCAACTCAGAATATCGCTCCCGGTGGAACAGCGACCTATCAGTTCACCACTGCGCCGGTAAACGGTGTATCGTCGGGTGACATCACCCCGACGGTCACCGGATTGCCGCCGGGCGCAACCGCCAGCTTTAGTCCGGCTCTAATTGTCGGCGAGCAAGGTGGTACAAAACTGACGGTGCAAACGTCAAACACGACGCCGCAGCCTCAGGTGTATACGCTGATCGTCACCGGAACAAACGGCGATCTAGTCAAAAGCACTCCCGTTTACCTCGGCGTCAGCTCGGCGGGCGGTGATTTCACTGGATCGGTTACACCGACTCAGGCCACCACAGCCGCTGGAGGCAGCGTAACCTATTCGCTCCAGGCGGTACCAGTGAACGGCGGGGCCGGAGACATCGCATTGTCGATCAGTGGTCTACCCGCGGGAGCCATTGCCACGTTCGCCCCCCTTGTTATACCTGGAAGCTCTGGGACCGGGACGTTGACCGTGAACACTTCCACTGGGACGGTTCCGGGATCCTATACTCTTGTGATTACTTCGACGGCTAGCGGCGTGATCCACCTGCAGGGTGTCACTCTAACTGTAACACCCTGATAACACGCCCGAGATATACTAGATGTTGCGGCGGGACGGCTTTTATGGCATTGCCAGGGGCGGTCCCGCCCTTTTGTCTCTCAGTAAGGATCCCTGGTATGACTAATGAAGTTCGCCGGAGCCGCTCCTGAACATGCATCGCACGAGTCGCCTTGAAACTCATGCCCGCCTCCATCCCGAACGCCCACGAAGGCCAAGACACGGTATTAAAGGGGCCTTTCTTGGTTCTATCCCAATGTTTGTATTTATGATGCTGGTTTTTCTGAGCCAGGGCGCTTCGCAGAGCACCAGAAACTTGAATCCTATCCGCGACAGTTTGATTCGCCAGGATCTCCTTCCCACCTCTTCCGAGGGAAAAGACCGCTACGTCTCGCTGTCTGGCTCCGATTACAACGATGGAACGCAGCAACACCCGTGGGCTACCGTGAGTCACGCGGGTTCCGTCGCTTCGCCGGGGACGATTGTGCATGTCGCCCCAGGCGTCTACGGCGAGGCGGTCGTTACGGGCGCCAGCGGAACGCTCACTGCGCGGATCATCTATATTTCTGACCAAGCTTGGGGTGCAGTGATCGACGCGCCCGGCCGGGACGGCTTTGCTTGGAGAAATACTGGAAGCTATACCGACATCATTGGGTTCGAGATTGCTGGCAGCCGGTGCGGCGGAATCGGCTTGGGGGCTTCCTTCCAGAGGGCCATGTCGAATCACGTACACAATTCGGCTGCCGGATGCACCGCAAGCAGTGGCTCAGGGATCAACGACTTTAATTACGAAACCCAGGGAAACGACATTTTAAACAATTATATCCATGACGTCGGGATTAGCGAGCCCTCTTGTGGCCAATTCAGGCACAACTACATTCAAGGCATTTATCAGGCCAACGCAGGCGGACACATCGACCATAATATCTCCGTCAATAATTGCGGTTGGGGGATTCACCTGTGGCACGCCGCCACTCACGCGACCATCATCAATAACACCGTCGTCGGAAACAAAGCCGGCGGTATTGTCATTGGCTCAGGCGACGCGCCGTGTAGTACGACCGGGTGCCCGGGCGGGAATGACTTCACCATCGTTCAAAACAATATCGTCGCTTTCAACGGAAATGTCGTATCCGGCGGGTGGGGTTTGGGCGAGGCCTCGCAGCTGCCGGGAAAGACTGGGACCCACAACGAGTATAGTTATAACCTCAGCTTTCAAAACGTGTCCGGAGACTTCTTGCTGCCGCAGACTCTTCCCTGCCGGGATTGCATCGTTGGCAAGGATCCGCGGTTTGTTTCCATGTCCTCGGGAGACTATCGTCTGGCTGCTGATAGTCCGGCGATCAGCGCGGGCAGGATTTTGAAACCTGCCGGAGCTTATCAAGCCACTCCCAAAAGCCTCGATATCGGAGCCCTTCCCTCGGGGCGTATTTTGAAGCAGCAATAGGTGGTCTTGTGTACTGGGAGCCTGTGGAACCGTCATCTGATTGCATTCCCACCACCTCATTTGCTATCCGCCCGAGTCCGTGCCGAGGATCCCCCGCATTCATTTTCCATTAACGCGACCGTGGCTATCCTGAACACCTCGCAGCCAGGGTGAGAACGCTATGAGTGCGTCACCATAGGAGGACCTGTTCCCTTGTCCGAGAGTGAGGCAAAACTGCGCCAGGCCTTTGCGCGTGGACTCAATATCGCAGAAGCCGAAGTAAATGAAACTTTACAGTACGGGAGCACGCGCGGATGGGATTCGGTCGCCCACATGTCCCTGATTGCGAGCCTGGACTCGATGTTTGACATCATGCTCGACATAGACGACGTCCTTGACCTGGCTTCTTACGATAAAGCCCGAGGCATTCTAGTGAAGTACGGTGTGCAATTTTGAGACTACTCGAAGGCTCTATAGGCTGGGTGACCGGCGCTTCACGGGGCATCGGCCGAGCGACGGCAGTCGAAGCCGCGCGGCATGGTGCCACCCTGATTCTGACGGCGCGCTCTCGGGAGGGTTTAGAGGAAACAGCACGCGAGATCGGGTCTTCCGGAGGAAGCGCCCCGAAGCTGGTCCTTTGTGATGTGGCCGACGAAACAGCTCTGAAATCCGCATTCAAAGAAGTTCAGACGCACACGAAAAAATTGGATTTTGCCGTTAATAACGCAGGCATCTTGCGAGACGCCATTATCGGAATGATCGGCCCGGCGCAGATCCGTGAAGTCATGCAGACGAATGTTTTTTCGGTGATCCAGATCATGCAATTCGCAGCGCGCCTGATGACGGCGCAGAAATCCGGCAGCATCATCAACGTAGCTTCGATCGTCGGCCGGACAGGAAACGAAGGACAAGTCGTATATGGCGCCAGCAAAGCGGCGGTCATCGGCGTTACGAAATCCGCGGCGCGTGAGCTTGCGCCTCAAGGAATCCGGGTAAACGCCGTCGCGCCGGGCGTGATTACCACCAGCATGATCGCCAACATCCCCGAAGCCAAAATGCAGGATTTGATGCGTGCCGTCAAGATGGGACGGCGGGGGAGCCCAGAAGAAGTCGCCAAAGTTATTTGCATGCTTGCCTCGAATTACACTTCCTACGTCACCGGCCAAGTGATCGGAGTGGATGGTGGAATGTGGCTATAGGCTTCTGGACGCTCGATCATCCCGCAAGAGTGGCAGCCGTCATTTCCGAAACCGGCCATCCTCTGACCTACGGTGAGCTGCGCGAAGGCAGCGACCGATTCTCCGAGTGTCTGAGCATTCCCCCGGAAAAAACGCTCGGGTTCTTGCTTTGCCGCAATACACCGCAATGCTTAATGGCGTACCTAGGAGCGCTGCGTAGCGGACAAGCCGTGTGTCTTCTCGATGCTGAACTCCAACCCGAGCTTTTGAAGCAAATGCTCGAACTGTATCTGCCCGATTGGGTGTTCGCTCCGGAAGAAACTGGGATTCCTGGTTATGTGGAGCACAAAACTCCAAATGGCTTTCTATATCAAAGCAAAATCGCTCATCCCGAGACGCGAATCGCACCCGAGTTGGCGCTTCTGTTGCCGACATCCGGCTCCACCGGGAGCCCCAAGCTGGTGCGGCTTACCCTCCAAAATCTGCAAGCCAACGCCATTTCCATCGTTTCTTACCTGGGGATTACGGCGGAGGACCGCGCTTTAACCTCCTTGCCCATGTCTTACTCGTATGGGTTGTCCGTGCTGCACACTCATTTGCTTGCAGGCAGCGTGCTGTTGATGACCACCAGCAGCTTTATGCAGAGAGAGTATTGGGACTACATCGCGCAGCACCTTCCCACATGCTTGGCCGGCGTGCCGTACCACTACGAGACCATGCTTCGTATGCGCATGCTGGAAAAAGAACTCCCCGGCCTGCGCACTCTCACGCAAGCCGGCGGCCGCCTGGACCCAGAGCGTATCAGTCGACTCGAGAAAATGAGTTCCGAGCGCGGTTGGCGCTTTTTTGTGATGTATGGGCAGACTGAAGCAACCGCACGGATCTCCTATGTACCCAACGATCGTCTTCGCGAAAAGGTAGGATCCATTGGCATTGCGATCCCAGGCGGTACGCTGTCTCTGGATGACCAGACTGGAGAGCTGCTCTACGCGGGTCCCAACGTCATGCTTGGCTACGCAGAGACGCGCAGCGATCTCGCAAAAGGAGATGAGCTGAAAGGGCAGCTGCGAACAGGTGACCTCGCGAAACGAGATGAGGATGGTTACCACTACATTGTCGGAAGGCTCAAACGGTTCCTCAAGGTTTACGGCAGGAGAGTCAGCCTCGATGAAATCGAAGGTCTCATCGGACACCATGGGGGAGGCGCAGTCGCGTGTTTTGGAGCAGACGACCAGGTTCGCGTGGCCATCGAAGATTCTGGAAGTGAACAGATTGTGACAAACGTGTTAAAGGATCTGCTCAAAATCCATCCAAGCGCATACCGTGTTGTGCGGCTCGAATCCCTTCCGAGACTCCCGAACAGCAAGATAGACTACCCGTTTCTGACAAGGCTGGAGGGGCTGTGATGCCGCCAGACTGTGCGACCGCCGTTCTCTCAAACAATCCCTACGCTGAGCCGCCGTGCGCTAAGGCGCCCAGATTCCTGGATGAAATGAACTTCTTGACAGAATTTCACGCGCAGCATTGCCACGCGTACCGGCGCATTCTGAAAGCTGCGTTCGGAGACCGAACACACTTTCAGCAGCTTTCCGAGATGCCCGCTCTCCCGGTTCGATTGTTTAAGGAGCTCGAACTCCTGAGTATTCCTAGAGTACAGATAGTAAAGACACTCAGTTCGAGCGGCACAAGCGGCCAGCGGCCGTCACGAGTCTTTCTGGGTAAGGATACGGCGATGGCGCAGGCTCATGCGCTCGCACGAATTGCCCGATCCTATTTGGGAAATGGGCGTTTGCCCATGATGATTCTAGATGAGCCGGATGTTCTGAAAGATCGCCAAGCATTCTCTGCTCGAGGAGCAGGAATTCTGGGTTTTTCGCAGTTTGGAGCGGACCACACCTATGCCCTTCAATCCGGAACCATGACTCCGAATTGGAACGCCATCGAGGACTTCCTTTCGAGACACCAAGGCGAACGAATTCTGTTGTTCGGCTTTACTTTCATTCTTTGGCGGCATTTACTGTGCGCCGCGGAAGAGAGCGGCCGCCAGCTTGATTTTGGCGACAGCATTTTGATTCACGGTGGTGGCTGGAAAAAACTGGAGGCCAGTAAGATTTCCAGCGAGGAGTTCAAGAGGCGTTTGCGAGTGTCCCTTGGGATTCGCGCTATCCACAACTACTACGGCATGGTTGAGCAGACCGGGTCCATCTACATGGAATGCGAGAAGGGTCACTTCCACGCGGCGGATTATTCCGAGATCCTGATCCGCGATCCGCGGACTCTCGCAGAACAGGACGCAGGAAAACCTGGGCTGATCGAGACCATGAGCACAATACCCCGAAGCTATCCTGGTCATATCCTGCTCACGGAGGACCTGGGAATCGTGCATGGGCCCGATGGCTGCCGCTGCGGCCGCCGCGGAACATTTTTCAGCGTGCTAGGAAGACTGCCCGCTGCCGAGCTCCGCGGTTGTAGTGACACTCACCAGGTACCATCATGATTTCTGTGCTGCTTCCCTCAGGTGTGCCGGATCACGAATCGCAGCTAGAGCGCGTGATGGCGAGCGGCACCCTTTCTTCATTCGATCCTCTGGTGATTGAATTCGTCGACGCCGTTTCCAAAGCCGTCCTGTTGGATGAGGTTATGCGCAGGATGCCGGAAATGGCGGCGGTCGCGCATTGGATGCGTAAAGCGCACATTATGGAGTTGCGTGCAGAGTTTGAAGAAAAGCGTGGCGATCGTGTGTGGCTAGCGCGCGGTGTTGCACTACATTTTGCGCCAGCCAATGTCGATTCTATCTTTCTGTACTCTTGGTTTATCTCCATGCTGGTGGGCAATGGAAATATTGTCCGCCTTTCTGAACGAAGGGGAGAACAAGTGGACCTTCTCCTGGAGAAGATAAGACTTCTTTTGGAGCAGGAAAGATTTAAGCCAATTCTAGACCGGAACTTGATCCTCTGCTACGAGTATGATGAAGCGCTCACTCGTCAACTGTCCGAGTCCTGCCAGCTTCGCGTGCTCTGGGGCGGGGATGAGAGCGTACGCCGGTTGCGCGCCGTTCCAATGAATCCGCTGGGTAACGAAGTCGTCTTTGCAGACCGTTTTTCGCTGGCAGTTTTGAATGCCGAAGAGGTTGTGCGCCTCGATAGAGACCGACTCGAAAAGCTCACTGCGCGCTTCTGCAATGATTCCTATTGGTTCGACCAAATGGCCTGTTCTTCGCCCCGGCTGGTGGTATGGGTGGGGGTTGAGTCAAGCTGGGGCTCCGCGCAGGAATTGTTTTGGTCAAGAATCGAAAGTGAACTTGCCAGACGCGAACTTCAGTACCCTGAGGTCATCGGGCTAAATAAGCTAGTGTCAGCCTACGTGGCGGCGGGAACGGGCGTTACTGACAAGATCCATCCGGGGGTTAGCGGGCCGGTGAGCCGAATTCATCTTGCGCGGGAAGCAAATTCCGAATTCCGGCGAATTGAGTGCGGCGGCGGATTCTTTTTTGAAACGGAAATTCCTGAACTAAATGTGCTCGCCTCCCTTCTGACGGAGAAGGACCAAACACTCGCTTATTTTGGATTTCAGCAATCCGAACTGAAAAAACTAGCTCTCCGTTTGCCGACACGGGCCATCGATCGCATCGTACCGATTGGCGTGGCATTGAACTTCAATACTGTGTGGGATGGACACAACCTCTTGCAGTGCTTCAGCCGCGAAATCGATTTGCAGTAATCGTCAAGAGTTAAAAGCGACGGCTAGGATGCACCCAACGGTAGTAGTTTGTTTCCGTCGCGAACCATCTTCATATGGGCGATTGAGAATACGTGCTTCTTGCTTGCTGCGGTGTACCAGAGGTCGTATTGACGCGCTTGCTCCGGCCGCCGGCAGAGGCTTGCGCGATACTGGTACCCCGACTCGAACTGGTAGCTCTGTTCCAAAAGGAAATCCTCGACCAACCAATTCAGCCCGCCGTCCTGGCTAGAGGCATAATGAATCCGGGGCCCGACCCCGCCCATCCCTAAACAACTGACCAGGACAGCGCTCAGACTTCCTTCATCCTGGATCACGTCGATGTGCCACGGATACCGGCCAGGTTCTAACCCGGAAATGTTCCCATTCACGGGTTCGCACCAGTCCACCCCGTTGTGGCTGCATCGGCGCACGAGCATGAGTTTGCCGACACCGATTTCAATTGTCCACATCACGAACCGAATTCCGTCGTGAATGACGGCAGGAGAAAGCAATTCCCTTCCGTCATTTTCGATCAAGACCTCAACTCGAGCGGACCATCGAACTCCATCCACACTCCTCATCAGATAGATTCTGTTTTCGTTGGGGGTCTTACTCCGCAGCGTCTCCCGGTAAAACAACCAGAGTTCTTTCTGGTGAAAGAGAATATCGGGATCAGAATTGTGATCACCTAGTGTTTCAAGGGAGGGTACAAGCGGATTCCTGAGACCAAGGGGCACTGTCCAGTTGATTCCATCGAAACTGGCAAAAATCTCTGGGTTTTCGTAATAAGCGTCCCCGTGAGGGTACGGAGTACAAGCCATCCAATACGTCCACTTGCTTGCCCCGAATCCTTCTGCGATGTAAGCAACGTCCGGGTGGCAAGCTTGCCCAGATCCGTCGGACGTCTCCAGATTCAGCAAAACCGGCCTGTTTAATCCCTGCTTGCTAGGTCGTATCTGCCGGTACGGCGCGTCTTTCGCTCCCGGCTTCAGCTTTTCCCAATCCATTCCTAAACGGCTGACAATTCTGTAGAGGGCGGCCTTTGGCGTGAGATCGTAGCGAAGCAGCAACAACAGAAAGCCATAAGCCCCCGCAAGCAACAGACATAGCGCAGCGCCTGCCAACCACATCATTGCTGGTCTCTCGATTCAATATTTATTGAAGGTAACTAATTCTGAGTAAATGTTGTCGACCGTCCATGAAATCGGCTCTTTCGATTTGTACTGCCGCGTTTTCTTCTTTCTGACGGCCAGTCGCGAAAGTTTACCAGGCAGGAACCGCGCATCGTATCGCAAGGCAACAAATCTTCCTGCTATCCACAAATCCTTCTTGATAAACCGAAAGTTCCTTGCGAACATGCTCGCATTGCTAAGGTAACAGAGGCTCAGCCATTGCCCTCTCAGTGTTCGGAGTCTGCCCAGTGGTGTCGTAGTTGCAATACCATAGCAATACTCACCTGTAGGAAGGTCTCTGAGCAAAAAGTGAGTGCAAGCCAGTTTGCAATGATCCTCGAATATCTTGCGTTCTTCTTGGTTCAAGTGACTCTGGATTTCGTTCCGCTCGAAACTGACCACCAGGCGCTTTCTCCCGCTCCCCCAAATGGAGGCAATGCCAGGTAGGACAGGAATAGCAATCTGCTCTTGATCCAAATACTCGTACCCCATGTTTTCGCAAATCTTTTTGGCACCGTCCGTCGGCGACAAGTTGGTGATCAGTAGGTCTTTCATTTTTAGGAGTGGAGCAAAAAGGCGCAGTGCCAGCATTTGGGCTCGGTACTCTTCTTCCACGAACCAGGAGGTCGTATTGCAACAGATTCTAGTTGTCCCAGCAATGAGGCGTTCCGAAAAAATCGTACCTAGAAAGCCTATCATCTTTTCTTGATCCATAATCGCGTATCCGTACGGATATCCTTGCAATTTCCACGGATAATTGAACAGCCCGTCCCAGTCATTCGCATCGCGAAACCCTTCGCGATTGGCCAGGAACTTTTTAACCGAGGCAGTCATGTCTTCGTGAACTTCGCGAATCTCCATAATCTTTCTGCTGAGTCTCCTGGCTTTTCGCTAAAACTTAACACGGGTGGGATGGGCGTCACGCCTTAGCCCGGCCTCATTGAATGTCGCTATGTCTTTGCTTACTCACGGGCAGAGGCCTCCGCCTGGAATTCTCCGAGGCTGGAATCGGGCTGTCATTACAGAGCAGTTAAAAAGAATATCTCACAAACAGCCCTGATAGGGCACCTAGGCAGGTTGCGGGGATGACTCCAAAACTACCCTGGCCGGGGAGCCACATTCTAAACAACTTTATCCATGATGTCCGGACTCAGATCCAAAAGGCCGTCCTGCTGAAGTATCAATTCCCTGGAGCTCAGTACCCTTCAAGTTCTGTCATGCGCCCCAATGGAACCGTCGCCCCTATGTCGACCGAGCGGAGTCTACGTGTGCGGTGGATGACTGTGTTCTACCGAGAATCGCCCAGACTATGCCCGGTCCCGCAAGTATGGCACCCAAAGCGGCGCCCAGAGTGTTCGTAAAAATATCCGTCACGCCGGAATCTCGTTGCGGGACATAGGCCTGCAGCACCTCGATCGTGAAACTCAGGACTCCTCCGGCAAGAATGGCACATAGAATTGCCACCCGCCGGTTTCGCGTCCACCCCCAATAGGCGCAAAGAAGGAACCCCACCGGAACAAAACCAGCGATATTCAACAGACCATCGTGGACGTAAGACCAACTTGCTTCAAAATGCTTTGCAGGAGATTGCAGGAAGGGCTTGTGTGGAACGTCAAACCTCTTGGGTATTTCCAGATCCGGTCCATAGGCCATCCGGTTATGAATCTTACGGCCCGTCCCCTCGGTAAAGTTGTACCGTGCAACGGCTCCTTCCAGATCAGGTGGATCGCTTCCGCGTTTCTCGGTCCAGCCCCTATAGTGGTGGAGCACTTCTGTTGGTGTCAGCTCCTTCGAATAGACAGCGACGCCGTACACTTCGCCAGGCCAGGGGTCATAGCGAACTGGCGAAGTTCCAAGGATGACTTGTCCGGCGAAGTCATTTCGAAAAATGGTAAAAGTAGGAAACACCATCCTCTGATTGCCATTCGTGTACACAATCGTGCCGTTGGGGCCGGAAGTCATTGTCAGCAGCAGGAGTTCCCCTGGCTGAAATACGTGCTCCACTCTCAATTTCGCAGTGTTCAGTCCGTTCCGTGCGTCCATAAAGTCGTGCCAAACCAACAAGCCGTCCGTCAACTGCCTCACCAGAAGCTGCTTTGGATTACTCGGGACGTATATGCTTAATATCGTATGGAGGGAGTCGATGCCAGCGGGGCGAAGCAGGATCTCCAAGCTGCAGCAAGTGTTAGACTCAGGTCCTCCTGCTCTCAGGGGCGCATCGCCGAGAATAAGGCCAGCGCCCGCGAATCGAATCCCGTACCCTCCCGGCAGCCAACTGACTCCATTCGCGCGGAAAAAGTCAAATGGCCACAGCGTGGCGAACAAAACGGCGGCGATTGTAATGCCGCAAAGGATCGCGAGGAGTTTCTTTTGCCACATTGAGCGCTATTTATCACTCTCGAACGGCGCCTGCGGGAATTCTTGAAACGAGCCTAGTTTGTTCCGCGTGAAGCCGGTGAACCACTGCGCTCCGACAGGGATTGAAAATGGTCCGTAAAACCGGGCCTGCCACGCGCAGCCAGGATTCTATCGAGGTACCCCTCCGCCAAGCAACAAAACTCAGTCAATCAGACATGACTTTCCGAAGACGGCGTGATCACCGAGCGTTCATTTTCTAATAGTGGAATTGTAATGATTTAGGGACGCGCCTCTGTTAACTTCGGCCTGTTTCCTTTTCTGCAGTCCTGCCAAGACTATATCCTCAGAGGAGAGCCGATGTCTGTCGGATTTTTTGTGGCGGCGAGTCGCTTTGGGTTGAGCCGTGAACGAGTTAATTCCGCTTTCGTGGCGCATACGATGTGGGATCAGGACGGCGGGAATAAAGAAATCGATATTCAGGAACGCAATTGGTGTGTCGTTTGCATGAAAGATAGTCATTCCGGGGCTTCAAGCTGTTGGAAGGAAAAGGTAGGAGACGGGCCAGGGGTCCAGGGATCATTCGTCTACCTCCTCGGATGGTGCTATCGAATCTCCACTTTCTCCGAATCGCTGTCTGCTGACGATTACCGACGGATGGTCGAGAGATTTCGCGCGAACGAACCTCCTCTAAGCGATGACTTCGGCGGCCAGTTCGTCGCCCTTGTCTACGACGCAAAACGCAAACGCATAGCCGTTCAGCCTGACCGCTTAGCCCTGAGCGCCACCTATTTTGCAGCTGCTGAGAGCGAATTTGCCGCCAGCAACCGGGCACTGCGCCTGGCAAATTATTTCGGCAGCGCGCTGGATGGCCACAGTGTTCTCGCCCAAATGCGGGGAACACATATGCCTTTCGGCCGGACATTGTTCGCGGGCGTCCGCCGTCTGATGGGCGCCATGTATGTCGAGTTCGATCTCGCCCAGGGAGTGGCACAAATAAGAAAGCCACATTCGCTCTTTGTGCCGGCTCGGAAGATCAGCTATGCGGATTCGGTGGATATGGTGGCAGACACGCTGAGGACGACCGTCCGCCGCTTGCTCGCGGCAAGCCCCGTGCGGTTTGATCTCACGGGTGGCAATGATACGCGCGTGATAGCCTCTGCGGTTGAGAATATCACCCGCGATACGGGCAATCGGAATTTCGCATTTCGCGTGGCGGATCCTGAAGGTTCTCCCGATGTGAGTGTAGCGCGCCGCGTGGCGGAGTGTCATGGGTGGCCGCTGTTTCGGGTGGATCGCAACCTTCCGGTGCAAGCGACTTCGCAGGAATTGGCACGCGCCGCTACGACCGGCGATGGCAATTTCCCGGTCCCGGTGATTTGGGAACGCGTAATCTCCGAACGCGCTTATGCCGCGCAAAACCCGGCGAAAACCCACGCGGGCGCAGCGGCCGGGGAATTGTTTCGCGGATTTTTCTACGCCCAGGAAATGCTGTCTCTGGGCCGACGCAAGAACATGCATTACGACAGGCTGCTAGCTTACAGAACATATGCATCACGCGGCGTGGATCTCAGGATCTTGGGCCCGGGCGCGCCCACGTTTGAAGCGCATGACCAGGCTTTGCTCGCCCCTTACCGCGTTATCGGCGAAGAAGGCGGGTCGCTCCCCAACGCCAACAAGCTGGATTTGATGTATCTGCAGAGGCATTGCTACCGCTCCGGGAACACTATTTCCTGGCTCTCAGGTTTTCTGTATTGTCGTTTGCCCTTTCTTACGTGGGAGATGGCCGGGCTGGGGCTCTCTTTACCCTGGAAGCATCGCGCCAATCGAGGGCTGATCCAGCGAGTGATTGGGAGGCTCTCGCCAAAACTCGCCAACATACCGACCGAAGATGGCGAGCCCATGAAGCCGTTGAGCCTGGCGACGCTTCCTGCTTACTTGGCTGCAGAGATTCCGATCGGAATAGACCGAGCCAGGCGGGCTCTTAGACAGCTTATTGGACGCCCGGCGGGGTGGAAGGGATCAGTAGTGTCAGCACCCCAGCCCGCGTATCTTTCGATACTAGACAGCGCTAAATCTATGAACGCCATTTTCGATCAGGCTGCGATCAAGCAGGTACGTGCGGCGGCCGGGTCTCAACAGGATTCGCGAGACTCCGTCATGACATTCTACGTGCTCTGCTCCATCGAGCTGCTGCTTCGAGAAGCACCCGCGCTTCGCCACCGTCTCGTCTTTGATTGATCTTGCGAATCTGCTGTGGGATGCCCAGACAATCCATTGCCATGGCCGCGGTGTGACGGAAATTGTACAGACCTAGAGACGCCGCACGTTTCTCGCTCCTCGTTGCCTGCTCAATGGTCCTGTCCTTTCCGACAAACTTCGCTAGTAACCTTGTATGAATCTTCGGAATGTTGAGACGCTCAACTGCTGCTCCGAGAGACCGTTTCCGGACAAGCCCAACTGCAGAATCGGCACGCTCGAAGCGCTACAGTTGATGATTAGCGGAGGCAGAGTCCCCGGCGGCAATTGGCGAAGGATGGTTTGCGATACGGCTGTCACCTGGGCATTTGCGGTGTCCAAACTCGCGCCGTGTTGCAGATAAATCTTGACGATGGCTTGCCCATTTACCGTAGTCGATTCCAGGTGTTCGATGTTGTCGACGGTGGTGGTGAGGATGCGCTCATAGGTGCTGGTGAGCCGGCCTTCTAATTCTTCCGGATTCATGCCGGTGAATTGCCAGCCAACTGCGATTACCGGAATATCGATGTTCGGGAAAATATCGGTCGGCGTGCGTAAGATCATTACGGGGCTCAAAATCAAAATCAGCACGGCAAGGACAATGAACGTATACGGCCGGTCCAGAGCGACTCGAACAATCCACATAGTCAGAACTCCCTAGATTCCAATCGCGAACTGATTGCTTGAGACGTCTTTTGTTGCGCGACGCGCCTGCATAGCATGTTTTCCGGATATCCAGGCGGACTCGGCATAACGTTTCAACATCTTTCGCAACATCCTTCGCCCGTGGAACACTCGGGCTTTCACTGCCCCAATCGATAGGCCCATGGCTCCAGCCGTCTCTTGTGTGGTTAGCTCGCCAAGGTCACGCAACTCGATTGCTCTACGAATCCCTGGCCTCAACTCCTTCATGGCCGCGGAAAGGATTCGCTCTTGCTCGCGCTGTGAATAACTACTTTCGGGGTCCGGACCTAAATCGAGGACCTCTAGTCCGAACGCGGTTTCTTCATTCCCGCTCGGATCGGCGATCGATACCTCCCGCACTGCGCGACCTCTGCGCAGCAACATAAGGGCTTCGTTAATGGCAATACGCGTTAGCCAGGTCGAGAAGGAGGATGCCCCTTCGAATTTGTGCAAGTGGACGAAGGCTTTTTGGAAGCTTTGCTGGACGACGTCCTCCGCGTCCTCCCGGATGCGCGTGAAGCGCAACGCAACGGCGAGAATCCTTCGCTGGTGACGCTCGACGAGGATCTCGAAAGCGTCTCTATTGCCGTGCTTCGCGGCGGCAACGAGTGTCACGTCGGCTCTTTCCGTCAGGGTGCCGATAGAAGAGATCTCCCGGCCTTGTTTGCTGGCGTTGTTGAACAGATTTGCTGACACAGTTCGTCTGCTTCCTGTTTTCATCTTCCACACCTCTCTTGAAGCACATACTTGATGTAGATACCGGAGGCGATGAATTGCGCGCCCCGCTTTGACATGGCCCTCAGGAGCCGTTCCCCTTTTTCGTCGATGAACGTGACGTCATTGAGGTCGATGACACACGACGTCTGCGTTTTGCTCCGCGGCTTCTTCTTCCAGCTCGTTCTCAGCTCGTCGACCCACACCCCGACCAAGCGGCCTTGCAGAATCCACCGCGTTTCCGCTGGCGTCTCGCTTATGGTGATCTTCAACACGCCTACCGCTCCTGCTCACCCAAAGGATTCATCTTCTCGGCAAGAACAATGCTTGCTTCTGACCTGCCGGGAATTCTTCCTTGCTCGCTTGCGGATGCCTTCCGCATGTGGACTTCGGTGCCTCCACGATGAAAAGAAATCTCGTCCATCGCCAGCTTCATTAGGTGGATGCCGCGCCCGTGCTCGGCCTCGAGATTTTCGATAGCCAGTGCGTCAGCTACGGCATTCGGATCAAAACCCTGTCCCTGGTCAGCGACGATGAGGGAGACTCCCTTTCCCAACTCACATCGACAGCGAACATGAACCAGCTTGTGGGCGTCCATTCCATTGCCGTGAACGACTGCGTTGCTGAGAGCTTCCCGAAGCGCCAGTTCGACCGCAGGTTCCTCGCCCGCAACGCAGTGCGATCCTTCGATGAGTCGCATCAACCGGTCCACCAACGGCGAGATAGCTTTGATTTCACTCCGCATCCAGGAGTCGATTTCGAGCAAGCAACCGCTCACATGTCTCCCGGCAAACCGCACTTGGAAATCCGATGGTCCATTCGTAGTTCGAATTCGAGCCATGGCAAACACCTCACGTACACGAAAAAACGCTGCTGGAAATAGGCGATCCTTCAAATGCGAGCGATCTACCTAGGAGAAACTCCGCTTTGCCCGAGAGCCCGGAACAACGTTCATCGGGACATCAGGACCGGTAGGCCCGCCTCATGCACAACCGTTCCGTGTCACGCCACCGAACATCCACTCGGTCAAGTGGGAGTGACCATAGGCGCCCATGACCAGGAGATCGGCGCCGAAATCTGCGGCCCGCGATAGAAGAAGGTGGTCCACATCTTCTCCGCCGGATGACGGTCGCCGCGCCTCCGCTTGCACACCATGACGCGCCAAGTGGCGCGCAATGTCCGCCCCCGGCTCTTGGCCGTGACTTCCCTGGTGGCTCTGATGGTCGACGACCAGCACCTCAACCGTCTCGGCTCTCACAAGCAAGGGCAGCGCGTCCGCCACGGCCCGGATGGCTTCGCGCGTCGGGTTCCACGCCACGAGAATGCGCCTGAGTCTGGTCACCGTGCCGCCTGGAGGAAACAAGATGATCGGCCGGCCAGAGGCCATGACGAGGGACTCAGCGAGGTTAGGGAGTCGGGCCGTCTCGCCGAGCTTCTTGAGCATTAACAAGGATCCTGCTGAGTTGAGGAAAATTGTCGTCTTCATCGATGGGAACGCGGAGACGGCAGCCATCATGGAGTTCGCCTCCGTCGTTTGATTGCTGACCATAGCTACTCTCCCTTTAGTCACAACTCAGTTACCAAGGTTGAAGTGCACCTGCACTTGCAACTCGACCGAAACCGGTTGGCCATTCAGGGAAGTTGGCTCATACTTCCACTGCAGTACCGCCTTCAACGCCGCGTCTATCAGCAGCGGGTGACCGCTCACAACGCTCGCTTGGACCACGTTTCCTTGTTCGTCGATGATTGCCTCGACTACGACGGTCCCTTGGATGCGTGTCTGGCGGGCCAGCGTGGGATATTCCGGATTGACGGAATACGTCTGACGCGGCGGTTTGAGCGTCGAACCAGCACGCACGATTCGCTTTGTGGGTTGCGGCTGCGGAGGCGGCGGGGTTGCTGTCCCCGTGCTGCCGAAAGCCCCGCCAACTACCGCTCCAATCTGCCCGCCAACTACGCCGCCGGGAACGCCGCCGACAACGCCACCCAAGTCTGGTGCCGATACAGCGTCCGTGTTTTCCTGAGAAACTCTCTTTGAAATGGAGTTTGGAGTAGTAAGTTTTTGTACCGTATAGGTGAACCGCGCCTGCGGATGCGCGATATGCGGAGACACAATGGGCGCGCCTGCAGGAAGGGCGGGCGGTGGCGGCGGGGCCACCAACGGCGCCGCCTCGTATTTGCTCAGGTGAATTGTCCCTGTGGTGTAGAGCGGTACGATGAGAATCAGCGCAAGAATTGCAATGTGTAGTGCCACAGCGCCAGCCCACTCAAGTGGGCTCCTTCGCGTCTGTTTTGTTGTGGGCATTTCGAGCAGAGCCCTCAGAAAGACATCGTTCTGCACGGTCGTAGACAGCGGCAGTGGCTTCGGTGGCATTCCCGCGGGCTTATACTGCGGAGTGTCGAACAAAGAAATTCGGTGCCATGTCCAATTGCCATTTAGCTTTGTGTCCATGCTAAGCACCTCTGCGTGTCAAAAATGCATGACCAGTGCCAAACCCTCATGGGGTCTTGGAAACCGCCGAACGTGTTGATTCGTCGTGATATAGCTGAGCCAAGGCGGGGCGGTCGAAGAAGGTTGGCCGTGTGCCACTGCCAGCTTCTTGGTACCCTGCTGGTTTTCTGGCACAGCAAACGATCCTACGTTGGAAGTCGGAGCGTTTTGGAGATAGTCAAACGAGAGTGAAAGACTGCGGCTACGCGGAATGGCGTGTGATTCCGAGCTTCTGCATTCTCAATTGGAGGGTGGACCGCTTGACTCCAAGTTGCGCCGCTGCGCCATTGCGACCTGCCACAACCCAATTGCACTGCTTGAGCGCTTGCAGGATCTGTTGGCGTTCTGTTTCCTCCAAAACATTGCGAAGTGCGCCGTTTGTCTTGGAATTCGGAGCAGCGGCTCTTTCTCCCGGGGGGCTGGCATTGGGAAATTTCAGATCGGCAACATCGAGGCCTAGCTCCGGGCCCATCGAAATAATTACGGCCCGCTCAATCACGTTCTGAAGTTCTCGTATGTTCCCCGGCCAATGGTATCGGCCCAGGGCATCCATGGTCGTCGAGGGAATCGTTTCAATCACTTTGTTCATGCGCCTGGAGAACTGCTGTGCGAAATGCCGCACCAACAACGCAATATCCTCGTGGCGCTCACGCAGGGGCGGAACGTGGACCGGGAAAACATTAAGGCGAAAAAACAGGTCGGATCGAAACTTCTGCTCGCTCACCATTGCCTCCAAATCGCGGTTGGTCGCGGCAATCAAGCGTGCGTCTGTGCGGAGCGTGTGCGAGCTTCCCAGTCGCTCGAATTCCCTCTCTTGTAGCACGCGGAGCAGTTTGGTCTGCAATTCGAGGGGGATCTCCCCGATTTCGTCCAGAAAAATCGTGCCACCGTTGGCCACCTCGAAGCGTCCAATCCGTTGTGCGACCGCTCCCGTGAATGCGCCTTTTTCGTGGCCAAACAGCTCACTTTCCAGCAGGCCGGTGGGAATGGCCGCGCAGTTGAGCTTGACAAAAGGCTTCGCGCGGCGCGGACTCAAATCGTGAATGGCGCGCGCGATTAGTTCCTTTCCCGTGCCTGTCTCCCCGTAGATCAGCACCGTCGAATCTGTGGGGGCGACCGTTTCCACTCGCTTCAGGACCCTGCGCAGCGAGGCGCTGCTTCCGATGATTTGCGCGAAATTCATTTCTGAACGGATTTCATCTTCCAAATAGAGTTTTTCTTTGGAGAGCTGCTCTTTCAGGTCCCGAATCTGGCCGTAGGTGAGGGCATTCTCCACTGCGAGAGCGATCTGGTTTGCAACTTGTGTAAGGAAACCAATATCGACCTGAGCGAAAGCATTTTCCTCGCGGCGGCCGAGCGTCAAAACGCCGAGGGCACGATTCCGGCTGATCAACGGTAAAAAGCGGAAAGACTTTAGACCTTCACGGTCCGCAATCTGAACTATTGGGTAATTCATCCAACCGGTGAAGGGGCTCTCGAGTGCGAACGGCTTCATAGTTCGAAATGCCCTGCCGGACGGCGATCCCTCAATCGAAAAAACCAACTCCTCGTGTAGAAACCCTTTGCCTTCCGGAAAGTCCAGCGCGTAAATTCGCATCCGCTTGTTTTCCGCATCCGGGAGCGACAAACCCGCGTAATCGCACTGCATCACCCGGCGGACGTGCTGCGAGATGGCGCGCAGCAGATCGCGAAGCTCCAAACTTGAAACAACCTGATTCGTGACATCAAGGAGCAACTGCAACCGGTCGTTCTTACTTTGCAATTCTTGGGACGTCCGCTGCAAAGCCGTGAAATTGAGCGCGTTGTCGAAAGCCAACGCAATCTGCCCGGCTACCAGTGACAAGAATCGGACTTCCTCAGAAGAATAGGCATCCAGTTGCTTGGCGCCGAAGGTGATTGTCCCTAGTTTCCGATGTGCGGTTGTCAAAGGAAATATACACATCGAGCTGATCTCGAGCCTTTTCAAGATCGCGAGCAACCGGTCATATCGTGGATCGATTTTGTCCGTTGAAGTCAATAAAGGCTGCTGATGTTCATAAACCCACGACGCCAGCCTCTCGTCGGGTGTCAGATTCTCCCCTAGAAGTACAACGGACCGGTTCCCCATATCGATAATACGGTCGTGAAATGTGTTCGAGTTTTGATCGCAAACGGAAAGGTAGATGTAGTTAAACGGGACCACGTGATGCAGCTCATCGGCGAGCGTGTCAAAAAGCTCTTCAGGATCACGTTGTACCCCGATTGCCTGGGACACGCGAATGAGTGTCTCGTACCGCGTCTCAAGCGCCGGAACTGCAAGGGCTTCCGAGTCGTTGTTCACGGTCCTGGCTCCACTCGCTGTATTCCTGAATTCTCCTCCATTATGATGCCAGACCGGAGACAGCCGGTACGTCAGTCGGACGGATACGGGATAACAAAATCTTCGTCGAACTGGTTCCTTCTGTTCCTTACGGGCAGCACAAGTTGGTGGTTAGGCCGCGGCAGTTCCCCGTGCCAGCTTGCGACTCAAGAAATCGCGAATTACAGCTGCAATTTCCTGAACGTGCGTTTCTAGCGCAAAATGGCCGGTGTCGCAAAAATGTACCTCGGCCGCCGGGTTGTCGCGCTTAAAAGCTTCAGCGCCAGGAGGTAGAAAGAACGGATCATTCTTGCCCCAAACTGCAAGCAACGGCGGCTGTTTTGTGCGGAAGTATTCCTGGAACTTGGGATAGAGCGCGACATTGGTCGCGTAGTCTAGGAACAAATCGAGCTGGATTTCGTCGTTTCCGGGACGAGCCAGAAGCGAGGAATCGAGTTGGTAAGCTTCTGGGGCCACAAGGGTTTCATCGCCGACGCCGTGGACGTACTGCCATTTGGTCGCTTCAGGAGAGAGGAAATGACGCAGAGCCGCACGATTTTCTGCGCTTGGTTCCTTCCAATATTTCTGGATCGGGTTCCAGCCATTGCTGAGGCCCTCCACGTAGGCATTGCCGTTCTGCGAAATGATGGCAGTGATTCGCTCGGGGTGCGCCAAAGCTAGGCGCAGGCCCACGGGAGCTCCGTAATCGAAGACGTAGATGGCGAAGCGGTTGACCCCGATTGCCTGGGTGAAGCCGTCGATGACCTTGGCGATGTTTTCGAACGTGTAGCGGAACCGATTCCGGTCGGGCGCATCGGAGAATCCGAAGCCAGGCAGGTCAGGTGCAACTACGTGGTAGTGATCTGCCAGCGCGGGAATGAGATTGCGAAACATATGCGACGACGTTGGGAAACCGTGCAACAAAAGCACGTTTGGAGCCGTCTTCGCACCGGCCTCCCGGTAGAAAACCTCCAAGTTCTCAACTTTCGTGGTGCGATACCTGATCATGTGTTCCTCCTTTTTGCTTTATCGTTGATCCCGAGTTTCGCTCTGAGCCGGTTCCGATTCCAAGAGGCAGGCATCAGTCGGACACCTCAAAGATCACTTCCAGCTCTACCGGGGTGCCGAGCGGGAGGCTTGCAACGCCATACACCAGGCGGCTGGGGTTCTTATCTTTTCCAAAGACATCTTGCAGCAACTCCGAAGCGCCGTCGGCAACCTTTGGATGCTCGCGGATATCTCCCACCGTGGCCACCCACACGCCGAGCCGCACGATCCGCGTCACTTTGTCGAGCGATCCCAAATGTTGCCTCGCGACGGCGAGGGCGTTCAGCGCCGCGAGGTGTGCCGCCTTGCGCCCCGTTTCCACATCGAGCTCCGCTCCGACGCGCCCAATGAATTTCGCTCCGTGGCCTTCCGTGGGAAGCATCCCGGTTAGAAAAAGCAGATCGCCCGTCTGCACCGCTTCCACATAGGTGCCGAACGGCTCAGGTGGCGCCGGGAGCTGGATGCCAAGTTCTTTCAACCGCTGCTCGGCGCTGGCAGCCCGAGAGCCTTCGCGGGTTACCATTTGCCTGCGTGCGCGCCGCCATCCACGTGCAATATTTCACCGGTGGTGAATGTGGCGTCCGTCAAAAACAAAACTGCATCTACGACTTCTTTGACTTCACCCATCCTGCCAACCGGGTGCAAGCCTTTGAGAAACTCGTAGGTCTCGGGTTTATGCATCGGAGTTTTGATGACACCCAATGCAACGGTGTTTACACGAATGCCGTCCTTGGCATACTCCATTGCAAGGGCGGGCGTCACCGCATCCAAACCGCCCTTCGCCATAATTTGAACGGCCGCCGGTGCACCTGCGACCGCATGGCCAACAAGGGTGGTTGATATATTCACGATGCTGCCGTTCTTCTGTCGCAACATCTGCTTCACGGATAACTGTGAAACGTAGAGAAATCCCGCCAGGATCGTGGAGACCAAAGCGTTGAAATCTTCCGTCGTGTACTCAGTGAAGGGCTTCGGGATAAAGACACCCGCATTATTTATCAGCACATCGACCCGGCCAAACCGGGATACGGCGGTATCCACGATCTTTGCAGCCGTTTTCGGGTCACCGATGTCCCCATCGACGAGTGCAAGATTCGCAGACGCTGGGAAGGGATTTGTTTTGACAATGTTTCGCGAATTCCCAACTACGTTATAGCCACGTTTCAAAAACGCCTCCACGAGTCCTGCGCCGATCCCCTGTGAAGCGCCGGTAACGATTGCGGTTTTCTGTATATTAGGCATTCCTAAGCTCCTTTGCTAACCGCCCAACCAGGTCTGAATCGATGCTGCTGATAATCTAATTGCTATCGAACCACAGCGTTCACGTCATGGTTCCTTCACGGCGTCCAGTCTGGAGCGGAGCGTCGAGGTTATGTTTGGCCCCGATATTCCGCTCTATGGGCAGCAGGCATTTGGCTGTTGTTACGCACACCTTTGATGCATGTAACGCGTGAAATGGTTCTTTAAAAGTTACAGTTTTATTGGTACGAGACTTGCGGCTTGATCTGCGGATATACCGCTTTCCCGATGTTTGATATCGTTCGTGTCCTTTTTCACTCTGTTGCGACGTGATCGGCCGCCGACAGCACAAAAGCCTCAAGATCGCCGAGCGCGGGCTCGAAATGCCGCTACCTTGGCCCTGTTGCCGCAGACTTGTGGGCTGCACCAGCGTCTGCGGTGAGCCTTGGTGCGGTCGTAAAACCACAGCACGCATCGTTCGCCTTCGCACCGACGAATCAAGTTAAAATCTGCAATGGCCAGTAGATCGGCGAGCGACTCAGCAACAGGCGCCAGATACTGTTCGACTGTCTTTTGACTGTACACCCGCTTCACATAAAGACCCATTCGCGACCTTGCGCTGAGAACAGAATGGCCGATGGAATGTTCAAGAAAACTATTCAGTTCGCCTAGCGGGAGCCTCTTTTGTGCCTTCCTCGCCTCTACTGCCTGCCGAGCGATCTCTCTTAGCTTCCGTGCCCTTCGAAGGAGCGCGCCATCTGGCCATGTTTTTGATGGTAGACTGTCGCGCAATCTCTCGCGGACAATCCATGTGGCAACATCTTCATCGCTTCTCCATGTGTCGGTCAGTTCATTCCCAATCATACGAAGGGTATTGATGAAGTTGATTGCTGGATGATCGCCGGCAACATCGAGGGCAGAAACAACGTACTCCGTTTTCGATGCTCGGGTCTTCATCGGGCACTCCTTAAAACATTGCGAATGTCTTTGTATCCACGTACAGGTTACACGCATCCCTTCTCGTGTAACAATTAAACTAAACTGTTTCTGGTTACAGCAGGAGGACAACCCGAAAGGTTTAGATCAGTTCTTGAGCGGCATCAAGAACTGAGGAGCCCTATTCGAGATAGCAGAAGCGCGTGTTCCCCGTGCACTAAGGATCTCAGAATCACAAATCGCGTGCCGCTGCTGGCGCGGTAGGCATTTCCACCCCACTGCTTCATAGCGAATTCAATCGGAGATAAGTATGACAAGCAATCAGAAAACAGCCGTCGCAACCGGTGCCAAAGACGAGCGCCGCCATCCAATGGCTCGCCCGGCATCCGCATGGGCGAGTTGAGCAGCTAAGCCAGTGGCTCGGTCTCAGCAGCCGGCGGATCCAGTGCCGATTAACTATTGCAGTCGGTTATGGCCCGGAACTATTTCAGCCCGTGCTGCGTCTCCAGCGCCTTCTGCATCCTGCTGCTTGCGTAGGGGTTCGGCGTTACCTCGCTCAGTTTGCTGCGGACGCGAACTACGGCGATCAAGTCCACATGACTCGCGAGCTCGAAAATGCAGACTAGGCGGCCCTCGCTTCCGCATGTAGGGTACGGCTGCAACACGCGGTGTGGGGAATTCCTCGAAGCAGCTTGATCGCTAATGCTTGCCCACAGAATGGGCATGCAGACGACCATGGACCTCCGCAAGCCGGGCATTCCTTCAGGATCGTTGGCGCGAGGATCAGCGATTTTCCGTTCAAACGGCGATCGAGAACAAAGCGACACCGCTCATTCTTGCAAATCAGGAAATGACTCATTTCGGTAGCCTCCTAGAGGGAGGCGTACCAATACCGTGGTCGCCCCTGGGCGTCAATACAGTAGATATACCTACATGGATAAGGGCCGGAGAGATACAATCCCTGAGCACTTCCTCCAGGGACTGGCCCCGAGGCAACAGATCTTTATGCTTGGGTGAGGTTGTTGCGAACCGCGTAGCGAACGAGTTCAGCGACCGAATGAAGTTTAAGCTTCGCCATGACCCTTGCGCGATAGGCCTCCACTGTCCTGGTACTAATCTCCAGAATGGCGGCCATCTCTTTGTTGCTCTTCCCTTCTGCCAGAAGCCCAACAACCTGTCTTTCTCTAGCGCTTGGGCCGCCCGTGGGCCGGTCCCGCTTCTCCGGTGATCCGTGTTCCCGGCCCAGACCTCGTTCGTTTCTACCTTGTAGCGGCGCAGCAGGCGGTGTGGATTGCTGGCCCCTCGCTAGGGTCAAGAACGAGGCCAGGCGTATCAATCCTGCTTCTATCCGCGACTCCGATACATCCAATCTCAAGGTCATAGAGCACTTGATCAGCTCCAGAGACTGCTTGACCAATTCGAGGGAGCGCGTTGAAAGTTCAGCAAACCCTTCCTCTCCAATGCTGGGATCACGCGAGTCATTTGCTATAAGCCTGCCAAGAAGCTGGCAAAGCCGCCGTTCAGCACTGCTTTTCTTTGTAATTTCGAAAAAGAGGATAGCGACTAGCCGGATGATTCCCGATTCGTCTTTTATGGGATAGAAGTTAACAAGCCAACGGCTGAATTTTTTCTCTGCGGGCAACCGAGCTTCGAATTCAAAATTTGAAAGAGAACTGCCCGCCGCGCAAACTCCTTGAAATGCAGTCTCGAATCCCCGAGCGCCCTCCCCGAAAACTTGGGGAAAGGTCTTGCCGATCTGTTCTGTCACCGGCACTCCGGTCATCGCAGCTAGAGCGCCGTTAACCGCCTGGCAACGCAGATTCTTATCGTACAGCGCGACTCCCACAGTAGAATTACTAAGAACGACGGTTAAAGACCTAAGGAACGCCTTGAAGGACTCTCCAGCCGTGCCCCAATCGTCCTTCTCTAAAAATCGGATATGACCACCCCGCATCCGGCTGATACTGGTCAAGGAATCACCTCTAGAGTTCTGCCGTCAGTGCCCGGACCTCTCTTACGTTCCACACAATGCGCTCTCACACTCCGTAGAGCCGCACCCTGGCCATGCCGATCCCACGCGATTAGCGCGGGGTTGCCAATCAGTCGTTTCTCTCGAATGTTCCACCAAGAAAGTGAATTCCTGTGTGGTCGTGCGCAGTATCTCGAATCTTGCGGTCATTTCGTTCGGTTCGAGCGGGACAGACTCGGAACCAATATCCTTGTGTTTCGCCTTAAATAGAATTCAAGGCCGTGCCTCAACTCTGTTGTCCCCCTTATACTAAGGAATATTGGTCTAGTCAAGGTATTGGAATTTAATTAGTCCATGAGGGATGTTAGTTATTCACGCTGCCATCCCTAGTGTTCCGTCCGATCCAGATCCCGATAGGATGCCAATCGCCCCGTTGCCTCTTGCTTCCGCGAGCGCACACATGAAGTGATCAACCGACATGTGTTGTCCGCGCGAATCTTCTCGCGGATTCAGATGCAGGGTGTGATCGCAGATGGACATTGTCGCGTTTGGCGGGATGACGTAAACATGATTGGGTTCCGGACGAAAGCCCTCCCCCCGCCTCCTTGACGCTCATCGCTGTTTTTCTCGAAAGCAATTCTGTGAGAATGCTGTGGTGTTTCGGGTCGAGATGCTGAATCAGGACAAATGCCATGCCCGTGTCAGCCGGCAAGTAATTCATCAAGTGGGTGAGTGCTTCGATGCCGCCCCGCCCCGACCGCTACTATGGTGAAGTCCTCGCCGGGCGCAGACGGCAATCCATGCTCTGCTTTCGCGGCCTCTCCTCGCTCGCTTTTCGGCTCTGGTTTTTGTTTCATAGCTCTCCCCGGATTCTCACAATTCTGCGAACCCGCCCTCGACACGGCGACTCGTACATGGTGGGGTGTATCAGTTTTTCAATGCACCTTCGGAGTCGTTTGCTGGATTGATGAGCGCGCCCTCCAAAGAGGGCTACTACCATACGAAGATTGGTGAACGCTTCCCCTGCTCGCGCATTGGATGAAACAGTTCTGATCCGGGTGGGAGACTCTCGGCGGGAATCGGCCCTGCGACGAACGCCTTGTACTCAGGACTGCTCGAGATCGCGCCTCCTGCCGTACCGAAATGCCATCGCTACACCCAGGGTCATGAACCCCGCCGGAGGAACCACCAGCAGCAGGACTCCCCTGCCGATGGCTTTCTGGCCGTCCCGCGACGTCGCCGAAGCGGAGCTGGCGCACATGGCACAACCCTGACTAAAGGCAGGCGTTGCCCACAAAGAAAGAACCACTCCAAAAATTAGGCTACGAATCTTCATCTCACTCCCAGTGTAACAACGCGATGCGCGTCCGGGAAGAAAAAGATGGTCATCAGAATCAAGCACGCCACTACCGAACACATAGTAAGCCACTTCATCCGCGAAATCTCATACTTCAGATGCATGAAGAACCCGATGATCAATGCCGCCTTGATCAGCGACAAGCCCATCAAGATCGTCAGCATGCGCACCGGCTCCATGTTTTGATACGTCAGGTAGACTTCGAAGGCTGTCATCACCAGCAGCGCTCCCCACACCCAGAAGAATAGGGCCTTCTTGTGATGGCGATGCTGTTCCGCCACGCGTTCCTCGATGGCTAGCTGATTAGAATCTTCCATTTCTCTTCCTCTCCTAAAGAATCTTCGCTGACATCAGATAGACCAGCGGGAAGATGAACATCCAGACCAGATCGACAAAGTGCCAATAAAGACCAGCCACCTCCACATCCGATGAGTCATAGACCTTGGGCTTCAGCCAGAGAATGATCCCGCACACAATCGCACCCAGCAGCAGCACGTGCGCGCCATAGTGGAAGGGGCTGTAAGCCGGTGTTGCGAGCCAGGCAATCAGCCACAAGGCCAACAGAATCGGAATGAATTTGCGTCGCAGCGCCACCACGCCAAGATAAATCACTCCCAGCGTGACGTGCAGCATGTGCATTCCGGTCAATGTGAAGAAAGTTGACGCAAATTGCGGCACATTTTTCGCTACGTTGACGAACTCGCCCGCGGTTTCCCCGCCGGGAACCGCCGGGAACATCGGCAAAGTCAAGCCCTCGGCGATCAGTTTGGTCCACTCCCGTCCGTGCAAAACGATGAATCCCGTGCCGCAGAGCATGGTCGCCAGCAACCACAACAACTGCCCCTTGGCGTTACGCTCGACAGACGCGCGCACCGCCAGCACCATGGTCAGCGAACTCGTCAGCAGAAACGCTGTCATGATTGTCGCGTTCACGATGCTTTCGGAGTGGAATGGCGTGGGCCAACCTACCGTCGAGATTCGCCCGTAGCTATAGGCATAGAGCAACGCGCCAAACGTCAGCGAGTCCGAGAGCAGGAACAGCCACATCCCGATCTTTTTCGAATAAGTCCCGAACAGCGACGGTTCGTAAACCGACGGCACGTCGTGCGACACCACGTGCTCAGCCATGCGCCCGGCCTCCTCGTCAGATGTGGCTCCGGCTTCGCCGGCGCCGACGCTCGATTAGCTTGCGAACTTCATCAAACAAAAAATGTAAACCCACAGCGCGGCCATGAAATGCCAGTACCACGCGGTGACGTCAACCACGATGCTCCGCGTAGCCACCGACCGACGCAAAAGCGCAAACACGCCCGCCGCTAACAACGCCAGCACGCCGCCCATCAAGTGCACAGCATGTGTTCCCGTCAGCAGATACACAAAAGAACTGCTCGGTGTAGTGGACACGTAGAATCCATTTGCCGCCAATTGCCGCCAGGCGGTCCATTGCCCCGCCAGGAACAGCAGCCCCAGCACTACGGTCATCGCCAGCCACGGAATCTTGTTCTCTTCTCTGCCGGAATCAGCATCAACAGTCCCAGCCGGCGCGGTAGCAGCCTCGCGTTTGATTTGCCGCCGCGCCAATTCCATCCCCACGCTGCTCAAAAGCAGCACTCCAGTATTGACCAGCAGTAGCGCCGGCAGTTTCACCGGAATCCAGTCGCGTACCAGTTGATTAGTTCGCGGGTCCAGCGTCGGTAGCCCCTGCCGCACAACGTACGCGCTGGTGAAAGACACGAACAGCATCAGCACCGGCGTCAACGCCACGAGCAGTCCAAGGCGCGCCCTCCTCAGCCGCGTCGCATAGTCCGGAAGCGTAGGCCCCGGGCCATCGTCGCCCCCACCGTCCCTTACCGTCGGCAGTCCGCCGTTATCACCTCGGGAAACCCTGGGATCGTCCACCGTCGCCGTTGTCGCAAAGCTCGCCATAGCCCTCTTAGTGTGCCGCCTTGATTTCCGGATCCGTCTGCATCACAAAATCCCGTGGCGCTCCCGGCACGCTGTATTCATACGGCCCGTTGTGCACCACCGGCGTCTTTCCACCAAAATTGTCGTGCGGCGGCGGCGTCGCCGTGGTCCACTCCAGCGTCGTCGCTTCCCACGGATTGTCGCTGGCCTTCTTCCCGTTAAACATGCTCCAGAACAAATTCACTACGAAGATCAACTGTCCGGCAATCGTCACGAACGCCGCGTATGTGATGAACTTCTGCAACGGAATCAAGTCGTGAAGGAATCCCACCTCGGTCAGTTGCGAGTACCGCCGCGGCATCCCCGCCATTCCCAGGTAGTGCATCGGCATGAAGATCGCATACGTGCCGATGAGGCTGAAAAAGAAGTGCCACTGCGCCAGCGACTCGTTCATCATCCGTCCGAACATCTTTGGAAACCAATAATACGTGGCCGCAAAAATCCCGAAGATGGACGCCACTCCCATGATCAGGTGAAAATGGCCCGGCACGAAATAAGTGTCGTGCAGCTGGATATCGAGCACCGGCTGCGCAAGGAACGGCCCGCTGATTCCGCCCGAAACAAACAGCGACACAAACCCGATCGCAAACAACATCGGCGAAGTAAAACGAATCCTCCCGCCCCACAGCGTCCCGAGCCAATTAAACGTCTTAATCGCCGAAGGCACCCCGATGCCCATGGTCATGATCGAAAACGCAAACGCCGTGTATGGGCTCATCCCGCTCATGAACATGTGATGTCCCCAGACCATGAAGCCCAAGAACCCGATGGCCAGGATCGCGTAAACCATCGCCTTGTATCCAAAAATCGGTTTCCGCGAAAACACCGACAGCAACTGTGAGCACATCCCCATCGCCGGCAAGATCGCGATGTACACCTCGGGATGGCCAAAAAACCAGAACAGGTGCTGCCACAAGAGCGGCGAACCGCCTTTGTGTCCCGTAAGCTGGCCGTTCATCGTGATCAGCGGCACAAAAAAACTGGTCCCCAGGTTGCGATCCATCAGCAGCAAAATTCCCGCGGAGAGCAGCACTCCGAACGCCAGCAGTCCCAATATCGCGGTAACGAACCACGCCCAGCACGTCAGTGGCATGCGCATCAGCGTCATGCCTTTCGCTCGCATATCCAGCGTTGTCGTAATGAAGTTCAGCGCGCCCATCAGCGCGCCGATGCAGAAAATCGCGATGCTGATGATCCATAAATCCGCGCCCAGGCCTTCGCCCGGTCCGGCAGACTGCACGGCACTCAGCGGCGTGTAGCCTGTCCAGCCGTGCAGCGGAGCTCCTCCCGTCACGAAAAACGCCGCGATCATCACGACAAACCCGAGGAAGGTAGTCCAGAACGAAAGCATGTTCAGTACTGGAAACGCCATGTCCGGCGCGCCGATTTGAATCGGCAGGAAGTAATTCCCAAACCCGCCCTGCGGCGCGGTGGTCAGCACAAAGAAAACCATAATCGTGCCGTGCATGGTCACGAGAGTGAGATACGTTTCCGGTTTGATGTCTCCTAGCAGCGGCAAGGTCACCGTCGGCCAGATTAAGTGGATGCGCATCAGCAGCGAGAGGAACATCCCCACGAACACCGCCGCCAGTGCCAGGAAGTAATACTGCAATCCGATCACTTTGTGGTCGAGGCTGAAGACCCACTTCCGAATGAAACCTTGAGGAGCAGCGTGTGCGTGAGATGCTTGAGCAGCAAATTCGTGAGTAGCCATGTTATTGCTTCTCCGCCTCCCGCGCCGCCAACCATTTGTTGAACTCTTCCTGACTGACAACTTTCAATATCCCGTGCATCTTGTAATGCCCCAGCCCGCAAAGCTCCGCGCAAGCGATTTCATACTCTCCTGTTTCTATAGGAGTGAAATGCATGTGGATCGCCAGGCCCGGCACGGCGTCCTGCTTGAAGCGCATCGAAGGGATGAAGAAACTGTGAATCACGTCGTGCGCCCGCAAGATTACTTCGATCTCGCGGTTCACTGGCACCACCATCACTCCGCTCACGACGTCGTCTTTGGAGGCAGGGTCCTTGGTGTCCAACCCCAGCGCCGCTTCGCCGCCCGCGGAGGCGTCTTCCAGCTCTGGCTTCGTCGCTCCAAATTTTCCGTCCGGCCCGGGATAACGGAAATACCAGGCAAACTGCATGCCCGTCACTTCCACACGTACCGCATTCTCATCGGCGGCTCGAAAACGTTCCGAAGCCCAGATGGAGCTGCTCGCCAGGTTTAACCCGATAAAGAGGACGGTGGTCAGCACGGTCCACACAATTTCCAACCCTGTGTGACCGTGCGAATAATCCGCCTTGGCGGAAGAACCGGTTCCGAGGTCGCGATACTTCCAGACTAAGAATCCTAACGCCACCTGGGCGGCCACAAACACGACGCCCATCAGAATATACGTCGTTGTGAAATGATGATCGATTCCGGCGGCTGCGGCAGAGGCCCCCGCTGGCAACCACCAGGTCTTCGCCACAAAGAAGTACGTGCTGACGAAGGTGATCAGCCAGATGACGATCAATAGAACGAGGCCCATGCGGTGCGCCTCCTGAGTCAGATTCTCGGCCTTCCCCACGGGAGGCCATGCTCCATCACCCCGCGATCAGAGAAGTGAGGATGCAAATCGGGGCGAATATATCACACCTTCTTCGCAGCGCAAGCGCGTTCTTATACTTCTTTTCTTATCTGCGCTCTGCTTCTTTCCCGGACGGCTCGCAAATATATTCTTAAAATCATTCGCAATCACGCATTGACGAATTTTTTTGATTTGAGTAATATCCGTTTTGTTTTCCAGGGGGTCCAGCGAAATGTCGAGGACCTCGCGATGTTTTCGAAACAGACTATTCCAATCCGTCGGGACCCGGACGCTTGCAGCCGTCGCGCCCTTCCTGCATAGTCTCTCCATCGATTCCCATAAAGTTTTGCGCTCCCGCGCGGAATTGATTATTTCATTTCCTCGCGGAACGATTGGCGGCTTCGCGCGCGCTTGTGCGGAAAGACTTTTTCACACCCAGTATTCGCGCTCAAGAAGTTTTGGGCAGTTTATCGGTCAACCGTCTCGCAACCAGCAAGGGGGAAAGGGCGGCAGCTTTTTCGGCCGCCAATTTATTTTGGCCAAGATTTAACTGAGGAGGTAACGCATGGCGGTCCCGGAGAACGACCCGGTCAAACCGAAACCGGTTGCGGCAAAGCCCGCCGCTGCTGGCGGCGCAAATGCCGCGAGCTACGTTGGTACGCCCGCCGTGGGTACGTCCAAAGCCGCCGCTGCTGCGGGAGTGGCGACCGCCGGCCCGGCGCCCAGCGAAGCCAATCAGAGTCGCCGGCGTCTGGTATGGTGTGCCGTCACCGCATTTCTTGGCGCATGGTTCATCGCTTTTCTCCGCTTCTTCCTTCCGCGCACTCTTTTCGAGCCTCCCACCGTTTTCAAAATCGGTTACGCCTCGGACTACGCCCTGGGTGTGGACACCAAGTGGCAGCAAAAATACCGCATCTGGGTAGACCGCACTCCCGATCGCGTCTTTGTTATATATGCTCGCTGCACCCATCTCGGCTGCACCCCGGACTGGAAAGCCAGCGAGAACAAATTCAAATGCCCCTGTCACGGTAGCGGATACGACAGCGAAGGCGTGAACTTCGAAGGCCCCGCCCCGCGCCCTATGGACCGCGCACACTTGGAATTGGCTCCTGATGGCCAGATTGTCGTGGACACTTCCCGGCTCTATTCGTGGCCGAAGGGGCAGCCGAGCAAATTTAACGATCCCGGAGCTTTTCTGCCGGTGTAATCACAGGAATTTGGTAGCACAGGATTCATCCTGTGCAGCTTCACGGGGGAACACACAATGCCGGAAGAGAAAAGCCCGAACGGCAAGAATGGCAAGTCGGTCGGCCTGGTCGATCGCATCAAGACTGGCGTCAAAGAAGACCTTGAGTCCCTGAAGACCGATCTGCCTGCCAAAGCCAAAGAGCAGGTCGAGATTCTCAGCAAGCCCACCAAGACTCAGCTCTTCACTTCCATCTTCCGCCACAAGCATGACGACACTCCTCGAAATCGCGCCCTTGGCGTCCTTTCGAACGTGTTTTTGCATCTGCATCCCGCAAAAATTAATCGCGACGCCGTGCGCTATTCCTACACCTGGGGCATGGGCGGCATCACTTTCTATTTGTTCTTCGTGCTCACCCTGACCGGCGTCATGCTTATGTTCTACTACCACCCCAGCAAAGTGCAGGCTTTCCGCGACGTACTCTACCTCGAACACGATGTGCCCTACGGCAAATTACTCCGCAACATGCACCGTTGGGCAGCGCATCTGATGGTTATCGCCGTTGAGCTCCACATGTTCCGGGTCTTTCTCACCGGCTCCTACAAGAAGCCCCGCGAGTTCAATTGGAATGTCGGCGTGATTCTCCTTGTCCTGACGCTGCTGCTCTCCTTCACTGGTTATTTGCTGCCCGACGATCAACTCGGTTTCTGGGCCGTCACCGTCGGTACGAACATGGCCCGCGCCACTCCGCTTCTCGGTCACGAAGGGCCCTTCGGAGCGCAATTGGGGATGACTCCCTATAATGACGTGCGCTTCGGCCTGCTCGGTGGCTCCATCGTGGACGCCAACGCCCTTCTCCGTTCCTACATCTGGCATTGCATCGGTATTCCCATCATCGCTTCGGTCTTCATGATCCTTCATTTCTGGCGCGTGCGTAAGGATGGCGGCATTTCCGGCCCGGCTCCTATTGTCCTCGACTCCGAAATCAAGGAGGCGAAGAAGTAGCTATGGATTGGAAGCAACTCTGGGAAATTCTTTCGGCTGCGGACAACGTTCCGATCATCGCCATGATCCCGTTGCTCGCTTTCTACATTTATCTCGCTTGGAAGCAGGCGCACGCCAATGACGTCTTAATCGAACAGCTTGCCGGCGACGCCGCTCTCGCCAAAATACATCACCGCAAGGCCTGGCCTTTCAAACCGGGCTGGGCAAAAGAAGTCCACGTCTGGCCGTTTCTCCTGCGCGTGGAATTTCTCGCCGCCATCATCGTCACCATCATCCTTATGGTTTGGTCGATTACGTTGAACGCGCCGCTGGAAGAGCCAGCGAATCCCAATCTCACGATGAATCCGGCGAAGGCGCCGTGGTATTTCCTCGGATTGCAGGAGATGCTCGTCTATTTCGACCCGTGGATCGCAGGCGTCGTTATGCCGACGATGATCATCATCGGACTGATGGTGATTCCTTACATCGATACGAATCCGCTGGGCAGCGGGTATTACACCTGGAGGCAGCGAAGGTTTTCGATTTCGACGTTCATGTTCGGGTTTGTGATTCTGTGGGTCGCGATGATCATTATCGGGACGTTTATTCGCGGTCCAGGCTGGCAGTGGTTTTGGCCGGGGCAGACGTGGGACCACAACCGGTTGATTTACGAAGTGAACCGTGATCTGCCGGACATCTTTGGGTTGACGTCGAACATGGCC
>DASSXG010000064.1:0-52539 GCA_035704085.1 Candidatus Acidiferrum sp. | reverse complement strand
ACCCGAAGATGACCGGTAGAGTCATCGTGCAGTGAGTGAGGAGAGACCTTGCACCCATTTGACATCAAAGCAGTGCTATTAGCGAAACACGCCCAGCACGTAGTGCTGATTCACTTTCCCATAGCGCTGTTTATCATCGGCGTGCTGTTTGATTTTGTCGGGCAATGGAAGAAGCAGCGTCTGGTAGCCGCGGCGGCCTATTTCAATTTGTTTGCTGCCGCGCTCGCGACCATACCAGTGTTGATCACCGGAATCCTTGCGTGGCAATGGGAGCTCGAAGGACAACGGCTCAAGGGCATCCTTCTGATGCACTTGGTGCTTGGTTGCGTATCGAGCCTGCTGATCTGGATCGTGTGGCTAATCCACAGGAGAACGCAGCGGAAGCAAGGAGCAGTCTTGCCAGGATACCGACTGCCAATCGAAGCTGTGGCCGTAACCATCGTCACGTTGACGGCCCACCTCGGCGGATTCCTCAGCGGAGTGAACGTACCGACATAGAAGTATTTCCAAGCGCCTAGGGACAAGAGTTCCTTGATCCCTGACAGGATAGGCCCACGGGATGGCGGATCGACAAAAATACAACTCGGGCGGCGATTACGAAAAACAGGTAGAGAAGGCCCGGGAACAGAGGAGGAGAACGAAAATGAAAATCAAAGTTATGTTTGCAGTTGCGGCACTGGCATACGCGCCGCTAGCACTCGCAGGAGGAAATGCGGCTTATCCGAAGGAGAAACTCGCGGCATTCGTTGTCGAGAAACTTGATGTGACTTCGCTGCCCTCCGCAATCCGGCCAAAGAAGGAAAAAGGGAAAAAGACCTTTGCGGATTACGGTTACACCGCACAGAAGGTCGAGGAAAACGAGGCCACCATCGAGGCAGTAAACGGAGCGTGGAGATTGTCGATCAAGGTTCTCGACCAGCGGCCCTCGGGAATTTACGTGTGCGTCGCGGAGCCGGGTCAAAACGGCGGCGAGGCAAAGATGCAAAGTGTGGTCCTGCTGAAAATGAAGGATTCGAATGCGCTCCTGAAGGCACGCGAGTCCTTTCGAGAATTTGCTTCCTGCCCTGTGATTGGTGGAAGCGATTCCACGGCAGACGGATACTGAGGGGTTGAGAATTCACGCAGCGCGGGGATAATCCGTTGAACGAAGGGTTCCTTGGAACGGCGGCTCCTCGCACAGCCGATTTTGTTTTGCTCCTAGAAATCGCCATGGGAGTTGGGCTGCTTATCGGTGCCTGGCTCGCGCGAACGAGGCGCTTTCGACTACACGCCTGGTGCCAATCCGTCGTCGTGCTCCTCAACCTTGCTGTGATCGTGCTGATGATGATTCCTTCCTTTCGCGTTCATGTGTTTCCCAGGATTCCGGCCAGGCTTGGCAAGGCTTACTACGCCTTAGCGACGATCCACGCAACGCTCGGAAGCATCACCGAACTCGCCGGATTGTACATTCTGCTGGTTGCAGGCACGCGCCTGATGCCTGAAAAACTGCGCATCACCAGATACAAGGTGTGGATGCGAAGCGTCCTCGTGTTCTGGTGGCTGGTCCTCTTCTTGGGATTCGCGACGTACACGCGCTGGTACGTCCCGCATCTGTTTCGCAAATGAATTCGCGTAGCCTGGTTTAAAGGAGGGTAGTTGAAGTTCGTCCCAATTTGGCTGTTCCTAATGTTGTGCGCTTTCGTGCAACTCAGTTCAGCACAGTCGGGAACAACTTCCGTGCCAGATGCTAATCCGGGACGACCTACGGTTTCGACTCCCGCGACTCTCACACCGGTTGGCTATCTCCAGTTTGAGAATGGCGCGCTCTTCGCGCAAGACTCAACGGAGTTTTCGAACCGCATCGGAGTCAGCCAAGTTACCAAGCTGTCCGTCGTCCCGCGGTTGGAGCTGTTCTTGCAAAGTGAGCCACTCGTAATCAGTCAGGCACAAGCCGAGACAGCGGTGCATGAAGGAGAGGTTTTCGCAGGCGCACAAGCTGTCCTCTTTTCGGGTGGCGAATCACGGCCAACTGTTTCGGTGAGCTATATTCGCCGGGTTCACGTAAGCGCCGCACCAGAACTCGATATTGGCACTTTTCGACAATCAGGGTCGATTCTTCTGAGTGACGATCTGCATGGATTTCACATCGATACAAACGGGATCGTCGCCGAGCAAGCTCAAGGCGAGGTACGTCGAGCACAATTTGGTCAGACACTCTCGGTCTCCCATCCCATTGGGAAGCTCACGATTTCCGCCGAGATATGGCACTTCTCACAACCTTTCGAGCACGGAAACGCCGTGGGTAATCTTTGGGCGGTTTCTTATTCAGTCCACAAGAATTTAGTGGTAGACGCCGGATTCGATCATGGACTGACCAAGACATCCACTCGATGGGAGGCGTTTGTGGGATTTACATACTTGCTGCCACATCGCCTTTGGAACAACCATCATGGACAGCAACCTTGACTCCGCCGCACGCCTCTCCGATTGTCCATCTTTTAAATCGCTCCTTTATATCCGTGTCGATGGACTTGTGTCCCTAAGCACCAGTTCTATTGATTCAGAGTCGGAATAAAGCGCAACGAATTTGGTCTACGTAAATGGAAATACCAACGATGTCCATAACGAACATTCGTGGAGCTCAGGCTAAGGAAAAAACCATGGCTGAATATCAAATGACTTTAATGGATCGGCAGAGAATTGCTAGGGATACGATGGCGTTCTGGTTTGACACCAATGGAACGCGCTACGAATTCCGAGCTGGGCAACATGCCGACTTTGTCTTCATGGACCCATTCATAGGAACTGAAACCGACAATTCCCGAACTTTTTCCATCGCAAACTCTCCCCACGACAAAGGGCTAGTCATGATCGCCCTGCGCATGCGCCAGACTGGCTTCAAGACGGCCTTGAAAGCGGCTGCGCTTGGCACCAAGTTCAAAGTAAGCCGTCCCAGAGGCTCCTTCACATTGCACCAGGACATTACCAGGCCTGCGGTATTTCTCGCCGGCGGTATCGGGATTGCCCCGATGCGCAGCATCCTTCACTGGGCCACTCAGCAACGGATGCCACGCAAACTATATTTGTTCTATTCGAACCGCGATGCGGAAGACGCAGCGTTTCTTGAAGACTTGGAAAGTTTAGCGATGCAAAATCACTGCTTTACCCTGATTCCAACGATTACCAGGCTGGAGAGCCCGGCGTGGCCCTATGAGTATGGTCCTATCGATCGCGGCCTCCTCACGCGCTACTTACGAGGGCTGAATGGACCTGTTTACTATGTCGCAGGCCCATCAGGAATGGTCGCTGCGATGACCACACTGCTTCAGTGCTCGGGCGTCAGCGACGACGATATCAAGACTGAAGAATTTGGAGACTATAAGCTCTATCAGCCGTCGAGGCAATGAGCCTCAATGATGAATCGTAAAATGCTCTCAGCGTGCAATCGAAAAGGCAAATCCGGGGTGAAGGCCGTAATCAATTGTTGTCGCAGGAAAGACGCATGCGGTTCCACAGCTGAAAAAGCAGTGAAAAACTCCTCGATTCCCACTAGCGTTTTATCCCTTCTACTCATTCCCTTGCTGTTCGGCTGCGGTGTCATCGCGATATTCCCTGCGCCCACCCCTGCCCAGTCCCTTGTCACCAGCGACGTGAAGCATGACACTCCGGGCCAAGCGATTAACCAGGGTCAGGCCGTCCACGTGGACGTGGATCTGGCGCTCGTCAACATTACCGTCACTGACCCGTATAACCGCCTGGTTACGGGTCTTGAGCCCGATAATTTTCGCGTCTTCGAAGATAACATCGAACAGGAGGTCGTGAACTTCTCGTCCGAAGACGTTCCTATCTCCATCGGCGTCATCTTCGATCACAGTGGCAGCATGGGGGACAAACTCGGTAAGGCAAAAGAAGCAGCCATTCAGTTTTTCAAGACCGCCAATCCGCAGGACGAGTTCTTTCTGGTCGGTTTCAATGATCGTGCAGAGCTCCTTAGTCCGTTCACCGACAGCGTCGAGGATCTGCAGAGCCGTATACTCGCGGCGCCTGCGAAAGGCCGCACCGCTCTCCTCGATGCCATTTATTTGGGGCTCAGTCAAATGAAGGCCGCACACAACGCCAAACGAGCCCTTCTTATCATATCTGACGGAGGCGACAACAGTAGTCGGTACAACGAGAAGGATATCAAGCGGCTGGTTCGAGAATCGGACACTCAGCTCTATTCTATCGGCATTTTCGACGCGTTCGAGTATCGCAGCCGAACACCCGAAGAACTCTACGGACCCTCCCTGCTCTCTGAAGTGACGGAACTGACGGGTGGACGTGCCTTTACCATCGAGAATTTCAATGACCTGCCGGACATCGCGAAAAAGATTGGCATGGAGTTGCGCAACCAATATATTTTGGGATACCGCCCGAGTAACAAGGCCCACGACGCGCGCTGGCGCAAAATCAAGATCAAGCTCCGCGCACCCAAGGGACTTCCGCCTCTAACCGCGTACGCAAAGACAGGCTATTACGGGCCCAGCCGCTAGGTCGGGATCATGACTGTTACCCCCATCTGCCTGAGGCCAACGAGCAGGCGACTTAAAAGAATGAGCGCGAGAGTGCCAGCGACCGCACCAAACATGGGAGTGATTTTACCCTCTCACCCCGAGGTGCGCGAGAAACGCTTCAATTATCCGCGTTAACGAACTCCCTTTCAGTGTAACAGCCCCAATTGTACGCGCAGCTCGTTCATCCGCGAGCGGAACAAAGCGGCATCCCGGACGCTTCTCGAGTGCCATGGCCGGAACAATCGAAACGCCGAACCCTGCAGTCACCATGCTGAGAATGCTGCTGAACTGACCGCTTTCAAAAATGATTTGCGGGCTCACGCGAGCACGCTTGCAGGCTGCCACGGTCGTTTCTCGGAAGCAATGGCCGTCTCGCAAAAGGAGAAAAGGTTCGGATTGTAGCTCCTTAAGCGACAGCGCATGCCTGTTCGCGAGCGCGTGGCGTTTGGGCAGGACCGCATAGAGCTTTTCATTAAGCAGGGGAACTGTCTCGAATTCATGACCTTTGACGTGAAGCGGGAGGGCCACGATCGCCACGTCAATGTTTCCGCCCCGAAGACGTTCAAGCAGCAATGGCGTGATCTCCTCCATGACGGTGACGCTAGCCTGGGGAAATTTGCGGGAAAACGTGGCCAGGGCTGGTGGCAGGAAGTACGGGGCGATTGTTGGGATAACCCCGACACAGACCGTGCCGCTGATAGAAGCCTTGCGCTCAACAACGTCGCTCCTCGCAGCTTCCAGATCACGAAGAATTGCCCGCGCGCGCGGAAGGAATCCTCTTCCGAGCTCTGTCAAACGAACCGTGCGCCCTAAGCGGTCAAAGAGCCTCGCGCCCAGTTCGTCTTCGAGCTTGCGAATCTGCTGCGAAAGCGAGGGCTGAGAAACGTGTGTCTGCTGGGCGGCGCGGCTGAAGCTGCCGGAATCGGCGATGGCGCAGAAGTAGCGAAGCTGGTGAAGTTCCATAGGCTATGCCTATCCATTTTATCCAAACTATATATTGGAAGTATAGCTGGCGGACACCTAAGCTTGCATTGTCAGGGCAGAAAGGCCGCTCGGCGGTCACTGTTACCGAACTGAGGAGAATCATGGCAGACGGCAAAAAGAAGATCATGACGACGGACGCGGGCCGTCCCGTGGGCGACAATCAAAATTCGCTTACCGTGGGTCCGCGTGGGCCTGTTGTATTTGAAGACTTCCTGCTTTTCGAGAAGATGGCTCATTTTAACCGCGAGCGCATTCCCGAACGCGTGGTGCATGCGAAGGGCTCCGGAGCTTATGGGCACTTTGAATGCACCAACGCTGAGATTACCCGATATACGACGGCGAAGCTTTTCAGCACCGTGGGCAAGAAAACGCCGATCTTTATTCGGTTTTCTACCGTCGGCGGGGAGAAGGGCTCTGCCGATACCGAGCGCGACCCGCGTGGATTCGCTCTGAAGTTCTACACGGAAGAAGGCAACTGGGACATGGTAGGCAACAACACGCCCATCTTCTTCATCCGCGATCCTCTGAAATTTGGCGATTTCATCCACACGCAAAAGCGTGATCCCGAGACGAACCTGAAGTCGCCCACGATGATGTGGGACTTCTGGTCGCTTTCGCCGGAATCGCTGCACCAAGTAACAATCCTTTTTTCCGACCGCGGTACGCCGGATGGCTACCGGCACATGAACGGCTATAGCAGCCATACGTTCAGCCTCATCAACGGCAAGAATGAGCTGTTTTATGTGAAGTGGCACTTTAAGACCAAGCAGGTCATCAAGAACTTCACACGGGAAGGGGCTGACGAGATGCGCGGCAAGGATCCCGACTATGCGCAGCGCGATCTTTTTGAGGCGATAGCAAAAGGTAATTTCCCCAAGTGGCGGGTCTGCGCGCAGATCATGCCCGAGAAAGAAGCGGAGACCTATCACATCAACCCGTTCGACCTCACAAAAGTGTGGCCACATGGCGACTACCCCCTCGTAGAGGTCGGTGAGCTCGTTCTTGACCGCAACCCGGTGAACTACTTCGCAGAAGTCGAACAGGCGGCTTTCGAACCGAAAAACATTGTCCCGGGCATGGGCTTCTCACCCGACAAGATGCTGCAAGCGCGTCTGATTTCTTATCCCGACGCACACCGCTACCGTTTGGGCGTGAACTATGACGCGCTGCCGGTCAACAAACCGCAATGCCCGGTCCACACCTACAACCGCGACGGTGTGATGCGTTTCGATGGGAACTCCGGCTCAGCAGCGAACTATGAGCCGAACAGCTTCAACGGCCCCACGCAGGATCCTCTCTACCGCGAGCGTCCTCGGACTATCGCTGGCTCTGTAGACCGCCACAATCACCGTCTCGACAGCGACTATTACACGCAGCCGGGCAACCTGTTTCGATTGATGAAAGCTGACGCACGCGAGCGCTTACTCAGCAACATTGTGGCCAGTATGAAATCGGTTCCCGAACGCATCCAGGAGCTGCAGATTCGACACTTCTACAAGGCTGATCCGGGGTACGGAACTGGCGTGGCGAAGGGGCTGGGACTGAATATCGAAACGATTGTCGCGATGGCCAAAGAAGCTAGCGCGGCGGATTGAAAACGAAAGCAACTCAAGGAAATCGAAGATTTCGGTCACCCGAAAAACGGGCGAGCCTTGCTAGGTTCCTTCGTTTCGCAGACCTGAAGGCCTGAAACAGGTTCCGACGTCGCGCTCAAGTCGCATCACCAGAACTGGCACCGAAAATTAGCTGAAGCTGAGTCGAACTTTTTCTGTAACTTTTTCAGGCTTCGCGACCATTTTTCCGGCGCTTCCGGTACATCCGGGTGAGCAGAAGTGCATCACGACTGCCTTCAAGGGCCGGTCAGTGGGTGCGTTCAGACTTATGACTTATATTGAGAGTACGGTTTACTCCGCCGGAAGCGCCACTGATCGTCAGCGTAGCGCTGGTTGGAGGCTGGACAGTTGGGCCACTTCCTCCGCCACAGCCGCTACTGTACATTCGATAAAGTGAATTCCCTCCAGTCGCCGCCGCACGACAACACTGCCTCGTTTTGATAACATGCTGTTTCACTTCGCAGCGCGCGAGGATGTTCGATGAAATTGGTCACCTTCAATTGCCGCACACGTGAAGATCGCATCGGTGCCATTGCTCCCGATGGAAGCATCATCGACCTCAACGCGGCGTACGCCTTGTATTTGCGGAATGTCCAGCAGGAAGGACCGTTCTATGCGCTCGCGGATGCGCGAGTTCCCGCTTTCATGCGCGGCTTATTTGAAAATGGGGACCGCGGATTGGACGCCGCGCGCAGCGCTCTCGAATACGCAATCAAAGAAGGACCGGACGTCACCGGCGCATCCGGCGAACCCCTCCGCTTTCCACGCAATGCGGTGCGCATCAAAGCTCCCATTATTCCGAAGAAATTTTTTCACACCGCCGGAAATTTTCGCGAACATCATGAAGAAGCCCAAAAATCAGGATTTTCTCACCCCGTCCTTCCGTGGATCATGTTTTTTCAAAACGTGGACGCCATCATTGGGCCGGATGAGTCCATCGTCCACCCGGAGCACCTGACGCAAGAACTGGATTACGAGCTAGAGCTTGCCGTGGTGATGAAGAAAACAGGCAAGCATTTCAGCGCGGAGCGGGCTGCGGATTTCGTCGGCGGCTACGTAATCTTCAACGACGTGACTGCGCGCGATATCCAACGCCAGGAGATGAAATCGGGCGTATTCAGCTTTTGCAAAGGCATCGACACGTTCTGTCCATTAGGACCGTACATCGTCACTGCGGATGAAATTCCCAATCCCAATAACCTGGCCATGGAGCTGCGCGTCAACGGCAAGCTGCGACAGCAATCACATTCCAGCAAGATGTCCGTAACGGTCCCGGAAATCATCGCGCACTACTCCTCGATGGGCTACTCGGCGGGAGACGTTCTTTCGACCGGAACGGTCTCGGGTGTTGCTGCCTTCAGCGACGATCCGAAATCGCTTTACTTAAAACCCGGAGATATCGTCGAGTGCGAGATTGAGAAAATCGGTGTCCTACGAAATCCTGTGGTTTCCTACAAAGAGACCCACGGCGGAAAAGCCGTTGCGAAAGCGTGAGCGGACCGATGTCGGCGATTCCTTCCAGGATGCAAGAAGGCTTTTGGATCAGCGAATTAAACAATCGCTCTGACGTGCGCAAGGCCTTTGCGCTGGAGTGCCCCGTAAAGTTCTACGATACGACGCTGCGCGATGGAGAACAAAGCGTCGGAGTCGTCCTGACTCCCCAGCAGAAGCTTGAGATTGCCCGTGCGCTCGACACACTAGGTGTGGGCCGCATCGAAGCAGGTTTCCCTCGCGTTTCCTCCGACGATGCGGAAGCTTTTCAAGCTATTGCGAATGCCGGACTCAAGGCAGAAACCTGGGGATTCGGACGTGCGGTCAAGGCTGACATTGACGAGCTGCTGCGCCTCGGCGCCCGCGCCACCATCGTTGAGACGCCCACCAGCGCCATTAAATTGAAAGCTTACGGCCTGACAGTGGACGAGGCCAAGCGCCGCGCGGCCGAAGCCATTACTTACGCCCGGAAGCATGACGTGAAAGTCGCTTTCTTCACGGTGGACGGCACGCGAACCGAACTCAGCATTCTCCGCGACTTTTACAAGAATGCTCTTGACGCCGGCGCGGAAGAACTTGTGGTTGTCGATACCATCGGCGCCTGCGGTCCTGAAGCGGTCGAGTTCCTCGTCCGCAAGACGCGCGAATGGGCCGGCCCGAGAGTGCCGCTCCATTTCCACGGGCACAACGATTTTGGGCTCGCCACCGCCTGCGCCATTGCCGCTGTGCGTGCCGGCGCTGAATGGATCCAGGGAACCATCAACGGCATGGGAGAACGCGCCGGCAATGCCGATCTCGGTGAGGTTGCGATGGCCTTGAGCGGCCTCTATGGTGCGCCGGTGGATTTCAATTTGAAAAAAATTCGAGAAGTATCGACGTTGGTTCAAAATGCCGCGGGCCATGAGCTTGAACCGTGGAAGCCCGTGGTGGGCGAAAACCTCTTCATGCGCGAGAGCGGCGCAGTAGCGAGCCAGTTTCACATCCCAGAAGCCATCGAGCCTTACTCAGCGAATCTCGTGGACGCGGACCGGCGGATGGTGCTCGGCAAGAAAAGTGGGATTGATAGCATTGCGATTAAATGCCGCGAGATGGCGATCGACCTCTCCACCGAGCAACAATCGGCCGTCCTGGCAGCGGTAAAGCGCCGTGGAACGGAAAAGCGCGGCCTGGTTACCGATGGTGAGTTCCGTGAAATTGTGGATGCCGTGCAGTCTCGCTAACTGCGCGCGATAGCGGGAGGATTCGTGGATCGGCAACATTTTTACAGTGTCATGAACGGTGAGGGAACGCTCGACTACGAGCTCTACTTGAAGACAAAAATGTTGCTCTCCTGCCAGAAAGACTTCCACGAAGTCTGCAACGCGGACGAGTTGCAATTCCAGATCGTGCACCAGGTTGAAGAGCTTTGGATGAAGCTCATCGGCTACACGCTGCTCGACATTGACGATTATCTCCAGCAGGAAAACACGAATCGAGTAGTGACGCTTTTTCGCCGCGTGCACATCGCACAAAAGCTAATGATCGAACAGATCGCTCTGCTCGAAACGATGTCGCCGAAAGAATATCAGGAGATTCGCTTGCTGCTCGGCAACGGCAGCGGCCAGGAGTCACCCGGTTTCCGCACTTTGCTGAAGATGTACCAGCCGATCTGGAATTCCTTCAAAACGCACTATCTGGATAAACATGGGTTGACGCTCGAAAATATCTACGATTCCAGTTACACGCACGGCGACGCTTATGTTGTCGCTGAAGCGATGGCGGAGTTTGATGAGCTCTTCCAGAAGTTTCGTTACCACCACATGCAGTTAATTTATCGCACCATCGGGATTGGCGCAAAATCTTTGAAAGGCCGGCCCATCGAAATCCTGGAAGAAGGCATGCGCCAGCAGTTTTTCCCACAGCTTTGGGAGATTCGTCACCAGATGACCGACGCATGGGGCAGTCAGTACGGCGTAAAACGCGAGCCGCTCGGCGGACACGATTGAGCGTTTTTTCTCCGCAAGAATTCAAGCGTGCTTGAAATGTGGCAGAACTTTCTGGCCGAACAGCCGGGCTTGTTCGAGACGGTCGTCACCCCAAAGCTCCAGCATCATTTGCGTGCACCCTGCCGCGCGGTACTCTTCCAGTTTTTCGATGCATTGCGAGGGCGTTCCAGCGATGGGACAAACTTTCTCGAGCACGGAATCCGTGACTGCGCGCGCCGCTGCTTTTCTCCCTCCCTGCTCCATGGCTTCGGCGATGGGGCGAATCTCGTCAAACGTAAGACCCGCGCATTCGAGCAGCGTGTCTGCGGAGCCGCGAATGTTCTGCACTTTATTTGCGAGGTACATCGCCGCCATCTCGCGCGCCCCTTCGCGTGCGGTTCTTGGATCTTTCCCGACGCTCCCCACCACCACCGATCCGAGATCCAGTGTCGACGGGTCTTTTCCGGCCTTGCGAGCTCCTTCTTCCATCATCTTTTTTGAATACTTGACAAATTTCGGCGTAGTGATGCTTGCAGTCAGCAATCCATCTGAATGTGAACCGGCGAGCCGCTGCAGTATCGGGCCCGTCGCGCCAACGTAGATCGGCACGCGCCATCGCTGCACGTGCGCGTCGGCTTTCAGAGGCGGCGCATAGGCCTGAAACGCTTTGCCTTCGTATTTCACTTCGTTGCCGGAAAGCATGGCATTGATGATCTCGATGCTTTCCCGCATTACCGCAGCGGGGCCGACCTCTTTGCCCTTCTCGCCTTCGCCAATCTCTTTCATAAAAATTTTCGATGCCCCGAGGCCGAGCAGAAAGCGATCTTTGCCGGCCGCTTCCTGAAGAACGCGCGCCTCCATGGCAATCTGAACCGGATGCCGCGTGTACGGCGAGATAATTCCCCAGGCAATCGTAATCTTCTTGGTCTCCCGGGCGACGATCGCCGTGACTGCCGTTGAAGAGCGCGCTTCCATGGAATGCTTGCGCCACCAGGGATAAGCCTCCGCGAGCCAGAACACGTCAAATCCAGCGGCGTCGCACGCCTGCGCCATGCGCACAGTTTCGTCGAGCGGCTCCATGCTCAGCTGTAACACACCAATTTTGAACGGCTTGCTCATCGCTTTGCTTTCTCTCCTGAGGAACCGCCAACGAAAAAGCCGGTTACGCCGGGTCGCTCCAGGAATGTTCCAATCCTTTTACGAGTTGCCACATGGCTCGATTGAGCGGAGTAGGCACACCGATTTTTTCGCCCCAGTCCGCGATCGCCCCATTCATGAAATCCACTTCCGTTTGACGCTTTGCCAGAATGTCTTGCAGCATGCTGGCCTTGTGTTTGCCGGGCGCGTTCGCGCCTTTTTGCACGAGAGCGCGGGGATCGCCATGAAGTTCGATGCCCAGAGCTTTCGCGACCGCCTCTCCTTCGGCAATCAGCGAATTGAAAAGCGCGCCCGTCGGCGCGGAGCGCGTTGCGGCGCCATGGTGCAACAGAGTGAGCGCACCGACAGGATTTGTCGAGGCGTTAAAAATCAGCTTGGTCCATTGAGCCCCTCGCGCATCCCTCAGAGGAATGACCCGCAGTCCTGCCCGATTCAACAGACCTGAAAGCTGTTCGACCTTTTCATAAGGAGTGTTTGTGGGTTCGAACGGCCCGATCCAGGTGTCGCCGTTGATATCAAACCCGGCGTGCCCCGGTTCAATGATGTGGCCGGCGGGAAACGTCGTGCCGCGAATGACGAAGCGAACATGCTGGGCAAGGATCTCTTCATTGCCAACGCCATTCTGAACGGAACACACAGCGCTCGAATCCCCGAATAGGTGAGCGGTTTGCTCGATGGCGGCGCGAGTGTGCGTGCTCTTCGTCGCGACGATGCCGAACTCACACGGAGGAATTTCCCTCACGTCTGAAGTCGCATGCAGCCACGCTGTAAAATCGGCGGCCCCGCTGATGCGCAGTCCCTTTTCGTTGATGGAGCGCGTGTGTTCTTTCCAGACGTCGTAAGCGTGAACCTCCACGTCCTCTAACCGCGCAAGGTGCGCCCCAAAAATGCTTCCTATCGCGCCGCAGCCGACGATGCAAATCTTCGTGCTCATGCTGTCTTCAACGCTTCCATCCCGGGATAGAACCGCCACGGCACGTTCGCCAGGCACTCGCCTTCTTTCTTTCCGACGCGATACGTGTCCTGAGTGTAGAGACAAACCTGGCCATCTTGGTCCACGACCTGGGGGTGAAAGCTGAGCACCATGTTTTCTTTCAGCTCGATCTTGGTGTTCGCGCCAATTGGGGGGTGTTCGATCATGGTCATCCCGATCGAATGGCCCGTCAGGTGCCCGAGGGCAAAACCCGCTTTGCTGAATACGTCGGCAGCCGCCTTGTGCACGTCGCACGCAAGCGCACCTTCTTGCATCTTCTCGCGCGCAGCCTCCATCGCTTGCGGATACACCGCGCTCATCGCCAGTGTTCGAGCGCTCAACTTTCCGCGAATCAAGGGGCGCGAGAATTCGATCCAGTAGCCCGCGGCGCCCGTGACTTCCAAGGAATAGAGCAACAGATCGTCCGGGCCGACCTTGCGTTGAGAAGGAACTTTGAAACTTGCCTCTGCCTCACCGCCGGTGCCGCTCAAGACTATGTTCATCATTCGAGACCCCGCACCTCGCGCGAAGAAACGCTCGACGGCCGGCGCCATGATCTCCGCCTCGCTCTTTCCGGGCTCATATGCCTTTAGCAGCGCGTGGAATCCGTCCAGGATAATGTCCATGCTGTCGCGGAAGCCTTCGAGTTCTTCCTCGCTCTTCACCGCCCGTGCCATATCAAAAGGAAAGTCAAAGGGAACTAATTCGAAAGAAGCTTGTTGTAATTCGCGGTAATCCCGCACCGCCATGATGAAATCCAAGCCGTAGACGGCGACGCGCTTCCAATACCGTTTTTCAATTTCTTCGCGGAGCCACTTGCCTGGAATGTCAGGCCAAACTTTTTCACGCACCCACGACGCTTTCTTGTCGCCAATCCATCTCGCTTCGCGCGGAAAAACAAGCGTAGGCTCTCCCGCCAGCGGGATCAGCACGTAAACATAGCGGTGCACGATTTCAAAGCCGGAGGTATAGCGGACTGCGCCTTCAAATCCCGTGTACTGATTCCCGCAAACGATGAGGGCGTCCACCTTCTCGGCGGCCATCGCGTTGCGCATGTTGTTGTAACGGCGGTCAATCTCTTTTTGGGTGGTCATGGCCGTCTGACTCGCCTCCCATTAGTGAGCTCCGCAAATTTCCGCCGCAGCAAGCGCGTACACTTTGGTCGTGCTCACGAGAGTTTCAATCCCGACTTTTTCGCCTTCGGCATCGCGCGGGCCGCTCGAGGGGCCGTAATTGAGCGTTTCGATGCCAAACCGCGTCATTACAGACGCATCGGAATCCCACAACACGGTCGAATGTTTCGGCGCTGTACCGAGCACGCGCTGATGGCAGGACTCAATCGTTTTCACGAGTTCGTGGTCTTTCGAAATCTCCGCACCCGGCACGGAAACAAATGCTTCGTATTCAATGCCGTAGTCCGGATATTTTTTCCTCAGATCAAGAACAAGCTGCTTGATGGAAACCCGCACCTCTTTGAGCGGCATCGCTGGCGGCACACGCACATCCAGAAAAACGTCCGTGCGGTCCGGTGTGCGGCTCACGCGCCAGGGATAACCCCCGCGGATGCAGCCGACGTTCACGACACCTGGCTGTCCGTCGTAGACCGCCTTCTTTTCCCACAACGCAATCCATTCATAAATGGGCTCGAGCATCTCTTTCATGCGGAATACGGAACTGTGCTCCTGTTTTCCCCGCGTAAACGCCGTGTGGACATAATGACCGTGCGTAGAAATTCGTACCCACACGGTCCCGTAATGCCCGAGCACGAGCTGCAGGTCCGTCGGCTCGCCCAGAATGCACATGTCCGGCAGAACGCCGTGATTCACCAGGTGATGCGTTCCAACTCCATAACCACGGAACTCTTTCCCGACGAATTCATCACTCCACTGCGTTTTCTCAATTTCTCCGACGACAGCGGCGATCGCCACGTCTCCATCGAGCTTGATGCCCGCGCGTTTCAATGCCTTCACCGCCTGTGTGTAACAAACCAGCGCGCCCTTCATATTGTAAATGCCGAGGCCATAGATCATGCCGTCCCGAACGACAGCGCTGGGTTTGTAGCCTAGCCCTGTCAAAAATGTCTCTCGCCCGGTGTTGGACGTGTCCATGTGGCCGTTAAACATCAAACTCTTTCCATTCGCCGTGCCCTCCCACAAGCCCACGACGTTTGCTCTGCCTTCTTCCACCTCCTGCCACGTCACGCTTAGCCCCGCATCTTCCAACGCACGCCGCATGTAGCGGCCCATCTCCAGTTCCTCACCGGTCGGGCTCGGTATGTTCACAACGTCGCAGGACATCGCAACAATTTCTACTTCGGAAACCTGGGCGAGAATCGCCTTGGCCATCTCTTCCTTCATCGAATGAGGACCCTCCACCCCCGTGTTCCGACGCCTTCGCTCCCTCACCGACGGAAATCATCCGGATAAGAACAAAGCTTCTCACATCCATTTGCCGTCACAAGAAAATTGTCTTCCAGCCGCAGACCGCCGCCGCCTTGCCAATACGCGCCCGGCTCAATCGCCAGCACCATTGAGGACTTCATTGCGCCCGGCGCCGCCTGATGCGAATAGGGTGGTTCGTGTGCCCGCGCGCCGACGCCGTGCGCTACAGGATGCGACGGCTGTCCAGGATAGCCCGCTCCGTCGATGCCCTTCCGAATGATGCGGTCAATCTCCCCCAGCGGCACGCCATCGCGCACGCAACCCACGGCATCCGCAAAAATCTTCAGCAACTGGTCGAGCAAGCGGTTGTACTCCGGTGTCAACCGGCCGGGACAAAGATTCTTAGTCAGATCCGTCCAATAACCATCGGCGCAGACCCAGATCTCGACGAGAGTAGGTTCGTTCTCGATGACGGGCCGGTGGCTCGTTGCCGTGAATGTGGCGATCCCGCGGCCGGACCACACCAGCGTGAAGGCACGAGTCATTTCCACCTTGCCTTTGTAGCCTACGCCGACGCCGTGGATGTGGCCTTCGATCATCGCGGCTACTTCACTCTCCTTCATGCCCGGCTTGATGTGGTCGCGCGCGTATTCCATGCCAATCGCCGCGAGTTCATTCGCGAGCCGCATGCGCTCGATTTCCTGCGGCGTTTTGATCATCCGCACTTCGGCTAAGAGTGGCGCGGCATCGACAATTTCGCAGCACCCCCCGCGGAAAGCGTCGTAAAAGCCTTGCCAGTAAACCGTCGGCTCGCCCACCATGCGATCGCAAATTTGCGAAGTCTGCGACAATTCGATCCCAACTCGCTGCGTGAGCTTCCGTTCGCGCAAGACCTCCAAGGCCATCTCTACTGCGCGAATCATCGGCGGACGCGGATCCTTCGGATGGTAGAAAGGAAAAAACCGCACATCTTTGTTCCAGGCTGTGCGCTGCGCCTCCCGGAATTGCGGCTCGATCACCAACAGCGTCGGGTCTCCCTCGCGAGGAAAAATCGCCAGATCATAACCCTTCATTGTCCAATAGTTCGTCAGATACAGCAGGTTGTCCGGTGCGCGAACGACCACCGCGTCGAGATCATGGTGCTCCAGCATTTGCCGGACCCGCTGCCACTTTTCCTGATCGATTCCGTATCCCATGTCGCTTAGACTCACTTCACAGCTGCGTGGTTCTTGTCCCGGTAGGTCCAGGAAGTTTCTTTGCCCTTAATCAAACGATAGAGAGCAGTATGGAGCGGCGCGGGAATTCCCGCGCGGTGGGCTTCCCGCGCGATGGCTCCTCCGAGAAAATCGACTTCGGTTCTCAACTTATGACGGATGTCATAAAGCATGGACGGCGGATGATCCGTCCGCGCGCCTACCTTGTTCATTTCCCAGGGATCTTCGTGGAGTTTGATTCCCAGGGCGGCGGCGACCTGTTTCCCTTCTTCAATGAGTTGATGCAAGAGGTGTCCGAGATCTCCGAACTCTTTCTCTTCCGCAAAGTGATAGCTATGGGGCAATTCGGTCAGCGCGGAAGCGGAGTTCACCGAAGCGTTGAAAATCAGCTTGGACCATTGCGCCGGCCGCGCATCTCCGAGCGCAACCGCTTTCAAACCGGAGGCGTTGATGAGATCCGCCGCGTCCTTCACCAGCGAGAAAGGTGTGTGGGTCGGTTCGAACGGCCCCATCCAGGTCGGCGTGTCGAGTTCGTATTGCACATGCGTGTCGCTGTGCCGGGTCCCGCTCATGAAGGTCGTCCCCCGTATCACGAACGTTTTGGCAAGCTCGGCGATAATTTCTTCGCTTCCCAAACCGTTCTGCGACGAAAGAATCGCGCCTTTATTGAAAAGGTGCGCTACGGGACCCACAGCCTCTGCGGTTTGCAAAGCTTTGCTGGAAACAATGCCCAAATCAAACTCGGGCATTTCCTCCGGGTCCCGCGAGGCACGGAGATTCACATGAAAATCGTGCGTCCCAGTAACCCGGAGCCCCTTATCATTGAGCGCCCGCGCATGTTCCGGCCGTCGCACGTAAGCCCACACTTCGGTGACGCGCGCCAGATGCGACGCATAGAGGCTCCCGATCGATCCGCAACCGATAACGCAAACACGCTTCATCAAGACCTTATCCGCAGTACAGCGCCAAAAAAATTCCTGCTGCGATTTTATCGCTTTAGAAATGGCGGCAACCTGCTGCCCTCTCCTAGCCGGCTGCGCGTCGATGTTCGACGCGGATCATGGCGTCAAAGCCGCCCTTGTTCGCCCGCTGCAGGGAGTGAAAGATCGAATCACCGCTGTTGTGCGAATCATCGATAACGACGCCACTGGAATGCAGCGCATCTTGCAAGGCCGCGCACATCGTGTGTAGCGGAGCAGCGCCGCCTTCTCCCATTCCTTTCGCGCCGTTCAGTGTGAAAGGCGAGGGCGACTCCGTGTGCCCGTAGATGAGGTCCGGGATGTTCATCGCCGTGATAGGCGTGTAATCGCTGAAAGTTGCTGCAAGCAAATTTCCGTCCGAATCATACGCGCAGTTCTCCATCAGTGCAGCGCCGATCCCGTGCGCCGCCGCGCCGTGCACTTGTCCTTCTACAATCCGCGGATTAATCGCGCGCCCGCAATCATCCACGCAGGCGTACGCCAAAATCTTCGGCTGAAAAGTCTCGCGGTCCACCTCCACTACGGCTACGTGCGTCTGCGCCGCGTACGTCAGCGTGAGGTTTCCGTATTTCCGCTTTACGTCTGGTATTTGAAAAGGCGCATGGAAGACGTGGCGGCAGTTCAGGGTAATGTCCCACAAATCTTCCGGCATCCCGGCGTTGTTGAGATTCACGAGATTCGCCAAGCCCCAATAGTTAATCGATTTCTTCGTGCGCTTCGAGCGAACCTCCGGCCCTTGCGCGCCCACTCCGAATTCCAAATCCTCTTCTTTGACCTCGAGTTTCCACGCCGCAAGCCGGCTCAATTCCTTTCGCAGCTTCATCGCCGCGCCATGAATAGCCGTGAGTCCTGTGACGGCAAATTGACTCGCGTACGTCCCGGTGTGTCCCGTGTAAGCGTTATGCGCGGTATCGAATCCCGGCTTGACGTTCACGAGGTCCGGAGAGATCCCCAGCGCATCAGCCACCACTTGCGCGGCGGTCGTTTCGTGCCCCTGTCCTTGCGGCACCGAACCCATGTTGACCACCACTTCGCCGTAAATATCCAGTTTCACGATGCCGACTTTCGATTGTCCCGAAAACGGCGCGTCCGGATTGATGATTCGCGCTTGCCCGAAATTATTCGTTCCGGAATCCAGAGTCGACCCGATTCCTATTCCAATCCACCGGCCTTCCTTGCGTGCCGCGGCCTGTTTTTTCTTCCATTCGTCCCAGCCGATGAGCTTCTTCGCCAGGGTCAGCATGTTCGCGTAGTCCCCCGAGTCATATACGCAGCCGTTCGGCGTCTTGTAGGGCATCTCAGCTTTACGAATGTAGTTTCGCAGCCGCATCTCATCCGCGGGAATTCCCAGAGCATGCCCGCAAATATCCAGAATTCGTTCCAGAAACCAAAGGTGTTGCATTCGCGAGTAACCGCGGTTCGGACCCACCGGGCATTTGTTGGTGACCACCTGATTTATGTCAATGCGGATATTTTTGACGCGATACGTTCCCGCGAGCACTTGTGCCCAGATGACACACCCTAGCGGCTCATAGCGAGGAAACGCGCCGCAGTCGTCCACGTGTTTGGAATCAATGGCGGTGATGACGCCGTTCTTATCCAGCGCCACACGCGTATCTAGAAAGGTCCGCTCGTTCCCATGCGCGCTCGCCTGCATGTGCTCGATGCGTGTCTCGGCCCATTTCACCGCGCGTCCGCCGGCTTTGCGCGAAGCCAGGGCACACAGCGCCATGTAAGGATAGTTCGTGATTTTGATGCCGAAGCTGCCGCCGATGTCGTAGCTCTTCATGTGGATCTGATCGATCCGCACGCCCATCGCCGCGGAGAGGAACTGCGCGGCAAACGACGGAAACGTGTTGTTTGAACGGTAGTCGATGATCTCCGTGCGCGGATCCCACGTCGCAATAATCGCGTTGTTTTCCAGCGGCGTGCTCGAAAAGCGGTGGAAGTGCAGCCGCCCGATGTGCACCACGTGCGCGGCTTGCTTCATGGCTTTCTCAACGTCGCCAAACTCAAATAAGCCCTGCCAATTTTTGTTCGTACCCATTTCCGGATGCAAAATGTTTTTGTCAGCGAACGCATCTTCCGCCGTGATCACCGCTGGGAGAGGATCGTAGTCCACCTTCACGAGCTCCGCCGCGTCTTCCGCGGCCAGCCGTGTCTCCGCTACAACTGCGACGACCGGCTCGCCTTGGTACACCACTTTTTCGACCGCCATCGGATAATCCGCGATCTTCTGGCTGGCCCCCGGTCCAATCTCGATGAACGGCCGCACCTGCTTCTTGATCTCCGCGCCCGCCAGCGTGCAGATCACTCCCGGAAAGGCCTCCGCTTTCGAAACATCTACGCGTGTAATTCGTGCGTGAGCATAAGACGAGCGCACGAACTTGACGTGCAACATCCCCGGCATTCTCTCGTCATCCACGAAGATGCCTTTGCCGCTCACCAGCCGGTTCTCCTCTTTCCGGCGAATCGGCTGCCCAACCCATTTCCGCACAGCTGGACCGTGCCCATTAGTCGCGTGGGCCGCTGGCCTCGATTTCTTCTTCGTCACTTTTGCGCGTGATATTCTAGCCATCGCTATTTTCCAGGGCTACTGGAGCGCTTTTTGCAATCCGTCAATGATCTTCTGCACATTTTTCTTCGCCAGCGGCTCCAGCATTCCTCCTGCAAGTGAGATCACGCGTCCCAATACGCTGGACTGCCCGAGCCAAATCACCTTAGTCGCGCCGCCCGGCGCCGCCTCCAGGTCAAATGCCGCGCGAATTGTTGCCGATCCTCCCGGAACGTCACCTTTTCCTTCATAAACCGCATGCTTCGGTCGCTGCGTCTCCACCAGAGCCATCTTCACCGCCGCTGTTCCCCGGATGTGCGAAATTCCCACGCTCATCTCCACCATGAAATTCTTTTCGTCCACAATCTCCATGCTCTGGAAATCCGGAAGCAGCGGGCAAAAGCGGTTCGGGTCCACCAGAAAATCGTAAACTTCTTCGGGCGTTTTCCTTACGGTGAAATCGCCGCCCAGCTTAATCTCCATGTTCTACGGCTTCTCCATCCGAGTGGCAGCTGCTCGAATCGCTTTAAAAACATTTTGATAACCGGTGCAGCGGCAAGTATTCCCCGCAATCGCCTTGCGAATCTGCTTGTCGGTCGGCTTCCGTGTTTTCTGTAGTAAGTGCATGGTCGAAAGCAGCAGCCCCGGAGTGCAAAAGCCGCACTGCAAGCCATGGCATTCTGCGAATGCTTCCTGGATCGGATGTAGCTCGCCATTCTTGGAAAGCCCCTCCACCGTCGTGATCTCTCCACCGTCAGCCATCGGCGCGAACATCGTGCAAGTCTTCACTGTGCGCCCATTCAGAATAACCGTGCAGGCTCCGCAATACGTCGTGTCACATCCGATGTGCGTGCCTGTCAGATTCAAGTGTTCTCGCAAAAATTCCACCAGCAATGTCCGTGCCTCCACGGTTGCTTCCCGGAGCTCTCCGTTCACACGAATTCGCACGAGCACATTTTCAGCGTCCGACATATTCATGCTCCGCCTCGACGCGTTCCCCGTGCGCCCGCCGTGCCGCAACGCCGATGGCACGCTTCACCATCGCCGCCAGAAGCACACGCTTATATTCCGCCGACCCGCGCATGTCGCTCTGGGGCTCCGCCGTCTCTCGCGCCGCTTCCGCCGCAGCCCGTACAGTTTTCTCGTTGAGCGTTTTTCCGCGAAGCGCCGCCTCCGCTTCCTTGGCTCGCAGAGCCGTCAACCCCACGCAACCCAGCGCAATCCGCGCATCCTTGCACGTATCCTTCCCTTCCAGCGTCAAGTGCGCGGCAACGCTCAGGGTCGGATACACCGGCGCGCTCCGCTTGAACGCCAGATGCGCACCGCCGCTGCCCTTCGGCGGCATTTTCGCAATCACTTCCGTCACCAGCTCATCGTGCGCCAGCACCGTCGTGTAGGCATCCTTGATGAAGTCTTCGAGCGCCACCGTCCGCTCGCCCTTCGGCCCCATGCATCGTAGCGACGTCTCCAGCGTCAATAGCGCCGTGCCCCAATCGCCGCTGGGATCCGCCTCCGCCAGCGATCCGCCAATCGTTCCCTGATTCCGCACCTGCACGTCCGCAATTCCTGCCGCGCAGTCATGCACGATCGGAATCGCTGCCGCCACTTCTGAGTTTTCGATGTCGGCGTGCCGCGCCAACGCTCCAAATCGCAACTCGCCGTTCTGCCTCTTTATTTCGCGCAACCCCGTAATGAAGTTTATGTCCACGAGCGCGCTCGGCCGCGCCATGCGCATCTTCATGAGGGGAATGAGGCTCTGCCCGCCGGCGATGACCCGAGCTTCTTCGCCAAGTTCTTGCAACAGTTTTATCGCTTCCTGGACGGATGCCACGCGATGATAAGAGAAAGGGGCAGCGTACACGATGAATTCCATTCATCCTTTGGAGCAAATTAGGAGTGCAAAATACGCAAAAAAAAGTGAAGCAAATCCGTCCGGACGCCGACATTCTAATGCCCCTGCAACATCGTGGCAAGGCGCAACTGTCAACTCAAAGAGTTCTCCGCCGATATCTGAAACAGCGAGAGCTGTAGATCCGCACACGATGTTATGAGCTTACCCTCTCGCGAGCAAAGCCCAGCGCCATTCCCGCGAGCGATGCAATCACCAGAGCCGAGCCGGCAATTGTCACCGCTCGCGGCCCCGGCCCGTGGCTGTATGTCTGCATCAATACTCCGAGGGGAAAAACAAAAGCTCCCAGAAAAAGACCTAGCGCGAACAGATATTTGACGCCATCCGAAAAGGCCACGCGATCAAATGCGATTCCCAGCACGATCAGCAGCATGGCCAAGCCGATCCAGTGGCTGTGAACATCGACGTGTCGGTCGTAACCATATTTCTCTTCTTTGTATTGTTTGAACGTGGCCGCAGCCGCCGGTGCGTTGCGTTCCGCCGCGGCACTGAATCCAGACGCTAGCGATTTGCCGATGCCGTCGAGTTCCTGATGTTCGTTGAACACCGCGTACCACAGGCCATAACTCATTCCCAGAAGGGCCAGCCCAATTCCGCCCAGAATCAGTAGTCGCTGCGCTCCGCTCATGGCTCCTCTCCCAACGCCGCGTCAAGCTGTCCCATATACCGGAGAATGCCGATCCACATCGCCATCAGCGCAACAATCACAAGAAGGCCGCCCAAATCCGCTAATCCACCCGCCACGAGCCCATATCGCAGTTCAAGAAGCACACAAACCGGGAGCAAGAGCGAGCCAAGAAGTAGCACAACAGCCCAACGCCGCCTCCACGCTTCGCGCAATGCGACATAGGGCTGAAAAAAAGCCATCATCATTGCCAGCAGCCCGAACTCGATTGCGTGCGCGTGCGCCGCGATATTTACCGCTTTGTCTCCCTGCAGTGTCCCATAGGCGTTGAGGGAGCGAGCGATCCCGGCCGCATTGCTCCCAGCCGCTCCCGCGGCCATCTCCGAGAGAATCGAAAAGTCCATCGCCTCATGGCGATAAAGATCAGCGGCCGCGTAATAAGCACCATGCAAAAATCCAACCAGGATCAGCAGCACACCGCCCACAAGGAGCAGTCGCCCCTCCGCGCTCCTGTCGGCTAGCAGTGAATCGCGCGCGACTATCGGTTCCTTCCCCGTGACGCTGCGGACCAGCCCCTGTAGGTAAGCTAGCGTCGCAAGGACCACCAGCAAGCCCCCAAAGTCAGCAAAGATGCTGGCCCAGCCGAGAGATTGCAGAGGACTGCGCGCCAGTCCCACATAGTGAATCAGGAACACGCAAACCGGCAGCAGTCCCGATCCGAACAGAAAAACCCAGGCGATACGCTTCTTCGTACTCTCGCTCAAAGCAACCCATGGCTGAAGAAGGGCGAGCATCAGCGCCAAATAGCCAAAGTCAATCATATGGACGTGCGTGTCCACTTTGGTTCCCCGGTTCTCGAGAAATGCCCCAACGTTCTGAAAATTTGCCAATACTGCCGCACGGTCTCCAGCCAATGCGCCGTGCGCTGCAGCTGTCAGGTTCGCTCCCACTCGCGCCGCATTCTGGTGCAGCACAAACACCGCAAAAATGTCCCCGAAAATCATCCCTACAAGGATCAAGCCAATGCCACCCAGAAGAAGTAGTCGCCGGGCACTAAGCGTCGCAAACGAAGAAGCTGCGCCATCGGCAACTTCCACCAGGCTCGAAGTTGAACTCTGTTTCATCAATGCTGATCGAGGTCTCTGAAATTATGCCATTTAGACTGAAATCCGGCCGCTGACTTCTATTGCGGCCGGATCCGTAGCTCGAGCAATACAGTTAGAAGTTAAATTTCACTGCCAACTGAATCTGGCGTGGATTGAACACCGCGCGCGGCGTGCCGTAATTCGGATTTGGCGAGCCTTCTTTGAAGAACAACGTCCCCGGGGGGCCGCAGGCCGCGGGCGCCGGCGTCAAATTGCAAAAGTCCGCCGCGCCGTACACCGTGTTGAAATACTTGATGTTCGTATGGTTCGCAAGGTTGAAGGCTTCGGCAATCACCTGCAGCGACTGGTGCTCGTGGAAATGGAACGTCCGCGAACCGCGCAGGTCAACGGTGTAGATGTTCTTGCCGCGGAATGTGTCCCGCCCTTCGATACCCACCCGGTCGTTGTTCCCGAAGATGTCTCCGTTTGCATCGAACCCCGCAAACTTGGTGAAGAATTCCGGCGATTGAAGCGTGATGATAGTGCCAATCTGAAAGTCCCTCGTCCACATGCTTCCTGTTGTAGGCGACGCCGCCGTGCCGTTCATCACCACTCGATGGCGGATGTCGTCGGCGGAATTAGCTTTTTCGGTGCGGAAATTTCCGCTGTCTTGCGGAATCAACACGAAGCTCGGATTCGGTCCGTCATCAATCGAGTGCGCATAGGTATAGCTGACCTCCGCGCTGAAGTGCTGGCTGAATCGCTTGTTAAAGTTGACCAACAGCCCATTCCAATTGGAGTTCCAACGGGAAGTGGCCTCGAAGTAGATTGCGTAGTTTTCCGGACACGTGATCCCGTTCAGCTCACAGGCTGTACCGGGGAGGCCGTCAAAGAAGGAATTGGAATACGTGAGACCGCAGTTCGCCGGGTTCATCGCAAGATTAGGCACCGCGAAATATACGTTCTTGCAGCCCGTGCCTCCGGATGAGTTGTGTACGAACACCTGTCCCTGGGGCTTGGGCTGATTGATGTTATAGAAGCTCCCTAGATGCACGCCCTTCACGCGCAGATAACTGACGCTGACCGTCGTGTCTTTCAGCGGGCTAAATTCAACAGCCAGACTGGATTGTATGCCATAAGGGTTTTTGTGGTTTTTATCGAATCGCACCACGGTCGATGGCCCGAAAAAACCACAGCTTGCGAGAAAACCTGATGGGCAGAACCCTGCCGGTGCGCCATCAGGGTATTGCCCGTTCTGCAAGAGATCGGTTAGCGCCATATTCATGATGCCAGCGCCACTCGCAAAGGCAAACAGCTTCGTTGTGCTGTTCAGATTGTCCAGTTCCGGATGCCCTGGGAAAAGCGTATTGCCGCCGCAAGACGGTATCTGGCAGGCGAGCAGCGGCGCGGGGATGATACCGTGGAACAATCCCGATCCTGCGCGCACCACAAAATGCCACGAGCCGCCAACATTATAGGCAACACCCAAACGCGGATCAAAATTCTTGTATTGGTTGTTCAGCGCGTTTGCGGGCCAGGTCTCAAAATCCCAGCGTAGTCCGTAATTCACGGTGAGATTGTTCGTCGCGCGCCACTTGTCTTGGATGAAGAAGCCATTGTACGTATGGTTCAGCGACCCTTTGGCCTGATTTCGGACGCTGGAGGAGATGGCCCCACCCGCGTAAATTTGCTTGAAGTTAGCCAGCGTCGGCTCCGCGAAGTTTGGTGCTTGGAAGCGTTCGAAGAAAATGACGAAGGGATGCTGGCAGCCGGCCACAATTGTTTGCGTTGCGGCCGCATTCGCACAGGCAGCACTCTGAACACCGCCGTCGGTTCCGAGGAACGCGCCCAGGCCCCCGAAATCCCCTTCGAACGGATAAAACAGCGGAAAAGACTCCGTGGTCACCACATAGTTGGTATCCCCGCCGAAAATGATCGTGTTCTTTGGCAGATTGATCGTGACGTTGTCGGCGAACTCGCCGCGCTTCTCTATGTAAAAGTCCGGGTTGCCGCGGTTCACTCCCACGGTGAACGTGTTGGCCACTTCCAGGTGCGGTTGGGTAGTCGCCGTTTTGAAGTCGAAATTGCGTCGTGCGAACTGTCCTCGAAACTCATTCACCACCTTTGGCGAAACGATCGACACCAGGCTGCCCGCCACCGACTGGTCGTTAATCCGGTTGTTCTTGAACGCCGATGGCAGGTCGAACCCGTCATTTAATGGAGATTGATTCAACAGCGTGGCGTGGTTGATGAAGTAGCGCACCATCAGGATTTCGTGAGCCGTAAAGTTGTGGTCCAGCCGCGCAAACGCGTTGTCGTAGTCGCCCGTGCGCAGCACATCCAGTCCTGCCGGCTCCGCAGGCAGGCCATACACCGCGGTTTTCACATTGTTGATGGCCGCAATGTTTTTCAGGACAACGGAATTGTAAAAAGGCGATTCGCCGCGTCGCTGCCCTTCATAGTTGGCGAACATGAATGTCTTGTCCTTTTGAAGCGGCCCGCCGATGGTCCCGCCAAACTGGTTCTGCCGCAGAGTATTTAAGCCAGGCGCCGCGAGGATGCTCCGCGCATCCAGTTTATTGTTGCGGAAATACTCGTAGAGGCCGCCGTGCCAGTCGTTGCTCCCTCCCTTGGTGATGATGTTGACGATCCCGCCAACCGCACGGCCGAATTCTGCGGAGTAGTCCGTGTTGACCACGCGGAACTCCAGCACGGAGTCCTGCGGCGGAGTCCCGCGTTGGATCCCCGACGCAGTTGAAATATCGTCGGCACCATCCACGGCAATGAAGTTGTAATGAATGTTTTGTCCGGCGAACGAGAGCTTTGTCACCGGCTCGACAATCACATCCGTGCTGCCGGAAGTGGTATCGCCTATCGTTACCGCCGGAGACAGCAGCGCAAAATCAATAAATTCCCGTCCGTTCACGGGAAGATTCACGATCTGGTTTTCCGTGATCACCGTGCTCACCTGCGTCCGCGTCGTCTCCAACAATTCTGAAGTTGCCTCCACCTCCACCTTCTGCGTAACTTCGCCCGGCGCCAGCGTGAAATCCAGATCCGCTGCCTGCCCCACCTGCAAAGTGATGTTCTTCGTCTGCTTGCCAAATCCCCTATATTCCACCGCAATGGAGTATTCGCCCGCCGGCAGCGCCGGGATTGTGTATTCCCCGGCGTCCGATGCTTGCCCCGATCGCGAGAATCCTGTCGCAGTATTTGTCGCCGTCACTTTGGCATTGGCAACGCTGCCTCCGGACGTATCCACAACCTTCCCGGAAAGGGTCGCAGTAACGGCCTGTCCGCGGGCCGCAGGAGCATGCAGGAGAAGGAAAGCAAGAAAACCGAACGAGCAGAATACTGCCAGGGAAAACCGCTTCAAATGACTCATGACACCCCCCAAGTCAGGTCGTGCATGCAACATTTGTTGCAATCTTGCAGGAAGTATACCAGAGCACTCCCACAGTCAAGCCTATTCGTTCCAGCAATTCCAGCGCACAGGTTTTAACCTGTGCCCCTCGGGCTACCCGCGCTTCGCAGCCTCCCGCAATCCCATCCTTTCGAGCCGCGGCAGAACTTCGTCCCGAAAGTAAGGAAACTCGTTCAAATAATTCACGAAGGTAATGGTTGTCCCGATGAATCCCGCCTGGCTGATTTTTGCCAGCTCACTTGCCACGTCGTCCGGATCGCCGATCAAGGGATACACCCCGTGCCCACCGAGAAACCTTTGCCGAAACATCTGGAACGCCTCCGGCGGAAACGACTGGGCATGCAGCCCCTGGAGTTCCATCAAATGTTCCACCGCCGCGTAATCCCCCATCTTCGTCGTGTAATGCTCGTGATACTCGATTGCCTCTTTCCGAGTTCGACGTACCACAACATAGGACGTCGTGAACACCTCAATCTCTCGCCCCAGTCCCGCCGCGATCTGTTTGATGCTCTCTACATCCTTCTTCCCTTTCTCCACATCAATCAGCACCGTAAACAGAAAATCGCAGTTCTTGGCCGCGAACGCGCGCCCCGCTCCGCTAGATCCGGCATTCATCACCACCGGCCGCCATCGGTATGGCTTCGGCTTCCCCAACACATTCTTCAATTTGATAAATCGGCCGCAGTAATCGAATGGACTGGTTTCCGTCCAAATTTTCTGCACCACCTCCCACCACTCTTGGCCGTAGTCGTACCGGGTGTCATGCTCTCTCTGCTCGATTCCGAACATCTCAAATTCATCCTGGTTCCAGCCACAAACAATATTTAGTCCGAAGCGTCCCTCGCTCACGTGCGAAACGGTCACCATTTGTTTCGCGGCAAAGATCGGATGAACCAGCGGCGCGTGCACCGTCCCGAACACGGTGATGTTCTTAGTCTTCGCCAGTAGCCCGCACGCCCACGTAATCGTCTCCAGCGTGCTCCCCTCAAAGTCCGTCTCTCCTCCGTATCCCTTCCACCGCGCGATGGGTAGAAGAAATTCAATTCCCGCTTCGTCCGCCATTTGCGCCAATTCTAAGTTGCCTTCCCAAGACGCATCCCATCGTTCCGGCACCTTCGTGACCGCCATCCCGCCCGAACAGTTTGGCGAGAAAATGCCCAGCTTCAATTTGTTCCGGTTATACATCACGGTCTGCGGTTTCTTATGCGTCCCAGTCATGCAGGTTGTCTCCCTCTACGATCCAGGCACGCGAAAAGCAAGTCTTCCGTGTGGAAAGTCCCGGATTATACAAATTCAGCGGTGCAATAAGGACCATTTTGTTTGAGGTCTGTCAGTCGGAGTTTATCGCCGGCCGAAAGCGAATTCGAATCGCGAACTACAATGTTCGCGCCGTGAATTACAATGAGTGAATGATTCGTTCGAAGCCTGGCCGTCAACATGTTCCCCAAACATTTCTATAAACATCTCGTGCCCGCGCTTCTCGCGGGGCTGGGGTTGCGTCTTTTTTTTATTTGGCGTTTCCCTTTCTATTCCGGGGACACTCATTTCTATGAAGAACTCGCGCAGAACTGGCTCTACCACGGCGTCTACGGTCTGTATTCCCACGGCCAACTTCTCCCTTCCGACCTCCGTGCGCCCGGCTACCCGGCATTTCTCGCGCTCATTTACTTTTTGGCGGGCCCCGGCAGGAACGCCACCATGCTCGCGCAAGCATTCGTTGATCTCGCCACCTGTGTCTTAGCCGCAGGCATCGCCGTCCGATTGGCCGCCGATTCTTCTGAACTCGACCGCAGTCGCGTCGCCGCAGCGGCTCTCTGGTTAGCTGCTCTCTGTCCCTTCACTGCCAACTACGCCGCAGTCCCCCTCACGGAGGTTCTCGCTACATTTTTCACTACTCTCGCTATCCTCATCTTTCTCTCGCCCGCTTCCAGTGCGATGGACAGCATCGCTTCCAACGACAGTCTGCTTCGTTCTGTGCGAACCTGGTTCCTAGGAGGGCTCGTAGTTGGCTTGGGCACATTTGTCCGCCCGGAAACTCCGCTTCTCGCTCTTTCCGTGTTGATCGTGCTCTGGGTTCGTTATCGCTATCCCACAAATTGGAAAAAACTCGCTCTAGCAGCCCTTTGGATCGCGGCCGGCATCCTGCTTCCACTCGTTCCGTGGGCCACGCGCAACGCCATGAATCTTGGCCGCGCGCAATTTCTCGCCCCTCGCTACGCGGAGACCCACGGCGACGTCCTCCCCACCGGCTTCTACGCCTGGACAAAAACCTGGATGTTTCGTTTTCGCGACGCCTATCTCTTCACTTGGAAACTGCACGCGCAACCTATCGATTCGAACGACCTCCCTGCCTACGCCGCAGATTCGCCCGAGGAGCGCGCCCACGTCGTTGCACTCCTCACGGAATGCAATCGCATCCACGGCATAACGCTGCCGCTCGACCTACAATTCGCCGCCCTGGCGCGTGACCGCACGCAGCGCCATCCCCTCAGGACCTATCTCTGGATCCCCATCGAACGCGCCGCCGCCATGTGGTTTACTCCTCGCATTACCTTGCTGCCCTATTCGGGCCGGCTCTGGCCGCTCGGCGAGAGTCATCGCAGTAATCCCGTAGACTTCGACGTTACTCTCAGTTTCGCCGTTCTTAACGTGCTCTATGTCGGAATGGCTCTTGCCACGCTGCGTTACTGGCGTACCAGCCCAGGAATCCTGCTGATCGTTGCCTTCATCATCGTCCGCACCGCGTTCCTCACCCAACTGCAAACCTGCGAACCACGCTACGTCCTTGTCTGCTTCCCCTCTTTGCTGGCTCTCAGCGCCCAAATTATCCGGCGGAATCCGCCCAGTCCTTCCATCTCTTTCTCCCTTTCGGCCAATTCCGCAAAGCCACCCGGCTCCCCGGAGACATAGGCAAGCGCGTAGTTATTCCTTGACAAGAACGCCGTTACGAAGTATCTCAGCGGCCGAAACACACGGTATCCCAAGCAAGCCTAAGCTCCTCCTTGGAGGTTCTTCTGTGACTTGGAATCAAGTTTACGATCCCATGGGGCATTGGTGGCTTTCCACTCTCGTCGCCGCTCTGCCCGTTATCGTTCTGTTGAGTTTGCTTGCAGGCTTCAGAGTTAAAGCCCATCTTTGCGCCATCGCTGGCGCTGCGACCGCCGTCCTTATGGCGATCATCGCCTTCAAGATGCCCGCTCTTCTCGCCGTCACCAGCTTCGTTTACGGCTCCGCTTTCGGCCTCCTCAAAATCGTTTGGATCGTCATCGCCGCGGTCTTCCTCTATGACATTTCCGTCGAGACCGGCCAATTCGAAATCATGAAGCAGTCTGTCGCCGCCATCACTCCCGACCGCCGCTTGCAACTCCTTCTCGTCGCTTTCTGCTTCGGCGCCTTCATCGAAGGCTCGGCTGGATTCGGCGCGCCCGTCGCCATCGCAGGCGCTTTCATGATCGGCCTCGGCTTCAAACCTTTCCAGGCCGCCGCACTCAATCTCATCGCCAACACCGCCCCCGTCGCCTGGGGCGCCATTGGTACTCCCGTGCACACTCTCGCCGCAGTTACCGCCCTCAACGAAAGCGACCTCAACGCCATGATCGGCCGTATTCTCCCTATCACTGCCATCATTGTTCCCTTCTGGCTGGTTCGTGCCATGGTCAGTTGGAAAGAAACCTTCGAAGTCTTCCCGGCGATTCTCGTCGTCGGTGGCTCCTTCGCTGTCACGCAATGGTTCTGGGCCAACTACATGGACAGCAACCTTGTGGACATCGCCGCTGGCGTGGTTTCTCTGATTGCAACTTTGCTCTTCCTCCGTTTTTGGCAGCCGAAAAAAATCTGGCGCTTCGCTGATGAACAAGCCGTCACTGCCGGCGAAGCGAGAGATTCCATCAAGCATTTCACCACCGGCCAAATCGCCAAGGCCTGGATGCCCTTCGCCATCCTCTCGATTTTCGTTTTGCTCTGGGGTCTTCCCTCTATCAAGACCTCTCTGAACAGAGCGACTACTCCCGCCTTCAAAACCGGCGGCTGGGAAGTTCCTTACCTTCACAAAGCCGTCTTTCGCACGCAGCCCGTCGTCGCCAAGCCCACCGCCGAAAACGCCAAGTTTGATTTCAATTGGCTCACCGCCACCGGAACCGGATGCTTCTTCGCCGCCCTTTTCGCGGGTTTTATCCTCGGCCTCAAGCCCGGAAAAATCTTCCAGATTTTCGGGCGTACCCTTGTTCGATTGCGTTTCGCCATCGTGGCCATGACCTGTATGCTCGGCTTAGGCTACGTCACGCGCTACTCTGGTATGGACGCCGTCTTAGGTCTCGCCTTCACACGCACCGGCTGGTTTTTCCCTTTCTTCGGCTCGTTTATAGGCTGGCTCGGCGTCGCGCTCACGGGCAGCGACACTTCTTCGAACGCGCTCTTCGGCGGTCTTCAGAAAATCACCGCCCAGCAGCTCAACCTCAGCCCCATTCTGATGTGCGCCACCAATAGCGCCGGCGGCGTCATGGGTAAGATGATTGACGCCCAATCCATCTGCATCGCCACCGCTGCCACCAATCAAGTCGGCAACGAAGGCTCTATCTTCCGCTTCGTTTTCTGGCATTCCGTCGCCCTCGCCGCCATCGTCGGCATCATTGTCATGCTCTACGCCTACGTTTTTCCCCAATTCATCCCCAGCGGTTTGAACTTCATCCACTAACATTCGTCATCCTTCTAGGGGCACAATACATCGTGCCCCGTCGAAGCGTCTTGAATCGATGGCTGTTCTAATGTAACATCCAGCTCCACTCGGAAAAAATTGGGGGCCTGCCTCCCTACATACTGCCGGCATCGACTCCGATTCGCACTTGTGGGCGGGCTTTTTAATTCAAGCCTTGGGGGACCGTCATGTCTTCGAATCCTGCTCCGATGTCGCTTAACAAATTGACGATTGACCGCAGCGTTTCTCCCGAGGGTGCGACAACTCTTGTTTGCCGCGGGCGCATCACCATGGAGACCGGGAGCCAGTTCAGGTCAGAAGTCAAGAGCTTGGCGCCGCAGAACAAGTTCTTGCTGGCCGACATGAGCGGCGTCGATTTCGTTGACAGCTCTGGTCTCGGCATCATCCTTGGCACTTACATCTCTGCTAGGTCCAACGGTTGCGACCTCGTGTTGTTGGATGTCCATCCGCGCGTCAAGGACCTGCTGAACATCAGCCACCTCAACAAAGCACTCGAAGGCAAAAAGTAGAGCTGGCCTCCTGTTTCGATTTCAGAGTCACCTGTTTGGCGCCGGTAACCAGAAACCTTGATAGTGCCGTAATTATTTGGATTACCGGAAGCTCTCCCGTCACCCAAATCTCGGCCCCTCGCGCTTCTCTCTTTCCCCAACTCCGGCGTAAGATGCTTCCCGGCACCTTCATGCTGAACGCCTCCATCCTCAACGAACTCCGCTCTATCGTCGGAGAACGCGGCTTCGTCTCTTCTCCCGAAGAGCTGCACACCTACGAGTGCGACGGCCTCACCAATTTCCGCGTCCTGCCCCGCGCCGTCCTTCTCCCCGATTCCGCCGAACAAGTTCAATCTATCGTGCGCATCTGCCATCGCGAAAAAATTCCCTTCGTCGCTCGCGGCTCTGGCACCGGCCTCAGCGGTGGCGCGCTCCCTGTCGAAAACGGCATCGTCATCAGCCTCGCGCGCATGAACCGCATTCTCGAAATTGATTTTCCCAACGCTCGGGCCGTCGTCGAACCCGGCGTCATCAATCTCGACGTCACCGCGCGCATCCAGCACAACGAGTATTTCTACGCCCCCGACCCGTCCTCCCAATCCGTTTGCAGCATCGGCGGCAACGTCGCAGAAAACTCCGGCGGCGCGCATTGCCTCAAATACGGGTTCACCACCACGCACGTCCTCGGCCTAGAAGTCGTTCTCCCCGATGGCTCGCTCGTCCATCTCGGCGGAAAAACGCTCGACACTCCCGGCTATGATCTCGCCGGCGTTTTCGTCGGCTCCGAAGGCACTCTCGGCATCGCCACAAAAATCATTCTCCGCATCGTCAAACGCCCCGAATGCGTCCGCACTCTGCTAGCCGCTTTCCCTTCCACCAATGAAGCCGGCGCCGCCGTCAGCGGCATCATCGCCGCTGGCATGCTCCCCGCCGCCATCGAAATGATGGACAACCTCGCCATCCAAGCCGCCGAAGCCGCCGTTCATCCGAATTACCCAAACTGCGGCGGCCTGCTTCTCGTCGAACTCGACGGCCCCATCGCCGAAGTCGAAACGCTCATGGCCCACGTTACCGAAATCTGCCAAGCCAATGGCTCCTCGGAAGTCCGCCTGGCAAAGTCCGACACCGAACGCGCCCTTGTCTGGAAGGGCCGCAAATCCGCCTTCGCCGCCATGGGGCGCATTTCTCCCAACTACATCGTCCAGGACGGCGTAATTCCCCGCACCGCTCTGCCCCAAGTCATGAGCGAAATCGATCGCCTCAGCAAAGAAAACGGCCTGCGCGTCGCCAACGTCTTCCACGCCGGCGACGGCAATCTCCATCCGCTCGTCCTTTACGATCGCCGCATCGCCGGCCAGGAAGAAGCCGCCGAAATTCTCTCCAGCCAGATCCTCGAACTCTGCATCGCCGCTGGCGGCTCCATCACCGGCGAACACGGCGTCGGCGAGGACAAGAAGAAAATGATGTCCAAAATGTTCGCCGAGCCCGACCTCGCCACCATGCAGCGCGTTCGCTGCGCCTTCGATCCTCTGCAACTTTCCAATCCCACAAAAGTTTTTCCCACGCCGCGCCTCTGCGGCGAACAACCCGGCGAATACGTCCCCCACCCCCTCGAATCCGCCGGCCTCGCGGAGCGCTTTTGATGTCCTCTTGCCTTTGTAGCGGCCGCCTTCCGAGGCGAGCGTCTTTGTTGTTTTCCCCCGCCTCGGGCTGCGCCCTCGCTCGACCGAGCGTCGAGCAAGCACAATTTAGCAAGTGTCATCCTGAGGGCCGCGCTTTTTGCGGCCCGAAGGATCTCAACTGACTCATGGACGCCGCAGCCCAATCCAAATCCGCCGGACTCACTCCCGCACTCCGCGAAAAACTCTTCGCCCTCGTCGGCCCAAACAATTTCCGCCCCGCAACGCCGGCCGACCAAGTCTCCGGCGTTCAACCCCAATTCCTCCTCGAACCCGCCACTGAATCAGAACTCGCCGAAGTCCTTCGCCTCTCCAACGAAGCCGGCCTTGCCGTCATCCCACGTGGCGGCGGCACCAAACTCTCTTGGGGCAATCCTCCATCTCGCGCTGATCTCATCCTGTCCACTACGCGCTTGAATAAAATCATCGAGCACGCCTGGGCCGACCTTACTGTCACCGTCGAAGCCGGCTGCACCATCCAAAGACTACAGGAAACCCTCGCCGAACACGGCCAACGTCTCGCTCTCGATCCGCTCTGGCCGGAAAAAGCCACCGTCGGCGGCATCCTCTCCATCAACGACAGCGGCACCCTCCGCCTCCGTTTCGGCTCACTCCGCGACCTCATCATCGGCGTCACAATCGCCCTCCCCGACGGCACCCTCGCCTCCAGCGGTGGCAAAGTCGTAAAAAACGTCGCCGGCTACGACCTCCCCAAGCTTGTCACCGGAGCCTTCGGCACTCTCGGCGTCATCACACGCGCTGTCTTCCGCCTCCATCCGCTTCCCCGCAACGCGCGCTCTTTTTCCATCTCCACCGCAACTCCCGAAGACACCCAGCACTTGGTCCTCGCCATCCAGGATTCCAAGCTCGCCCACACCGCGCTGCAATCGCGCTTCTCAAATAAAACTCAGCCGGTCTCTGACATCCTCTTCGAAGGCACCGAGGCCGGCCTCGCCGCCCAGGAATCTCAACTCCGCACTCTCGCCGCCCCAGCCATCATCACTTTAGCCCCCGCATCCACCTGGGGTGCCCGGGAAGCCCTCTGGTCGTCTTCCGATCCCATAGCGCCGGCATCCCTGCCGTCTACCTCTACTCGTCCAGTACCGTCAGCATCCTTGGCCGCTCCTTTCGCTATCGCCAAAATCAGTATCTTGCCTGCAAGCATGGCACGCACGATTGACTTGCTATCTCAGGCCGCTGGCGAAAATCGGCTTTGTTGGAAAGCGCTCCTCCATGCCACCGGGATTGCATGGCTTCGTTTGGAAGGCCAAACCGAGGCCTTGCGCGCCACGCTCGAAGTATTACGCGAGCAACTGGAACGTCGTGAAGGTTCCCTCGTCGTTCTCCACTGCCCGTCAGAAATGCCGCTCTTCGACGCCTGGGGCACCCCCGGTGACTCCCTGGCGCTAATGAAATCCCTCAAACACCAACTCGATCCCGCTAGCACTTTGAACCCCGGCCGCTTCCTCGCCGGCATCTGAATCGGTATCCAGGCTTCAGCCTGTGCCCGCCAAATCGTCTTGGCGGGGCAGGCGCCATTGCTTCACGGCACCTGCATCGAGTACCTTCTCAACTGCCACCCGGCGACGACCTCCGCAATGACCACAACTCCAAACTCGCCAACTATCTCCTCTTTCGACCCACACCACCCGCCACCCACCGACATCATCGACAAGTGCGTGCACTGCGGCTTCTGTCTTCCCGTCTGCCCCACCTACGTTCTCTGGGGCCAGGAAATGGATTCGCCCCGCGGCCGGATCTACTTGATGAAGCTCGCCGCCGATGGCGCCGCGGGAATGAATTCCACCTGGGTCAGCCACTTCGATAGTTGCCTCGGATGCATGGCTTGCATGCCCGCCTGCCCCTCCGGGGTTGATTATGGAAAACTGATCGAAGCCACCCGCGCGCAAATCGAACGCCACACCGCTCGCTCAAGCGGCGAGAAACTTCACCGCCGTTTCGTCTTTGAAATTTTCACGCGCCCGGATCGGATGCGCCTGCTGCGTCTCCCGCTGCTCGCCTATCAAAAATCCGGATTGCAAGCCATCCTGCGCGCTTCGGGCTTGCTGAAATTGCTCCCCAAAAAAATGCTAGCGCTGGATTCCCTCATGCCGAAACTCGGCGCCTACGAATCGGTCGCGAAAGTCACGCCCGCGGTCGGTGTAAAACGTCGCCGCGTCGGGCTGCTCCTCGGATGCGTGCAGCGGGAATTCCTGCCGCAAGTCAACGCGGCCACCGCTCGCGTCCTGGCCGCGGAAGGCTGCGAAGTCGTCGCGCCGTCCGCGCAACCCTGTTGCGGAGCTCTGCTGGTTCACGCCGGCGAAGAATCCGCAGCCGTGGAACTCGCAAAGAAAACCATCGACGCCTTCGAGGGCGCCAACGTGGAAATCATCGTCACCAACGCTGCCGGATGCGGTTCCAATGTGAAGGAATATGGCCATCTGCTGCGAGACGATCCCGCCTATGCAGACCGTTCGAAGCAATTCGCGTCAAAATGCAAAGACATCAACGAAGTTTTAGCCGAACTCGAGCCTCGCGCCACGCGCCAGCCGTTAAATCTTCGTGTCGCCTACCACGATGCCTGCCACCTGCAGCACGCGCAAGGTGTTCGCGCGCAGCCTCGCGCTCTGCTTTCAAACATTCCCGCTCTGAGTCTTGCGGAAATTCCCGAAGCCGCCATCTGTTGCGGCTCCGCCGGAATCTACAATCTCGTCCAGCCCGACACCGCCAACGCTCTCGGAACTCGCAAAGCGCAGCTCATCGCGCCATTGAAAGCCGACGTCGTGGCCACCGGAAATCCCGGCTGTCTGTTGCAACTTCAAGCTTCCCTCGCGCGACAAGGCCTGAAGACCCCTGTGGTCCACACAATCCAACTCCTGGATGCTTCGATCCGCGGCGAGTCGCCCGATTCTCTTCGAGGCTAGATGCCGATGGCAGATCATCACTCTGTTGGCAACCTAACAAGCCAAAGCGGTGTCATGCTGAGCACAGCGAAGCATCTCATCGTCAACATAGGCTTGTTCACTGCAATCGAGTCCTCCAAGACTTGCCTGGGTCACTCAAATGGAATGCCGGTCCTCTGCGAAATGTCCCGCAACTCCTCGACGACTGGCAGAATCAGCGGCACGCCATGCTCGCGCCGCACTTTTTCCGCTTCGCGCTCCGGATCGCCAGGAATCAGCGGCCCGTTCGTGCCTGGCTCCGGTTTCGTCGCGCGAAACACGCGAATGTAGTCGTCGATCTGGCGCTTAAATTCATCGCTGTCAATGAATCCATCGATTCGCATCGCCCCAAAAAAATGCCCGATTCCCTTCCCCACGCTGCGCTTCGGAATTTCCTGTCGCAGCGCGAACGGTGGCGCAAACGGCCCCCAGTTCGCCCCGCTGAGAACGCAGCAGAGAATGTCCACCATCAGTGCCAGCGCATAGCCCTTGTGCCCGCCGCGTTCGCGATCCGAACCAAGCGGCAGCATCGCTCCGCCATCCATCATTCCATTCGGATTCGTCGTGCCGCGGCCTCCGCGTTCAATGGCCCAGCCCAAAGGGATCGGCTCTTGTCTTCTCCGCGCAATTTCGATCTTTCCGTACGCTGTGGCGCTCGTGGCCATATCGATCACGATCGGCGGCTCTTCTTTGCCGGGAAACGCGATGGCGATGGGATTCGTGCCGAGCATGCGTTCCGCGCCCCACAACGGCGCCACTAGCTTGGTGGAATTGGTCATCGCCCAGCCGATCAAATCGCGTTCCAGCGCTTTGAGCACGTAATAGCCGGCAATCCCGAAATGATTTGTATTCCGCACGCTGACCCAACCCGAGCCGCATTTCTCCGCCATGTCCATGGCGATGCGATTCGCTTGCGGCCCCACCACCAACCCGAGGCCATTGCCGCCATCCACTGTGGCAGTGCTCATCGTCGAGCGCACCACTTTGATTTCGGGTTTGGGATTAATCCGTCCCAGCGTGAACATGTCGAAGTACGTGTGCAGCCGCGCTACTCCGTGCGAATCAATGCCTCGCAAATCGGCGCCGCCGAGAACTTCGGCGGCTTGCATCGCATCGTTACGGGGAACACCAAAATGCAGAAACACGCGCGTGCTGAATTCGCACAACGTTTCGATGGGAAAGATTCTTGTTTCTACGTCACCCATTTTCTACACTCGCTCCGCGCTTACGCGGGCAGGCACTGTCCGCGCGTTTCGGCGCCAAAGGGAATGAGCAGCAAGCCAATCGCAAACGCGATGGACGTCAGCGCAACAGGAGCTCCCAGCGATTGAAAATGCTGCACCCCAGCTCCAACCAGGAACGTGATCCCTGCGCCCCCAAATCGCGCGAAAGATGTCGAAAACGCGAACGCGCTCGCACGGCACTCCGTCGGATATTGCTCCGGCAACCACAGTGTGTACACCGCGAAATTCGCTCCACCAAATCCCAGGAAAAACAGACAAACAAAAAACCATGGCAGCGCCGCCGCGCCGAGATAAAAAACTTTTCCGAACGTCAGCGCGATGAACGCCATCATCAGCGCGAAATAACAAGCAAGCGCCCCGCGTCGCCCTAATTTTTCCGCAAGCCACGGCATCGCCAGGCATCCGAGAATGGTCGCAAACGAAACAAGCATCGTGGCGTGCGATGCCAGTTGCGCGGCTTGCGGGCCAACGCGTCCTCCCGCTTCCGCGAGCGACGTCACCGCCGCTGGAACGTACACCGTACCCGCCCACAATCCGCAAATCGACGCCAGCATGTACAACGAATTCAGAATCGTTCTGCGCCGCAGCGCATCAGAAAAAAGCGCCACGAAAGGCCGCCAGATCCGCCACGTTCGAACAACGCTTTCTTTTTGTTTCCACCGCGCCGGTTCCGTCACGCCATGGCGCACCCAGGCCAGCAGCAGCGCCGGCAATCCTCCAACCGCGAACATCATGCGCCACGCGTTGTATCCGAAATGACCGCCTATCATGTAATTGAGAATCGCGGCCAGAAAAATCCCCACGTAATAGCCGGTGTGCATGAATCCCGCGCCGGCCCGCCGCCGGTCCTCCGGCCATTCTTCTGCGACGAATGTTCCTCCCATCGCCCATTCGCCGCCTATGCCAATCCCCGCCAGCAGACGCAGCGCCGCAAGCTGCCACACGTTCGAAACAAGTGCGCTGAGAAATGTGAACACCGAATACCACACCACGGTCAGCATCAGCGTTCGAACGCGTCCAAATTTGTCGCCGAGCGGCCCCCACAAAAATGCCAGCCCCCACCCGAACAAAAACAGCGCGAAGAGCAGCCCGCCGTAATATCCGACGTTCCCTTTCGTGGCGGCGATGCCGGAACGCGGCAGCAGATCTCGCAGCGAAGGCACCAACACCAGCGCATAGATAAACGAATCCATGCCGTCCAGCGCCCACCCTCCCCATGAAGCCCAGAATCCTCGAATCTGATTCCGCGTGAGGGGAGTCACGATGAGTTCTTCTTTAGAAGATACCTTTTGGTAGGGGACATGCCAGCGCGGACTATATCAAAAGATGTTATGCGGAAAAGAAAAATCAATCCGCCGGAATTCTTTCTGCAAACCAATTCAGCGGTAGCCGCGAAAGAAAAAATAGATCGTCATCGCCGCTCCCACCAGAATCACGAAGGATTTCACCCAGGACTGCGGCAGCTTCTGCGCAAAATGCGCCGTGGAATAGCCTCCCAGAACGGAGCCGGCAGTCATCACCAACGCCTGCGGCCAGACGATTGCGCCGGTGGCGATAAACGTAATCGTCGCCACGCCATTGATGATTCCTCCCAACATCACCTTGAGCTTGTTCATCGCGTGGATATCGCTCATGCCCAGCGCCGCCAGCATCGCCAGATTCATGATTCCCACTCCGCCGCCAAAATATCCGCCGTAGACGGCCACCAGCAGCTCAAATACCGACGCTCCCGTCACCGCTCCAGCGCTCGCGTCGCGTGAAATTCCCGCAGAAATTCGTCCCGTCAGATGTTTGCCAAACGCGAACAGCAGCGTTGCTCCCAGCATCAGCCACGGCAGCACATGAAGGAAAGTCTGTGCGGGCGTTTTGATGAGAAGGAACGCCCCCGCCAGCCCCCCGATTACGCTCGTGAGCACCAGCGGAATCATGACGCGGCGCGGAATATTCAGTTTTTGAGGATAGGCCCCACCGCTCGCGGTCGTTCCCACCCAAAGAGCCAGCGTATTGGTGGCATTCGCGAGCACCGGCGGCACCCCGGTAAACAACAGCGCGGGAAACGCAACGAAGCTGCCTCCTCCCGCAACGGCGTTGATGCCCCCTCCAAGAGCCCCGGCGAAGAACAGGAAAATGGCATCGTGAAAATTCAAGGCTATTTTCTATCATGACTCCCGGAAGTTAGCCTAACGTGCCCCAACAACGGACTTCCTGCAGGCTTCCTCTTCGCTTCTCACGCACGCTGTCTCTGAGCCCGTTCCCTCCGAAGTCCTTTCTTGACAACCACCGCCGACCCGTATATGAACGGGACGTTCCAGGCGCTTCCGCCGCCGAATCCCTGACACGCATCCCTAAGCGTGAGTTACGTGGAGGAATTCGAGTGGAAGGAAGAGTCACGCAACTATAGGTGTGTCTCAAGACAGCGCACTGAAAGCGATCGCCTGGGCTACACTTTGGCATCCAGGTCGAAGTCAACAGGAGGACGCATGGCCAGCCGTGCAGATGCAATCGCAGTGAGCGGCACCCCCGAATTCAGCATATGGCGCGTAATTCTCGCCTCTTCTGTGGGCACCATGATCGAATGGTACGACTTCTATATTTTTGGCAGCCTTGCGGTCGTACTGTCTCAGAAATTCTACCCGCCTGGAAACGCTACGTTCGGTTTTATCGCTTACCTTGCCACCTTCGCAGTTGGATTCATGGTGCGGCCGTTCGGGGCGCTCTTTTTTGGAAGAATAGGCGACTTGGTCGGCCGCAAGTATGCCTTCTTGGTCACTCTCACCGTCATGGGTTTTGGAACGTTTCTCATCGGCCTGATGCCCACTTACGCCACAGCCGGTTGGTTTGCTCCCATTGCGCTGATCGGCATCCGTATCTTCCAAGGACTAGCGTTGGGCGGGGAATACGGAGGTGCCGCAATCTATGTTGCGGAACACGTTCCTGACAACAAAAGGGGCTACTGGACCAGCTATATTCAGATTACCGCAACGCTGGGTTTGTTCCTTTCCATCATCACCGTGATCCTGCTCCAGTTCTACATGACGCCAGCAAATTTCCAGAGCTACGGATGGCGCATTCCGTTCCTAGTTTCCGTAATCCTGGTCATGATCTCGCTTTACATTCGCCTCAAGATGAAGGAATCGCCCATCTTTACAAAGATCAAGAGCACGGGCATGAGCTCTGCACAGCCGCTGAAGGAAGCCTTCACGCAGTGGCCAAACTTCAGGCTCTTCCTGGTCTCGCTGCTAGGGGCTACTGCAGGACAGGGTGTGGTCTGGTACACGGGCCAATATTATGCGTTGTTCTATCTGCAATCGATTTTGCGGGTCAACCTGCGCACGGCCTTTATCATCGTGGCAGTGGCCATGTTGTTCGCAATGCCTTTCTTCACGGTTTTTGGAGCGCTTTCTGACAAAATCGGGCGCAAGAAGATCATCATGGCCGGTTGCTTGCTTGCGGTGGTTACTTATTATCCGATCTACCATGGTATGCAGAGCGCTGCGGGCAATAACGTAGTGAGCTTCAAGTCGCAAAGGAACCCAGTCACACACGCCCCAACTTTGACGCCTTTGACCACGGATGCAAGCGGGAAACAAGTTCCGGCTCCGGTTGCGCCGAACCCCAACGTGCCGTTGCTAACGTTTTTGGTTTTCATTCAGGTAATCTACGTCACGATGGTTTACGGGCCAATCGCCGCGTATCTCGTGGAAGCCTATCCGGCAAAGATCAGATACTCGGCGTTCTCGTTGCCTTATCACATAGGAAACGGAGTTTTTGGCGGCCTAGTACCGCTAATTGGAATCTATGTGTGTGAGGCTACCGGCAATATCTACGCGGGTCTGTGGTACCCGATGACGGTGGCCGCCGTGACGTTCGTGGTCGGGTCCATTTTGCTGAAGGAAACACACGGTCATCGAATCTGGGAAGAAGTAGGCGGGCAGGTGGCGCCAGCATCAGGCGATTGACTCACGTACCCACACAGTAGCATCATCGATTCGGCGAGTTCCTTCTATCCTTGAAGCGAGCTTGGCCGAATTAGTCTGTCCCTCGCAGTCGCGTTGTAATCGAACTTAGCCTTCCAAAGGGAGTTACCGTCGTGGCCACAGCTCGACCGAAGCTAAATGCGAAAGAACCGAAGGGCAAGCATCTTACCGAAGCACAGATTGCCGTGCATTGGAAAGAGGAAGAGTACTTTCGCCCTTCCAAGAAATTCATCGCTCAAGCGAATCTCGCCGATTCTGCTTTCGTCAAAAAATTCAGCGAAAAAAATTTCCCGAAATGCTTCGACCATTACGCTTCCTTGCTGGATTGGGACAAGCCCTGGCGCAAGACGCTGGATACCGCGAATCCGCCCTTCTGGAAGTGGTTTGTCGGCGGCAAACTAAATGCCTGCTACAACTGTGTTGACCGCCACCTCGCCAAATATAAAAACAAAGCCGCGATCATTTTTGTCCCCGAGCCCGAGGCCGAAACGGCCACGGTCATCACCTACCAAGAACTCTATAAGCGGGTGAATGAAGTCGCCGCGATGCTGCGCGATTTTGCCGGACTGAAAACCGGCGACCGCGTCACCATTCACATGCCCATGATTCCCGAGCTGCCGATCACCATGCTGGCCTGCGCGCGGCTCGGCGTCGTTCACTCGGTTGTTTTCGGCGGGTTCAGCGGCGAAGCGTGCGGACTGCGCGCCGCCGACTCCGGCAGCCGCGTGCTGATCTACGCCGACGGCTACCATCGCAACGGCAAATGGGTGGATCACAAAGCCAGCGCGGACATTGCCGTGCAAACGGCGAAGAAAGAAGGCCAGCAAGTCGACAAGGTTCTCGTCTGGAAGCGCTATCCGGGAAAATATACTTCCGAATCCCCCATGATCATGGGCCGCGATTTTTTCGTCGACGAAGTTTTAAAGGATTACGCCGGCCAAACGGTCGAGCCGGTATCGCAAGACGCGGAAGCGCCGCTCTTCCTGATGTACACCAGCGGCACCACCGGCAAACCCAAAGGCTGCCAGCATCGCACCGGCGGCTATCTCGCCTACATTACCGGGACCGCTAAATACTACCAGGACATTCATCCCGAAGACGTTTACTGGTGCATGGCGGACATCGGCTGGATCACCGGCCACTCCTATATTGTTTATGGTCCGCTGGCCCTCGCCGCCACAAGTGTCCTCTATGAAGGTGTCCCGCAATTCCCTGACGCTGGACGCCCTTGGCGCATCGCCGAACGCCTCGACGTCAACATCTTTCACACTTCACCGACCGCGATTCGAATGCTGCGCAAAGCCGGCGCCGACGAACCAAAAAAATACAACTACCGCTTCAAGCACATGACCACCGTCGGCGAACCCATCGAGCCCGAAGTCTGGAAGTGGTATTACGATGTCGTCGGCAAAGGCGAAGCCGTCATCGTCGATACCTGGTGGCAAACGGAGACGGGCGGGTTTCTCTGTTCCACCAAACCCGCGCTGGACAAGATGAAACCCGGCAGTGCCGGCCCCGCCGTCCTGGGTATTTATCCCGGGATCTGGGACGAAAACGGAAACGAAGTGAAGGCCGGCTCTGGCAAAGCCGGCAACATCTGCATTCGAAATCCCTGGCCCGGTATCATGCAAACGATCTGGGGCGATCCGCAGCGCTTCGTCAATCAGTACTACAAAAAGTACAATAAGAATTCGAAAAGCAAGGATTGGCGCGATTGGCCGTATTACGCCGCTGATGGAGCGGTCCTCGCTGCCGATGGCTACTACCGCATTCTCGGGCGCGTGGACGATGTCATCAATGTCGCCGGCCACCGCCTCGGCACCAAGGAAGTCGAATCGGCGTGCTTAACAGTTCCGGAAATTGCGGAAGCGGCGGTCGTTCCGGTAGTCGATGAGGTGAAAGGCCGCGTGCCCACCGTGTACATATCGCTGAAGCCCGGCATTCTGCCGAACAAGGCTATCCAGGACAAAATTGTCTCTACCATTGAAACCATGATCGGCAAAATCGCGCGCCCGAAATCCATTCACATCGTTCCGGACATGCCCAAAACGCGCTCGGGCAAGATCATGCGGCGGGTCCTCGCCGCCATTTCGAATCACATGGATACCGGTGACATCACCACGCTGGCGAATCCCGATATCGTCGCGCAGATTCGCGAACTCGTTCAAGGCCGCAACATCGAACCGCTCAGGGAAGGCCCCGAAGACATCAAGCGCTTCGGCCAGGAATCCTAAGTCCTGCAAAAGACGATAGGCACTAGCCAGGTCGCATCCGTTGTTTCCTGAGTTGCGTTCGCCACGGCTACTTGTTAGCAGGCTTGCCTCGTAGCTCGGCGAGTTTGCCCTGTTGTTCGGGTGTCAATCTGTTTTTGATTCGCACCAGCAGCGTCACCTGCTCTTTTTTGATCTCGCGTTCCGCCGCTAGCACTCTGTCCAGTTGCCCAAGAACCTGCTGCTCGTCCACGCGCGGCTGCTTGACGAGCGAAACCAGCTTTTCCATCTCATCCTGCAGCTTCCATTGTAGCTCCGTGAATTTCAGCTGTGCCTGACGGATTTCCGCCTTGAAGAAATCTTTTTGCTCAGCGCTCATCCCGATCGCTTCCTGGTGCTGAATCACGAGTTCGGGAGCGAACAAATTCTGCCCGATGGGATCCTGATCGGGCTGCTGTGCTCGGACTGTTCCAGCCGCGAGTAGTACTAAGGCGCAAGTACATAAAACTCCCGCTTTCATTTTATTCCTCCTCAACCTTCTTCACGGGGACATTCAAATACGATTCGCCCAGTTTCGGCGTCGTTCGCAAAATCTCCTGCCCTGGAGTCTCAAGCAACGAATCGCTGGGCGCCCGCCAGTCCGCCAGCTTCTGTGCGGCGGCGAGTTCTTCTTTCGAAACGGGCAACCCCGTCTGCCGGTGCCAATTCACTCCAATAATGACCGCCGCGGCCACCATCGCCGTCGTGCCAGCCAATGTCCAGTATCGCCACCGCCGCCCGTGCTTTCTTCTGTCTATGGCCTCAGCCGCAGCAAGCACCCGTGCTCGAAAATCCGCGGATGGCTCTGAGCCTCGCGCCACAAGTGGCAGCAAAGTGTCCAGTCGCGTCCTGCGCGTCTCCAGGTCCCTCAGCTCCGCGGCGCAATCCCTGCAACTTCGGAGATGCTCTTCCAGATCCTTTGTCGCTGCTCTCGTCAGTGCAGTGTCCCGCAACTGTTCTCTCCATTTTTCGCACGCATTCTTCATTGCATCACTTCCAGCAAAAGTTTCCGCGCCGTGTGCAGGCGCGACCGCACGGTCCCGGCCGGGATCCCGAGCACCGCACCCACGTCGGCAGCCTCCATCTCTTCCACGAGCGAAAGCTGCAAGACGCAGCGGAATTTTTTCGGCAAGCGCTCGATTTCTCTTCGGAGCCGGTCCAGCATCACTTGCTGCTCCACTTCCTTCGCGCCATCCACCATCGTTGGCGTCTCCATGCTGTGCCAGGCCGTATCGCGTGCCAGCCGCCGGCGGTAGCCTCTCTTGCGGTTCAAGGCCAGCCGGAAAACGATGCGGTTTACCCAGGCGCGAAATTTCTCCGCTTCGCGCAGCGAGTCAAACTTCTGATAGGCCCGCAAGAACGCTTCCTGCGCTACCTCTTCGGCGTCGGCGGAATTGCCCAGGACGCTATAGGCAATCTGGAAGACGCGCCTCTGATTCTCAGCGATGCGCTCGCCAAATCCCGCCTCGGGACTCTGCGTTTCGGCTCTGGCAATCAACGCACTCACGCACGCGCCCGTCACGCCTCTCTTACCCCTTGATGGATAGACACCGCAGCCCGGCCGTTCGTTCAGAAAAATAACACGCTTGACCAGATTCCTGCGCCCCTGTAGGGGCCGCTTTCCGGAGCGGGCCACTCGTCCGCAAGAATGGGAGGCCGGCCCAGCCGACCTCCCGCCGTAGCTAGCGGCCCGTTCGAATCAGAAAGGCCCTTCTAGTCAGAAAAGCCCGTTCGATCAGAAAAGAAAAATCGGCTGAAACGCCGGAAGTATCGGTTGCAACTGTGCGGCAATCTGCACGCCCTGAAGTTTTTGCAGTTGTGCCTCGTCGAGGATGGCGCTGAATTGTGTGAGGAAGGCCTGTTGCGCCACGGTCATTTGCTGCTGCAACGCATGGATCTGGACGACAAGAGCTCCGATCTGCGCCGGGTTTCCCCCGGAATTCAGCAAATTGCCGAGCTGTTGGATTAAGTTTTGCGCGGTTTGAAACAGTGGCGCCAGAGTCGTCTGGCGGGCCTGTAGCAGTTGCGCGAGTTCGCTTACTTGGCCGGGTTGCAGTTGCAGAAACTCAGCCACAACCTGCAAAGGCGATGTTTCGCCGCTGCTTGCCTGAACATTTGTGGTCTGCACCTGCTGCAATATTTTTTCGATGTTTAGCTTCGATAGATCGGGTGTGAGCGTTACCGGTGCGGTTTTGGAGTTGGGCGTTTGCGCATGTACGCCCGCGCAGGTCACGAGTATCGTGGCAAGCAAAGCAAGGCCGATTCCTGTTTTTTTCATGGCGGCAGTCCTCCTTGAAGTGCGCATTCTGCGCCTTCCATGATCCAGACACCGCCGCCGTCCTAATTGTTCGTATTCTGATGGCTGTAAACCATTGCGATCCAGCACAGGACAGTTGCACTTCCGTGGCCAAATTGAGGCGCAACAGTAGGGTAGTGCATCAAGATCCTCGTCTGCACCCGCAGGAATGCAATGTATTTCCGACAGTGTGGGAGTACAATCCTGACAATGTAAGCGGCGGTGGACATTGTCAAACCGCTTCCTTTCACGGCCTTTTCTTTCCTTTAACCACTCTCCCAAGTTCTTTTGCTTTGGTCCCTCAATTGCCTAATGCCTGTTCAATTGCACTTGACGGAGGATTCCATGCGCCAACAAAAAAGGATTTTCTACCTTAGGTTAATGGTCTTAACTGCTTTGCTGTTGTCGGTTCTTGGCCCGGCTCAGGCCCAAACTTCCCAGCCAGCTCAGGCCCTAACATCGGAAGAAGTAGTCACACGCGTTTCTCCATCCGTTGTTCTGATTCTTGTCGGACAGGGCGGGGAAAAACCGACAGCGTTGGGGACGGGTTTGATCGTGCAATCTGATGGAGTGTTTCTCACGGCTTACCACGTGGTGAAGGATGCGAAGCAGGTTCAAGTCCGCATGAAAAACGGGGAAGTCTTTGACAAGGCTGAGCTCCTCGGATTCGACGATCGAAGAGACGTCGCGGCCTTGCGGATTGCCGCGCACGGCTTGCCGACTCTGAGCATCGCAAAAGTGGACGCGGCGAAAGCCGGCGAGAGCCTTTTCGTTATTTCCCATCCGAGCGCACTGCCGTGGACGGCCAGCTCCGGCATCCTGAGCGCGATAAGAATGGCAGACGAGGTGTCAGGTGCGGGCTCCGGCTACAGGCTCCTCCAGTTCACTGCGTCGGTTTCGCCTGGATCGAGTGGCGGCGCGCTGGTAGATGCCCAAGGTGACGCGTTAGGTCTGGTCGTCGGCTCGACGCAGGGACAAAACCTGAATTTTGCCATCCCGATCGAAAGCGTTATTGGACTCACACTCAGCACCCGATCGACTCCTTACGGATCGGGAAGCGGATTGAAGCTCGGAGCAAATGACATAATCGCAACTTCGAGAGTGGCTTCCTCTGCGCCAGTGCCGCCTGCTTCTGCTGACGGGTCGCCAACTATGGAAGCAGAGCCCGCCTCCGATTCTGCCTCGCCTGACTCCAAGCAAATAGCTAGGCGTGCGCGAACGATTTACATCAAACCCAAACCAGGAGGTGCAGTGTCCGGATTTCCGTCTGAGCCGCTCGAAAAGAAGCTTCTCGAAAACAAAGACTTCCAGGCGATGGGACTGGTTCTGCTGAAAGATCCTGGCGCAGACCTGATGATCACTCTGGAGCGCCCCACGATGAGCTGGGATTGCACCTACCGGATGACGTACATAGAGACTGGCATGATTGTAGGGGCGGGAAAGTCTATCGCCTGGGATTGCATCCGGGCCGCGCCGGATATCGCCGGTCAAATCGTGAAGCAGCTGAAGCAGCTACGCCAGCCAAATCCGATCAAGCCGCAACAACCTGTGAAAAAGCCGTGAGCTATCCGGCCCGCGAAGGCCGCAACAGGAAGGAGGATTCTATGCGACAAACAAGAATAAATCTTCTCGGGCTCTTTGCATTGATGGCTTGGCTGCTGCCTGTTTCCTCAGCCCCCGCTTCTCCGCACCCACAGGCGGCCGAGATGAGCCGGCCGGTGGCCCTTCCCGCCGCGAAAGAGGATTTGGTCGGTGAATTATCCGACGAACCTAAGGAAGTCGAAGAAGTTGTCTTGAGTAACGATGGGATGAGATTTGCCGCCAAAATCAAGCGCGGCAAGCAGTGGGTTTTGGTCGTAGACGGAAAGGAGGGATCGGCGTTTGAATCCATCGAAGAGATCCGCTTCAGCTTCCCCAGTGCTCAGCACGTCGTTTACGCCGTCAAGCGCGGTGGCAAGTGGAGGGAGATGATCGACGAGAAGGAGTTGGGCCCACAGTTTGACGCCCTCGTTCCGGACCCGTCGCGCTACCCGCACCCCACGGCAGGGCCGCCGTGGACGCCGGCCCCTTACGGTCCGGGTAGTGCAGGCGCACTGCTCAATGGGGTTGATGCTATGTCGATGCTGTTCACCATGTATTCGACCAGGCTGGGACAAAACGTGGCGCCAACTTCAACGGACGCTGCGAAAGCGATGCAGAGAAGCTCCTGGTTCTGGCAAGGCGATACTCTTCAGCGGCACGCCTATGGGATCCGCCGTGGAAAAACTTCTTTGATGATGATCGACAGTAAGGAAGGCCCGGATTTCGAGGAAGTGGGCGGCCCTGCTTTCAGCCCCGACGGGCGGCGATTGGGCTATGCAGCGAGACGCCAGAAACTCTGGCGCATGGTCGTGGACGGCGTGGAAGGGCCTGGCTTTCAGGAAGTTGCAGCGCCCGCGTTCAGACCGGATGGCCACCGGCTAGTCTATGCCGGTAAGTCTGAAAAACAGTGGGCGATGGTTGAGGGAGCTGACTCCGGACCGAAATTCATGGAGATCAGTCCACCCTACTTCAGTCCCGACGGCAAGCGCTTGGCATATTGGGCGAAGCGCCAGACAAAGAAAGGGACGAGTGGATCCGAAGTTTATGTCATCAGTGAACTGATCGTCGCCGATGGAAAGGAAGGACCGGAGTTCGATTCTGCTGGCCCTCCAGTCTTTAGCCCAGACGGCCTACATTTGGCCTATTGGGCCAAAGGAAAGAAAAAGGAGCGCGTCCTAATCGTAGACGGACAGCCGAAGTTTGAGTTTAACGAGCTCCTCGCAGGGCCGGAGTTCAGTCCGGATAGCCAACACATCGCTTACGTGAACTGGGCGAATGGCGGGTTCGTGGGAACTCTGGACGGCAAAAGCGTCGCCGAGACTAAGGCGCTTGGTTACCACGCTCTTTCATTAGGCAAATACTTCGCCGAGCAGATCACGTTTAGTCCGGACAGCCAACGCTTGGCCTATGTTGCGGTTTCGGGCGGCGAGAATTATTCGGAGGGCGCAACAAAGCGTGCGAAGCGACGCGTCGTGGTCGACGGTCATGAAGACAATTTGTACGACACCTATGGGCTCGGCGACTTGACCTTCAGCCCTGATAGCCGCCATGTCGCTTACGTAGTTCACGGCGGACTGAAGAAAGACAAATCGGCGGTGGTCATCGATGGCTGGGAAAGCGCGCCTTACGACAGTGTGCTGGCCGGGGTTTTTCGGAGGAACGTTGGTGCCGACGGCGGTCCTTCCTCTGTCGAATTCGTTTACATCGCGCGCGAAGGCCGCAAATTCTTCCGCGTCACCCAGCCTCTTCCCTAGACCTTGTCACCGATCGCGGCAACGTGCCAAACGGATCACTCACGGTTCGAACGGCTTCACTCCAGTCGGATATCTGAAAACTAACCGGACGTCGTGACGCGGGATCGCGAGTTACTGGGCAGAGCCGCAACGCACTTGCACTTCTGCGGCGAGATCGGGATCCATCAACGCGGCGCGTCCATGCAGGGCGGAACACACTTGTGACGACGAAATTCCCGCGGCGCCGCGCAGATCCGCGCCAGCGAGGTTGGCGCCGTCCATTTCCGTGCCGCGCAGGATTGCGCCCGCGAGGAACGCGCCGCGGAGGTCCGCCTTCTTCAAATCCGCATCGAGTAAAATGGTGCCTTTTAACTGCGCGCCGGTGAGGTCCGCCCCGCCGAGCTTGGCGGAGGACAAATCCGTTTGCTCCAAATTTGCGAACGAGAGCACGGCGTGCTCGAGCTTTGTGTCGCGCATGTCCGTGCGAGAGAGGTCCGTTCGCAGCAATTGAGCGTTCCGCAAATTGACGGCGTAGAGCGAGGCACCCGCCATCCTGGCATTCGAAAGAAACGCATTTTCGAATGTCCCGTAAGAAAGATCCGCGAGCCGCAAGTCCGCGGCCACCAGATTTGCGCCAGTGGCGTTCGCGGATACAAGCACTGCCCGATTCATTTGCGCACGGTCCAGGGTCGCGGAGCGTAGCAGCACTTCGCGCAGGTTCGCTCCGCGGAGGTCCGCTTCGGAGAAATACGCACCCTCGAGGTTCGCGCGCCACAATTTCGCGTTTACCAAAAATGCGCGATAAGCGCGCGCAAACCGAAGATTCATCTGATTCAGCCGCGCTCCGTTAATTCTCTCGACGGTCTCTTCCGTCCACGCCGCGCCGCGGGGAGGAGGCGACGACAGCGTTGCTTCCGTCAGGTCCGCGTACGGCCGGTAGCCAACCGACTGGAATACCATCGATCCCCAACGTCGTACATCGGAAGGAGAGTCGTTTTGTCCCGCGCTCTTATCGTAAGGGAGTCCGCGGTTAATGCCGATTGAAAATAAGAGTAGGATGCCGCCTACTACGAGCGCTGCCCGCGTGGTTCCAAAGACGACGCGGAACGTATTTTTTGACTTGGGCAGCCGGATGTCTCCCGGCCGCAGCACGCGCGTTACGACAAAAGGCAGGCCTGTCGCCGTCGCCACCGCAAGCGTGATTAGCAAGACGTGCAGAAGCGTTCCCCGGAAATCCTGCCGGGAAAGATAGCGCACCCAGAAGAAGAACAATGTTGCCGGAACGATCCAGTAAGCCAGCGTTGTGGACAGCGCCGTTTCGAACGTGGTCATCGCCGATTGCTTGTCGCGCTGCCAGCGGAAATGCCGCCGCACCAGCCCCATCAAATACCACGGGCCGTCTTTCTCGAGCGTTTGCCCATCCTGGAAAACGGCGGGAAGCGCCGCCATACTGCCCCACAAACGCAGCAGCAAAAACTGGAAGCGAAGTGACAGCGCCAGCAAAACCATTGGCCCGCCCAGATAAAAACCTGCTATCGGTAGAAGATTGCCAAATCGGCCGATCGGGATGGCCGACGAATTCAGCAGCAGCCGAACGTCGGTTGTAAATGCAATGAGCAGGCAGCAGATGAAGCTCAATCCCACGGTAAGAAAATAAAACCATCGCGCGATTTTCGTGGCATCGCCGATCGCTTTCGAACTGTCCACCGCCGAGATGGATTCCGGGAGCACTGCGTCGAATAGATTCGTGCCCCCAAGGCGCCCAAACCACAGTCCTTCGGCGCCATATAGATTGGCGCCCATTAAATTCGCGCCGCGAAGCTCCGTTCCCAACAAGTTGGCATTTCGGAGATCGGCGCGCACCAGGCTCGCGCCGCGTAAATTGGCCATCGAAAGGTCCGCGCCCACAAGGTTCGCTCTGTGCAAGTGGGCGCCTTGCAGGTTGACGCCGGTGAGGTCGGCTTTGGCAAGATTTACGCCGCAGAAATCTGCCTTCGCGCCGGACTCGCCGCCCGATTCCACCCAGATTTTGTGTTGATCCAGGATTTCGGCAAGCTCCAGCAACGAGATTCCGATGGACTCATCGCCTGTGGGAATCTCCGCGGCAGTTCCTCCGCCGGAGAGTTCACTTTTCCATTGTTCTATGTCCAAAGCCATTCGAACCATTCCCCCAATTTCCTACGCCGCTCGCGCTATTCATTGGACTCGCCAGCGTACGTTCTTGCGCGAGTCAGTATTTTCAGCCGGCGGTATTACCCAATCCGGCTGATTCGGATACTTAACCCATAAAAACTTTCTCAGTGCCGGGCGAAACCTATCCTCTCCCAATTAAGCTGTGGAAATCGCCTGCCCGAAAGTACAGTGCGGCGCAGAGGTAACGGGGGATTGAGGGGATGTGCCAGTGTAAATCCAACGCGGGACTGGAATACAAGCGGAAAAATCTTTGTTGCAGAAAAAACCGCACCCTGAAAACCGCAGGGGTGCGGCACCCGGCGACTAATCGGGATCTGGCGCAGCTCGCTGCCCCAATGCATTTCTTCAGTATCGACGTTACACACCCTTTGACGATGTAGAAGGCCAGGTTCCAGTGGCGAGATTCTCCCACAATGGCCGTAAGGTAGGCCTGCAAGTAATCCGCTTCGGTACAAATCTATAATTTCGTTCTCAGTGCTTGCTCCTGCAGCGGAAAACCTGCCTTGGGCTAAAACAGCTTTTCGTGAACAACAATCTTTCGTTGAAAAAACGCCAG
>DASSXG010000124.1:0-14140 GCA_035704085.1 Candidatus Acidiferrum sp. | reverse complement strand
AATCGCCCCGCCGGTCACAGGGTTCTCGGTGGGATTTGTAGTGAGTTGCCGCAACTTCAATTCCGATGGAAGATTCGTGGGAGCGGGCCGGCGTTTAGCGAACCAGAAAGCCCCGCTCGTGAGGAGTAGTACGACGACGCTTGCCGCGGCCAATTCTCGCCAGCGAGCGCGATGTTTCGGCTCGATCTCCCGTTGCAAAGGCTCCAGATCCGTGCGCATCTCCGCGGCGGACTGGTATCTCGCTTCGCGATCTTTTTCGAGTGCTCTGCCGATGATTTTTTCGATTTTCGCGGGAAGCTTGGGATTTACTTCCCGCGCCGGGCTTGGCGTCTTCGTGAGGATGGCTTCCTGAAGCTCAGGCCGAGTGTCACCCGCGAAGGCGCGTTTCCCCGTTGCCATTTCATAAAGCACCAAACCGAAGGAAAACAGGTCCGTCCGCGCATCCAATTTTTCGCCGCGCACTTGTTCCGGTGACATGTAACCAGCCGTACCCATCGCGACTCCGGTTCGACTAAGGAAAGGACTCGACGCGGGGAGGGCCTCGGTCTTGTTCATTGGTTCGCGCGGACTGCCGTTCTCGCGATGATCCGCGGCCGGAGAATCGGCTGCCGTGGCTTCGGTAAAAGACAACTTGGCTAAACCGAAATCGAGAATCTTCGCTTGGCCGCGGCTGGTGGCGAAGATGTTTGCAGGTTTGATGTCGCGATGGATGATGCTCTGTTGATGGGCCGCATCCAATCCCGCCGTGATTTGAATGGCGAGGTCAACCAACTTCGTGAATTCCACGGCGGGTTTCCCCGGTTCGCTTGTGACCATCAAGTCGCGGAGTGTCTGGCCTTCCAGAAGCTCCATGACGAGGAAGGGTCGCCCTTCGAATTCTTCGACCCCGTAAATCGTGCAGATGTTGGGATGGTTGAGGGTCGAAGCCGAGCGCGCTTCGGACTCAAAACGGCGCAGCGCAGCAGGATCAGCACTCAATTCTTCGGGCAAAAACTTCAAGGCAACCCGGCGACCCAGTTTCAGATCCTCCGCTTCATACACGACCCCCATTCCGCCGCCGCCCAGGATCCCCAAAACACGGTAATGCGATACCTTCTTGCCGATTAGTCTGCCATCAGGTGATTCCGCCGTTTTCTTTTCCGCAGCTTCGGCAACACCGGGCTGTATCGCTGGGCTGCCTTCCGGCCACTCCACTGGCACCATCCAGCGATAGCCGCGCCGGGCGAGAGTCTCTACGTACTTGGGCTTGTCGGCGGAATCACCCAATGCCTGGCGCAACCGATTCATGGCCGCGCTGATGCTGTGCTCAAACTCAACAATCGTGTCGTTCGGCCAAAGTTTCTTTTGGATCTCTTCCCGCTGGACGACCTCGCCGGGATGTTCCAACAGGAGCACAAGGATGCGGAGCGACTGCTCGGGTAGACGAACGGGGGCGCCCTCTAGCGGGCGCAATTCTCCCGCGCGCACGTCAAGCTCGAAGCTCTCAAACCGGGCAAGGTGCAGCGGCCGATCCGCTCCCGGCATGGAAGATACCTCCGTCAAGGGGATGTTGCAGCAGGCGCAGCCCAATCATATCGCAAGTGAGTCAGAGAACTGGGTGAACTAGCAGTCGCCTTATCCCCTAAGGCATTACCAGCAAAAGGGTTGCCCCGGTGATGAAAAGGTGACCCAGCCGTGAGGTCGCCTGCATTGAGCCTCGTTCCCCCTCTAGCGCAGGGTGGGTCCGCACAAGAATTCTCGGAGTGAGGGATGTGGTCCAGTCGGCCCGTTCGCTCCTCAGAAGAAACTCAGTTGGAGGATACGATGAAAGACAAGCTCAGAGTCCTGGCAGCGCTGGCCTTGGGATTAGCAGCGCTAGCGATGCCACCAATATCGCTCGCCCAGAACACTTCGACACCAAATCCCAACACGCAACATCATCACTACAAACTCATCCAGATGGGGACGTTCGGAGGGCCCACGAGCAGCCTTGACCGGCCAGGTAATCCTCCGCTCTTTCCGTTTAATAGGGTCATCAACAGCACAGGGGCGGTGTTGGGGAGTGGCGACACCCCCATTCCCGATCCGTTCGGTTTTGCCGGCCCCCTGGTCAACTACAACTTTCTTTTTCAGAACGGCGTCCAGACCAATCTCGGAGTGTTGCCCCAAAATCCCACGGTCGGAGCCCAAACGCCGTGCTTTGATTGCGCATGGTCTGTGTTTGCGATTTGGATCGCGGACACCGGGTTTGTCGCGGGATCATCCCTCGACAATGCGTTCAATCCACTCACGGGTTCCCCAGCGGCTCTGGCTGTCTTATGGAAGGACGGCAAGATTGTCAATCTGGGCACACTCGGTGGCATTGAAAGCGGAGCGGGCGCAGTCAACAGCGGGGGCGAGGTAGTCGGAGCCGCCCAGAACTTGACCACTGATCCCTTCCCCTCCAGAGCTCCCTATAGCGACTTCTTCATCTATGGAAACGGAACCGAATCCCGCGCATTTCTGTGGCGTTCCGGAACCATGCAAGACTTGGGAACCTTGGGCGGCCCGGATAGCGCTGCCTTCTTCGTCAACGAGAACGGACAGGTCGCCGGCAGCAGCGACGTGGACTTCAATGTCAACCCTGCGACCGGCGGCCCTACCGTTCACCCGTTTCTTTGGGAGCATGGCAAGATGCTCGACCTCGTCGCGGGGTCCCCTCCCGATATGTTTGGGGGAACGTTTGGCATCGCTGCTTGGCTGAATGAGCGCGGCCAGGTGCTGGGCACGATGAATCTGACTGGGGACACGACTTGGCATTCGTTCTTGTGGGACAAAGGCGTGGTCGCCGATCTTGGCACGTTGGGAGGGATTAACACCACGGCGCAGTGGCTAAACAACGCCGGCCACGTCTCTGGAAAGTCGGACGTCACGGCGATTTGTACGGCATGCGCTCCGGGCAATCAAAAACAGCTCCACCATCCTTTTGTCTGGAAGAATGGCGTGATGACGGATCTCAGGCTCCTCTACGATGACACCGCCGGCAACGCCGTCAGCGTCAACGCGAAAGACCAGGCTGTGGGAGTTACCCTACCATGTACCAAGGTCAACCGCGATGACTCGTGCGAAGGCCCGGTCTACCACTCCTTTCTGTGGGAGAACGGCTCCATTGTTGATCTGCAGACCCTCATTCTCCCAGGGTCCGGTATAACGTTGTCGTCGTGTCACGGCTGTGAGGCAGGCGCGTACAACATCAATGACAGCGGGGAAATTGCCGGCCAGGGAGTACTTTCGGACGGAAATTCTCGTGCCATCCTGCTGATCCCCTGCGACGACAATCATCCAAACATTGAGGGCTGCGACTACAGCCTCGTGGATGCGGTTACGGTCCAAAGCAATACAGCATCCATTGCTCAGGCGAGTACTTCAGCAACGCAAACGGGTATAACACCGACCGAAATGACAGATCGAGTTCGCGCTCGAAACCGCAGATTCGGAGTTCTGGCACTGAAATAGTTCTGCTCCGCTGCGCGAGCCATGTCGGCGAGCGCCGCGGAATTCAATGACAACTCTGCCTTACTCAAGGCGCGGAGGTAGCGATGATGAAAAATAAAGTCGAAGTAGCCGCCAACATAGTCGTGATCGTGTTGGCCGTGGTGATCGGGTCGGTTTTTCTCAAGGATCGGTTCGCTACTCCTGGCGCGGCGCCGAACGAGGTCAAAGCTGGCGACCAACTCCCTGGCCTATCCGCGTACAACTGGAAGGCCCACGAACGCACCCTGCTTCTCGCCCTCAGAAGCGGATGCCACTTTTGTGAGGCGAGCATGCCGTTTTACCGGAAGCTCGCCCAATTGGAACAATCGAACCAGATCGGCGTTCATCTCGTCGCCGTGTTTCCAGACGATCCGGCCGTCGTGCATCAGGTCGTGGAAACACAGCAGCTCACGCTCGAAGTGCTTCCGCGCTTTGAGCTGGGTCAGGTGAAAGTGCAAGCCACTCCGACTCTGATCCTCGTCGATGAGCAAGGGCGAGTCTCCAAAGTCTGGATGGGCGAGCTTCCGGCCGCCGAGGAAGCGGAAGTCATCTCAGCCATCAGCAAGACGCCGGCCGCCCAATTCAAACAGCAAAGTTTCCTGCGAGCGCCTTGCGAGACTTGTAAGCCTAAGTCTTGACGTGGACGTTCGTTTGGAAGTTCGTCGGAAAGTCAGGAGCAACTGTCAAAAGGAGGAGATATGTGGATTCTAAGGTTAGTCCGAAATTTCGCTTTGCTGGCGGTGTTGGCGCTGGCAGCGCACGCAGCTGCCGGTGCTGACAAGCACGGTCGCTGCTTTAGAACGTGTCACCAGGCAGCGGATTGTCCAAACGTCTGCGGCCGATGCGCTCTTCTCGATCCCCACGGCCAAGGTACCTGCGTCCCCTGAACTTTATCAGGTTCATCCCAGGACCACGCCAACGAGGCAGAGCGCCGTTGCTTGCAAGGCGTGACCCTGGCGTTCTCGTTCAGATAGCTCGGTCAAGTTGATCATAAGGAGGAAATATGTCGATTCTAAGGTTAGTCCGCAATTTCGCTTTGCTCGCGGTGTTGGCGCTAGCAGCGCATGCGGCTGCGGGTGCTGACAAGCATGGGGGTGGGAACCCTCACTGCGGTGGACCATGTGGTGACCCATTCGGACCTTTCTGTTCAAAGGGCTGCGTGTGCGTCTTTTTTAGTTGCGTGCCCAACCACCCGGGGCGCTAGGCACCAGAAAAACCCAATTGGGACAGGTTCACCCCAGGACCACGCCAACGAGGCAGAACGCAGTTAGCTGCAAGGTGTGGCCCTGGCGTTTTTTCCGTAGATAGCTGGGACAAGTTGACCATAAGGAGGCAAGATATGTTGATTCTGAGGTTAGCCCGAAATTTCGCTTTGCTCGCGGTGTTGGCGCTGGCAGCGCATGCAGCTGCCGATGCTGACAATCGTGGATATGGGAACCCTCACTGCGGTGGAGGGTGTGTTTTTGGTGGTTGTCCAAAGGGCTGCGCATGCGTTGATTTCGGCGTTGGCGCTCGCTGCATGCCCAAGTCGCACTAGACACCGGTAAAACCCAATTGGGACAGGTTCACCCAGGACCACGCCAACGCGGCAGATCGCTGCTGGTGGCGAGTAACGTGGACGATGGAGAACTTGCGTAAAACGAATCCCGACCCAAGGAGCGATTTTCAGAAGTTTTCCATCATCCACATGTTGGTATTGTTGGTCCAACTCAGCATGGCAAGGTGGCGGCCGTCGGGGGAAGGCAAGGCATAAGTGTTGATACCGCCAGGTTGCTCCCACAGGATGCGCGCGTTACCACTCATATCTACATTCAAGAGGACTGACCCTCGCTCATTGAAGCTGGAGACCAACAGACCCTTCCCATCTGGCGTCCAAGCCGCATTGGTCAAAAAATTCCATCCCTTCACGGTGATTTCCTGCGGTGCCGAGCCGTTCAGCGAAAGAATTTGGAGTCGCTCTTCCAGTTTCTTGAGAATGGCGATATGGGCACCATCGCGAGACAGATCCCACCGATACTCACCAGCCGCTTCAGTTTTGAATTCGGCCAGTTCGTGTCCGCGGCCTTTCAAAGGGTCGAATGCTGTGAAGACAAGTTGTTTGCCATCCGCGCTTCGTTCAGCGATGGCACACAAAGTTGCTGGGGACTGGGCGCATCGCTGCCCACCGTTGATGTCACCAGACAACACGATCTGCGGAGATCCTCCCGTTATTGAGGCACGCATGACCGCTGCCGGGGCCTGGGGATCTCTCCGATTAGGGCGCACTGTATACAGAACCCAGGAACCCTCTGGGCTCACGCAGGCATGGCCAAAAACGCGCTCGCCCTCCTTCGCGGTGACGACGAGTTCAGCAGTGTCCTGTCCAAGAGCCTGTCGGAAAATTTCAGTCTGTCCGTTACGTCGGGAGAAGAAAAGAACTGCCTTGCCATCGGGCGCCCAGCCTAATGGCTCATTCCAACCCTCGTCCAAGGTGAGCCGAGTTGGGGTGGTGATACTTGTCCCGTTGGATTGAAGGTCAGCCACGTAGACGTTTGTATGGGCTCTCCACTCGAGAAACGCAAGCCGTTTGCTGTCCGCTGTAGCGTTTGTGCCGCCCACGCAAAATCCTGCCCAGTTCGTGATGCGGCGGGATTCCTCGACGGGCTTGCCACTACGCGGGTCAATGCGGATCTGCCAGTAGTTGCAGGTACCCTCCTCGGGGACCGTTTCCCACAATGCGTAAATTATCCGGCCATCGGGCAACCATAGAAAGTCATTCAGTCTTTTCGCCTGAGCGGCTGAAAGTATCGCGACGGGAGTCCCTCCCTTCAGATCGCGGGTGAATAGGCGTTGGTCCACTTTGTCCACTTGATCGTAAAGGATCCGCTGTCCATCGGGGGACCAATAGAGGCCCCCAAACACACCGTTCTCGCCAGCCTCGTAGAGTTTGTGTGCCTGGGATCCGTCCGATCCCATCAACCAGATTTCGCGGTCACCCAGTTTGTCCGGGTTGGCGTTGAAAGCGATGGTGGAACCATCAGGAGAAATGGCATCTGCGTAGGCTGCATCGCGAAGTTTACGAGGAGGCCCACCCAGCAGGGAGACAATCCAAATGCTAGTTCCCTCGGATGTCCAATTACTGCCATCACCACCAGGCGGATGGGTATTGGCGAGAAACCTCGTGCCGTCAGGGAACCACGGGCCAATCTCCCAGTCCACCCACTTGCCCTTGAGCTCGTCCGGTTGAGGAATGGTCCGCGTCTCGCCGCTTTCGATGAGCTTAATATGCATCCCCAACCTGTCTATGTACGCCAGGTATTTTCCATCGGGGGAAATTCCACCTCCTCTCATGGCGTTCTCGATGGAGTTACTGGTGAGTTGCCGCAGCCTCACTTCCACTGGAGGATTCTTGGCAGCGGATTGGTGTTTGGCGAACCAGAAAGCTGCGCCGGCAATGAAGAGCAGGATGACGACTGCTGCTGCCATTTCCCACCGCCGAGCGCGATGTTTCGGCTCGATTTCCCGTTTCAACGCCTCCAGGTCCGTGCGCATCTCCGAGGCGGACTGATAGCGAGTCTCGCGATCTTTCTCGAGTGCTCTGCCAATGATCTTTTCGAGTTTCGCAGGGAGTGCGGGATTCACCTCCCGCGCCGGTCTTGGCAACTTTGTGAGAATGGCTTGCTGAAGCTCAGGCCGGGTGTCACCCGCGAAAGCGCGTTTCCCCGTCGCCATTTCATAAAGCACCAAACCAAAGGAAAACAGGTCCGTCCGTGCATCCAACTTCTCGCCGCGCACCTGCTCCGGCGACATGTAACCCGCCGTGCCCATGGCCACGCCGGTCAGGCTCAGGAATGCATCGGGAGTTGCCGCCGGCCCGCTTTCGCGAGAAGCTTCCTTTGCGCCGTCGCCGAGAGAGCCCTGATCCGAGTCATCCTCCGTGCCCGATATAAGGCGTGCAAGCTTCGCCAAACCAAAATCCAGAATCTTCGCTTGGCCGTCGTTGGTGACGAAAATATTTGCCGGCTTGATGTCGCGATGGATAATCCCCAGGCGGTGCGCCGCGTCCAATCCGGCTGCAATTTGAATTGCAAGATCAAGCAGTTTGTTGATCGCGAGCGGTGGATTTCCAGGGCTCGCGCCAGAGATCAATTCCCGCAGTGTCTGTCCTTCGAGCAATTGCATCACGAGGAATGGTTGCCCCTCGTGTTCTCCGAATTCGTAGATGGGGCAGATGTTGGGATGTTCCAGTGCAGAAGCTGAGCGCGCTTCCCGTTCGAAGCGGCCGAGCGCCGCAGGATCCTTGGCGGACTCTTCCGGCAGGAACTTGAGCGCGACCCGCCGTCCCAGCTTGATATCCTCCGCCCGGTAAACCACACCCATGCCGCCGCCACCCAAGATCTCCAGCACGCGGTAGTGCGAAACCTTCTTGCCGATCAAATTTGTTGCCGTGGCAGATCGCTGCCGCGGGGCGCTCTCGGCGTGAGTCACATCGCTTACGGGCGCGACGAACCGATAACCGCGCTTGGGAACGGTTTCGATGTATTCCCTTCCGGGTTCCCATTCCCCTAGCGCCTTGCGCAAGAAAAAGATGTTCTTGTTGAGGTTTCCTTCCTCTACGAAGGCATCAGGCCAGACCCGGTTGATCAGTGCGTCTTTGTCCACCAGGTGGCCAGCTTGTTCGACCAGCACAAGAAGTATTTCGGAAGCTTTCGGGGCCAGCGGAACCGCCGTGCCGTCACGCACCAGCACGCGCTTCTCGGAATCCAAGCGAAATGGCCCAAACGCGTAGAAGTGCTTGGTTTGCAACGCCATACGGTCTGCCAGAAATTTGCCGGAACTTCGGAAGGACTTCAAAACTCCAACCACGCTACGGTGCATTTGCGAGCGAGGAATGGATGGAACGCGATCCGGATCCCGACCAGCGCAGATTCTAGTACGGCGCGATGTTCCCGGCAATGCCGAACGCTTTCAATTGTGTCACGCATGCCGGGAACCGCATCAGGTCATGGATCGCTGCTCAGTTCAGTTCCTCCTCCAATCGAAAGCGAGAAGGAGACCGTATGAAATTCAGGCCATGGAGTTCCGTTGTCGCAGTAACGTTATTCACGATCCTGGCAATGCTGGCCGGCATGGCAGCTCCAAACGCCGCCGCGCAGGAAGCCACTACAAAGCACCACCATTACAAGCTCTTCGACGTGGGCACCTTCGGCGGACCCGCCAGCCAGTATAGTGTTCCCTCGTCTGCGGGGTTGAACAATCGAGGCACAGCTACCGGGGTGGCTGATACACCCATTCCCGATCCAAACTGCTTTTTTGACTGTTTCGTTGACCACGCGTTCGTGTGGAAGAACGGTGTAACGACCGATCTCGGCACACTACCAGGGGGCCCGAGCAGCTTTGCATATACGGTCAACAATTATGGGCTAATCGTTGGCCAGTCACAGAACGGTTCAATTGATCCGCTTACTGGCGCCCCGGAAGTGCGTGGCGTTCTTTGGCGGAACGACCAGGTCATCGATCTCGGAACTCTTGGGGGAAATGCAAGCAACGCAAACGCGATCAATGATCGTGGTCAAGTGGTGGGAGCTGCGACGAATGCCACTTCCGATCCTTTCGCAAATGCCCCCCAAGCTGCGTGCAAAGTGTTGGAGACCGGGCTTTTTCCATGTTCTGGTTTCACCTTCGCCAACAATGCTCTATTTTCCAACAGCACAACCGAGACGCGCGCCTTCCTTTGGCAGAACGGCTTCATGCGTGATTTAGGCACACTCGGAGGCCCCGACAGCGCTGGCTTAATCAACAATGCTCACGGAGAGGTTGCGGGCTGGTCCTACACCAGCTTCGTCGCAAATCCGTCGACTAGGGTGCCAACCGTGGACCCGTTCCTCTGGAGCCCGGAGGACGGCAAGATGACGGACCTCGGCAGCCTGGGTGGAACGTTTGGAGCTCCATTTTTTCTCAATAACCGGGGCGAGGTCATTGGCGTCTCGAACCTAGCTGGAGATCAGGTCGTGCACCCCTTTATTTGGAGTAAGGCGGAAGGCATGAAGGACCTGGGCTCGCTAGGGGGGACCTACGGACACCCTAACTGGATAAACGATGCGGGCGAGGTTGTCGGCTTCTCTGACCTTGCAGGTGACCAAACCGGCCACGCATTTCTCTGGCGCAACGGCGTAATGACTGATCTAGGGACCATAGGCACCGACCCGGCCAGTGAGGCTGGCAGCATCAACTCACAAGGTCAGATCGTCGGCGGTTCATTTATTTTTGGTGGTCTCGATCTTCATGGATGGCTGTGGGAGAACGGCGGGCCAATTATCGACTTGGATGAGCTCGTCCTTCCCGGTTCTGGCTTAGTCGTGTTTGGAGGCAATCTCATAAACGATCGCGGGGAAATCGCCGGAAGGGGAAGACTTCCCAATGGCGACGAGCACGCGATCCTACTCATCCCCTGCGACGAGAATCATCCGGACATCGCGGGCTGTGATTACAGCCTCGTGGACGCCGCTACCGTCCAGAACAGTGCAGCGCCCATCCCTACGGCGAACACGGCAGCAACATCAGCGAACTTGACGCCGAGAGAAATGACAGATCGAATGCGCGCCCTGCTGAGCAAGCGAAATCGCAGATTCGGAGTTCCGGCACCGAAATAGTTCTGCTCCGCGGCGCGAACCATGTCGGCGAGCGCCGCGGAATTCAAAAACAACTATGCCTTACTCAAGGCACGGAGGTAGCGTTGATGAAAAATAAAATCGAGGTTGCCGCCAACGTAGTCGTCATCTTGCTGGCCGTGGTGATCGGGTCGGTTTTTCTCATGGATCGGTTCGCTTCCCGTGGCCCGGCGCCGAACGAAGTCAAAGCTGGCGACCAACTCCCTGGCCTGCACGCGTACAACTGGAAGGCCCACGACCGCACCCTGGTTCTCGCCCTCAGAAACGGATGTCACTTTTGTGAGGCCAGCATGCCGTTCTACCGCAAGCTCGCCCAATTGGAACAATCGAACCAGATCGGCGTTCATCTCATCGCCGTGTTTCCGGACGATCCGGCCGTCGTGCGTCAGGTCGTGGAAACACAGCAGCTCACGCTCGAAGTGGTTGCGGGCTTTGAGTTAGGCCAGATGAAAGTACAAGCCACTCCGACTCTGATGCTTGTCGATGAGCAAGGGCTAGTCTCCAAAGTCTGGATGGGCGAGCTTCCGGCCGCGGAGGAAGCAGAAGTTATCGCAGCCATCAGCAAGCCGCCGAGCGCCGAATCCAAACAGCAAAGTTTCCTGCGAGCGCCTTGCAAGACTTGTAAGCCTAAGTCTTGATGTGGACGTTCGCTTGGAAGTTCGTCGGAAAGTCATGAACAACTGTCATAAGGAGGAAGTATGTCGATTCTAAGGTTAGTCCGAAATCTCGCTTTACTCGTGGTCTTGGCGCTGGCAGCGCATGCGGCCGCCGGCGCTAACAAGAAACCGAATCCAAATCACTGCGGGGGACGGTGTCGCACCTCGGACGACTGTTCAAACGGCTGCCTATGCGTTTTTGCCGGCCAACACACTCGTTGCGCCCCCACAAAATTGTGAGGGTAGTTTAAGCGGCGGTTTGCCGACAAGTAGACCGGGACACCGGAAAAACCCAATTGGGACAGGTTCACCCAGGACCACGCTAACCAAGCAGAGCGCTGTTACTTGCAAGGCGTGGCCCTGGCGTCCTTTTCGCAGGTAGCCGCGTGGGCTGCGAACGACGGATGCTCTCCTCAACTTCTTGAACCTTGCGATGCGCTATTTCTTCCAGGGACAACTTGTGGCAAACGTGGCTCCGTGGAACTAACTAAACACTTCACCGATGGATAGTATTCAAGTACGAAAACGTAGTACAGACGTAGTATCAGTTGTGGAGAACGGCGGCAAAAAGGGTGAATGAAAACTGAGGAAGTTACGCTCCGGATTTTGCTGCAATTCACTAGCTTTCCTCGGTTTAGCCTAGCTCCGGCGAATTCTGACTAAGTTATTCTGCTGACTGTTAACCGAATACTTCTGAAAGCCAACTCTCTCCATGTTGAGATCAGCCTCTGCTGTCAGGCGGCCAAAGCCCCTCTCTTTTAAAGACAATGCAAGAAGAGTGAAAAATGATGTGGCGGGAGCGACGGGACTGGAACCGGCCCAAGCTGCAGCCGTGATAAAAGAGGACGTGAATCACGTGGGAGTAAGACCCAAGCCTTATACCAGTGAGGGTCGACCGCCGAGGGTTTGTCGCTCTAGGGACGACTCAAGAGGAAGTGAACAACAGGTTGGTTTATTTGTTTTCGAGCGTCGCGAAATACTTCGCGTAGTCGTCAGGATAATTCGCCTTAACGTACGCGCGATCTTCCTCATCGAACTGGCTCCATTCGCGTGCAGGATCAGATTCGATATTGTCCCAATCGATCGCTGTCCAAGTGCCATTGGTCTCTGGCGGGACGATCACTTCATCGACTACTCCACCGGAGACGCAGACAAAGACTCGTTTGCTCATTGGTGACCTCCCAAGACTATGCAGATCGCAGCGAGAGCCAGCAAGATGTAGAGAGCAATCTTGAAGGGCTTTCTGACCAGCATTCTCTTTGGTTGTGAAGCACCGTAGTAGCCTTGCCGAAAGGGCCGGACTACGTTGTGCTGAAAGTCCTGAATGATCAGGTCTCGCTCCCGCTCATATTCAGGATCTACCCAGATTTTCACGGCAATGAACACACCACGAGCAAGGTTAATCCAAGCTACTCCATTCATATTTTCTCCTTTGAGAGTGGAGTGAACCCTTGAAGTGACACACAAGATTGGGCACAGTTTCCGGGAAAGGAAACGCTGTGAAGAGAAAGAGATACTCCCGGAAATTTCAGCGAATGGCGGTTGCACGCATGGAGACTTGCGAAGACGTCAGTGAGTTAGCGCGAGAACTCGGGGTACGACCGAGATGTCTCTACAAGTGGCGCAAGAAGCTGGAGATGGTTGAACCAGGACAAGAAGCGTCGCGGCCTAGCACGCACGCATCCGCGCACCGCAAAGAAATCCATCGATTGAAACAGCTTTTGGCGGAGAAGACCCTAGAGGTGGATTTTTTCAAAGGTGCCTTGCAAAAAGTCGAGGCTCGACGCCAGAAGCGCGGCGAAACTGGCGAGACGGAATCTACGAGCAGATCCGAGAAGTAATGCTTTTGCAAGGCAGCCCGAGTATCGAGCGCATGTGCCAGTTGGTTCCGGTCAGCCGTCGAAGTTTCTATCGATCGCTGAAAGAGAAGCGACCAGTCGAAGAAGAGACCGAGGTGCGATCGGTCATCCAACAGATTGCTTTGCAGCATCGTCGTCGTTACGGGTATCGACGCATTACGGCGGAGCTTCGTCGCCGAGGAATGCAGGTGAACCACAAACGCGTGGTGCGGATCCTGCGGGAAGATAACCTGCTGGCCTTACAACCGAAGTGCTTCAAGGTCACCACGGACTCAAACCACAAGTTGGAGATCTATCTGAACTTAGCGGCTCGGATGAAACTGACCGGGATCAATCAGCTATGGGTAGCGGACATCACCTACATTCGGCTGAAAGCGGAGTTTGTCTATTTGGCGGTGATCCTGGACGGGTTCTCTCGCAAAGTGGTGGGCTGGGCGCTGGATCATACTCTGGCGATGCGGCTCACCGTTGGAGCGCTGGAGCAAGCCATCGAGCGCCGACAGCCGCAACCCGGTCTGGTGCACCACTCGGATCGCGGGCTGCAATACGCTCGCGCGGAATATATAGACATCCTCGAGAAGCACCACATGGTTCCGAGCATGAGTCGACCGGCGAACCCCTACGACAATGCCAGCTGCGAAAGCTTCATCAAGACGCTGAAGCGCGAAGAAATCTACGCCAACAAATACGACGACCTGGAACACTTGCGGACCAACATCGAAGAGTTCATAGAGGAGTATTACAATCGGCAGCGATTGCACTCCGCGTTGGGTTATCGGCCTCCGGAAGAATTTGAGCAACAGGCAGCGGCTCAGACCGAATCGCGAAGCGCATCCATGCGGTTCTTTGAGAACAAAAACGAGAACAGGCGGGAAAATTCGACCGCAGCTCTGGGGAAGGGGGCGATATCGCCCCCTTCCCCAGAGCCCTTCTCCTACTAGGAGATGCAAGAACACTTTTACGAAAGCGGAAGCTGTGTCCAAAAAAACTGTGCCATCTTAGGGGTTCACCCCAGCCAATTCGGTCCAACTTCGGTCCAGTTCAAAGGGTGATTGCGCGACCTTTTCGGCTGTAAGCGACACCAGAGGCAGCACTTATTTGATTTTTACTGCCTTCTTAACAGCCGAATGCTCTACCGTTGAGCTACCGGGGAACCGCGCAACACTTTTGTTTTCATTCTAATACAGCCATCGAAATCACGCCACTTACCCGTACCTGACAGGCGAGAACCCGCAGCGGAACGCAATCTGGCGCACCGTTTGGTATAGTTCGCACGGATTGGGACCGGTTACGAATTGAGTGGAGGACTCGCAAATGCGAACGTTTCCATTGGTGCTTTTGGCAATTGGGGCGGCAGTATCAGCTCAGGACCGGAAAGTCGAGCCTACCTGGTTGTATCGAGACGTGTCTGCCATCGGCGAGCGTCATAATGACCTGACTAGTGACACCTGCCACTACACTCCGATCTTTGGTGAGGGGGACG